>JAZDDA010000240.1:0-29706 GCA_036679625.1 Gemmatimonadota bacterium | reverse complement strand
CCATCGAACCCGCAGCGATCAGCGCCTCGGTAGCACGCTTGTTCAGGGCTCGGAGGTCGACGCGCTCGAGGAATTCGAACATCGAGGTGAAGGGACCACCGCTCTCCCGAGCTTCGAGAATCGAGCGGACCGCGCCCTCGCCCACTCCTCGTACTGCGCCCAGTCCGAACCGGATCTGGTGATCGTTCAGTGCGGTGAACTTCCAACCCGACTCGTTGACGTCGGGCGGGAGCACCTCGATTGGCTCATCCAGCCGCGGGAGGGAGCGGGGGAGGTCGCGGCACTCGCCGATGTACTTCACCACATCGTCGGTGTTGGAGAGCACCGATGACAGCAGAGCGGCCATGAAGGCGGCCGGGTAGTGGCATCGCAGCCAGGCGGTGTGGTAGGAGATGAGCGAGTAGGCGGCCGAGTGGCTTTTGTTGAACCCGTACCGGCCGAAGGTCTCGATCTGTTCGCCGAGGTCGCTTGCGATACGCTGCTCGACGCCTAGCGCAACGGCCTTCTCTACGAACTTTCCGATCTGCTCCTCGATGAGCTTGGAGTCCTTCTTGGAGACCGCCTTCCGGAGCACGTCCGCCTCGCCCAGGCTGAAGCCTGCGAGCACGTTCGCGATCCGCATTACCTGCTCTTGATAGACGATGACCCCGTACGTCGGGGCGAGCACCGTCTCGAGCGAGGGGTGTGGGTAGCGGACGGCTTCGGCGCCGGTCTTTCGGCGGATGTACACGTCGGTCATCCCTGAATCCAGCGGACCCGGGCGGATCAGGGCGTTGGTCGCGACGAGGTCGTCGAAGCGGTCGCATCGCATCGCGCGGAGCTTGTCCATCGCGAGGCTCGACTCAAACTGGAACACGCCGGAGTTCCCCCCCCGCGCCAGCATCTTGTAGACGTCCTCGTCGTCCAGCGGGATGTCGTCTACCGACTCGAAGGTTACACCGCTCACGGGGTGCCGGAGCGCACCCTCCCGCTCGACGACCGCATCGACCGCATCCTTGATGACCGTAAGAGTCTTCAGGCCGAGGAAGTCCATCTTCAACATGCCTGCGTCTTCGAGGCAGTTCATGTCGTATTGGGTCACGTACATGGCCTCGGTGGACCCGTTGGACCCATTCGAGCCGTTCTTGCCGGACTGGATGCACACCGGCACATAGTCGTCCAGCGGACCCGGTGCGATGACGACGCCGGCGGCGTGCACCGAGGAATGCCTGCTCAGCCCCTCGAGCGTCATCGAGTAGTCGAAGAGCTGGGCGTAGCGGCCGCCCTCCTTGTAGAGGGCCTTCACGTCCTTGAGCTTCTTTACCGCCTCTTCGACGGTAAATGCCTGTCCGGGCGCGTTCGGGATCATCTTCGCGATACGATCGGTCTCGGAGGGCTCGAACCCCAGCGTTCGGCCCACATCGCGGATTACCGCTCGTGACTTCATCGTCCCGAACGTGATGATCTGTCCGACCGCCTCCTGCCCGTACTTCTGTTTGACGTACTCGATCACCTCACTACGACGTTCGTAGCAGAAGTCGATGTCCACATCGGGCATCGAGATACGTTCGGGATTCAGGAACCGCTCGAAGAGGAGATCGAACTCCAGGGGGTCGATGTTGGTGATCCCCAGTGCGTACGCCACGAGCGATCCCGCGGCCGAGCCACGGCCCGGCCCCACTGGGATTCTGTGCCTGCGAGCCCAGTCGATGAAGTCCCAGGTAATCAGGAAGTAGCCTGAATACCCCGTGTGGGTGATGACGTCCAGCTCGAAGTCGAGCCGAGCTTGAGCCTCTGCAGGAAGCGGATCTCCATAGCGGGCCACCGCTCCCTCGCGGGCGAGGTGGACCAGGTATTCGGTCTCGTCGGTGTGAGTCTCGGGGAGAGGGAACGCCGGCAGGAAGTACTTCTTCTCGAAGACGACATCGACCTGGTCCGCGATGTCGAGCGTGTTCTCGAGGACATCGGGTCGGTCGGGAAAGCGTTCCGCGATCTCGGGTGCGCTCTTGAAGTAGAGGCCTTCGTCATAGTGCATCCGATCGGGGTCGCTGTGGTCCTTCCCCAGGCCGATGCACAGCAGAACGTCGTGTGCTTCGTGGTCCTCTTTCTGGAGGAAGTGACTGTCGTTCGTCGCGACGACGGGGAGCCCCATCTCTTGAAGACCTCCGCATACCAGGCCGCAGCCTCCCTCGCACCCTCCCAGTTATCAGAGAGAAGGTTTCGGGACACCTCCCCTGCGAGGCACGCCGACGAGACGATGAGTCCATTGGAGTGCGCCGCGAGGACCTCTCGGTCTACCCTCGGTTTGTGATAAAACCCCTCGGTGTACCCGATGGAGGAGAGCTTCACGAGGTTGCGGTAGCCCTCCATGTCGCGGGCGAGCAAGACGAGGTGGTAATAGGCCCGCTCGCCTTTTCCGGCCCGGGTCCGATCGCGCCGATCGCCCGGGGCGACGTAGGCCTCCATGCCGATGATCGGCGTGATGCCTTCCTTCCGGGCCGCCTTCTGAAAGTGCCAAGCGCCGAACATGCACCCATGATCGGTAAGGGCGAGGCCCGGCATCTCGAATTCCTTGGCCCGGCGGACGAGGTCGGTAAGGCGGTTGGCTCCGTCGAGGAGGGAAAACTCCGAGTGACAATGGAGGTGGACGAAGCTCAAAGTGCTTTGGATTCTTGGTCGAGGTGCAAGGGTCCGAGTGCCGATGCGTGCCCATCCGGTCCTACTGCCAGGGACCTCAAAGCATCATCGACGAACCATTGTAAGGTCCCCACCTCGGGGTCTCAAATCTCGACCCCGGCGCGTCGCGCAGTGACGCGAATCTTGGTTTCCGATCGCCGCCAGCGGAGGGGATGGAGCGTCGTCGGATTCCTTGTGGTCTGTGTGTGGAGGAGGCACGTTGAGCGCTTCGCCGGAGTCCAATGAGGGTCGCGTCCATCCTTGCACAGGCTGGTTAACATGTCATTTCTGCGTCGCGTTGCATCCCCCGCATGTGTGGCCCTCATGGGTCTGTCTCTGCTCTTCGTCGTTCCGGATGTCCGCGCCCAGGAGGAGGAGCCCCAGCAGGAGCAGAGTTGGGATCGCTGGACGCCTGAGCTGCAAATGCGTTTCCGGGCCATTGGTCAGACTGCGATGTCACCCGATGGAAGCCTGGTCGCCTATACGGTGCGCTGGCCAGAGATGGAGGGCGAGGACTCAGAGTACCGCACGCACATCTGGCCCCCTCGTTTTCGCCCGATGGAGAATTCCTCGCGTTCACCACCTCGCGTTCGGGGGACAACCAGGTCTGGGTGATGCCTGTTTCGGGCGGTGAAGCCTGGCAGGTGACGCAGTCCAAGACCGGCGTTGCCGGCTATCGATGGTCTCCGGACGGATCTCGGATGGCGTTCACGGCCCGGGACGAGGAGAGCGACGACGAGGAGGCCGCCAAGAAGGAGAAGCGGTACGTCATCAGGGTGGATCAGGACTTCAAGTATGGACATCTCTACCTAACGGAGGTGGGTGACGGAGCCGGTGAGCCCGCCGAGGCCACGCGCCTGACCGAGGGCGAGTTCCATGTTACGGCGTTCACCTGGGCGCCGGACGGGGCCCGAATCGCCTTTTCTCACCAGCCGGATCCGCGTCTCAACACCGGTTCGCTCTCCGATCTTTCGATCGTGGCGGTTTCCGACGGCGAGGTTGTTCCGCTCGTGAACCTCGGTGGCACAGAAACGACGCCGTCCTGGTCGCCGGGTGGCGATTGGATCGCGTTCGTGGGCACTGGAGACCAGGCCGAGCCAATCGGACTGGGCGACATCTACATCGTGCGCCCCGACGGGAGCGAGGTTACGCGACTCGCAGATACGCCCGACCGGACGGGGGGGATTCAGGCATGGTCGATGGACGGGGCCGATGTCCTCGTCACCCAGGCCGTTGGGGTGGGCAGGCACCTCGTGCGCGTGCCGGCAGATGGTAGCCCGGCCGCAACCGTTACCTCCGGAGACGGCGTGTACGGGTCGTTCTCGTTCGCCTCTGACGCCGACGCGATGGCGTTCACCTACCAGGAGCCGGAGCTGCCCGCCGACGTTCACGTGGCTACGCGCTCTGGTGCTGATGACACCCGTCTTACCGAGGTAAATGCCGGTGTCCCCCTCCCCGAGATGGGGCGCACCGAGGTGCTCCGCTGGACCTCGGACGACGGTACGCCGGTGGAGGGTCTGCTCACCTATCCCGTGGGATACGAAGAGGGTCGGCGATACCCGCTCATCCTGAATGTTCATGGCGGGCCTGCGGGGGTGTTCAGCCGCAGCTTCACTGGCGGCCCGAGCATCTACATGCTCCAGTCCTTCGCTCAGGATGGCTACGCGGTACTGCGTCCGAATCCCCGTGGAAGCACGGGTTATGGGAAGGAGTTCCGCTACGCCAACTTCCAGGACTGGGGCTTTGGCGACTACGACGACCTGGACAGCGGCGTCGACCTCGCCATCGAGATGGGGGTGGCCCACGCCGACAGCCTGCTCCTGATGGGATGGAGCTACGGCGGGTATATGACGTCGTTCGCGGTCACTCGCACCGATCGCTTCAGGGCAGCGAGCATGGGCGCGGGCCTCCCGAACCTGATCAGCATGATCACCACCACCGACATCCAGGACTACCTGGCGGGGCACATGGGGGGTGAGTACTGGGAGGACTACGAGATGTACGAGCGGCACTCGGCCATCTATCAGCTCGATAAGATCGTGACGCCGATGCAGGTGATCCACGGCGAGCGCGACCTGCGGGTACCATTTACTCAGGGCCAGGAGTTCTACCGGGCGCTATCCCGTAAGGGTGTACCGACCGAGATGATCGTGCTCCCCAGAACGCCGCACGGGCCACGTGAACCCAAGCTCCTGATGTCGGTTCAGCCGCTGATCAAGGAGTGGTTCGAGAAGTACCTGAGGCCTGTGCGAATCACATCTGACGAGGACGGTGCAGGCGCGTAATGTGGGTCCCGGTCCCCTAGCTGGGCTGGAGCGAGAACCGTGTGATGCGCCCGCCAGGCCCCACCGCCCATCCGGCGGTGGGGGAGGCGAAGCCCACGGCCCAATAGGTTTGCGTGTCGGCGAGGAGCCAGGTAAGACCCCCGTCGAGGCTGTAGTCGGCTCCGCGAGGGCCAACCGCGAAGAGGGCCGGGCCCGGAACGCCGGGAATCCAGGTGGCCCCGTAGATCGGTCCGGCCATGCGGGGGCGGCCCGCGAGCTGCCAGCTCATGCCGCCGTCTGTGGTGCGGGTGACGTTGTCCACGCGGACCGAATCCTGCCCGATGACGCCCCCCATTGCGAAGCCGATGTCGTCACCGACGAATCCAACGGTGGTGAGGCCAGCGGCCGCACCTCCGGCGACAGGGTTCTCCGCCGCACGCCACGTCTGGCCGAAGTCCTCAGTCAGGAGGACGCGCGAGCGTGCCCCGTTGCCTGTCGCGATCCAGCCGCGTCCCTGGGCTCCCACATCGACGCAGGTACCGCTTGCAGCGAAGCCACCCTCGCCCTCCTGGGCCGCTGGGAGCCCTCCTGCGGGCACCCTTGTCCAGCTCTCTCCGCCATCTTCGGTTCGCAATATGAAGAGCTCCCCGTCCACCGCATCGCCGTAGGCCACCCCGGTCTCAGCGTCCCAGAACGCCATGCAGTCCAGAAACCCGTCGGGGTGCTCGTTCTGAAACTGAAGGGCCCAGGTATCTCCGCCGTCCACCGTCTTGTAGATCCGTGACAGCTTCCCGGTACCGGCGCTCAGCATGAAGGCCGTTCGGGCGTCGAAGGCGTCCACATCCCGAAACTGAAGCGTGTCGGCTCCCGGCATGACGCGCGCCCGCCAGGACTCGCCCCCGTTGGAGGTGACGGCGAAGGTGCCCCCATGGCCGCTCACCCAGACCACACTCTCGCTGACCGGGCTCACCGCCTGCAGGAGCTGGTCGGTACCGCTGGTCTGGGCGGTTTGTACGAGGCGGACTGAGGTGGCATCGATCACGCCCGATGGGACGTCGCCTCGCCGAATGCCGATTGCGAAAATCCCGACAGCGATGAGAAGGAGGAAGGCGGCGAGGTGGTTGCGGCGCACGGGCTGGACTCCAAGGGGAGAAGATGTCGAAGCGGCAACGTCTCTCGACGAGGGGATGCGCGTCAAGCGAAAAAAAAACTTCTTGTAGGCAACTGAGCTGCAGGGTACTCTCGATCCATCCCCCAAAGCTCCCCCCAGCTCCAGGGAATTTCCAAATCAAGGCATGGACAGCGGCGTCTCGAGGAGGCCGTGTCTGTGACTCCACTCCACGAGGACGACGACATGAAACCAGTTTCGAAGTATTTAGCTATTGCCACGATGCTCTCCAGCGGAGCGCTCGCCGGGTGCCTGGGTGACGCGGAAAGCACCGTCCTCAACCTGACCGACCCTAACGGCCCCGCGCCGGTCGTAGCGACCCAGCTAGGATTCAGGGTGATCTCGGCTCCAGATGCGCGAGCCGACTTCACCGTTGAGGTCGAAATCCAGGATGCGGCGGGTAACCTCGTAACCGACGCGAGCGACAACGTCACGATCGACTTCGGTACCAACGCAGGCCGGCTACTCTTCCACGCGAGTGGGATCAGCGCCCTGGGTGCAAGTACCGACTCTCTGGGCGGCGGCATATTCCTTGAGCTGGTCGATATTTTCACGCAGGAAGTGTTCGTGCTCTCCGAGGACGATGGTATGCGTGACAGGGAACACGTTGGGGCCAACTACGACCCAGCATCCGGAATGGTATACCTGGTTAACCGGGGATGCGAATTGATCCGCAGCGACCCGGCCGACGGGACGGGAACTGTGGTGGACGACCACTGCAATCCGTCGAGTGACCCGACTTCGGGTACCAGCACCTACTTCAAAGCCCTGACCTTCGAGTCCGGTACGGGACGGATGCTCGCGGGGCAGCGGCCAAGCGGGACGACGGCCGGGATCCTCTTCGAGGTGGATCCGACCACTGCCGTGCCGACGGCGCTCGGTCCTCTCTTTACGAACGCAGGCGATTCGATCAATGGGTATAACGGTATGGCCGTAGACCCGACGACTGGAACCATATGGGGTGTCGTTCGCCTGGCTACAACGGGTGAGCGTTGTCTGGTTACCATCGATCCGACGACCCTCATCGCGACGATTGTCGGCGTTCCTACCGATACCGGAATCGCAGGGATCACCTTTCTTGCGGACGGGAGCCTCTTTGCCCTCTCAGGTGATGGCGGCAGTATACCCGAGACGCTATTCACGATGGACAAGACAACCGCGGCGATGGATTCGGTGATGTTTCTGGGCCACGGTGCCGACGGTGAGTCGCTCACGTACGTTCCGGCCGAGCTGAGTGGCACGCTGACGGCTGCGGCTGTGGGCGGCGTTGCGACCTTTACCATCCAGCTTAGTGCCACGGCTGATGGCTACACGCTCAGCGCAACCTCCGGTGCACTCACGGCTGCAACCAGCTCAGCGTTCAGCGTGGGTGGACTACTCCCCTAGTCGGGTAGTGCCGAGTACTCCAACTTCTTCATCGGATGCCGGGGCGGCGCGCAGTGGCGCGCCGTCCCGTAGTGCTTGTCGGGTAGGGTCTCCGGCACCACGATGTCAGCCATGCCGAACAAACGCGCCGACTCGACACCGCCCAGACACACCCCCATCGCCATGGGGGCCGATGAGTTCCGCGAGATAGGCCATAGGCTGGTCGATGACCTCGCGGACTTCCTCGGCGGTATCGCCGACCAACCAGTGGCGCGTGGCGAAGATCCTGTGGCGATTCGCCACGCGCTCGATGCGGCGGCCTCTCTACCCGAAGAGGGACTCCCAGCCGGGCCTCTGCTCGAGCGGGCCACGCGCCTGCTCATCGATCACTCGCTCTTCAACGGGCACCCACGCTTCTTCGGGTACATCACGGCGCCGGCTGCTCCCATCGGGGTGCTCGGAGACTTCCTGGCCTCTGCGATCAACGCGAACATGGGCGCGTGGGTGTTGTCGCCGATGGCGAGCGAGATCGAGGGCCAAACGGTGCGCTGGATCGCTGAGCTGCTGGCGTACCCCACCGACTGCGGCGGCCTCCTCGTGAGCGGCGGAAACGTCGCCAACTTCGTGTGCTTCTGGGCGGCCCGGGCAGCCAAGGCGGGCGTGGAAATTCGCGAGACCGGCACCGCTGAGGCGGGCGCACTGCGAGTCTACGGCTCGGCCGAGACGCATACCTGGATCCAGAAGGCAGCCGACCTCTCGGGCATGGGTACGGACGCCATGCGCTGGGTCCCGACGGACGATGCCCAGCGTATGCGGGTAGATGAGCTGCGGCGCATGGTCGAGGAGGACCTGGCGAGCGGCCGCAAGCCCTTTATGGTCATCGGTACCGGCGGCTCGGTCAGCACCGGTGCGATCGATCCGTTGCGGGACATCGCCGAACTCTGCCGCGAGTTCGATCTCTGGTTCCACGTGGACGGAGCGTACGGCGGATTCGCGGCGGCGGTTCCCGAGTCACCGGACGACTTGAGGGCGCTCGCAGGCGCCGATTCAGTGGCGGTGGACCCCCACAAATGGCTCTACGCGCCTCTCGAGGCGGGCTGCGCGCTGGTCCGCGATCCTCAGCATCTGCGCGACGCCTTCTCGTACCATCCTCCGTACTACCACTTCGGTGTCGAAGCCACGAACTACGTCGACTTCGGCATTCAGAACTCGAGAGGGTTCCGCGCCCTCAAGGTGTGGTTGGCGCTGCAGCAGGTCGGTCGGGCCGGGTACGTGGCGATGATCCGCGACGACATGCGCTTGGCGCGCAGCCTCTTCGATCTGGCCGAGGCTCATCCTGACATTGACGCGCTCACTCACAGTCTGAGCATCAGTACGTTTCGGTACGTACCACCGGATCTTCGGGGTCGTGAGGGTGAGGCTGAGGTGAGTGATTATCTGAACGCCCTCAATAAGGGAGTCCAGGCCCGGATGGAAGCCGGCGGCGAAGCCTTCGTCTCGAACGCCATCATCGATGGGTGCTACGCGCTCCGGGCGTGCATCGTGAACTTCCGTACCGAGATGGCGGACGTCGAGGCGTTGATTCCCCTCGTCATTCGGCTCGGCGAGGGTGTGGATCGCGAGCTCCGCCCCACGGAGCTGACTACCCACTGACCCGAGGTAACGCCAAGGTGGGCTTGTCCAGCGGCTCGGACTCCCTCTGCCGATGCTGTTGTTCTGCCGATGGTGTTGCGCCAATCGACTCAGCATATCAAGAATGTCCGATGTCTTCTTTATCGAAGTGCGTGTGTTAAGCCCTTTTCAGGAGTTCTTCTTGATGTCGTCATCCGTTGTCTGTCGGGGAAGCCTCCCCGCGCCAGCCGGGTTCATCCGTGCAACTGCGCGCCTGGGGATTCTAGCCCTCGCGTTCTCCTTTATGCCGATGGCTGCGCCGGTTTCGGCTCAGCAGGCCCATCCGGCCCCCACGGGTCACCCGGCCGTCGGTCATTCCGCACCCAACTACCGGCTCGCGGGGCGGTTCGCACCCTACAAGATCCGCGATCTGATCTATAGCACCTCTGTGGCTCCGCGATGGATCGAGGGCACCGAGCGCTTCTGGTACTCATGGGATTCGTCTGACGGGACCGACTACTATCTGGTCGATCCCGGTGCGGGCACGAAGACCGCGATGTTCGACAACGACCGCATCGCGGCGGAGCTCACGCGGCTGACGCGCGATCCCTACGACGGCCAGCACCTTCCGATTCGCAGCATCAAGTTCATCGACGGTAACACCCTCCAGTTCGAGGTCGAGTCCTCTCAGGACGAAGAGGTGGAGGACGATGCAGACGTAGAGGAGATCGACGAAGACCAGGACCAGGAAGATCGAGGGGACCAGAAACCGCCGAAGAGCAAGAAGAAGGTGTTCCACTTCGAGTACGATGTAGACACCCAGTCGCTCCGCGAGATGGAGGATTGGGAAGCGCCGGACAACCACGCTTCGTGGGCCAACGTCTCGCCCGACGGGCAGACGGTCATCTACCAGAAGCTCTTCAACCTCTACTCCATGACCGGTGCCGAGTACCAGAAGATTCTCGATGCCCGCCGGGGCAAGTCGGGCGACAAGGCCGACGACGCTGAAGAAGAGGTGGAGGTCGAAGAAACGCAGCTGACCACCGATGGTGAGGAGCACTACAGCTACGAGGGTTCTTCGTTCGGCGGCGGATTCCGCGGCCAGACCAACACCGAGAAGGCCGAGAACTGGGAAAAGCGCCAGCGGGCCGGTGTGAGCTGGTCGAAGGATTCGCGGCGTATCGCACTCGTGCGCTTCGACAAGCGCGGGTCGGGTGACCTCTGGGTGATCCACGCGACTGGCAACAAGCGCCCCGAGCTGGAGACCTACAAGTACGACATGCCGGGAGACAGCCTGGCACAGGCCGAGATCCTCGTGTACGACCTCCAGACCGCAACGATGGTCGAGATCGATACCGGCGACTGGCCCGACCAGCGCCTTCGCATTCCGAGCGACCGTCAGTTCAGGTTCCCGGACAGCGAGGAGCCTCGCAGGCAGCTCTGGCTCTCCGACGACTCGAACGAGCTCCACTTCACGGTTCAGAGTCGCGATCAGCACCGCGTCGACGTGATGGTGGCCGACGCTTCGACGGGTGATAGCAGGGTGCTCTTCGAGGAACGCCTCAACACCTACGTCGAGATCCAGAACCTGGAGATGCTCGATTCTGGCGATATGCTCTGGTGGTCTGAGCGTGACGGCTGGGCTCACATCTACCGTTATGGTCCGGACGGCCAACTGCGAAATCGTCTGACCGAGGGTCCGTTCTCGGTGCGCCGCATCCTTGGAGTCGATGAAGCTTCGGGGGTGGTCTACTTCATGGCCAATGCGCGTGAAGAGGGCGAAGACCCGTACTACCAGCACCTCTACCGGGTGAATCTGAACGGAAGCCGGCTTTCGCTTCTGAACCCCGGGGACTTCGACCACCGGTCAGTGGTGGGTGAGTCCAACCGGTTCTTCGTGGACAACTTCTCGCGGGTCAACACCGCCCCGGCGTCGTCGGTATTCGACGCCACCGGGCGGAAGGTGATGGACCTGGAGAATGCTGACTTCTCGAAGCTGATGGAGGCCGGGTACCAGTTCCCCGAGCCCTACTCGGTGAAGTCGGATGACGGCGTGACCGACATCTACGGCAACATCTACAAGCCCTTCGACTTCGACCCAAACAAGTCATACCCGATCATCGCGTACGTCTATCCGGGACCGCAGACGGAGGCGGTGTCGAAGTTCTTCTCGACGAATGCGACGGAGACGGCGCTCGCCCAGTTCGGCTTCATCGTGATCACGGTGGGGAACCGAGGTGGGAATCCTGCTCGTTCGAAGTGGTATCACAACTACGGGTACGGCAACCTTCGCGACTATGGTCTGGCAGACAAGAAGGCGGCCATCGAGCAGTTGGCCGACCGGTTCGACTACGTGGATATCGACCGCGTGGGGATCTACGGGCACTCCGGTGGAGGCTTCATGTCCACCGCGGCGATGCTCGTGTATCCGGACTTCTTCAAGGTCGCGGTGTCGTCTTCGGGGAACCACGACAACACCGTCTACAACTGGAATTGGTCGGAGACCCACCACGGCATCGAAGAGGTGGAGAACGACGACGGCGAGATCGAGTTCAAGTTCGAGATCGACACCAACCCGTCGCTCGCCGCGAATCTGAAGGGGCACCTGCTCCTCACCACCGGTGACGAGGACAACAACGTCCACCCGGCCAACACGATTCGCATGGCCGAGGCGCTGATCAAGGCGAACAAGCGTTTCGACTACTTCGTCTTCCCGGGCCAGCGGCACGGTTACGGAAACATGAGCAACTACTGGTTCTGGTTGAGAGCGGAGTACTTCGTGGAGCACTTCCTTGGTGGTGAAAGCCAGGACGCTGACATCAAGGAGCTCAACCTCGAGCGGGGTCAGGGCGGCGAGCGCGGCGGCCGTTAGCTCTGGTAGCCAGGTAGGGTAGAAAGAGGGCGTCCGGGCATGAGCCCGGGCGCCCTCTTTCTTGTTTGGTACCGCTGTTGCGCTGCAGCGCCGTCCCGCCCTACCGGTTCACCGGCAGGTCCAGCCCAGAGCGGTCCACGACCTGGCCGGCCTTGATCACCATCTCGATCTTCTGGGTGTTGCTGATGTCGGCGATGGGGTCGGCAGAGAGGAGCACGAGGTCGGCTAGCTTGCCCTCCTCGATCGATCCCATCTCGCGCTGTTTGCCCATGAAGATCGCGGCGTTCAGCGTACCGATGCGGATTGCCTCCAACGCGGGGATGCCTCCCTCGACCATGAGCTCGAGCTCGCGGTGCGAGGCCGGTCCGCTGGACTGGTCCGAACCCAGCACGATCACCCCGCCCGCATCTGAGATCAGCCGCAGATTCTCCTGAGCGACGGGGGTCATCACCTTCATCCAGGTCGTCCACGCGCGGGCTGCGTAGGCGTCTCGAATGTCGCCACGGAGACGCGCGATGAGCGCGGGCTCGAAGACCGCCTGATAGAGGTCCTGATCGAGAAACTCGGGGTGCTCCACCAGGCGACTGTACCCCTCGCCGATGGTGAGCGTCGAGACCATCGGGGTCTGCGTGGAGGCCATCAACTGTACGAACTCCTCGCTAACCGGTCCCTGGATGATCGGGTGGGCGAGGGTGTTGATGCCCGCGGCGATGGCTTGCTTGGCCCGGAACTCGTGCGAGATGTGGACGGTGGTGCGGATCCCGTGCTCGTTGAAGTAGCGCCCGACCTGGGCCATGAGCTCGGGGGGGAGGAGCGGGATCAGCGGGCGCGTGCCCCAGCCGTGCTCATCGAAGGTGAGCTTCACCATGTCGGGCTCGGTCGCGATGTGGGCGTCGAGCTTGGCACGATCGGCCGGCCAGCTCTCTACGAGTGTCGCGCCCGGGCCGCTCCCATGCCCGCCTGGGACGGTGACGAGCCCCCCGGTCGCGAAGATGTGGGGCGCGGTGAGCGTGCCCGCCCGCTCCTCGGCTCTGAGCCCGAGGATGTAGTCGGGCGTATTCCCTGCGTCGAAGACGCTCGTGATCCCGCTGTACAAGAATCCATGCAGGGCCCGCACCCCGGACTGGCGGTTGGGGCCACCGGGGCCGCGCCCGCCCTGCAGATGGATGTGTGCATCCCACAGCCCCGGAATCAGGTAGCGGCCGCTGCCGTCGATGTGCCGGATATTCCCAGGCGCATCGAGCGGTTCGCGTGAGATGCGTGTGATGCGGTCCCCCTCGACCAGCACGTAGGCTCCCGCGATGGCCGGCCGGCCGGTTCCGTCGATGAGGGTGACGTTCTCAAAGAGGATGCCTGCCTGCTGGGCCGCTCCGGTGAGCGGTGTAAGTGCCAGTGAGAGGGAGACGAGCGCCGCGAGGAAACCGACGCGGCGTATGCGGCTCGTCAGGGGGCGGGGCGGGTTCGGCATCATTGTCTTGCTCCTTCGCGGATCCAGCGGCCGAGTACGGCGCGCTCTTCCGGGGTGAGTCGGGTGATGTTTCCGATGGGCATGGTGGTGGATTCTACGGCGGCGGCGGTGATCCTGTCAGCCCCTGGGCGAACGGAGGTCTGGTGCGCGGTGTGATCGCTTCTAGCTTGGAGCGCATAGGCCACAGCTTTCTCGGGGAGAACCATGCAGCTTCCGTCGATTCTGATCGAGTATCCCGACTGGGTGCGGGATTGGGGCAAGTGGGACCATGCCTATGCGTCCGACCAGGAGAAGATGGAGCTCGCAATCGGCCTGTCACGGGAGAACATCGACCGCGGTACCGGCGGACCCTTCGGAGCTGCGATCTTCGAGCGCGATACCGGGAAGTTGGTTTCGATCGGAATAAACCTCGTCGTTCCGAGCAACAATTCGATCCTCCACGCCGAGATCGTCGCCTTCATGATGGCCCAACAGCGCCTCGGGTCGTTCACATTGGGTGCAGACGGAATGCCGGCCCACGAACTGGTGACCTCGTGCGACCCCTGCGCGATGTGCCTGGCGGCGATCCTGTGGAGTGGCGTCCAGCGGGTGGTGTGCGGAGCCAGTCACAAGGACGCCAAGCGCATCGACTTCGACGAAGGACCCGTCTTCTCCACATCGCACGAATACCTGCAGGAGCGTGGCATCGAGTTCGTTCGCGGGGTGCTTCGCGACGAAGCGAAGAGCGTGCTCGAGCGCTATGGTGTGGGGGGTGGACCTGTGTATAACGGATAGCCGCCTGCGGTGCGCATAGATTGATACGCTCCATTTTTCCATCAGCCTTCCAGGAATCCTGCCCATGACCGTGCTAATCGGGATCGGTGTCGTACTCCTCGCCGTGGTCCTCTACGATCTCACCCAGAAGAAGCACGCCATCCTGCGCAGCTTCCCCATCATCGGACACTTCCGGTACTGGCTGGAGGCGATCGGGCCCGAGCTCCGACAGTACATCGTCAGCTCAAACAACGAAGAACGGCCCTTCTCCAGAGATCAGCGGCGGTGGGTGTACGCGTCTTCGAAGAAGGCGAACAACTACTTCGGGTTTGGCAGCGATATGGAGATGGAGCTGTCGCCGAACTACATCATCATCAAGCACTCGGCGTTGGGGTCGCAGGACCGGCGTACCGACGCGGACCACGTCGTAGACGAGCAATACTCGCTGCCGTCGGCGAAGATGCTGGGCGGTCCGCGGGGGAGGGCGAAGGCGTTCCGCCCCGCCTCTGTGGTGAACGTGTCGGCGATGAGCTTTGGATCACTCTCGGCGGCTGCGATCGAGGCGCTCAATGGTGGCGCGGCCCAGGCTGGGTGCCTCCACAACACCGGGGAGGGTGGAATCTCTCCCTATCACCTCAACGGTGGCGAGCTGGTATGGCAGCTCGGAACGGCCTACTTCGGATGCAGAGATGAGCGGGGCCGCTTCAGCATGGAGCGCTTCACAGATCAGGTGGCCGCGCACCCTGTGCGTGCCGTTGAGATCAAGCTCAGCCAGGGCGCCAAGCCGGGGCTCGGCGGACTCCTGCCGGGAGCGAAGGTCACGCGCGAGATCGCCGGAATCCGGGGCGTGCCCGTCGGGAAGGATGTGCACTCTCCCCCGACGCACTCGGAGTTCTCCACTCCGGATGAGCTGTTGGACTTCGTCGAGCGCCTGGCCGACGCGACGGGCGTGCCGGTGGGCATCAAATCAGCGGTGGGCGAGCACCGGTTCTGGGAAGATCTGGCAAACCTCATGGCTCGTGGGGATCGGGGCGTGGACTTCATCACAGTCGATGGGGGCGAAGGTGGAACGGGTGCGGCGCCGCTGAGCTTCGCCGACCACGTCGCGCTGCCCTTCAAGGTCGGCTTCAGCCGTGTCTATCGGATCTTCGCGGAGGCGGGGGTTCACCAGAATGTGACCTTTGTCGGCTCAGGCAAACTCGGTTTGCCCGACTCGGCGATGCTCGCCTTCGCGCTGGGTTGCGACATGGTGAATGTGGCCCGCGAGGCGATGATGGCCATCGGGTGCATTCAGGCCCAGCGCTGCCACACAGGGCATTGCCCAACCGGGGTGGCGACACAGAACAAGTGGCTCATGCGAGGTCTGGACCCGACCTCCAAATCGGCCCGCCTGGCAAACTACGTCGTGTCGCTGCGCAAGGAGCTCATCTGGCTCAGCCAGGCAGTCGGCGTGCGGCACCCCGGGCTCCTGACCGGGGACCATCTCGAAATCCTCGACGGTCGGTTCGGGTCCGCGAACCTGCTCGAGATCTTCGACTACCGTCCCGAGTGGGGATTGCCCTCCGAGGCTGATTGCGTTGCAATCACCGAGGCGATGGCTCAGCGGTAATCGAAGGGCCGCCCGCGCGATCCTTGCCCAGAGGAGTGTGTTGCCCAGAGGAGTGTTGTCCCACGCCACGCGTCGATATATCATTCAATCCGGATATATGAATGATCTAACCATCGACACGCGCGTCTTCGACCGCTTGAGCACGCTGGGGGACGCGGCGCGCAGCCGTATCCTGCTGCTTCTGGAGCTGGGTGAGTTCTCGGTGTCGGAGCTGGTCGCCACGCTGCAGATGCCTCAGTCCACCGTGAGCCGGCACCTGCGAGTGCTGAGTGACGACGGGTGGGTGGCTCAACGCTCGAGCGGCACGAGCCGATACTACCGGATTGACGCGGAGCTGAGCCCTGAGTTCCGACAGCTCTGGGAGGTAGTGCGCGAGCAGGTGCGTGCGGCGGGTCTCGGCGAGGGCGATCGGGAACGTGCGAGCGTGGTTCTGGCAGCCCGAAGACAGCGCTCTCGCGAGTTCTTCGCGACCTCTGCTGGCCGGTGGGACGAACTGCGGGAGACATTGTTTGGAGCGCACAGCGAGCTGCTGCCGCTCTTCGGGCTGCTCGATCCTGGGTCGGTAGTCGGTGATCTGGGGTGCGGAACGGCGCCGTTTGCGGTTTCGATTGCGCCGTTCGTAGAGCGTGTCGTTGCCATCGACGCCTCGGAGGAGATGCTGGCGGCAGCGAGGCTGCGAGCTGCGGGGTCGGGGAATGTCGAAGTACGGCACGGAGAACTCGAGGCCCTGCCGCTCGGCGACGGGGAGCTCGATGTGGCGGTGTTGTCGCTGACGCTGGTGTATGCGGTGGACCCGACACGCGTGGTGCACGAGGCAGCCAGGGCCCTGGGCCCTGGTGGGAGAATCGTGATCACCGATCTGCGGGTGCATGCGCGCGACGAGCTGCGAGAAGAGATGGGACATGTATGGCCCGGATTCTCTGAGGAGCAGATCCGGGATTGGCTGAAGGATGCGGGATTTCGGGATGTGGTGTGCCGGCCGCTTCTACCCAGTGTGGAGGCGTCCGGGCCGCTCATGTTCCTGGCAACGGCGAAGAAGTAGAAGGCTTGTGAGAAGATACAGGACTCAATTTACAGGATGAAATCATGGATACTGCGGTAATGGATGACCAGGACGGGACTTCGACCGAGAGCACCGATGGGCGGCCGGACTTCAAGGTTGCGGATATCTCCCTGGCCGATTGGGGCCGCAAGGAGATTCGCCTTGCCGAGCAGGAGATGCCCGGTCTGATGGCGGCTCGTGACGAGTATGGGCCTCAGCAGCCGCTCGCTGGGCTGCAGGTGATGGGCTCGCTTCACATGACGGTGCAGACCGCCGTGTTGATCGAGACTCTCGCCGACCTGGGTGCCGATCTGCGTTGGGTGTCGTGCAACATCTTCTCGACGCAGGATCATGCGGCTGCGGCCATTGTCGTGGGTCGCGAGGGCACGGTCGACGATCCGAAGGGCGTGCCGGTCTTTGCCTGGAAGGGCGAGACCCTCCAGGAGTACTGGTGGTGCACCCATCAGGCGCTGCTCTGGCCCGACGGAACCGGACCCGATCTGATCGTGGATGACGGTGGAGACGCAACGCTGCTGATCCACCGCGGCGTCGAGTATGCGGACTCCGAGGTCCCTACCTTCAATGCAGAGACCGACCCCGAGGAGTGGGGCGTAACCCTCGAGCTGCTGCGGAGCACGCTCGCCGCGGACAACGAGGTCTGGAAGAGGGTCGCCGAGCGCATGTTGGGCGTTTCTGAAGAGACCACCACAGGTGTTCACCGCCTGTATGAGATGGCGGAGGCGGGGACGCTCCTCTTTCCGGCCATCAACGTGAACGACTCGGTCACCAAGTCGAAGTTCGACAACCTGTACGGGTGCCGTCACTCGGTGATCGACGGGTTCAACCGCGCGACCGACGTGATGCTCTCGGGCAAGCTGGCGGTGGTGTGCGGTTACGGGGACGTGGGTAAGGGCTGCGCTCAGGCGCTCAAGGCCCAGGGTGCGCGCGTGGTCGTCACCGAGATCGACCCGATCTGTGCGCTCCAGGCGTGCATGGAGGGCTTCACGGTGCGCACCCTCGAGGAGGTCGTACACAAGGCCGACGTCTTCGTCACCTGCACCGGCAACAAGGACATCATCACCGCCGACCACATGAGCCGCATGAAGGACAAGGCCGTGATCGGCAACATCGGCCACTTCGACAACGAAATCGATATGGCTGGCGTCATGCGGATTCCCGGGATCAAGCGGGAGAACATCAAGCCGCAGTACGACGAGTGGATCTTCCCCGACGGGCACAGCATTCTGGTGCTCGCCGAGGGCCGGCTGATGAACCTCGGCTGCGCCACGGGTCACCCCAGCTTCGTTATGTCGGCGAGCTTCACGAATCAGGTGCTGGCTCAGATCGAGCTGGCCCAGAATCACGAGAACTACGAGAACCAGGTCTACGTACTCCCGAAGCACCTCGACGAGAAGGTGGCGCGCCTGCACCTCGAAAAGCTCGATGCGCACCTCACGGTGCTGTCAGACGAGCAGGCCGAGTACATCAACGTGCCGAAGGAAGGGCCCTTCAAGCCCGAGCAGTACCGGTACTAGGCGGTCAGCACTCGAACGACTCTACGATGTTCTCGAGCTGGAGCAGGTACTGGTACTTGTCCTTGCCGGGAGCGTAGAGCCAGGCGTCCACGAGGTAGGTGCGACCCTGCGAGGGGCAGAACACCGCCCGTGTGATCAGGGGGCCGCCCGCCGGGAATGCATCCTCCGGTGGGTTGGCCCAAATCGCGCGGGTCTCGATGGCTCGATTGCCCGAGACCACGACTTCGCTATCGACCCGATGTTCGAGGTCGAGAACCTGGGGATAGGGGTAGTAGCGGTCTGAGATGCGGGTGCGCCACGCGAGAATGCTGTCGTGGCTGAACTCGCTTGGGTCGTGGTTGGTCCAGGTGATGGCGATCTGGCGGATGAGCTCAGAGGGATCCGGGTTGTCGTTCCTGAAGATGTAGGTCGAATCCGCGGCGTGGAACTCGTACACGTTGGGCACCAGCAGGCGGAAGCCGACGGATTGCGCCAAGCTGTCGGCGAGCAGGGTGTCGGGCCCGCTGACGAACATCCGGGAGCGGACCCAACCCCGGTATTGGCCGTCGAGATCTTCATGCAGTCGATCTGAGAGCGCCGCAATATCCTCGGTGGCGTTCCCGCTCCCCACGAGCATGATATTGACCAGCTGACCCCGTGCCCACACGTCCCTCACCTGGAGAAGCTCGGGCGGAGAAAAGGTCTTCCGGCCGGTCTCTGCCAGCGCCTCTGCCACCCAGGGGTCCTGCTCGGTCCCGATCACAAGGATCGACTTGAAGCGCCTGAGCCTCACCCAGTCACGGTGCGTCGGCTTCTGATAGGTCACCTTGAAGGTCTTCTCTGGCCGCACGGTGAACACCCGGGGCTGGAGCGCGTCGTTCACGATGGCTTCGTACTCGCTCCACTGGGCCTCGCCAGCGGTAGCGATGATGCTGTTCCACTCACCCCACGCGAGCGGTTTGTCACACGCGCCCAGAGAGAGCGCGAAAAGGGCGATGATCGGGAGCAGGAGGGGTCGCGGCATGACGTTGATCCGGTGTGAGGTGGACATACCAGCAATCATAGTAGGCGCGGTGTGCGGTACAACCCCACGACCCGGACGTTCCGCTGGCCTCGTCAGGCTCGCAAGAAAATCATAGACTGGAGCGTGAGAGACCCAGGTAGCACGGAGCAGGCCTGGGCATGGCCACGACAATCGAACCAGGAGCCCTGCCGTTGAACCTCGAACGTCTCCACACCCTGCTGGAGCGCACGAGCCGGACGTTTGCACTGTGCATTCCGCGGCTCCCCGAGCCTACTCGGCTCGAGGTAACCGTGGCGTACCTGTTGTTCCGGATTGCGGACACCTTCGAGGACGCGACGCAGTGGACACCCGCCAAGCAGCGAGAGGCGCTGCTGGCGTTCACGGAGTTGCTCGAGAACCCGACGAGCGAAAGAGCCGAGGCGCTCGCGGCAATGTGGGTGGCTGATCCACCGCTCGAGCACGAGACCTACCTCGAGCTTCTGAGCGAAACGGCGGGTGTGATCGCGACCTTCGAGCGCTTTCGGCCAGAGGCGCGGCGGGCGATCTGCCACCACGTCACGCGGACTGCGAACGGCATGGCGCACTTCGTGGATCCGGCGGGAGGAGGAGGTGCGAAGCCGGTTGCCGACCTCGACGGGCTGAGGGCGTATTGCTACATCGTCGCCGGAATCGTCGGAGAGATGCTGACCGACCTCTTCCTTCTCGGGCGGGACGAGCTCGTGCCGGTTTCGGAGGCGCTGCGAGGTCGCGCGGCGGCGTTCGGTGAGGGCCTGCAGCTGACCAACATCCTCAAGGACGTGAGCGATGACGAGCAGGAGGGACGCAGCTTCCTCCCCGCCGGTGTCGATCGGTCCGAGGTGTTCGCAGTGGCCCGGGACGACCTCAGCATCGCTCGCGAGTACACGCGTATCCTTCAGGATGCGGGGGCTGAGCCGGGGTTGATCGCCTTCAACGCCCTCCCCGTGGCGATGGCCGAGGCGACGCTGAACCGTGTCGAAGAGGCCGGTCCGGGGGCGAAGATTTCGAGACTTCAGGTTGCGACCATCATCGCGAAGGTCGACGGAGCGATCAGGTTGAAGAAGCCGGTGTTTTCTCAGCACTCCCTCCGAGAATCATGAAAATCGGCCTCGTAGGGTTCGCCGGTTCCGGCAAGACGACCGTATTCAATACGATGACCGGCCAGGACGTACCGGTCGGCTTTGGTGGCGAGGTGCGCATAGGCACCGTCCGCGTCCCGGATGAGCGCATCGACCGGCTCTCTGAGATGTTCTCTCCCAAGAAGACCACGTACGCGGAGATGAGCTTCTGCGATGTTCCGGGAGAACACGGGGCCGAGAAAAAGGGCCTCTCCGCGCGCGGGCTGCAACAGATTCGCGACCAGGAGGCGCTCTGCCTCGTGATACGTGACTTCGAAAGCCCCACCGTGGAGGGCACGCCTGATCCCGAGGCGGACCTCGACGCTTTCCACACCGAGTGCGTCTTCGCCGACCTGGAGATCGTCGAAAAACGGCTCGAAAGGGCTCGTAAGGAAAAGGCCGACGCGCTGGAGGTGGCCGCCTTCGAGAAGATGCGCGATACCCTCGAAGAAGAGCGTCCCCTGCGGTCACTTTCTGCGGCCGATCTGGACCGCAACTACCTCAAGGGCTACGGACTGCTCACCGATCGCCCGCTGCTGGTTGCCATCAATCGGAGCGAGGAGGAGGCTGAGCTGCCGATGTCTGAGGCGATCGTGTCGCGCCTTGGGGAGCTGCACGCCGCTGGGCTCACGCTCTGCGCCAGCGTAGAGGCCGATATCGCCGGGATGGATGCCGACGACCAGGCGGCGTTCCTCGAGGACCTGGGTCTGGAGGAGTCTGCGCTGGCCCGGTTCATCCGCACGGCGTATGGGTTGCTCGACCTCATCGCCTTCTTCACGGTTGGCGAGGATGAGGTGCGCGCGTGGACGATCCGTCGGGGCACCGACGCCCGCCGCGCCGCGGGTCGCATCCACTCAGATCTGGAGCGCGGTTTCATCCGAGCCGAGGTGATGCCCTGCGAGGTGTTCATGGAGTACGGGTCCGAGGCCGCGGTCAAGGAAGCCGGCAAGTTCCAGGTCGAGGGCAAGGACTACAGGGTCTCGGACGGCGACATCATGCACGTGCGCTTCAACGTCTAGGGGGCGTGAATTTGCCTAAGCTATCGACAACATAGCCGCCTCCACCGTATATGTGATGGGTTACACCGAGGTTGGCTGAGCCCATCATGCCTCTATGCCCTCTGCAGCTCACTGGGACTAAGCTGCCTGGAACGTAAGTAGATCGGGCTGCGCCGTCAGTTGAACTCCTGGGGGCACGATGGCCGATCAGTCTGAGCCAGTCTACTACGCGCACACGCTGGAGCAGTGCCCGGAGACCGAGTGGCAGCCTTTAGCCGATCATCTTCTTGGTGTTGCGGATCGAGCTGCTGAGTTTGCGGAAGCTTTCGGCGCGTCCGACTGGGGCCGACTCGCGGGGCGGATGCACGATCTGGGGAAATTCTCCAGGGCATTTCAGGAATACCTCCGAGAGGCAACGTCTAGCGAGACCAACGACAGGCTCGTATCAGGGCCCCGGGTGGATCATTCGACGGCAGGTGCACAGCATTCGTCCCACCAGTTCGGGGGTCTGGGCCACCTGCTCGCCTACGTCATCGCCAGCCACCACAGCGGCCTGCTCAACGGAATAGGAAGCGGCGCGTGCCTCCACGCGAGACTCACCAAGCAAATAGAGCCTTGGCTTCAGGGGGCGGCGGATTTCGCTGAAGTCGAGGAGCCTGGTCTACCCGAACAACTTCAGAAAGCTCTCTCTGTCCGTGACGGCTTTGCGGTAGCGCTATTTGTGCGGATGCTCTTCTCGTGCCTCATAGATGCGGACCGGTTGGACACCGAAGAGTTTGCCAGCCCCGACCGCGCCTCGCTACGTCCACGCTGGCCGACGGACGTGTTCGGTAGGATGCAGGCTGCATTGGACGCTCATGTGGATCGACTCGGCGCGAGTGACTCGAGGATTGATCGCGCTCGTTCCCATGTTCGGGAGGCGTGCCAAGTTGCTGCACTTCACGACCCGGGTCTTTTCTCGCTGACGGTTCCTACAGGTGGTGGCAAGACTCTCGCATCCCTTGCCTTCGCACTGCGGCATGCGGTCGAGCACGATCTTTCCCGAGTCATTTATGTGATGCCATTTACCACGATCATTGAACAGAACGCTCAGGTGTTCAGGGACGTGCTCAGTCCGCTCTCAGAGGAGTATGGCGTCGAATTAGTCCTCGAGCATCACAGCAATGTGGATTACGGACCCGAGACCACGCAGAGCGAAATCTTGGCAGAGAACTGGGATTCTCCACTCGTCGTAACCACCTCTGTACAGTTCTACGAGTCGCTCTTCGCGTCGCGCACATCAAAGTGTAGAAAACTCCATCGGCTTGCCCGCTCGGTGGTTGTCCTCGATGAAGCGCAGACCCTGCCTGTCGAATACCTGCACCCGTGTCTCCGTGTTCTGGATGAGCTTACCAAGTCCTATGGCACCACGGTCGTTCTCTGTACGGCTACCCAGCCCGCGGTGCACAAGCGTGATGGGTTTCCCCACGGCCTGGAGGGTGTCCGTGAGATCATGCCAAGACCGAGGGAACTCTACGAGGAGCTGAAGCGGGTCGAGATTGTGGAACGGGGCCCGCTATCGGACGAGGCGCTCATTGCCGAGCTGCTCGGACTGTCACAGGCCCTGTGTATCGTAAACACTCGCGGTCATGCGCGACGGCTGTTCATGGGACTTGGCGACGGAGACGGCCATTATCATCTCAGCGCACAGATGTGCCCTACGCATCGTTCGGAGGTGCTCGCGAAGATCAGGGCGTGCCTTGCTACAGGCGGGACATGTCGAGTCGTTTCGACTCAACTCATCGAGGCCGGAGTGGATATCGACTTTCCCGTTGTCTTCCGATCGATGGCTGGCCTTGACTCCATTGCCCAAGCGGCCGGTCGATGCAATCGCAACGCGAGGCTCGCGGGGATGGGCTCCGTACAGGTGTTTCGCTCGGAACATGTGCGCTCGGAACGTTTCTTTGCCAACACAACGAACTGCGCGAGCACGGTACTGCCGCTCTACTCCGACAAGCTCTCCCTTGAGGCCATCGAACACTATTTCCGGCTCTACTATTGGGATCGAGCGGCCGACCTTGATGCCAAGAAGATCATGAATCGCACGCACCTACTCGGGCACCAACCGGATTTTCCATTCAGTTTCGATTTTGCCGATATCGCGAGTGATTTTCGGTTGATCGAGGATAGCGGACGAGCCGTGATCATCCCCTGGGGTGAGGCGGGCAGACAGTTGTGTGAAGAACTGCGGAGTTGCGTTGGTGGGCCATCCCGGAAATTGCTGCGCAAGCTCCAGCGCTACACGGTCACGATTCCTAGCCGTGTATGGGAGCAGCACATCAACCGGGAGGTGGAATGCGTCCACGAGCGGTACCCCGTGCTCGTGAACGCGGAATTGCACTACTCAGAGTCCACGGGTTTGTCGCTCGATGACGAGCAGCCAGCATTCCTGGGCTCATAACATAGGGAGACGGCGGAGTGGCTTACGGTATACGACTTAGGGTGTGGGGCGAGCTGGCCTCGTTCAACCGCCCAGAAATGAAGGTCGAGCGTGTTTCCTACGACGTCATGACGCCGAGTGCGGCCCGCGGCATTCTGGAGGCCATCTACTGGAAACCCCAGATGTGCTGGGTAATAGACCGAATTCACGTGTTGGCACCCATTCGGTTCACCCAGGTCCGCCGCAACGAAATTGACTCGAAGATCCCCGTCAAAGGGTCGTCCGGTGTGAATGCCGCGATGCGCTCTGGGGAGGGACGCCTAGGGATCGCCGTCGAGGCACACCGCCAACAGCGTGCGGCCCTCCTCCTGAGAGACGTTGAATACGGGATTGAGGCCCACGTCGAGATCAGGGCCGATGCCCAGGACGACGAGGCCTCTCTCCGCAAGCCTGAGGGCAAGCACCTGGACATCTTCAAGCGTCGCGCCAAGCGCGGGCAGTATTTCCATCATCCCTACCTCGGGTGCCGTGAATTCCCAGCGAGCTTCGAGCTTGTCGATGAGTTCCCAGCGTGCCCTGAGGAACTGCGGGAGGCCCGTGACCTTGGGTTTCTGTTCCATGATCATGTGTTCTCTCCCGATCCGAAGGGGAAAATCGTCGAGTCGAGCCGTGGCCGGCGTATCACCGCAGAGCCGCGGTTCTTCCGGGCGAATCTGGAAAATGGTGTATTGAGGGTCCCACCGCTCTCCAGCGCACGAGGGTAGTCACCATGATTCTTCAGGCTCTCTACGAACTGTACGGGCGGATCAGCCAGGACAGCGCGTACGGCCTCGCACCGCCGGGCTACAGCATTCAGAACATGGCCTTTCGTGTCGTGCTTCGCCCCGATGGTACGCTCTTCGAGATCCAGGATATTCGGGAACTGGATGGAAAGAGTCTTCGCCCCAGGGCCATGGTGGTGCCGGGGCAGGGCAAGGCACCCGGTTCGGGCATCAATCCGGGCTTCTTGTGGGATAACACAGGGTACATGCTCGGATTCAAGCCCGATGATCCGAATCCGTCCAGGAGCCGGGAGACCTTCTTCGGGTTTCGGGATCGGCATCTTGAGATGGAGACCGAAGTTGATGCTGCGCCGTTCTCTGCGGTTTGCCGGTTTCTAGAGTCCTGGGATCCTGAAGACGCGCTGGACTACCCCTTGCTCAAAGAGATGAAGAGTGGCTTCGGAGTCTTTCAGATTCAGGGCGAAGCTGAGTACGTCCACGAGGAAATGCGAGTTGAGGCATGGTGGCGGGCCGATGGCAGGCCAGCACCGCGCGATGTCCTTGGGCAATGCCTCGTGACGGGGCTGGTGGCGCCGGTGGCGCTCACCCATAGCCCCAAGATCAAGGGCGCCGGTGGCCAAACGTCTGGGACCGCGATCGTGTCCTTCAACGCAACGGCGTACGAGTCCTATGGGAAGGAGCAGAGTGACAACGCTCCTGTTTCTGCGGATGCTGTATTCCGTTACGCGAACGCCCTCAACGCGCTCCTCCAAGGCCCAATGCGGCGAAAGCATCGGATTTCGCTTGCCGACACCACGGTGGTGTTCTGGACTGACCGGCCTTCCATCGTTGAGGACTTCTTTGCTCAGTTTTGCACTCGGGGATCAGAGGGCTTGGAGTCCGAAGAAGCGCAGGATGAGGGGCTCCTGGGCAAGATCGGGGCTTTCCTTGATGCGATGAGACAGGGGCAAAGTTGTTACCCCGAATTAGGTGAGGATTATGACGAGACGGAGTTCTATGTTCTTGGGCTCGCCCCGAACGCGGCACGCCTCTCCGCGCGCTTCTTTCATCGTGCGTCGCTGACTGAGTTTCTCGACAACCTGCGGAGTCACTTCCTCGACATCGCGACCGATGTCCAGCCCGCGTCAAAGAAGCGCAGAGCGGATCCAGAATTCCCTTCAATCCGTCTCTTGCTCGATCAGACATGCCCGCTCAAGGCAGGCAAGCCAGACCGTGAGCACATTTCCCCCGTACTGGTCGGACCGCTTCTCCGCGCAGTATTTGCCGGGGCTCCCTACCCCGAGGCGTTGGCAAGCAGTGTTCTCCGCAGGATTCGCGCGGACCGTAGGATCGACTATCCCCGTGCGTGTGTGTTGAAGGGTTACCTCGTCCGCAACAAGAAGCAGGAGGTGAGCATGAGTCTCGACTCTGAAGATCCCAGGCCCGCATACCGACTCGGTCGGGCCTTTGCTGCGCTGGAAAAGACCCAAAAGGATGCGCTTGGGGACGGACTGAACAAGACGATTCGCGACAGCTACTACGGTTCGGCCTCCTCAACGCCGCGCGTCGTTTTCCCCCGGCTGTTGCGGACCTATCAGCATCACCTGGCTAAGCTGGAGGGTGGGCGGAGGGTAAACCGGGAAAGGCTACTCCAAGAGATTCTCGATCCGCTTTCGAGCTTCCCCGCTCACTTCAACCTTGAGGACCAGGGCTTCTTCGCCCTTGGCTACTACCACCAAACTCGCGACTTCTACACGAAGAAGGACGCGCCCCACCACAACCCAGAGGGAGATCCCCCCGAATGAAACGCTACGACTTCACATTTCTGTTTGACGTTACTGATGCGAATCCAAATGGGGACCCCGATGCGGGCAACCTGCCGAGAATCGACGCGGAGACGGGGCAGGGGCTGGTGACAGATGTCTGCATCAAGCGGAAAATCCGCAACTACGTTGCGCTCACGAAGGGGAATGAACCTCCGAACGAGATTTACTTCTCAGAGCGGGTAGTTCTCAATAACACGCACAAACGGGCCTACGAGTCTATCGGAGAAAAACCCGTACCGAAGAAGCTCCCCAAGGAGCTTGAAAAAGCTCACGCCGTGACCCGGTTCATGTGTGAGAACTTCTTTGATATAAGGACCTTCGGGGCCGTCATGAGCACGGACGTGAACTGTGGGCAGGTGCGCGGCCCTGTGCAAATCGCCTTTTCACGCTCAATTGACCCGATCGTATCTGCAGAGCACGCGATCACCCGTGGTTCGGTCACGAATGAACGTGATTTGGACAAAGAACGCACGATGGGTCGCAAGTTTACCGTCCCCTATGGACTCTATCGCACGCACGGGTTTGTGAATCCCTTCTTGGCCGAGCAGACCGGGTTCGGCGAAGCGGACCTCGAACTCCTTTGGCGGGCCCTGGACAACGCCTTCCAATTCGACCAGTCGGCGGCGCGTCCCCCAGGAAGCATGGCGAAGCGGCGGTTGATCGTGTTCGAGCACGATGAACCATTGGGCTGTGCGCCCTCTCATGTGCTCTTCGAGGCGGTGTCGGTGCAGAAGCGAGACGGGATCGAAGTGCCAAGGACATTCTCCGACTACGAGGTCGCCATCGATGAGGGCCAGATTCCCGCTGGAGTGTCCGTGCTGGAGAAGTAGGGATGTATGACGAGGATGAGCTCCTGCCGCTGAGTGCCCTGCAGCACCTCATGTTCTGCGAGCGGCAGTGTGCGTTGATTCATGTCGAGAGGGCATGGATCGAGAATCAGTTGACCGTTGAGGGTACCCACTTTCACGAGAAGGTGGATGGCGGGTCAAGCGAATCGCGCCCCGATCTCAAGATTCTGAGATCTGTGCACCTGCACTCCCGCGAGCTCGGGCTCATTGGA
The DNA here is from genome assembly GCA_036679625.1 of Gemmatimonadota bacterium. Classification (GTDB taxonomy): domain Bacteria; phylum Gemmatimonadota; class Gemmatimonadetes; order Longimicrobiales; family Gaopeijiaceae; genus JAZDDA01. The sequence continues at coordinate 2,161 of JAZDDA010000240.1, read as the reverse complement.
AAGGCCGATACCGTGGAACTCCACCGCGACGAAGGCGAGGGTGACGGAGCTGGATTTCGCCTGGTCGGAAGCGAGGTGGGGTGGATCCCCTTTCCGGTTGAGCATAAGCGGGGCCGACCCAAATCTGATCAGAGCGATTCGGTCCAGCTATGCGCTCAGGCCATGTGCCTGGAAGAGGTCCTGGGGGTGCCTGTTCGACGAGGAGCGCTGTTCTATGCGCGTACAAAACGACGACAGGAGATCGAATTTGACCGCCCGCTGCGCACCTTGGTGATTTCGGCGGCGAAGCGGCTCCACGAGATCGTGGATCAGGGCCTGACTCCTGGAGCGAGCCGAGAACCGAAATGCGAAAGCTGCTCGCTCCTGCCCGTCTGTTTGCCCCGAGACGAAAAAGCGCCGCGATCAGTGAGCAGCTACATCGACAAGATGTTGATCGAGTGAGTTCAGGAAGAAAGGGCGGGTGCGGTGTGAAACGTCACCTCAATACTCTCTTCGTAACGACCCAGGGCAGCTACCTCGCGAAGGAACGTGAATCCGTCGTTGTGCGCGCTGACGGGGAGGTCGCGATGCGGGTCCCGGTCCATAACCTCGACGGAATTATCTGCTTTGGTCACGTTGGCGCGAGCCCCGCGCTCATGGGCCTCTGCGCGGAGCGAGGCGTCGCGATCTCCTTTCTCACCGAACGGGGACGGCTTCTTGGTCGTGTTGTTGGATTCACACACGGGAATGTACTCCTCCGGCGAGAGCAGTACCGACGAGCGGACGACGCTTCGGCCTGCATTGAGATCGCACGTCCGATAGTCCTTGCGAAGCTTGGTAACACACGCAGCGTGATGCGCAGAGCAATGCGGGACCACGGGCCCGATGTCAACGGCCTTGAGGAGGCCTGCGTACGCACCGGTCGGTGCCTTAGGGATGCACGGCTCGCGCCTTCCATCGAAGTCTTGCGCGGTGCCGAAGGAGAGGCCGCACGGGCGTATTTCGGTGCTTTTAATGGAATGATTACGAGTACTGAAGAAACGTTTCATCTGCGTGGGCGCTCAAGAAGGCCACCCAAAGACCCGGTGAATGCGATGTTGTCGTTTCTCTACTCCGTGTTGTCTCACGACGTTCGAAGCGCGGCTGAAAGCGTTGGGCTGGATCCCGCAGTCGGCTTTTTCCACAGGGACCGGCCGGGGCGACCTGGTTTAGCGCTGGACCTCATGGAGGAATTCCGAGCTTTCGTAGCCGATCGCGTGGTGCTAACGGTCATCAATCGGGGTCAGGTTTCTCCGCGAGGTTTCGTTACCGAACCAACCGGGGGAATCCGGATGACTGATGAGACTAGAAAAACGCTCCTGGTGGCATACCAGGAACGAAAGCAGGGCGAGATAGTGCATCCTTTCCTGAAGGAAAAGACGACGATCGGAATGCTCCCGCATTTGCAGGCGCTTCTCCTCGCGAGATTTCTCCGTCGGGAGATGGACGGATATCCGCCGTTCATATCGCGGTGAGGCGGCTTCCACCCACGAGGAGATACCAATGGTGGTGATCGTAACCTACGACGTGACGACGACGACGACCGAGGGCCGCAGGCGATTGAGAAACGTCGCAAAGACCTGCCTTGACTTCGGCCAGCGCGTGCAGAATTCCGTTTTTGAATGCAATGTGAACTTTGAGCAACTAACCCGCCTGAGGTTCGAGTTGCTTGAGATCATGAACGATGAGGAGGATAGCATACGATTCTACCTATTGGGGAATAACTGGCGGCGCAGAGTTGAGCACTACGGGGCAAAGCCATCGCTTGACGTCGAGGGGCCTCTGTTCGCCTAGAAACGAAGTACGCGAACCCGTAGCGCACAGATCCGCGGCGAGGATCATGAATTGGTGCCTAGGTGACTGCCTGTCAGTGACTTATGGGTAACCAACCTGCCTGCGGGACGACTATGGTATCGGCCGTAATTGGGAGGTTCGCGGAACAGGCCGCGCAAACGCTTTCAGGTGAAGTTCTTACATGATCTGGGGTCGCCCCCCACGTGGGGGGCGTGGATTGAAACTCGGTGTCGTCGAGAAGGTCGCCTATGGAATCCGGGTCGCCCCCCACGTGGGGGGCGTGGATTGAAACTTCGCGGACGAGTTGGTGGCGTAGGGAGAACGTAGTCGCCCCCCACGTGGGGGGCGT
>JAZDDA010000239.1:0-2745 GCA_036679625.1 Gemmatimonadota bacterium | reverse complement strand
TCAGGGCCTCCGAACCGGCCCGGCACGATGTTGAAGTAACCTGCGACAGATCTTCTCGCCAGCACCTTATTCACAACTAGACAGCATTGGGCCGGTTGGGTCGAGGGCCGCGCAGCGCGGCCCGAGCCGGAGGCCCCGTGTTAGCCGCAGGCCAAGCGCCCCGCCCGACCTCGCCCCACCCGTTTCAGTAGCTGCCCCACCCAAGCGGCCCGCATAGGGCCGCCCCTCCACGGCGGCCGCATAGGCCGCCATTGGGGGGATCGGGTGGTGGATTTCAAAAAAAAGCCGTTCCCCTGTCCGCCATCCAAGCTTGGCTTTCGGGTAACGTTCAGGGCCTCCGAACCGGCCCGCACCTTCGTTCGTTGCTTCCACTCCCTTCGATCTATCACTTCTGAAATTCGAAGCCCGCCCCGGTCGCTGCCGGTTGGGTCGAGGGCCGCATACAGCGGCCCGAGCCGGAGGCCCCGTGATACTGATGCAGGCCCCTCCTGGACCTCCCGACGTTCGGGAGGAACGATGAGAGCGCCACACACTCATCTGACACCCAGGAGGGGACCCATGCGCTTCTACACTGGCCAGCATCGATACTACTGCGGGATCGACCTCCACGCCCGCACCATGTACCTCTGCATCCTCGACCACGAGACCGGCAAGATTCTCCTGCACCGCAACATGCGCTGCGAGCCCGAACTCTTGCTCGACGCCATCGAGCCCTATCGCGACGACCTGCTCGTCGGCGTCGAGTGCATCTTCTGTTGGTACTGGCTCGCTGACCTCTGCAGCCAGGAGAACATCCCCTTCGTCCTGGGCCACGCCCTCTACATGAAGGCCATCCATGGGGGGAAGGCCAAGAACGATCGCGTTGACGCCCACAAGATTGCCGTGCTCATGCGCGCTGGCGCCTTCCCCACGGCCTATGTCTATCCACGGGGCATGCGGGCCACTCGTGACCTGCTCCGCCGTCGGCTCTTCTTCGTCCGCCGACGTAGCGAGCTCTTCACTCACATCCGCACCACCTTCCATCAGCTCAACCTGCCCGCACCCGCAGGCAAGTTCCACCACCCTCGCAACCGTGTCGGTGTCGCCGAGTCGATCCCCGATCCCGTCGTGCGAGCCAGCGTAGAGGCCGATCTCGTCTTGGCCACGAACCTCGACGAGGTCATCCGCTCCATCGAGGGCACCATCCGCGACCAGGCCAAGGTCGATGACCCCGATACCCTCGAGCTGCTCAAGACCATTCCCGGCGTCGGGCGCATCCTCTCGCTCACGCTCCTCTACGAGCTTCACGACATCGCCCGCTTCCCCCGGGTCCAGGATTTCATCTCGTACGCGCGCCTCGTGAAGAGCCAGAAGTCCTCGGCCGGAAAGATCACCGGGACCTCCGGCGCGAAGATCGGCAACGCCCATCTCAAGTGGGCCTACAGCGAGGCCGCCGTCCTCTTTCTTCAGAAGAATCCTCCCGGACAGCGCCTCATCAACCGTCTCCGCTCCAAGCATGGCAAGGGCAAAGCCTTGAGCATCCTCGCCGCTCGCCTCGGTCGGGCCTCCTATTACATGCTCCGCCACTCCACGGCCTTCGACATGGATCGCTTTATGAACTGAGCCCACGGAGGGGAGGGGGCGAGCCAGGCGCTTAACTCGAGCCCGTTCGTTCTCGGCAGCCGCTCCCCGTGATTGGATCTGCCCCTCACCCGAGCCCGCAGATAACTGGCCATGGCAAGCATGCCAACGAGCCCGCATCTCTTTGAATCGGACGGTACGAGGGCACAGATGAGTTTCTAGGGCGCGGAAGAAGACCACTTCTCCCGCTCCGGCATCTCGATGCGGAAATGAAGTCAGAGACCCGTGGACCCGACCATCTCTCGCTTGTCGCGCTGCTCCGCAGCGCGGCCGGGGATTTCTCCGCGCTCTTGCCTCGCGGGGCCTGATAGGTGTTAACGGGCGTTGCATCCACCGATTAGGTCACCCGGCTACGCGCACTCGTGTTCGTCCGTGGTCTCGGCTACGAGGCCTGCGTCGTACGACGATCTCGACGTCACGATCCAGGGCGTTAAGGAACCGGACAAGCCTCTCCATCGAAAAGCCATGGAGCTGGCCGTTCATCAGCTTGGACACCATCGGCTGTTTCGCCCCAAGGACTTCGGCAGCCTCCGCCTGGGTCAGGTGACGCCCTCGGATGATCTCTCCGATTCGATGCGCGAGCTGAGCCTTACTCTCGAGCTCGTCGGCATCCGCGAGCCCCAAGTCAGCAAAGACGTTTCCGCTGCCTTCTTCGATCTTCCTCTGTCTCGCCATGGTCATCGCTCTCCGTAGTGCACTTCGGCAGCCTTCAGTCGCTCCCGTATCAACTCAACGTCCTGCTTGGGTGTCTTGATCCCACGTTTCGCCTTCTTCTGAAACGCATGAAGGACATAAACCGCTTCCTTGAACCGCACCGTGTACACGACTCGGTAGGTGTCACCGTCGTGACGCTCCACCAACTCCAGGACACCGGAGCCCGAGACGATCCCCTTCAGCACCTTCGCCCGCGCCGGTTTCCCGCCTCGCTGCGCCACCCACAACCCAAACCCGACGTCCGTCCTCACCTCATCCGGGAACCGTCGGAGGTCAGAACGGGCTGACCCGATCCAATAGACGGGCTTCGGTTTCGGGTCACTCATGCCTTATTATACTAATATTGGTATAATAAGGCCAGGTTCACCGTCCGCAGATCGACTCTCGCAATGTCCGTTAACGTTTCAGGTT
>JAZDDA010000023.1:0-8009 GCA_036679625.1 Gemmatimonadota bacterium | reverse complement strand
GCGACGCCCGCCGCTACATCCCACTCGCTCTTGGGCACGAGCGTCCAGGTGGCGTCGGCCCGGCCGGCCGCGACCAGCGCCATCTTGTACGCCACCGACCCGCACGGCGTCACCGAGAATGGCGCTGCCGAAAAGCACTGCCACTCGCCGCGCTCCACCTCGCTGCGGCTCGCCAGAATGGCCGCGCGCTCGAGCCCCTGTTCCGAGGCGGTCACGGGGTCGCCGTTGTACGTCACGCCGAACTCCACCGCGCCGATCACCAGCTCTTCGGTTGTGGGGTTGAGGATGCCGCCGGCCACCGGTATGCCGTTCTCGACCAACGCGATCGAGATGCACCACTCCGGGATCCCCGCGACGAACTCGCGCGTGCCGTCGAGCGGATCCACAATCCACACGCGCTCGCAGTGGAGCCGCTCGGGGTCGTCCCCGGACTCCTCAGACAGCCACCCCTCCCCCGCCTCGGGCAGACACGCCCGGAGCACCGCGTCCAGGGCGTGATCGGCCTCCGTGACCGGGTCGCCGCGCTCCAGTTTGCGTTCGAACTCAATCGCCCCGGGCGTGAACGGCTGCACCGCCGCCTGAGCGGCGACGAGGGCGTCGTTGATGCGTCCGATGTCCCGAAAGCGTGTCGAATCGGTCATGCCATCAGTCCTTCATAGAGGTTTTCGACGTCTCCTACCAAGCGGTCCACCGCGTAGCGCTCCACCACATGGAGGCTCGCCTCTTCACGCAGCTCGGCAGAGGGCGGATCCACGAGCACCTCGCGGAGCGCGTGGGCCAGCGCCGTCGCCTCCTCTTCCCAACCCGCGGCTCCAGCGCCGGGTGCCAGCGGCACCAGCCGGCCCCAACGCCCGTCCTCGAGCACCTCGGGCACACCGCCCACCGCCGTGGCCACCACCGGCACACGGGCCGCGAGCGCCTCGAGCAGCGCCACCGGCGTGCCCTCGTCGATCGAGCTGAGTGCGACCACGTCGAAGCCGGGGAGCACGGCCTCCAGGTCGTCGCGCCAGCCAAGCCAGTGCACCGCGTCGCCCAACCCGCACGCTGCGGCCTTCTCCCGCAGCTCCGTTTCGGCCAACCCCGAGCCCACCACGACCAGCTCGGGCGGCGGCCCGGCCTCGGCCTCAGCCCACTCGGCCCGCAGCCGCACCATGGCCTCAAAGAGCAGCGCGTGGTTCTTCACCGGCACCAGCCGCCCCACGATCCCCACCAACGGCACGTCCCCGTCCTTGCCCAGCTTCGCGCGCAGCTCGGTGCGCACCGCCTCACCGTCCCATGCTCGAAAGCGCTCCAGCTCGAGCCCCAGGGGGATCACCGCAAAGCGCTCACGCTCGGCGATCTGCAGCCCCCCGGACATCTCGTCCGCCTGGTGCTCGGTGAGCACCACCAACCGCTGCGTCAGGCGGGCCAGGGTGCGCTCGATACCCCGAAATACGCGGGTCTTCCACACAGAGAAGTAACCGCCGCCCAGAACGTGCCCGTGATACGTATGCACCCGAATCGGCACCCCGGCCACCACCGCTGCCAAACGGCCCACGGTGCCGGCCTTTGCGGTGTGGGTGTGCACGATCGCCGGCCGCTCGCGCCTGAACAGTCGTACCAACCGCACGAAGGTCTTGAGGTCTTCCAGCGGCGACAGCAGCCGCGACATCGCGGGCAACTCGGCCACCTGAACCCCGTGGGCCTCGGCGTAGTAGGCCATGTCTCCCTCATCGCGTGTGATCGACCCGGCAATCAGGCGGGTCTCAAAGCGCTCCGGGTCGAGGCCCGCCGAAAGGTGCACCACATGCATGGCGGGCCCACCCACATTCAGGCGAGCAATAATGCGGTGTACGAGCACTGGGGCTGGGGCGGTCAGCCGCTCTTTACCAACCATGCGTGGGCATTGAAGTCCCCATCCTCGGGATCGATGAAGGGCGCAGTTACATGTCGGGTGTCTACCAGCGAACGGGCCTCGCGAAGGATCATCGCGTAGTCCACATCGGTGTGGTCGGTGACGATCAGCACGGTATCCGCATCGCGCACACACTCGGGTGTGAGCTCCACCGAGCTCCACGCGCGGCCATCTTCGCGCACCTCGGCGACGAGTGGGTCGTGGTAGCTCACCTCGGCCCCATCCACCTCGAGGAGCCTCATGATGTCGATCGCCGGCGACTCCCGAACGTCGTCGACGTCCTTCTTGTAGGCGGCGCCGAGCACCAGCACGCGAGAGCCGTTCACGGCCTTCTTCTGCCGGTTGAGCGCGTCACGCACCTTCGAGACCACGAACTCGGGCATCTCTGCGTTGATCTCGCTGGCCAGCTCGATGAAGCGGGTGCGGTAGTCAAGGGTGCGCATCTTCCAGGCGAGGTAGTGGGGATCCACCGGAATGCAGTGCCCTCCCAGACCCGGCCCAGGGGTGAACTTCATGAACCCGAACGGCTTCGTGGCCGCAGCGTTGATGACCTCCCAGATGTCCACACCCAGGCGGTCCGCGATGAGCGCGGTCTCGTTCACCAGACCAATGTTCACCGACCTGAAGGTGTTCTCCAGGATCTTGACCATCTCGGCGACCTCAGCCGACGACACCGGCACCATGGTGTCGATGAAGTGGCCGTAGAGCGCATCCCCCGCGGCCGAGCACGCGAGCGTGATGCCTCCGATCACCTTGGGGGTGTTGCGGGTCTTCCAGACCTCGTTCCCGGGATCGACCCGCTCCGGTGAGAAGCACAGAAAGAAGTCCTCGCCGACCGACAGCCCCGTGGCCTCGAGCGCCGGAAGTACCACCTCGCGCGTCGTACCCGGATACGTCGTCGACTCGAGCACGACGAGCTGCCCAGCCCTGAGTGCGTCTGCGACGGAGCGCGTGGCCGCGACGATGTACGAGACGTCCGGATCGCGGGTCTTGGAGAGCGGTGTGGGTACGCAGATCGAGATCGCATCGCACTCGGCGAGGCGCGACATGTCGGTGGTCGCCTCCAGGTGACCCGAATCCACCACCCGCTGCACATCCGCGTCGGTGAGGTCCTGAATGTGCGTTCGCCCCGCGTTGATGCTCTCGACCACCGAGGGCAGCACGTCGAAGCCGATCGCCCTGAGGCCACTCTGGGCGATCTCCACCGCAAGCGGCAGTCCCACGTATCCGAGTCCGATGACACCGACGGTGGCGTCTCCGCTCTGCAGGCGTTCGAGGTGGTTTGAACTCATTCGTCGCTCAGGGTCGGGAGGTTGCGGGGCGCAGCGTTACGCCAGCTTCGGAGAATATGCCCTGCGGATAGCCTCACAACAACGGACTCAGTGTTCACCGCCAGGCTGCAGCCCGGCAGAGGGAAGCCGTTCCACCGAGCCACGAATCACATAGGCGTCCAGCGAGCCGACATCACGAAGGTATTCGGAGAGCGCATCGAGATGCGCTTCGTCACGACCCTCGCGCTCCACCACGACGACCGTCTGGGCACCCGTGGCCCGCACCGCGCGGGCGAGCGCGTCGGCTCCACCGAAGAACGGATGACCCTTGAAGCGTCCGCGACGATCGGCATACGACGGGTCTGCCAGCGCGACCGGCTGCAGTTCAGCGGTCCCCAGCTCAGCGGTCCCCCTCTGCTCGAGCCAGTGGAACGCCAACTCCCCGTCGTCGAGCGAACCGAGGACGATGGTGGCCAGCCCCGAGCTCGACCACCGTCCGAGTGCGTTCTGCATCATGCGGAACGAGAACCGTGCCCCCACGGTGAGCCCGGTGCAGGCGAGCAGATCCACAACGAGTACGCCTCGCGACAGCCCGATGCGCGAGGTGAGCAGCAGCGCGGTGGCGACCAGCGCTGCAGCCACCAGGTTGGCGCGGACCGCCTGCATGGAGTCGGCCAGGCTGTAGTGCCGCATCCGGGGCGCGTACATGTCCATCCACGCAAACGCGGCCAACTTCACCGCGATCACGATGATGAGCGTCTGCTGAAAGTAGGCCAGCTCGTCGCCGAGGCGCGGGCCACTCCAACGAATGAGGTAGGCACCGTAGTACGCCAACCCGATCAGGAAGAAGTCCAGGATGAATGCGGCCGCTGGGATCCGCTGGTTCAGATCCCTCAGCCGATGCAGGCGCTGCGAGATCGGGTCATCGCCCCCAGCCTCCCCTGCCACCGCGCTCATCCGCGACAAAAGCATGTACGTGCCCATGAGCGCCAACACCGCCAGCACGATCCCCCCAGTGAAGAGCGCCTCGGTGCGGCTCGCGGAGCGCAGGAACAGGCCCAACCCACCCCCCGTCGCCGCCAGCGTCCACAGAATCCAGACGGCCCGCTCCTCGGACACCCCGAGCGCGACGAGGCCGTGGGAGGTGTGATCCCGCCCGCCCTGCGACACCGCCCGCCCCTCGAGGAGCCGCGTCAGGGTAACGAAGGTCGTGTCGAGAATCGGAATCACCAGGATCACCACGGGCAGCGCCACGACGGCGAAGAGCCCGCGAGATAGACCGGCGGCCGGCGACAGCCCCAACCCCGCTAGCGACAGACCCAGAAAGAGCGAGCCGCTGTCGCCCATGAAGATTCGGGCGGGCGGGTAGTTGTGCACCAGGAACCCGCCCAGTGCGCCGCACAACGAGAACGCCACGACCGCAAACTCGAATTGGCCCTCCAGCACGAAGGTGACGCCCATGAAGGCTGCCGCGATCAGCGCGATGCCCCCCGCCAGGCCGTCCATGTTGTCGAGCAGGTTGAGCGCGTTGGTGATGCCCACGAACCAGAACACCGAGATCATCGCGTCGAGCGCGTAGACGCCGGTCAGCCACACGCCGATCCCGCTCAGGACGAGCAGCGTCGCAGCCGCAACCTGGCCGACGAACTTGGTGGTGGGTCGGAGCTGGAGCAGGTCGTCGGTGAGCCCGAGGAGGAACATCATCGCGCCGGCTGCGATGAGCCCCGTGCGCGGCGAGATGGAGAGCACCGCCCGGCTCGTCGGCTCGAGGGTGAACCGCGACCCAGGGAGGAACACGGCCTCGACGATGAGCGCGACGCCAAACCCAACGACGATCGCGATGCCCCCAAAGGCCGGGGTCGGCCGCTTGTGCCACCGATCCTCCCGCACCTCGACCGTTCGCCCGGAACGCAGCGCAACGCGGCGAATCATGGGGGTGATGAAGGCCGTGGTGGCCATCGCAATGGCCGGCAGCAGGATCAGGTAGAAGGTACCGCTCAAACCGGTTTCAACCCCGCAGGAGTGAAGGTCGTGCAGGCCAGATGGCACCTGCTTCGAGTACCAAGGTCAAGCTGCGCCCCGCGCATCCGCGCGGCAAGAGACGAGCGCATCGGCGCGGCAAGAGAGCGGCGCGTCCGGTGCAGCGCTTGCCACCCGTTGCGGGTCGCCTAGTTGATCACCTCGATCACGAGCCTTGCGGGCACGCCACTCTCTCGGGTGCCGAGCTGGATGTGGCCCGCCGGACCCTCCTGGGTCTTCTTGAGGATCCAGCCGAAGTTGGGCGCCTGCCCAGCGATGATCGCACGTACGTCGTCCGTGACGTCGAGCGATACCACCCCGGTCAGCTCCTTGGTGATGAGCACGGTGCCGCTCGGTGCAGCGGCAAACGGGGTCGGGCTCAGGCTCTGCATCTCCCACGCGGTCGTGCCGCAGTCGGGGGACTGATCGGTGGGGTCGGCGTCCTCACCACACCGCCAGGTCGCGCCCATCTCGGTCCAGTCGACGAGCATGCGGTGCGCATCCACGGTGCGGCCTGTCGTGCCCCAGTTATCGGCGTTGAAGACGATATCGACCTCGATGCGAGCACTCACGACCTGGCCCGTGACTCCGGTGAATGCAGCATCGTCGAACCGCAGAAGTGCGCGGTTCTTCCCGCTCTGACGAATGCGCAGGATCGAGTCCGCGCCCTGGTTCTTGTTCGGCGTGCCTCGCTTCAGGTAGGTGTCGGAGGTAACCCCCGCCGACATCGATTGCCGAGGCAGCACGAGTTCGGTTCCACCCGCCAGGGTGGCGGCCTGAGCCGGTGAGAACAGGCCCTCGCTTCCGGCTTGCTCCGCGGCGGCACCGGCTGCCGAGAGGCTGGCCGCACTCGATGTCAGATCACCAAGCAGGAACGCCTGCTCGGCCGCCGCCATGTGTGCTTCGTAGTCGGCACACGCCAGCGCTTGTTCGCCGGTCGAACCAAGACACATCACCTCCCCGAGGCGCTTCACTCGTCCAAGCCGCTCCGCATCCGTCATTCCTGCGGTGCTCTGTTCGAGCCTGGTCCTGCGCACGCCCATTACATTCCTGATGACGCGCTGGAGTTCCGGATCCGATTGTTCGGCAATCTCCTCCAGGAAGGACAGGAGCGGAATCAGCGCTGGATCCCCAGACAGCCTTGTGGCAGTGGCTGTCGCGAGTTGGATGCCAAAGTCTGTGCTCCCCGCTCCCACGAGGATCGCACGAAGAATGCTGGATCTGGATTCGATCGAAAGGAGAGCGCCAGTACTGTCTGCCCAAAACCACGCCAGTGCCATCGTCTCGATCGCATCCCCCGCCTTATCGTCATTCGCCGTCATTTGGGACAGCACCGGGATCGCCAGATCCCCTAGCTGAGCTACAATGCGGGATATACCCCGCGACACGGCGAGCGAATTCACAAGGGCTAGGTCCGCTTCGACTGTGCCCGCGACGGCTGCCATGACCGTGAGGCTGACAAAGTAATCGCCAATGAGCTCGTCGCCGGTGAGCCCTTCTGCTGCCGCTTCGGCGCCAAGGTCGACCCGTCCGATCCGGTCCAACTCCGCGGCTGCCGCAGCGAGCGTTTCCGCAGGGAGCGACCGCCTGCACCTTCTCGCTCAGGGATCCGCTCTGAAGCCTCGTCGTCCATGCAGAGATTGAATCGGCCTGTCCTGCAACATCAGCTGCGCAAATGCTGAGGAGCACTGTAGTGATCGCCACCGTCGTCTTGATGCGCATCCTAGGGCCTCCACTTTGTCGGACAGGGTTCGGGGATCCACTCGACGTGAGCGTGGTTCAAGACTCCTCCAGCGGCATCGCGCAGAACCTGCTCGGGCTCCCAACAGATCCCGCCGACCTGTCGCGCTGCGTCCTTAAGGAGCAAGAAGAAGGCAAGAGCCCCACCCGGTTCACCGATGATGCGGATGTCTGCTGCTCGGCCATAGAGATGACGACTCTCGGGGCTGGTCGCTCCAGCGTGGATGTGATGGTGGACGGGATGTCGAAACGCGCTCTTTAGAGTCAGGGGAGTCTCCGCACCGCGATCCTCGCTAATCTGGATCCGGAGCGCCTCAAGGCCACTCCGGAGTGCCGGCACCGCCAGAAACGTCGAGTAGTCCCCGGGGTTGAGTTCCGCGGCGCTGAAGTGATCCGTCGAGAAAACCCCAAAGTCTGCCCGGGCAGGGAGTATCAGCTTCTTGAAGTCGAGGTATTCCTGTCGGGCAGTATCTATCTCGTCCTGCTCCACCACGACCGGGGCGGACGTCGCCGTCTCTCCCTGCCCATCGTCAACCGCTGCGGTGAACTGGAACCGTAAGGTGTTTGGTAGGGGTGGTCCGCTCGTGAGCGCGGCTTGGGCGGCGGCATGCGTGTAGCCGTCAAACCTGGACATGGGTTGGTCCGGGACCACGAAGTCCAGGGTGCCACCGGGTCCGAACGAACCACCACCAAGCACACCCTGTGACCTCTGGGTAGCCACAGCGACGGTCCACCCAGTGGCAGGAGAGAGGACGGCGGGAGACACATCGGCGCTCAGGTGGATTGTGTTCTCACCCGCCGAGCTGGTGAACGAGGTCCCCGCGTTCGTTGTAGAGACGCCTACGATGGCGACCGCAACGGAGTCCGGCATATCCATGGGCGGACACACCGGCAGGCCACCGGGCGGTACCACCGGCTCGTCGGGGGAGCCACACGACTCGGGGATCGAGTCCCTTACCACTACGACCTGACTCACCGCCTCGGCGTCCGAGAACCCTTCGACCTTGGCCGTCGCGTACATGCGCCCGCTCGCCGTCACCGGGATCCTGCACACGTCGTCCACCGGGCTGCACGCTACGTTCGCG
>JAZDDA010000238.1:0-2029 GCA_036679625.1 Gemmatimonadota bacterium | reverse complement strand
GGCGAAGGTCTCGAAGCGACGGTTCGCCTCTAGGAGCAGCGAGTGGGTCGTCGTCAGATAGACCGCCGTGGAGCTGATATCCACATGCCCCATGAAGGTGGCCAGTCTGAGCAGGCCCGCGCCCGGATCGATGCCGCTACGGTACCAGCGTAGCAGTGTCCCCACGGCAAAAGAGTGACGAAGGTGATGCAGGCACGGCGGTGAGCATCCCGGAGGAACCGCTAAGTCGAGTCGTGGCACGAGAGCATGGAACGTCTGACTGACCGTGCCGGGATGGACCGCCCTTCGGGTAGTGAACGAGAACACCGGCGACTCTGCGCCTTGGCTTGCACCACGTCGAGCTCTCGCCTGTAGGTATTCGTCGAGCAAGGCCGCTATGCGGGGACCGAAAGGCACGAGGCGGCTCTTGTAGAACTTGCTTTGCCGGATGACCAGAAGTTGTCGGCCCAGATCCACGTCCCCGAGCTGAAGACGGCACGCCTCACCCACGCGCAGTCCCAGCCCGTAGAGGATGACGAACAGCGCGTGATAGGTGGTCCCGCGCATGGGCGCGCGTGAGTTGTCAGGTAGCTCGCGCGCAAGGACCAGCAACCGACGCGCCGTCGATGGATCGAAGATGAACGGATCCAGGTGTGACGTGACACGCCGCGGTCCGATCCGGACGGGTGACTGCTCGAGCTCACCCTGCTGGACGAGCCACTCGAAGAGCCGCCGCACTGTGCAGAGCAGGTGGTTGTAGCTCCGCGGACGCACGCGAGGCCGGGAGGCCATGAACGCCTCAATGTGGTCGGGCGTCACCTGCTCGAGACCGAGCACGTTCTGCTCGGCCAGGAAGCGAGCGAAGAGTGACAAGGTCCTGGCCTCCGTGTCGTAGCCGCGGCCCAGCGCCCGTTTGTGGGCAACGAACCGCATGCTCGCATCGGCCAGTGCACCGTGGATCTGCATGATTGAGGTAGTCACAGGACCTCCTCGCCGTCACCCATGGCGACTTGCCGTAGCGCCTCGATGGCAACTTTGCTGTAGATCTGCGTGGACGATGGTGAGGTGGACGATGGTGAGCGGTGCCCCACGTAGTCGCCGATGACCTTGAGCGTGAAGTCAGCATCTACCAGCCGCTGCACGCAGGTGTGACGGAGCGTGTGAGATCCCGGTCGAGGCACTTGCACTTCGGCCCTGCGCAGGTAGAGTCCAGCCCGCGCCGAGATAGCCGCGGGACCGATTGGCACAACGGGCGCGATGCTCCGCATGAACACACGGCGATGCTTCGTCTGGGGGCGGCCGTGTTCGAGGTAGTCGACAATAGCCTCACCCACCGTCGTGGAGAGGGGATAGGCGGTCGAGTGCCCCGCCTTGCGCTCGGGGATCCGGAGCCGGTCGTTCCTCCAGTCGATATGGTCGAGCGTCAGCCCCGCTACCTCATATGCTCTCAGGCCATAGGTCACCAGCAGAAGCAGAATCGCGTAGTCTCGCTTACCGGTGGGTGAGCGCCGATCCACACTCGCCAAGACGCGCTGAACGTCTTGCCAACTGATGGAGCGTGAGATACCCGAGAGCCGGAACGTCTGGGGAGCCTCGACGGCCTGGCTCAGGTCCTTTGGAAGCACCCCTTCGCGGAACAGATAGCGGAGGAAGACGCGAAGCTGGCCACAGCAGTTGCGCAGGCTCGACCAGCCTACCGTGCGGCCGTATTCCGCGACGAAGCCACTGAGCACAGCGGGCGAGAGGTGCGCAACATCGGTCAGCCCGATGCGCTGTAGGTAGGCGGCGAACCGGCGTAAATGGTGTGTGTAGTGCTTGATCGTATCCTGTTTCAGTCCCTTTTCCCGCCTGAGATACTCGAAGAAGTCCGGCGCGCTGTCCTGGAACAGATTCGCTGGCTTATGCGGACGTCCCGAGCCGACATAGCCGGGCACGATCATGCGCAACATCTGCTCGACCGGAGCCCGTACCACCTCGCCGATCTTCTTCCGGTGTGCAGCAGATGCCCTCCGCGGAGCCTGCTTCAGAATCCAGTCATGTACGAACGGCT
>JAZDDA010000237.1:0-3307 GCA_036679625.1 Gemmatimonadota bacterium | reverse complement strand
CTTGAGACACAGACCAGCCTACTGAAAGTCCCTCCGCTACTGCGGACGGGGGTAGGGGGGCTTCGCCCTCTTGACTCTGGTCACCTTATAGATGCTGCGCGGCCAGCATGGTGATCCGAAGTGCGAGCCGCAAGGCGAGTGCTTCGGACCTACTAGGTCAGCCGCGACTGCAGCAATCGCTTGTTAGGCCGCCGCCCGCTGCCCACGCCAGAGAACTGTCGCCCGGCGCCCGACTGCCTCCGTTCCTGCTACCGGACCTTGGGCGCAGGCTGGTCCGTGCCATTTTGGTGAAGGACCAGTCCGGTCACCGTACCTGAATCGTCCTTCGCGAACGAAACGTGAGCCTCAACCCTCCGCAGGAAGAACTTCGCCTCCGACTCGGCGAACACGGCGAACCTCTGCTGGCCGGTAGCCCGGAGATAGAGTCCCCCGTCTACAAGCGTAATGGCAATCGAGAAGGTAGGGCTGAGTTCGTACTCGCCGACGTATGTCTGCAAGACCTCTTCGGAAACCTCGATCCCAGCATCGAGGCGGCGGCTTGCTCGCCAAACCATGGTCTGGTCATTCTCCGCTGCGGCGAGTTCGATGGTTCGAGCGAGTTCGGATCGAGCCGCGACGGAGTCACCCTGCGCGAGCAGCGTCTCAGCGAGAGTACTGTGGGCTGTCACGGACTCAGGGTGAAGTGCGACACCACGTAGTGCGATGGCCGTGGCGGCGCCGGGCTCATCGGCCACGGTACGCATCGCCAGACTCTCGATGTACCACATGGGAAGCGTTTCGCTCGCTCCGATGTCTCGAGCCGGAAAGGCACGGGCGCCATGGGTGTACGCCGAGTCCGTCGCGATGAAGGCACTGACCAACGTCGCGGAATCGGCCAAGCTATGGTCAGCGATGAAGTCGAATCCGGGGCCTTGTCCTCAGGGAAGATGGTCTCATCGAACTTCCGAGCGGCGAAGCATGGTGTTTTGGCAAGACGCGCCTCAAGTGCCCTGAAGTCGTCCTCGTTCCATACGGCGGGGAGGATGAGCGGGATGAGTTTCCCGAAGTCGACGAGGACTCCCAATACTGAGCGATCCGAGGTCTTCCCAACTTCTACTGGGGACATTGCTGCGACCTCGGCCTCGACGAGATGAGGCGGTACTCCAATTCGGCGGAGGCGGGCCCGAACGAGGCATGGGAGGCGTTCGGGAAGTGTGCGGACATCGTTCGCGCGAAGGACCAACGGTAGGAGCGAGGCAGAACTGATCAGAACTAGCAGCGGCACCCTATCGACGACGATGCGCTTCACGTACCAGTCACCAAGGGCCGTGTTCGATGCGCTCTCGGACGGGGACACCGGCGGCACGTGCCGCAGCACCTTTTGCGTCGCTCTTAGGTAGGCCACTGGATCTCCCCAAAGAACTGATTGGGCTAGCTAACGTCTCGCGATTCTGCTGCCGGACCAACATGCCGACCGCAAGCGAAGCGCGCGACCACGTGAGTCCACTCCGGACTGCAGCAATCGCATGTTAGAGAGCAACTTGTCTGTGATATCAACAAGTGATATCGTAGGACATGAATGCAGCCCAGCGCAAGACGCTCCGGCACATCTTCGAGAGCCCGACGCGGGCCGACGTGCGTTGGTCGAGGATCGAGGGGCTAGTCAGGGCGCTGGGGGGTGAAGTAACAGAGGGTCGTGGTTCCCGGGTCCGATTCCGACTCGGAGACCGCGTGGCGACTTTCCATGGACCGCACCCCAAGCGGGTCACCGGGAAAGCGACTCTGGAGGACGTCAGACGTTTCTTGGAGAACGCGGGAGTCCGGCTATGATCGAGTACAAGGGGTACACCGGGGTGTTTGAGTTTGACCCTTCCGTCGACGCGTTTCATGGGCGGGTGATTGGACTTCAGGACGTCGTGACTTTCGAGGGGCGCTCCATCGAGGAGTTGCGGAGCGAGATGGAGGAGTCTGTGGAGGACTACCTCACGCTGTGCGGGGAGGTTGGAAAGGACCCAGAGCGACCGTACCGCGGCGAGTTCCTGGTTCGGACGACGCCCGAGGTACATAGAGCCGTTGCGACCGCAGCTGAGGCCGACGGCCTAAGTCTGAACGCTTGGGTAGAGACTACGATCGCTGCAATTGCCGATCAGCGTCGTGCTGCCCCGAGAGCGCGAACCGCGACTCGCGATTCTGATCCTATAAGGCGACTGGCTGGCCTCAGCGGGACAGGATGTTACGCTGGGATTCTCAAGGTCCTCGCGGCACCCAACCCCAAGGAGGCCAGCCATGTATGTCGCAGGGATCGACGCACACGCAACGTATTCGGTGATAGCGATTGTGAGCAACACCGGAGAGTTGGTGGAGAAGCCGGTTCGGATCAAGAACAGCGAAGCGGATCGATTGGAGGAGCTGCTCAAGCCATACCGGCCACTGGAGGTGGTGGTGGAGACGAGTCCGGCGTGGCCGTGGCTGTTCGATCGACTGGACCGGCCGGACGTGCACTTCGTGCTCGCGCATGCGAAGCGGATCTACAAGAGTGACGAGATCGATGCGGAACTGTTGGCGCGTATGCGCCTGGCGGGACTCATCCCGGAGGTTCATCCCAAGTGCGTCGATCAGCGGGAGCAGGCGGTGCTGCTACGGAACCGGGCACGCCTCGTACGGGAACGCACGCGGATGGTGAATCGCATCCATGCCCATATCCACAACGTCGGACTACATCTGGATCGTGGCCGTCTGCTCACCGAGAGCGGACGCGAGTGGTGTTCATCCAGATGCAGTGGGCGCTCATCGATCAACTCGAGCCGATGATCAAGACGCTCGATCGCAGGGTCGAGCAGATGGGCCGACGGATCCCAGCTGTTGCGCTGCTCCAGACGATCCAGGGCATCGGATCGTACCGCGCTCTGCTCATCGCGACCGAGACGCTGCCGATCACACGATTCCGGACGCCGGCTCACCTGGTCAGCTATGCGGGCCTCGCTCCACGCTCCACGGATCGATCCCTGCCGGGGCGAACCGTTGGCTGAGGGGCACCTTCGTTCGGGCCGTCGTGAGCCATGTCACGTACGCGCCCGACAGTTGGCTATCGGAGTCCTACGAACGGACCAGACAGCGGCTCGGTTGGCAGGTGGCTCGAGTCGCTACTGCCCGTCGCCTCGCTCGTGCTGTGCACGCGATGCTCCGTACCGGCGAGGTCTGGCGAGATCAACCTGTCACGCAAACACAACTGAAATGACGCACCAGATATGCATCCGTACCACGATAGGGGTGAGCTCCGCGCGCAGCATGTCGCTCGACGACCTCAGATTCTGACTGAGCCCCCCGC
>JAZDDA010000236.1:0-3288 GCA_036679625.1 Gemmatimonadota bacterium | reverse complement strand
AGCCGGCGTGTGGTGGGACGAGGTGTCAACGGGCTTCATCGACAATGTCTCGGGAACCGGAGCCCCCTTCAACATCCGGCTGATCCCAGGTGGCCTAGATCGCGTCCCGGGCCTCTCCGAGCGACTCGCCGGTCCGGCGAGGATCTTGGAGCTGGCCTGCGGAGCAGGGAAGGGCCTGCAGAGGCTGGCCGAGCACTACCCGCAGGCCGAGATCGTCGGCCTCGACGGCGACGCCCATTCCCTCGAGTTGGCGGCGAAGAGCGTCGCCTTCGCCGAGGACCGGGTCACGCTCATCCGAGCGGCAATGGAGGAACTCGACTTCGAGGACCAGTTCGACCTGATCACGATCAACATCTCGATGCACGAGTGCCGGGATATCGACGAGGTAACTGCGCGGGTGCTTCGAGCCCTTCGGCCTGGCGGCTATTTCGTCAACTCCGACTTCCCCTTCCCCAACAGTGAAGAGGGCCTGCGGTCCGTACCGGGCAGGGTCATGTCAGGTATTCAGTTCTTCGAGGCCCGCATCGGCGACCAACTCCTGCCGGTCGCCTACTACCTCGAGCTGTTGGAGCGACACGGATTCCGCGACGTCGACGGCTTCGAGATCACGCCGGTGCACGCGGTCACCCACGGAAGGCGCTGAACGCAAACCCCAGGCCAACCGCTCCTGAAGCGAAGCAGGGGCGTCGCCCGCCAAGGGCCCGCGCCACGAACAGGACGCCCGGATGAGCGGCCGACGTGGACCTCAGATCAGCCCTCTCGCCGGCCGAACCGCAAGCCGGAGGCCTGCGGCGCAGCAGCCAGACCCCACGTAGTGTGGGACTCTGAGACGACGACTCATCCGTCGCATCCAAGTGAATGGCCACGTTGAATACCCCCAGGATCGGTATCTCACCCGGCCGAACGGGCAACCTGAGAGGACAGCAGAGAATGAGCGCAACCGATCCACCGACTGCACGCTCAGCTCCAGGCGGATGCGAGAACGTCGACGATGCCTGACATCGAGGTACTGCTCTTCGACGTCGGTGGTGTCCTACTCACCAATGCCTGGGACCGAGACTCGAGGGTGCTGGCCTGCGAAGAGTTCGCCCTCGACCGAGACGACTTCGAAGAGCGGCACGATCTGGTCGCCACAGATTTCGAGACCGGAAAGCTGACCCTCGACGACTACCTGCAGAGGACCGTCTTTTACCAGCCGCGTGACTTCACCCCAGGAGAGTTCTTCGAGTTCATGAAGGAGCAGTCGAACCAGTTGGACGACTCGCTTGCCCTGGTCGCCGGGCTTGCCGCCTCGGGGAGGTATCAGATGGCCACCTTGAACAACGAGTCGCGAGAGTTGAACGACTACCGCATCGAGACCTTCGGCCTGCGCGATCACTTCTCGGTCTTCTTCTCCTCCTGCTATCTAGGAGTACGCAAGCCCGCCGAGGAGATCTACCGCAAGGCCCTGGACATAACTCAATGCCGACCCGAGCGGTGCGTGTTCGTCGATGACCGCCAGCTCAACCTGGAATGCGCGGTCCTATTGGGCGTCCACGCCATCCTCTTCGATGGAGTCGACGGTCTCCGCTTGAAACTCGCCCAATTAGGAGTTGCTGTATGAGAATCTCTAGCTGCCACATGAGACAACGGCCGTGACGAACGTCGACAAACACCTCTTCGTCATCTTCGGCGCCACCGGAGACCTGGCGCGACGCAAGCTCATCCCGTCGCTCTACACCGTTGTCACCACCAAGGGCATCGCCGACAGGTGCACCGTCCTAGGACTCTCCCCTAGCGACCTCGACGTCCAAGCCTTCCGAGGTTGGGCTCTCTCCACCCTCCTCGACGCCGGCCACGACAAGAGGGAAGCCGAAGCCTGGTGCAACCACCACCTCTTTTTTGAGCACGTCGATCGCGACGTCCGCTCCTATGACGGGCTGCGGCAGCGAATCGAGGTCGTCGAGGCCGAGATGGACCTACCCGGCAACCGAGTCTTCTACCTCGCACTGCCTCCTCCGGCGTTCCCGGCCGTCATCGACATGCTCGGGAAGGCGGGGTTGGGTTCCTCTCCGGGATGGACACGGCTAGTCGTCGAGAAGCCGTTCGGCACCGACCTTGCCTCGGCTCGAGAGCTGAACGCCATCGTGGGCCGCCACTTCTCCGAGTCCCAGGTCTACCGCATCGACCACTACTTGGGCAAGGAGACAGTCCAGAATCTCTTGACGTTCCGCTTCTCGAACCCGATGTTCGAAAGTGTCTGGAACCGGGACCGGATCTCGTCGGTGGAGATCACCGTTGCCGAGGACATCGGGATCGGAACACGAGCCCTCTACTACGACTCGGCCGGCGTCGTTCGAGACATGGTGCAGAACCACCTCACCCAGGTGTTGGCCCTGGTGGCCATGGAACCGCCGATCACCTTCGACGCCGACCAGATACGCAACGAGAAGGTGAAAATCGTGGAGGCCGTGGCCCCGATCGAGCCGGAGAATGTCGTGCTCGGCCAATACCAGGCAGGGGCCATCGGCACCACCCCAGTGCCGGGGTATCGAGAGGAGGAAGGCGTCCCCGAAGAGTCGAGTACTCCCACTTTCGTCGATATCAAACTCGAGATCGACACCTGGAGATGGCAGGGGGTCCCCTTCCGCCTCCGCACGGGCAAACGCCTGGCCAAACGACTCACCCAGATCGTCGTCACCTTCCGGCTCCCACCCCTGTGCATCTTCCATGGGCGCCGCGACGAATGCCCGATGAAGCCCAACGTGCTGGTGATCACCCTGCAACCGGACGAGGGCTTCACCCTGAATTTCAACGTCAAGGCACCAAGGGCAGGATCTCGTCCTCGATGCCCAGGCTCTTCGCTTCAGCTACGACGACGCCTACAGGGACCTCCCCGACGCCTATCAGACCCTGATCCTCGACATCATCGAGGGCGACCAGACCCTGTTTGTCCGCTCCGACGAGGTCGAGGAGTCCTGGCGGCTCTGGGAGCCCCTCATCGAAGACGGCTGGAAGCCGCTGCCCTATGAGGCCGGCACCTGGGGACCGACTCCCCCCTCTGTGTTCACCGACTCAGACGAGTAGAAGCAACTCGCTCATGGCGAAGAGCGGCCCGACATCGATGCCGAGACACTTCGAGTAGAGCTCGGGGGGCACTCCGATGTCGGCGAGGTACAGCTCGCCCACATGACCCTCGACCCCGGGAGCGCGCAGGCCCTCCTTGGGAAGGGCGAGGGTCATCGTCGCCGTGGCCACCACCGCAGGATCGAAGACCCGGCCAGAGGTGGTATCCAGCCCGGAGGGGAC
>JAZDDA010000235.1:0-40899 GCA_036679625.1 Gemmatimonadota bacterium | reverse complement strand
CCCTCCGGCTCCCCCTTCCCCCTGGTGTTTCTGGGCAACGATCGCTTCGGAGCGGCTGAAAAGGACGAGCTCGACATTACCCGGCTGGTAGTCTACCGGGTTGTGCGGGACTGACGTCGATCTATGCGTGTGCTCGCCTTGCTTTCGTTTGCCGCCTGCCTCTCCTCGTGCGAAGCGCCTCGCGCCTCATCCTGGTCGGAGTTGTTCGAGGTACGGCCAGCAGTGAGCCTCACCGCGGCCGGCGTTGCGGCGCTGGTCAACCAACCCAATGACTCAGAGCCCTACTCGCCGGCGGGACCTCTCGGGCGGGTGTCGGTCTCGTCGCTTCGCTCCGGCGATCCTGAGAACGCAGACGCTAGGCGCGACGGTGCATCCGGCTTCGCGGTAACAACCGTGTCCGGACAGAACCTGGCGCGGTCCGTCACTTATTTTCCGTCCCACATTCTTGATACGCCGTACTGGACCGGCCAAATGCGGCTGGTCGGGGCCATCGGCGGCGGTCGGATCTTCGTCGCGACGAACCTCGTGTACCCCGTCTTCATCTACAGCGCAGACGGACTCCTCGTGGACAGCATCGGGCAACCCCCGCCCTCCTGGCGCCAAGCTCGGCGGCCCGAGATGGGCGAGTTTCCACCTAGCCGGCGCGCCGAATGGCACGACTATCTCCGAGGCATCAGCGTGATCACGGCTCTCGCGGTCATATCCGATTCAGTACTCGTTGTGACCCACGGGGGAATAGAGCCGACGAGAACAGAGCCGGATGGAAGTGTGTATCGCACCACGACGACCCACGCCGACATCTACCTCTCGGGGCGCCTCGTTGCGGTGGATCTACCAACTCCTGGCGAGCTCGTGGCGTATTCCAACACGAGCCTATTCTTCCTACAAGGGTCCGACGGGTCACCCGGGGGTCGGCTCAGCGAGTACGCTTGGCAACCTAATTAGGAGGCATGGCCATGCAGACTGGATCGTGGTTCATCGCGAGTTTTTTCGTCCTTCTGCACCTCACCAGTTGTAAGAACACCGCCTCGCCAGGGACCACCGGAATTGTTCGGGACAGCGCCGGGGTCCATCTCATCGAGCTTCCAGCCGGTGAGGCCCACCAACCCGTCGTGTATCTGACCATCGATACTGCCTGGTCGGCCGACCCGGGATCTGAGATTGGCCGACTGACGGATGTAGCACCGACCCTGGATGGAGGGACATTGCTCCTCGATGGAATGGCTGCCGAGGTGTTCGTTCTCACCGAAACCGGGGACCTGGTTGCCTCGTTTGGTCGGACGGGTGAAGGGCCGGGGGAGTTCAGCCCCAGGAGCCTCCTCAGAGGCTTGGTGGCAACCGACTCCTCCTTGTTTGTCCCAGATCTCCATCTACAGAGGATCACTGAATTCTCCTTTTCTGGAGAGATCCTCGGGATCACGCGTTACCCCTCAGCACCGGTCTATGCAGTGGATTGGCGCAGGGTCCCGGGGGGAGGCCTGGCGTTCCGAGCCCTCGATCCTTCTGGGGATCGGATCATCAGGGTGGTGGGGGGCAGAGTCGACACTCTCTACTCGTTTCATATTCGGGTTGAGAACCCCAACATGCTTCTCCCTCCGTCAGCCCTCTGGGACCTTACGCCCAGCGGCGGCTTGGTGTCGGCGCGGACAGACGAGGCCACGGTCGAACTGAGGGCGGCGGACACGGGCGAATTGATATGGCAGACCCGCTGGCCTGGGGTGGGCGGAGAGCTTGAGGAATCCGATCGACTTCATCTGGGGAGCTTGGTGGTTGAGTCGGTCGAACGAAACAGCCCGGGGGTTTCTTCCGAGGTGATCGCGCAGAACATGGCCGCCGTTGAATACCCCGACCGGGCTCCCGTCCTGGCCGGCCTCCTTTCCGCTCCGGACGGCGGTGTATGGGTACGCAGTGCAAAGTCCGTTTCGTCGATGGGATTGGATGCCTTGAGGATTGGATCCACAGAGGGCTTTGGTGGTTCAGATTGGGACGTACTTGGCTCGGATGGTTTGTTCCGAGCCCGGGTCCGCCTCCCCGATGGATTCACACCCTCCCGATTCAGAGGGAATTGGATCTACGGGGTTTATGCAGATGACCTCGGTGTGGAGCGGGCCGCGAGGGTCCGAGCGGTTTTCTAGCGGTCCATGGGCCGGTTACGGTATGCCGCTAGATCAGGCGACCTGAGCGGGTTCTATCGAATCGACCTCGCGCGCCTTCGCCGAGTGGAGTGCATCCCAGAGATCGACCGCTTGCTGGAGGTTCAGCCAGAATGCCGCTTCGGTGCCCGTGAACTTCGCGAGCCGCAGAGCGGTGTCGGGAGTCACTGCTCGCTTACCCCTCACAATCTCGTTCATCCGAGGATAAGAGATCCGCAGGCGCTCCGACGCATCCTTCTTCCGACGCATCCTTCTGGGTAATCTCGAGTGGGATCAGGAACTCCTCGAGGAAGATTTCACCGGGAGGGGTCGGACGTCGGTTCTTTGGCAAACGCATGGTGGTTCTCTTCTTTCTTTACCCCAGCAGCAAACACTCAGTGGTAGTCGACGATTTCAACATCCTCTGCGCCTGCCTCCGTCCAACGGAAGCAGACTCTGTACTGATCATTGATGCGAATCGAATGTTGCCCGGCCCGATTCCCTCGCAGCTTCTCAAGCCTGAGTCCTGGAAGGGAAAGAGACTCCAGGGATACGGCTGCACTCAGCTGGTCGAGAGTCCTGCCCGCCCTGGCATGCAGCTGGCTTGGGAGCGCCTTTCGCGCCGCCTTCGAATTCTCACCGTCGTAAACGTCTTCCGTTCCCCTGCTCTTGAACGAAACGATCAAGACTTGCCGCTCCTTGGCAGAGAATACGACTAATGGTTACCGTTAAGCATAATACATCATTTGCTCATTCGGATCAACGAGAGCTTGCCAGGCCTAAGTAGTCGGACCCATGCCGAGGCGTGAGTTGGAGCGCCTGGTCGCTGATGTTCGGGAAGACATCGGCAAGACTCCCGACGCCGACTTCATCGTCGAGGCGCTATACCCCATCTACGTGCTTCAGTCCGTGGACCGCACTCCGTCAGCGGGGTCTTCCATCCCTGAGCACACGCGATCGACCCAGCCACCTCGGTGATCCAATCGGGGATGGCGCTGTGAGGGAGCAAGCCCGCCGTCGTGTCGTATTGGAGGCCTTCGAGCACGGAGGCGTAGGGGCCGAATCCGGATAGTCGGAACGGAATGACGATCACCCGCCTTCCCGCCGTCGTCTCCTCACCAACGAAGTCACGGAGTGCCTTCTCCGCCACCTCTCGCTGTTCCGGCCAGTCCTCGCGGAGTGTCGTCGTCCGGACCCGCTCAAAACCGTCGGCCCGGAGTCCCTCGGCAATACGGCTCATCGCCGCGAGGACCTCTTCGTCTTGTACGTCATCTCCCATCCCGTGTGCGATCAGCAGGAAGCTCTCTGGCTCCGGTGCGCGACTCGCCGACCGCGCTCGGTCCAGGATGATCTCGGCCGCTGTACTCGAAGTCATCAGGCCGCGTTCATGGGTCGCTACGCTGAGTCCATGCGGAATCGGTCGGACCGACGCAGGGTTGACGTCCTCTGGGGTCATGAACCACCCCGGACGCACCGGGCTCAGTCCGAGGAGGTAGGATGTCTGGTTGATGAACGATCGTCCGGAAAGGAAGAGGCGCACCACCGCTACCCGTTCGACCCCTGCATCGGACAGCGAATCGAGCGCGGCCCTCATCGTATGGGGAACCGCCATCCCGTATGCCACGGCAGTCGGCACTCGGCCCCTGAGCCGCCCGACCGCGTCCGCCACCATCGTATTCCACTCGGAGTCTCCCCCATGAGCCATGACGAGCACACCGAAGGTCGGCTCGCTGGAGGGTACGGATTGCCCTCGGGCGGTGGCGGGGAGTCCACCGAAACAGAGGACGCACAAAATCAAGAAGAAAGCGGGCATGGACTATTTGTGGTTGAGATTCATTCTCATTTAGAGATGAAGCTAGATGTCCGCACCAGGGGCGTCAAGAAGTCCGATCGCCACTCCGCCAGGAAGTCCGGTCCAACTACCTACGAGATGAGAGCGAGCAGCTCGGCGGGAGTCACAACCTTCACGGGCGCCTTCTTGAACCCTTTCTTGTCACGCGTGACGAGGTAGTCCGCCTCGGCAGCTTCGGCGCTCGCCGCCTGCACCGCATCCTCGAAATCCGTCCAGTTCAGCGCCAGGGCATGGCGAACACGGTCTTCGTCCACCGCAACGACGCGCACCAGGTGGAGGAGGTCTGTGAGGACTCTGCGCGTCTTGGCCTTCCCCATGTGCTTTGCGAGGAGGAACTGCAGCGTCGTGATCGAGTGTGCGGCGACCAACCCCTCGATCTTCCGCCCCTCCACGAGTCGAAGGACCGCCTCGGCATCATCGGCAAACGGCTCTCGACTCGCCAGAACGTCCAGGACCACGTTGATGTCCAGAAGAACCTTGATCATTTGTGCTTGGTCTCGAGGTGGGCCCGGTGCTCAACCCCCGAGGCGGACGATGGGAGGACGCCCCGCAGGCGGCTGACGATGGGAGTTACGGATCCCCCTTCATCTTCGAGTGAGCTGAGAAACGACGAGACGAGGTCCGAGATAGACGTGTCGTTACGTCTAGAGAAGCGCTTTGCGCGCTCGACGACGCCAGCATCGACAGAAAGCGTGAGCTTGGTCTTGGCCATGAGTCCTCCAGAGGTATACGTATAAACGAGATCCATTTATACGTACGATGATTTTCGGACAACGCAAGTGGGCTCTCGCACGGTGCCGTCCGGCGGCACGTTGACCCATTTAACCATTGCTGCGACCGGGGACTAGGAGTGAAATTGGATGCATGACAAAGCAAGCTCTCCTGACCGAGATACTCCGCCTTCCTCCGGAGGAGCGTATCGACCTCCTTGGCGAAGCCTGGGACGCGATCGCAGGTAGCCCTTCGGACGTACCGATTCCTGAATGGCATGTCCGAGAGCTTGAACGCCGGCTATCCGATCCAGAGCCGTCCTTCGTGCCCTGGGAGGAAGTGCGGGACCGATTGAAGAGGTCGAGTTAAACGTGCGAGTCCGCTTCCGCACGGAGGCGGCTTCGGATGTAGTGACCATGAATAACCCCTGCCAGCGCCCCACACGATGGCGATCGATGTCATTCGAGACCTGTGCGATCACGGTCGGCCTCCTCTTTGCGCTGTCGGGTTGCGACGGCAACATGGACGCTAAACGGCGAGCCGGCGGCCCCCTGGTTTTGGACGCCTCCGACGTGCACCTGGTCGGCACCTCCGAATCGATTGCGATCGTCCGAGACCTCGAGGCGCTTACGGACGGATCGATCTGGGTGCTGAACTCCGTTGCGCCGTTCTTCGTTGGGTTCGAGTCTGATGGCACTCTCATCCGTACCCACGGAACGTCGGGTGGTGGCCCCGAGGAGTTCGCCGCACCGTCGGCTTTCGTGACCCGCGGTATCGACGGCCACTCCTGGGTTTTCGACCGGCGACGTCATTCGCTGGTTCAGGTTTCGGAACCCGCAGATGCGTGGTCGGAGATCCCAATACCTCGGGACTCCCTGCCCCTCGGCAGCCTGACTGGCGGCATGGACATGCTAAGCAACGTGGTAAGGACGGGCCGCCTGGGCAACGAAATCCTCTTCGCACGGACTACCGGATCCCTGCAGTCGGGCATCTTCTCTTTTCGGATGGCGATTCTTGGCGCGGACCTCCTCGCGTGGAACCCGACGACGAGCTCAGTCAGAACCGTGCTCGCTCTCGGAGACGTGGTCGACGACCCGACGGTCGGCTTCGAATTGACCGAGGGAGGGTTCCCGCTGTGGTATCGACTCTGGGCGGTGTGCGGCGACAATCAGATCGCTGTGTACGACAGAGTCCGCAATGCAATCCGTCGATTCGCGGGTGAGGGTACCGAGCTGGCTCCGACCGAGCTCCCTCCGGTGGCCTTCACCGAAGCGACCCCGAGGCAGTTCGCACAAGCGATTTTCGGCCTCGCCCAGGCCGAGGCCACGGGGAATGTGGGCCGAAGGCTCACTGGGGCCGACAGCGCCGAGTTCATCAACGCTGGAATGCAGCAGCTCAAGGGGAACCCCCGTCAACTCGCCGCCTACCTGCCCAGGTACGTCGACTTCCGTTGCGCCGACGACGGGACGGCGTGGGTGCAGCCGTTCGATCTGGATGTCGGAGGGCTTGCCGGCACCTCGACCTGGCTAAGGCTCGCGGCTGATGGGACTTCGCAGGAGGTCCGCCTGCCCGATCGATTCGACGCCTTTCGCTTCACCGGCACCCGGATTTGGGGTGTACAGCGCGATGAATTCGATGTTGCGACCGTCGCTTGGATCGAGCTACCGTCCAAACCGTGAACTGAGCGGAATGGTCACCAGCGCCCAAGTCACGTACTAATGAGACCTGAAGCTCAAGAGGCCAAGTTGCTGGAGTAAGGAAGAGTTATGTCTAAACCGGTGATGGCCTGGGTATTTTCGTCATCCATGCAGCTCTACCCGAGCGATCCACTACAGACCAGGTGGCCACATGACCCTTCAGACCGGTGTTGAGGTCTTCGCGATCATCCACCTTACGACGATGGGTCTTTCTCACATCACGGCCCATCGGGCCTGGGCCGAGTTCTTCATCTTGCTCCGGGAGAAAGGGCACGCCGGCGTCCTCGTTGTGGGCTTCATAAGCCTTGGATTCGGATCCATTATCGCGGCGTTTCATCCCGTTTGGTCGGGTGTGCCCCTCGTTCTCACTCTCTTGGGGTGGTCCCAGGTGCTCAAGGGCTTGATCTATCTCTCGTTTCCGGCTGTTGGTCTGAAGAAGCTGCATTTCGTGTCACTCGAGCGTTCCAAGATTTTCATCGTGCCGGGGGTTGGGTTCCTGGTCTTCGCCGCGGTACTCCTGTGGGACTTGCTGGCCTAGCCTCCTGCCGGGCCTCGCGATCGACCGGTCCACAGAACTCCCTTGCCCTTCGCGACATGGGTAGGCACACTGTTCACGGAGCAAAGGCGCATGTTCGGTGGTCGGCCCTTGCCGCGCGGCGCCGCTTCGGGCCCGCCGGTGGCGGCTGAGTCACCGAGAACCCCAAAGGACAGAGTGCAATGAACACCCGCCTGCTGTTGCCGTTGCTGTGCGCCGCCTTCCCCGCGAGCCTGGCTGCGCAAAATTCGTGTCAAACCGCTTCGTACCCTGCCGATCTCTCCCTCGCGAGCCGGGTCGATTCTGTGGCATTCATGGGCTCGCTCGACTCATCGTGGTTGGAGCCGATCAGCGCAAAGGTGTATTCGCGCTCGCACCAAGGCTTACACCCCCAGAGCGACTCCATCGAGGCAGCCTACCTCAACGCTGTGCGCCCAGGGGTGGGTGAGGGGGCGGGAGCACTGGTGTTATCCCAAGGCGACGGGTTGGCCCCCTACTTCTCCGAGTCGTTGGAGAGGTGTCCTCCCAAGATTAGGAACAGGCGTGAAATGCAGGAAACAGTCCGCCAAACCCTCCGCCGCATGGAGCCGGAAGAAGACCGGACCATGAGCAGGTCAGGGCGGTTCCGTACGCAGTTTTGGATACATATCGACACAGATGGCTCGATCATCGAAACCCGCATCGCCCAGACCTCGGGCAACTTAGCTTTCGACAAGGCGATGTACGACGCCGTCAGCGAGGGTATCGAAGCAGAGTCGGGGTACATCGAGGGGATTCCGATCTCCGCCTGGGCTCGGTTCTGGCTCACGATCCGGTCCAGCCGCTAGCGGATCGGTGGCGAACTCGACCGTGAGTCATAGCTCATGACCCAACGCCGACCTCGGCTGAGAATGGTCTGCGTTACGTGGTCCGTGGTGGCCATGGCGGTGGCCATGGCGCTGCTGTTTGGGAGTGCCGTGAGCGCCCAGGGTCAGGCGACAGCGCCTGAGGTGTTCCTCGCGGTCGGCGCAGGATTTCCGTGGGATTTTACGCGCGGCAATCTCAGTCCTGTAGGAATCGTCACCCAGGTGCGGGCTCGAAAAGGGGTGAACGAACAGCTGAAACTCAGGGGCATCGCAGAGTGGAGCAGGTTCGCAAAGGATGAATCGGGCTCCAATCTGGATCCGGCTCCCTGCATCCCGGACGCTCCCCTCTCCGACTGCCAATCCCACAGCGGCCCGTTGACGATCGCCTCGTTTCAGCTCGGCCTTGAATTCGGCGAATGGGAGGCGGGAGCGACGAATGGTGCCTACTTCCTGCTTGGTGTGGGGTACACGCGCGTCAACCACGTTTCATTGACGGACAGAAACGGCATCGGCTGGCATGTTGGAGCCGGATTCGAAGGCAAGGGGTCACACCCCAGCTTCATCGAGCTGCAGTTTCATCAGACCCACGGCGTGGACCGGAGCCCGACTGCGGGTCGGGTGTTCCAGGTGATGTATGGAGTTAAGCTCTGATGAGACGACGTTCTGAGGCGTGGTATTCCAGCCGTAGGTTCTTGATGCTTAGTCTTCTGCTGCCCCTTGGCGCCTGTGAGAAGCCCGGTGTTGAGAACACCTGGACAGTCACCACCGACACCCTGCCGAACGGCGCCATCCACGTGGTGAACACGCCGCCCAATCAGGATCCAGGGCCCACTCAGCTCCTGGAGGAGGAGCTGCGAATCGGGTCCGCGGGTGCCTCGGGAGCGGCAGCGTTCGGCCAGCTGTTGGGCCTCGTGGTCACCGCAGACGGACGCATGGTCGTTCTGGACGGGCTGGCTCAGGAGCTGAGGGTATTCGCTGCAGACGGTCGCCACCTGGCGACGCACGGCGGCAAGGGCGCCGGCCCGGGCGAATTCGAGGGTGCGTTTGGGCTCATGATCGATCCAAACGACCGGTTGTGGGTTCCGGACCACATGAATACGCGGATGTCCATCCTCGACGTGGAGGCCGGATTCCAGGAGTCATACCGGTTCCGCGCCCTCCTCCGGGGGTTCGTATGGAGAGGCACGATGGGGGACGATGGGCGGATACTCAAACCCTCGATCACGATGGGCCCACCCATGACGTACGTGCTGAGGGTGTTCAGTCCGGACATGACGCTCATCGACTCGCTGCCGATGCCAGCCCCACCCGACTTCGGTGCAAAGGGTCCGCCAGGTTCGTTCCTTTGGAAGTCTTCGGACGGCCGATCGAGCGCGGTGTTCGGTGTACCCTTTTACCCTAAGGCACAACAGCTGGTCGACCCGGCCGGCCTTATCTGGTCGACGGAGTACGGCGACCCTTCCTACCGAATCATGCGCTGGATGCCTGGCGGAGACACTACCCTCGTCATCGAGACGCGCTGGTCCCCGGTCACCATTCCAGAGGCGCAGCGGGACTCTGCGATTGCTGTTGTTCGGGAGCGGCTCGTCAACGTTGGTGGAGCGAAACAGGACTGGTCCAAGGTCCCTACGGTCCGCCCGGCCGTGACCAGCATGTTCCTCTCGGAGGAGGGCAACCTCTGGGTTCAGACAGGGGGGGACGGACCATCCTTCCGCTACGACGTCTACGACCGAAACGGGGTGTACACCCAGACCGTGCAATCCTCGCTTCGGGTCTGGCCATTCCTGCGCCCGGTCGTTCGCGGCGACCAGTTCTGGGCGGTGGCGACCGACGAGCTGGATGTGCCCTACGTGGTGCGTGCCCGGATCGTGCCCATCGCTCCAGGATCGTGTGGGGATGACCCGACTCCAACCGGCTGTTGAGGTAGGCGAATGCACTGCCCAAAGTGTGACGGGACACTGGTTCCCCTTGAATCGGCGGGTGGGGATGCCAACCGCTGTGACTCTTGTGGTGGGTTCTGGATCCGGCGGTCGATGATCGATGATCTGATCCGGTATGCTTCCTCCGTTGCCGGCGTCCCGAAAAAGGCCATCGGCCTACTCGAGACGGCTCCCCAGGCGACCGATCGCATGTGTCCCGAGTGTTCGAAGAGTCGGTTGGAGGCCCTTCAGTTTCGCGCCGTGCCGGTGGAGCGCTGCACCGAGTGTGACGGGGTGTTTCTCGACGAAGACGAGCTTGAGCTCATCACTGCTCGAGTCATCGAAGCTCAGCGGGAGTGGAACGTCGAGGCTGCAAGCTGGGCCGAACTCGTAGAGAAACTCAGGCTGGAGAAGGCCCGTCAAAGGGAGAGGCAGACAGGTCGTTGAAGATGAGTTCGACCTCACATACTTCCATTCTGAGGCGGGGGCCATTTACGTAGTGGGGCTGGTTGACTAGCTGCCCTTACCCTGCCAGCCACCCTGGGCCCGGACCGAGACGGCCCCGACCAGTCCTTCGAGGGCCTTTTCCGCCTGGCGCATGGCAAAGTGGTAGAGGGTTCGAAATCCCTTCAGGCCAAGACCACCTCCGGCAAGAGCACCGCCGATCACTACGACCGGGGCCATCCCAGTTGCCATGCCCATGGTAACGAGTACGGTCGCCCCGAATGTCGCGGCGCCGAACCCGAACACTCCGGTTAGGGTGGTCACAAGCGTCCCAATCGTCAGGCCGATCATCTGCGCTGTTACCGGACTATAGATCGTCATCTCACAGGACGGTTTGGATCCCCCAGTCGCCCGCAACGAGACGACCAGCTGTCGAAGGCCAGCCTCGCGTGTGGCGAACGAGAATCCCCGCGCGGCGGCGGGGCCGACACTGGGTGCCTGGATGTCGAAGGTCATCAGGCCCCGGTCGAGCGGGTCACCCTGCTGATCCGTCAGCGTCAGGCGAAACGGCTCACCGGGCATCACGGCCTCCATCGCGCTGAACACCTCCCGAGGCGTCGCTTCGATGATGCGCCGTACCGTAATGGTGTCGGGCGGATTCTTCAGGACCTTCCGGGCAAGCCAATTGCCCCTTTGTATCGTTGAAAGCGACCGCTCAGCGCGCAGGTCGCCCAGCGCGGCATCGACGAATTCGGTGTTGATTCCGGCATCCACGGCTGCCGAGCGCACGTGCTCGAGCGCATACCCTCCCGCCGCCGTGTCATCATCAATCTCAGCGTCGTCATCCTGAGGGGCTTCGATTCTCCGGGCGGCCTCTGCCTGAAGCTGAGCCGCCCGCTCCCACAAGCGAGCCGCTTCTTCTTCACTGAGAATCTCGGGATCACGCTCCGCCATGTGGTCTCTGAACCCTTCCTGTTCGATTCGGGGCGTTGGAGGCAAACGAACAGTCCCCGCGGCCGGCGTTGTCGTCAAGGCATAACCTAACCCGTGGGTACCTCCATGCGCACAATCTGCGCCCTGGCACGCTCGCGCTCCGCTACTGCCGACCACATCTTGGTCGGACCAACGGGATGCCGACACGCAACGTGACCAAGGACAAGATGCCTCAGTACATCGCATTTCTTCGGGGCATCAACGTTGGCGGGCACCGAGTCAAGATGGACCGCCTCCGGGAAGTCTTCGAAGAGTTGGGGCTGACGAGCGTTTCCACCTTCATCGCGAGTGGGAATGTGATCTTCTCCTCGGACTCCGGCGACGCCCCAGCGCTGACGGACCAGATCGAGCAGCACCTCGCTCAGAACCTGGGCTACGAGGTGGCGACGTTTCTCAGGTCTCCATCCCAGCTCCACGCGATCGCCGAATTCGAATCGCCCAACGCCGCGGACGAGGAGTCCGCGGGATCGGTCTATGTAATGCTACTGCGTGAGCCCGCCTCCGAGGCGCTGCGCGCGATCCTCAATGAGCTCAACTCAGAGACAGACCAGTTTCACTTTTCGGAGTGTGAGGTATACTGGAGCGTCCAGGGCAAGGTCAGCGAATCGCCACTCTTCGGGACCAGGCTCGAGCGAGCCACCCGCGGGGTTTCCACGACGATGCGCAACATCAATACGCTACGGCGGCTGGCAGCAAAGGGGATCTAATGATCACCGCACTCGGAGTGCTGATCGTCGCCCTCAGTGCGACGCCTCCTGTTCTCGCCGGGCTTTGGATGGCGGAATGGTGGAGATCCGGACGCCGAAACCGCCGCGGCGAATGCGGGGCCTGCGGTCAGGCGCTGGGAGCGGCATCTGAGGATCGTTACCTGGTGAGTGGACGCCTGATCTGCTCAGGGTGTGCGGCTCAGATGAAGAGGCGCATGCCATGGATGCTTGGGGGCCTTGCCGTTCTGGTCACGGGAACGGCTATCGGCGTGGCAATCGTGGTCGACGGGTGGGAGTGGGTGCTGAACCCCCTCATTACCTCCAGTATGGTGATCGGCACGCTCCAGCTGATGAAGGTGGCGAACCGGAGGGCCCAGCGGCGGATTGCCGCAGGCGAAATGGAGCAGATCCTGCCCGGGCAGACCGACCCCTCCGAGTCGGAAACGGCCCAACTACCAGCGGAAACAGAGGGCTAGCCGGGAAGGCTGGACTGGCGCACGAACCAGTCCACGAGGAGGGCGACTACCTGTGGATCTCGGAGGTGCCGGGATCAGACGCCAAAGGCATGCTGGTGCCGTTCCATGTCGGAGCCGGCGAAGGCTAGAAGGCTGTTGAAGAGTGTGGAGTGGGTAGCACTTTGCGTGCAGAGGGCCGCTTGGAGCGCCGGCCCGACCGAGGAGTCAACAAGGGGCACTATGAGTTCGTTTGAATACCTGAGCGTCTTCGTCGCGGTAATCATGGGCCTCGCCGTCACGCGACTACTCGGTGCGGTGGGCAGCTGCCTCAGACAGCGGGACAGCATCGAGGAACACTGGGTTCTTCACGTGGTCTGGATGATCATCCCACCGGTGGGGCTTCTAACCGCGAATCGCCGAGTGCACGCGATGCTGCCCACCGTCTTCCTCCTGTCCATGGCTGTGTATGTCGGCTGGGGCATCCTCTTTCTCGCCGGCTAAGGAGATTCCCATGAAGCCGACTCTACTCCTCGTCCCGCTTCTCGTGCTCCTGCCCTCCGCCTTCGCGGGCGCCTGCGTCGGGTCGCTCAACGCCCAGATCCCGGTCGAGTCCGAGGTGAGGCAGATCGTGACGTTCACATTTCTGCCCGGGCAGACGGGAGCGGCGATCGACGGGTACCGCAGCCAGGCGATTCCGCTCTACGAGCGCAACGAGGCGATGCTTTCGTTCAGGGCGTTCCGTGAGGTCGAGAGCTCCATCCCGCTAGACCTCATGGTCGTGAGCGCCTTTCGCGGAATGGCGGGCATGGACGCCTCCAACTCCAGCCTACGTGACCTCGCTGCCGAGGCGGGGACCAGCATTGGAGCCATCTATGGCCAACTCGGCGCGCTGAGCTCAGGACACACCGACCAGTTCGTCGAAATGCTCCCCTCGCTGGGTTCCGGAGATCCCTCGTCAACGCGGCTGACGGCCTTCGTCTGGTACCGGATCCTCCCGGGCCAGAACGAGGTGTTCGAGACCGTTATCAGGACGGCGGTCGCCCCGTGGGAAAAGGCCTCGGACATCCCCTCGGCCACCGGCCGCTTCCTCGTCTCAGACGGATGGCACTACCTGAGGATTCTGGGGTTCAACTCACTTGGCGAATACCAGGAATACTGGTCCGGCCTCAGCATGGAGGCGGCCGCCTCCCGGCTCGCCGATCTTACCGTAGTACGCCGCGAGGTGATCGTATCCTCCGTCCAGGGAATGGAAGTCCGATGACTGATTTCTCCTACGGCTTCAAGAAAGTCGTTTACGATTCCGTTGAGGACGTCGAAGCTCGGGTCCGTGAAGCACTCCAGTCTGAAGGGTTTGGAGTCCTGACCGAGATCGATGTCTCCGCCACCTTCAAGGCGAAACTCGATGTGGACTTTCGCCCGTATCGGATCCTGGGGGCGTGCAACCCGCAGCTCGCGCACCAGGCGCTGAGCGAAGAGATCGACATCGGTCTCCTGCTTCCCTGTAACGTCGTGGTCTACCAGGGGAACCGCGAAGGGGAGACGGTCGTATCAGTGCTCGATCCCGAGAAGCAGTTGTCGGTGGCGGGCCGTCCCCACATGGCCGAAATGGCTGCCGAGATCCGCGCCCGCATGGAGCGTGTAATCGAGGCAGTGTAGGCGTTTTCCGTGGGGACCCCAGTTGGGGCCCTTCGAGAAAAATCTTACCGCCGCGGCTGTAGGTCGGTACTATTGAACAACCATAAACATCAGAAGAGGTGAGGCAAATGGGTAAGCGCTTGAGTGGGGTGGTAGCCTTCGCTGTTCTTGCAATGACGCCGAGTCTTAGCCAGGGGCAGGCGACCCTGGGACCAACGCTCGCGTGGGGCGATAGCAACCTTGACCTGGGCATTGGCGCGACGTTGCAGGCACCACTTCCAGAGCTCGGCGCGGGTCTCGGCCTGATGGCTGACTTCATCATCTTCTTCCCAGACGGGCCGGCGGATTACTTCGAGTTCAACGGAAATCTGACGTACGACTTCCCCCTTGCAAACTCCACCGCAGTACCCTTTGCGCTTGCGGGCCTGAACTTTGGGCGCAAATCGGGGGGCGGATCCAACAGCGACACCGAGATAGGTCTGAACCTGGGTGGCGGAATCAGGTTCGATGCGGGCTCGTTCCGTCCGACCGTCGGCGCAAAGTTCGAGATCGACGGGAGAGATGCGTTCATCGTCTTCGCGTCGCTGCCCTTCAAACTGGGAGGCTGACCGAGCAGTGTGTGGCCGGTGAGTCATCACCGATCAATGGCCATGAAGGAGGTCTGCCTTCTGGCCGTCGTGGGATCGGTCATGTCGTCTTGTGTCGCGCCCAGCCCGTCGGGTGACTTCAACGCGCTCGGCCTCTTTCTGGATAGTCTGATTCTCAATGAGGGGGTCCCCGGCGTCGGGTTTGCACTATTCGACGACGAGGGCCTCCTCTTTGAGTATGTAAGTGGGTCCAAGAGCCAGGCGACCCTTGAGCCCATCGACTCGGAGACCGCCTTCGAGGCCGCGTCAATTAGCAAACCCGTGTTCGCTTATGTGGTCTATTCACTGGTCCGCGATGGGGTGCTGGAGCTAGACGCGCCCCTCAACTCCCTGGTGTCGGAGGTTCCGGAGCTCGGCTACGATCCACGCTCTGCGCTCCTCACTCCGCGGATCCTCCTTTCGCACACCGGCGGTTTGCCGAACTGGCGCAGCCGGATGGACTTCACAGCGGAGAGCTACTCCGACCTCTTCGCCCCCGGGGATACACTTCGCTTCGTCACGGACCCAGGCACGCAGTACCAATACTCGGGTGAGGGGTACGTCCTCCTGCAGCGGATCGTGGAAGGGAGAACCGGGAAGAGCCTGCCTGAGTTGGCGAGGGAGCGTGTGTTCGAACCGCTGGGAATGACCCGCAGCAGCTTCTTGTTCGACGCCGACATGAGGCAGGACTACTCGCTCGGTCACAACCGCGAGGGAAGTCCGGACAAGTGGGAGCTTTACCTGCCACTCGCGAGCTCCACGCTGCACACGACGGCCTCCGACCTCGCCAAGTTTGGGACGCATCTGGCCTCGGAGATCCACACCGGCGGCCCGTATATGGCTCTCGCGACCCCAACCGTGACGGTAGAGTCGGACGGGGACAAGGACCTGAGCTGGGGGCTGGGGCTGGGCATCGTGACCGATGGACAACGACGTTACATCTACCACGGTGGCAACAACGTCATCTTCATCGCAGACTTCATGTACGGCGTCGAAGAGAATCTCGGGTACGCACTTCTGACGAACAGCTCCAATGGACAACGCATCGTCGAGGCCGTCGAGCGACGGGTCTTCGGCCGCCAGGTTCGTTGAAGGGCTGTGAACACCCCACCACCTGATCGAGGAGACGGGAAGATGAAGAACCTACTCATCGCGACGTTTGCGGGCGGACTCGTGTACTTCCTGCTCGGCGGGCTGATCTACGTGGTCATCCTCGGTGGCTTCTACGAGGCCAACCTGGGGTCCGCGACCGGCGTAATGCGCGAGTTGCCCGTCATGTGGGCCATGTTGACGTCCCAGCTTGCACTCGCCGCGCTCGTGACGTGGGTGTTCAGACATGCGGGCGTCTCCACGGCCGTTGAAGGCCTCAAAACCGGCGCCATCTTTGGATTCCTGTTTGGACTCGCACTTTCGCTTGATCTCTATTCGGTGACCAACTGGTCGAACCTGAATGCGGCATTGGCCGAACCCTTCGTCACCGCTGTACGCATCTCCCTGGGGGGAGCAGCGATCGGGTGGGCGCTGGGGTTGGGGAAGAGCACCTGACGCCGACGCCGAATTGAGCCATGAGTCACCTCACCGCCCCACAGATCGCAGAGCTTCGTAACGAACTCGAGCGCCAGCTCGTGAAGCTCGAGAAGAGCATGACGGTTACGGACGAGGCGCTGAAGCCCGTCGAGCTCGACCAGGGCGCGGTCGGGAGGGTCTCGCGCATGGACTCCCTGCAGAACCAGGAGATCGCGAGGGGGCTGCGCGAGGGCGAGACGGTCCGGTTGGCACCGATTCAGGCGGCGCTCCGGCGGCTGACCGCCGGCACCTACGGCATCTGCACAGCGTGCGGTGGAGAGGTGGCACTCGGCCGCCTCTTCGTCTTCCCCGAGTCCGGGACGTGTGCATCATGCGGCGTTTGATAACTCTTCCGTGGATCTTGGGCGCCGTCGCCGCCGCGCCCCTGGCGGCGCAGGACGGGTGCGAGAATCTGGACCCATCGACCGGCTACCCCGTGTCTGCGACCTGGGTGGATTCGGGCGGGAGCGAGCCGGCATACCTGGCTGAGGTTCTCGGAGCCGCAGTGTACAGGTGGCGGGTTCCGAGTCGGCGCCGGGGTGCCTACCGTGGATGGGACCGCGTCCGCCGTCGCCTCCTGCCACCCGAGCCTCGCTGGGCGGATGACTGGAGTCCAGACGAGCGACATATCGCCGATATGCCGATCACCCTCTTCCGCGATGGCGATGCCCGAGCCGGTGACGTCGGACCGGAGTCGGGTGATGGTCGATTCGACAACTCACTCGAGAGCATCGTCGACGAGCCCATGCCCGGAGCACCTGAGTTCCCCGCATTCCCGCCCTCGATCACCGGTGATTCGGTGGTCCTCCGGCTTCACTTTGGCACGGTGCCGCCCGACGCAGAGGTCATTCGCTTTGCGGCACAGCAGAGTCCGGCCCGGCTCGTTCCGCGCACACTCAGGATTCAAGCCCCAACCCGCGGCTCGAGGTCGGCAACGGCCACCTTCAAGTATGATGTCACCGCTACGGGAAGGGTCGACTTCACCTCGTTCGAGATTCTAACCTCGACGGACCGTAACCTCTCGAGAGCCATCGAGGTAGGACTTCGGCAGGCCCGTTTTGATCCCGCCATCTCCAACTGCCGTCCCATCGCGCAGTCGATGATACAGACCGCCGGGAACTGAGGCCCGTTCTGGTCGGCCGCTACTGCGCGAGCAGCGTCGCCATGTCGTGGCCCCGAGTCTGAAGGGGCTTTTCCATGCTCGCCTTGTCCACCGACCTGACGTACGCCTCGCGAGGCTCGATGAGATCCTGGTCCATCAGCTCCAGGAGAGCGTCGTTCAGAGTGACCATGCCCAGATTCCGGCTGGTCTGCATGATCGACGGAATCTGGAAGGTTTTGCCCTCGCGGATCAGGTTGCTTATGGCCGAACTCGCCAGCAGGATCTCGCGTGCGGCGATGCGGCCTCCCCCCTTCTTCTTGCAAAGCGTCTGAGACACCACGCCTCGCAGCGATTCCGAGAGCATGACGCGAATCTGTGCCTGCTCATCGGCAGGAAACTGGTCGATGATGCGGCTGACCGTGGACACCGCCGTCGTGGTGTGCAGCGTCCCGAACACCAGATGGCCGGTCTCGGCCGTCTCGATGGCGATCGCGACGGTCTCTAGATCACGCAGCTCGCCGATCAGGATGATGTCGGGATCCTCCCGGAGCGCGGCCCGTAGACCCGCCTTGAATGACTTCGTATGCAGCCCGACCTGGCGGTGCGTCACAAGGCACCCCTTGCCCTCGTGCACGAACTCGATGGGGTCCTCGATCGTGAGGATGTGGTCTTGCCTCTCTCGGTTGATGAGGTTGACCATCGCCGCGAGCGTCGTCGACTTACCCGAGCCCGTGGGACCGGTCACCACGACGAGTCCCTTGTTCAGAAAACAGAGCTTCTGAACCTCGGGGCTGATCATCAGGTGCTCGCAGCTCGGGATCTTGCTCGGGATCACCCGAAAGACAGCGATGGGCCCTCCGCGGTCCTGCGCCGCGTTCCCGCGGAACCGCGCTATGCCGGGCAGCTCATACGCGTAGTCGGCGTCACCGGTCTCGTCGAGCCTCGCCTTGTCGTCGGGCGGCA
This sequence comes from Gemmatimonadota bacterium, assembly GCA_036679625.1. Classification (GTDB taxonomy): domain Bacteria; phylum Gemmatimonadota; class Gemmatimonadetes; order Longimicrobiales; family Gaopeijiaceae; genus JAZDDA01. The sequence goes on along the minus strand of JAZDDA010000235.1, from coordinate 22,717 downwards.
TCACTGCGGCGTGCATGGCGTCCATGAACGCGGCTGAAATGAGGGGAGCGTCCCGGCGTTTGAGAACTCCGTCGTGGCGGATGATGGGCGGCTGCCCAACCCGAAGATGCAGATCCGATCCCCCCTCGTCGACGAGGCGCTTGAGCATTTCGTCGAGCTCCGCCTGAGCGGGTCCGGGGCCGGATGGGGTAGCGGTGGCTGCTCCGGACGAGGCAGTTGCCGGCGCACCTGTGACCACGCCTGTGGGTCGGATCGTGACCGACGACTCTCCGTCCTCGCTTCGGAATTCCACCTGGACCGTGCCGTTGGGTGAATCATACGAGAATTCAGCCTGGCCGCCCGAAGTGAGTTGGCCGGAATGCTCGGGCCCTGCGATCTCCTTCACCAACGCCAGGATCTTCGCGGTACTGACTGGCTTTCCGGTCAGCACCTTCGCACCACCGCCACCGACGAGGGTGATTGGCTGACCTCCAGTAGCCTGAATGGCCTCACTCTTCCGCTGATGCAGGAGTTTGATGAACTGATCAAGCTGGGCCATAGAGTCCTCAGTCGTGAGGCCGCACGTACTTCACGTGCGACCGGTTCAGATACAGGATTCCATCGGGGGCGGAGAGTGGGAAGAACGGCTCCGCTTCGTTGAGAAAGTCCAGGTCCCGCAGCGAAAGGGGGCCGAGCTCGATATAAACATCCCCGCTGTGCTCACTCCCGTCCGCCATATACACGTCAAGGCGCTGTGGCTCCGTGACCTCGAGATAGGCCGTTTCGGGGGCATCGGAAGCAAAGGAGGCTACGGTGACGTGGGCCTTTGCAACAAGACGTATGCTGCCGTCCTCGAGGGCAACCGCAAAGAATTTCTCGGGCCGGTTCAGCATTTCCAGGGGAGTCTCTACGCTGGCCCGTGTTGCGGTCCGTACCTGGAGGTGGATCTCCCCCTCAAGGGAGCTTCCCTCGCTAAAGGAGATCTCGCCAGAAACGCGTTGTGTACTCGCCCAATCGCCCATGAGGTAGCGCCGTGTGCCGGAGAGGAGAACGGGATACGGTAGCTGCACCTACCGTGACGGACGTGTAGCGGTCTCAGAAAAGAGAGCCCCGGGGCCTGACGCACAAGGCCTTCGGCTCACCGTCCGCTATCCATCCTCACCTTGATCTTCTTGCCTTTGATCTTTCCGGCACGGAGCGCATGGATCACCCGGTCGGCCACGTTATCCGAGACCTCTACCAGACTGAAATTTTCGGAAATCTGAATGGACCCGACGTCCCGGCCGGCCACGCCGGCCTCTCCTGTGATCGCTCCCACGAGGTCCTGAGGTCGGACCCCCGCGGCACGGCCCACACCGATGAACAGCCGCTTTACCCGTCCCGCCTGGGCGCGGGTGCGGCCTCCAGGTGCAGGCTTCCCTTTACCACCGGCACCGCCCTTGCCCCCGTAGGGCTTCTCGACCGGGATCTCTTCGTAGTCACCATCTGCGCCGGTCATCGTGGCCTCGTGCCCCATCTTCACCGCACCCATGGCGATGTCGAAGAGGTCGAACTCGTCGGAGAGAGCCTCCACCACGACCCGGAACTTCTCCAGCTCCCCTTCCACGATCGACTCCCGCACCGAGGCGCGGGTCAGCTCCAGCCGGCGGGCATGGAGATCCGCAACGGTGGGTAGCGCCTCCACGCTGATCTTCTGCTTCGTGAGCCGCTCGATGTTCCTGAGCAACCCGTGCTCCCGTGGCTCGGCGAGCGTAATCGCCACGCCCTCCCTGCCCGCGCGGCCAACGCGCCCGATGCGGTGCACATACGACTTCGCCGCCGACGGGACGTCGTAGTTGATCACATGGGTCAGGTGGGCGATGTCCAGCCCTCGGGCCGCCACGTCGGTGGCCACCAGCAGGTCTACCGTGCCACCCCGGAGCTTTTTCATCACCCGGTCGCGCTCCTCCTGCGACATTCCCCCGTGCATGGCCACCGCACGGTGCCCTCGGCCGCTCAACGCCTCCACCAGATCGTCGACATCGTTGCGGGTCCGGCAGAACACCAGCGCGGCGTCGGGGCTCTCCAGGTCCAGCACACGCCCAAGCGCGGCCAGCTTGTGGGGCCTGCGCACCAGGTAGGCGGTCTGACGAACCAACGGGACCTCACCCGCTCCGTCGTCTGCCTCGGCGACAATGCGCACCTGCACCGGGTCGTTGAGGTACTTCTTCGCGATCGTCACGATCCGTGGTGCAAGCGTGGCCGAAAACAGGAGCGTCTGCCTCTCCCCGGGCACCGCGGCGAGGATCGCCTCCAGATCTTCGGCAAACCCCATGTCCAGCATCTCATCTGCCTCATCCAACACCAACACTTCGAGGCTCCCAAGCTGGAGCGTCCCACGCCGAATATGGTCCAGCGCCCGCCCCGGCGTCGCCACCACCACATCCACGCCCCGCTTCAGCACCTTGAGCTGCTGGTGGAAGGCCTGCCCCCCGTAGATCGGCAGCACCGACACCCCCAGCTCCTTGCCGTAGCGGTGAACCGCCTGGGCCACCTGTACCGCCAACTCCCGGGTGGGAACCAGGATGAGCCCCGACGGCACCTTACCGCCGATCTCGATGAGCTGCAGGAGTGGGAGAGCGAACGCTGCCGTCTTCCCCGTCCCTGTGGCAGCAAGGCCCATCAGGTCCTTGCCCTCGAGGAGGTGGGGGATGGCTTCACGCTGGATGGGGGTCGGCTCTTCGTACCCGAGTGAAGAAAGGGTCTCGAGCAGTTCGGGGCCGAGACCGAGCTCGGCAAACGCGCGGTTGGCCGCAGATGATGATGTTGGAGTCATAGCGGCGAAGATAACGGGAGCCACCCGATATGCCGCCGGGTGCCGAACCCTAATTTTGCGGCACGAAGATCACCTTGTCTGCGCTGAAGGCGCCAATCAAGACTCCGAGGACCGCGCCACTCATCGCTCCGAAGTATCCGACGCCAAGAAGCGTGTCGGCCGTGCCGAACTCATCGCAGAGATTTCCCCGGGTTTCCCTGATGCAGTCGATCCCCACCAGCAGTGCGAGTCCAGCGCCACCCGAGAGCGCCCCGATCCAGGCGCCCTTCCCCACGTGGCGACCGGTGACGAACTCGATCTTCGCCACCTCGGCCAGCGGCAGCACCTGTGGTTCTCCGTCCCGGGTCCGTGTCCACCGGACCGCATCCTCCGCAATCGAGACGTCCCTGCCCCAGAAGTGTGCGCCGTTCAGGTCGGTAATCTTGGCCTTGTGTTGTGCGCCGAGGAGAGCCACCTGGGCAGCAGCCACAGGCCCATCGTCCTGCCAGTGGACTGTTTGTGAGGTCGCGCAGCCCATCAACAGGAGCGGCATGATCGCCAGAAGGCTCTTCAGAATCGGAGGGTGTCGCACAATGTCTCCCCAATGCACCCAGAAAACTTCATGTCATCGGTGTCGGTCTCCCGCAGTGTAGCTTACGCGCGCCAACAGGGCCACCTAATCCGCACGGTAGTCCGCTATCCCAGTTGCTGGAGCTCCGACCGACCCGCAACTTGGGTCAGATATCCTGATCGAGGGTGAGGCCCCTGGCGTGCCATCACCGTCCTAACTCCAATTCCCGTGCGGAGGCAAGAAGTGAAGAGCGTCTTATTCCTGGGATTGCTGCTCGTTTTCGCGGGCAGCGCTGTAGAAGCTCAAGAGATCAGCGTGAACTCCACACCGATCGCGGAGCTCCTGGAGCGTTTCGTCGCCGCTGGGGTTGAGGCGTGGGACAACGGGACGGAACCAATAAGCGCAATCCAAATCATTCTGTCATCCCACCCCCGACCGCGGAATGAACAAGAGGCGCTGATCGACGGGCTGGCAGATATCGTTCGGAACGGCCCGACGCCCTTCGTCCGGGCCATCGCCGTTTCCACCTTGGCCTTCGCAGACTCTGAGGGCGCTGTAATGCCTATCCGTCGGGTCGGGCCGCTACTGATCCAGCTCTTTTTGGAGGCAACCACGCCTGGCCTCCGCATTGCGGTTATCAACTCGCTCCTCATACTAGAGAATCCGGCGGTCGGGCTTGGGCTCATTAGACGGGTTTTGACTGAGGAACCGCCTTCCTTCGCAATCTTGATGGAACCTCACGCCGCAGTGATGGTCGCCACGGCCTCTGGGCCACCAGGCCACGCACTTCTCCGGGAACTGCACCAATCCGGGACCATACGGAATTCAGGCGTGAGAGCGAAGGTGGCTGAGGACATTGCAGCCGGCCGCCTGAGCGGCGCCCCGACCCAGCAGTACCCAGACGGTCTGTACGCGCAGATCTTCACCCCCAAAGGGGTCATCGTGCTGGAACTCGCATACGAGCGAGTCCCCATGACGGTGGCCAACTTCGTGGGGTTGGCGGAGGGTACGATCGAGAACGACGCGTTTCCGCTCGGCACACCCTTCTTCGACGGCTCCCTCTTCGACCGGGTGGTCGACGGGCACGTTATCCAGGGGGGACTCGCCAACTCTGAGGCTGCACGGACTGCGGGGTACCAGATCCCGAACGAGATCCGCGAAGGCTTCACTCATGGCCAAGCCGGCGCACTTGGGATGGCGAACGGCGGACCGCACACGGCAGGTAACGTCTTCTACATCACGCTCGGCGACCGGTCATACCTCGACGGCGATTACACCGTTTTCGGCGAGGTCCACAGCGGCATGGACGTGGTCATGAACATCGAGCTCAACGATCCCATGGACAGCGTTCGCATCGTGCGCGCCGGCCCGGACGCCGAGGAATTTCGTCCGACCACAGCCTCCTTCAGAGAGATGGCGGCGGTCGTACAGGAGCGCGTACGCGTAGCCGAAGAGGAGAAGGCCCGCGACGAGGCCGAGCACCTACTCTCGAACTGGCCGGATGCCCAGTCCGGGAATACGGATGGGGAGGACGGTGCGGGCTGGCGGTACGTGATTCTGGAAGAGGGGGTCGGCACGCCACCACAGACCGGCGAACGAATCTCCGTGCGGTACACGGGCAGGGCACCGGGGCCCAGCTTCGCGAGCACGGCCGAGGACTGCGGGCCGTCGTGGGCGCGCCCGCTCCCGGAGCGTGGTGAGACCTGCGAGTACGTCGTAGGAGAGAGCTCGGTGACGCCTGGCCTCGATGCGGCGATCGCCCGCATGAAGCCCGGAGCCCGGTGGATCGTGATCGTCCCGTCCGAGCTCGGATATGGGACGTCGGGCACATACCCACCCGCACGGCGACGGGAAGCCCGCTTCCACATCTCTCCGAACACGCTGCTGGTCTACACGGTGGAGGTAGTAGGACGATGACGAGGGCGCCCGTCCTCGAAGGTGGCACCTGAGGCTATCTTGATTCGTTGACGATGGGCGGTTGGCAGAGCCACACACGAGGAGCGCGTAAGAATGTCGTCCGGAGTCGTTACCGCAGTCTGCAGGAGTCCAGAACACACACTTCAGAAGCCGTGTGAAGCGCAGATCCGGCTCCTCGCCGGATTGGGTGTCGAGGGGGATGCTCATATGGGAGAGACGGTGAAGCACCGCTCCCGGGTCCGACAGGATCCAACCCAGCCGAACCTACGCCAGCTCCACCTGATCCCGCGCGAGTTGCACGAAGAGCTGAGCGACAAGGGAATGCCGGTGGTCCCCGGCGAGCTGGGGGAGAATGTCACGACTGCCGGGGTCGACCTGCTCGGCCTTCCCCGGGGGGCCATCCTTCATCTTGGAGCAGAGGCCAGGGTCGAGGTTACGGGACTCCGCAATCCGTGTTCTCAACTCGACTCGATCCACGAGGGTCTGATGGCGGCAACGCTGGACCGGGACGAGGATGGACGGCTGATCCGAAAGGCCGGCGTCATGTCGGTGGTGCTCGAGGGCGGCATCGTGAAGGCGGGTGACTCCATCGTCGTGCAGCTACCCCCAGAGCCGCACCAACCCCTCGAACGTGTTTGAGCGAATTCCTGCAGATCGAGTCAGGCAGCGCAACGTGAACGACAACAACGCCACCAAGGTGAACCTCGCCGAGAAGCTCGCTCAGTTCTCGGAGCAGTGGAGCCCCCGGATCGTCGGCGGATTCAACGGCCAGCAGGTAAAGGTCACCAAGCTCGAGGGCGAGTTCCCCTGGCATCACCACGAAGCCGAGGACGAGTTCTTCATGGTCCTGAGCGGCCACCTCACCATCCACCTCCGCGATCGCACCATCGAGCTCGACGAGGGCGAGTTCTTCGTGGTCGAGCGGGGCGTTGAGCACAAGCCGGTGGCAGCGGCGGAGGCGCATATTCTCCTGATCGAGCCGGCCTCCACCGTCAACACCGGGAATCTGCAAAACGACCGTACGATCGACGTCCAGGAGCGGCTCTAGTGCGGGAGGAAACGATGAGCCACGGGATGAGCCACCCAATGAGCCCGAGGGAGGAGCTCGCAAACACGCTGAGCCACGGCGTGGGATTCCTCTGTGCGCTTGTGGCCGCCCCGATCCTCATAATCGGAGCGGTGAGGAGCGGGAGTGCGGCAAACATCGTGGGCAGCAGCATATTCGGGGCGACGCTGGTGCTGCTCTATCTGGCGTCCACCTGGTATCACGCCACGCCGGCGAGTCGACTCAAGGATCGCCTGCGGCGGCTCGATCACTCCGCGATCTACCTGCTCATCGCGGGCACCTACACGCCCTTCACCCTCGGCGTGTTGGCCGGTGCGTGGGGATGGACCCTCTTTGGCCTGGTGTGGGGCGCCGCCGCGATCGGTGTGTGGGCAAAGCTGGGAGTGGGGATTCGGCATCCTCGGCTGTCCACCGTTTTGTACCTCGTCATGGGGTGGTCCGCGCTGATCGCGATCCGACCGTTGATCCTGAACGTGCCAGCACCGGGAATCGGATGGCTCGTCGCGGGCGGCCTTTCGTACACGGGAGGCGTCGCTTTCTATGTGGCCCGCCGGCTGCCGTACAACCACCTGGTGTGGCATCTGTTCGTAATGGCGGGCTCGACCTGTCACTTTTTTGCGGTCTTGGGTTATGCGGCATGAGGGATGCTCGTCAGACTATAGATACCTTCTCAAGGAGGGCGTTATGAGCCGAGCGGAACACGACCGTCGCGTGGATTACGTGGAGTTCGGATCCACCGACCTCGAAGCGACCAAGAGGTTCTACTCTACGGTGTTTGGCTGGGAGTTCACGGACTATGGTCCGGAGTACACAGCCTTCAACGACGGTCGCCTGGACGGCGGTTTCGCGGCCGCTGAACAGGTCGTGGGGTGTGGCCCGCTGGTGGTCCTCTACGCCACCAACCTGGAGGCGATGGAGGCAAGCATCGCAGCGAACGGAGGACGCATCGTCCGTCCGATCTTCGAGTTTCCCGGCGGGCGACGATTTCACTTTGCCGACCCGAGCGGGAATGAACTTGCGGTGTGGTCGGAGTAAGAAAAGGTAGCGCCGCTCCCCTCCGGTCTACATCATTGTCGCACGACAGAACAGCGAACCCGCCAGGCGAGACGCACCGCCTTTACCTGCACAACTCGAGGAGCGCACGATGCCCAAGTATCTGATCGAGAGAGAAATCCCTGGAGCAGGCAACCTTTCGCCCGAGGAGCTGAAGGGAATCTCCCAGACGTCATGCGGGGTCCTTCAGAGCATGGGCCCTGACATCCAATGGGTCCAAAGCTACGTCACCGACGACAAGGTCTACTGCGTCTATATTGCTCCGGACGAAGCGATGATCCGCGAGCACGCTTCCCAGGGCGGCTTCCCAGCGAACAAAGTCTCCCGCATTGGGACCATCATCGATCCGACCACGGCGGAGTAACTCCGAACGCCATTGACCCTCAACCACTCAGGAAGCGCGGCCTTCCCCAGCCACCGAAGAAGCGGATATCCTGCTGTGTTGGGTGCCATCATCATGGCGGTGCTCGTTGAGACGGCAGTGGTTCATATGCTGGTGAGTCAGTGGATCTCCTGGGTTGCATGGATTCTGACCGCCTCTGGCATATCCTCGATTGTCTGGCTACTTAGGGACTTCAATGCTGCCCGCCTGAATCCATCTCTGCTTACGGAATCCGGTCTCCATCTTCGCACAGGACTGCGCTGGCGAGCGGATATCGACTGGACGGACGTGCTTGGAACGCATGACGAGCAACCCGCCGAGGAGGAGAGTGTCAGCATGACGCTCTTTGGCCAGCCTGACTTTTGGCTCGAGTTCAAGCAACCAATCTTGGTCCACGGACCGTTCGGGATCAAGCGCAACGTCAGGTTCATCGGGCTCGGCGTAGACGACTCGGGAGGTTTCCGGACGGCCATTCAATCAAGGATCCCTACATGAGACCGGTGCCAGCGGTGTTCCTTGCCCTAGCTGCGTTCCTCCTGTTCCCCGGCGGCGCTCATGGCCAGCTCTGCGAGCTGCCGAATGCCGTGGCTTCGGCCGTCCCCGACACGCTCCCGTCGGACGGATGGTATGAGACGATTCGAGATCAGGGCGTGCCCTTTGACGAGATAAATCTGGGTGTCGGGCACCTGCGCCCGACCGAGGCAGGCTGGGAGTGGGATTGGTTGTCCAAGACCATTCTCCCCCTCTCTGAGACTCCGGACGCGCCGCCCTGGGGATGGATCGCGAACGGCTGGCTCGTGGAAGCCGAAACGGCCCAGGTCGTTCCCTTTCGGATGAGTGGGCTGGTCGAGACAGGATACGAGGAGGTGAGCTTCATCGTTCTCGATGGCCCGGAAGATGGGTGGCTCAAGCTTCGCTTTGCTCCCGATGACCCAGCGACCGGTGACGGGACGGCGTGGGTACCGACCTGTTCGCTTATGGGTGGGCCCATCGAGCTTGAGATGGAATCGTGGGACGAACGGCTGACATCCGACGAGATCTCTCCGCTCTTCTTCCGTTCGGGTGCCCCGATGGTGCTCCGCGACGCACCCCGCCTCGATGGCGCGAGCCTCGGAACGATCGAGGGAGACTATCACCTCGAACCGCTCGAGATCGTTGGAGATTGGATGCGCGTACTGGTCAAACAGCCCTCAGACTATTGCATGGGCGACCTCGGATCCGAGACGAAGACGGGTTGGATCGAGTGGCGGTCGACGGAGGTGGGTCCGGCGGTGTGGTACTACACTCGAGGCTGTTAGAAGCATTTCGTGAAGTCCTATGCCGTGATCGTGAACCCGACATCGGGTAAAGGGCAGGCTCTTCAAAAGGCCGAGGCCCTCCTGGCGAGACTCAGCGAGTTTGCATCAGCCCAGCTGCTTCCCACGACCCACCGAGGCGCGGCAACCGAACTCGCTTCAGAGGCCGCGTCACGAGTCGACCGCGTGATCGCAATCGGTGGCGACGGCACCCTGAACGAGGTCTTGAATGGCCTGATGAACGCCGGGCTTGCACCTGCAGATCTCCCTGATCTCGGCTTTCTACCCGCGGGGACCGCGAACGCCGCAGTGCGGGCGTTTGGCTTGGCTTCAGATCCCGACGCTGTCGCTACGGCACTGATCGATGCGACTTCCATCCCGCTCGACGTAGGCATGGTCCGCCACGAGGGAGGCCAACGCGCCTTCCTTCTCTGGTGCGGAGCGGGGTGGGACGCAGTGATCATCGATGCGCTCAATGCGACCCGCTCCGGACTGATGGGCGTAAGCGGGTTGATTGCCCACCTGCCACAAGTTCTCAGCGCGGTAAAACGCTACGAGCAACCCCAGATCTCTGCAGAGGTGGATGCATCGGAATTCGGAAATCACTCCACCGTGATCATCGCGAATGTCGGTCCGATCGGGTTCGGAGGTCGGGTCACCGACGATGCAGACCCGGGGGACGGCCACTTCGATGTCTTCGGCGTTCCCCCTCTTACCGCGCTGAGTTGGACCAGATTCGGGTTCCGGATGATGGCGTCGACGCTGGCGCACGCACGCGGAGTCCGTCACTCCCACGGGAGCCACATCACGCTTCGTGCAGAGGGCAGGGTTCCATTCCATCTCGATGGTGAGCCGGTGGGCATCTTGCCCGCAAAGGTGACGCTGATGCATGGTGCGGTTCGACTACTGAAGACCTAGGAATCAGTGCTGAGATCTCTCATATGGCACTCTACGACACCATAGGGCGCGGGCACGAACGGGTGCGGAGCGCGGATCCCCTCATCGCAGCACAGATTCTCGAGGCGCTCGGAGTATCTTCGAGCGTTGTGAATGTCGGTGCAGGCACCGGTGCGTATGAGCCTCGCGATCGAGGCGTGGTGGCAGTCGAGCCCTCTGCGGTCATGATCCGTCAGCGCCCCGCGGCGGCAGCCCCGGTGGTGAGAGGCTGCGCAACGGGCCTTCCCTTTGCTGACGGCGCCTTCGATGCGGCGCTCGCCGTCCTGACGATCCATCACTGGCCCGACCTCGAAGGTGGCCTGGCTGAGCTTCGCCGGGTCGCTCGGGAACGGGTCGTCATCCTGACATGGGATCCATCGGCGCATGGCTTCTGGCTGAACGACTACCTACCGGAAATCCTCGAGGCCGATCGCGCCATGTCCCCGCCCCTGGACGCGCTGCAAGATCATATGGGGCCGGTCAGTGTCATTGATGTTCCAATCCGTCACGACTGCCCCGATGGATTCATCGGGGCGTATTGGCAGCGCCCAGAGGCCTTCCTGCGGCCTGAGGTCAGGGCTGCGATCTCGACGTTTTCCAAGGTGCCCAATGTGGATCAGGGATTGGCCCGCCTGGAGCAGGACCTCGCGTCGGGGGAGTGGCATAGCCGCTACGGCGATGTACTGGCACACTCCACGCTCGACGTGGGCTATCGCCTGGTCGTAGCAACGATGCCAGAGCAAGACGGGAACAGAAGACCCGCGCCTAAGGTGCCACGGGTCACGGCGGCCGAAGCCGTCGTCGTCGACTCCGAGATACGCGAACTCGAGGGCCGTCTGGCCTCGAAGCGGAAGGCGAGCCGCAGGCATACGGTGTGGGCCCTCCTCGGTGTATCGCCGGGAGCCCTGCTTCCATTTGGAGCCCTGCTCGGGGAGTCTGCATTGGGCGCTGCGGTCATCCTCGGAGTGCTCGTCACCGCGACGGAGGCGTGGAGGGCGGTCAGGGCGCGCGCCGAGGCAACGAAGCTGGAGATGGCGCTGAAACGGCTTCGCCTTCCTCGGGGCCCCTCGGAGGAGGGCTGAAGGCGAAGGGTTTTCTGGCGCGGCCTCCGTCTTGGCCGCACACTGAATCGTCGTTTCCGCCAGCCAAGGGGTGAATGACGATCGAATGGAGATCTACAGATAATCATGGAGAGATAGACCCATAATGAATGACCCAAACACCAACTACGTCGAGCCGACGCAGGAGGCAGGGCGCGATTTTCTGATGCGCGGCATCGAGGGAGAGGTCGTGATGCTGAATCTGCTCAGATTCCGTGAGGTGGCCGACTACTCGGCCAACCCTGAGCTCGCGCCACCTGAGCCGATTTCGGGCGCCGGAGCATACGCTCGGTATGTGGAGCACACCTTGCCCTTCCTCACCGAGTCGGGTGGTCGGCTGGACTTCATTGGGGACGGCGGAGCATGTCTGATCGGTCCCGAGGACGAGCGGTGGGATGTGGTTATGCTCGTTCGTCACCGGAGCGTGGAAGCATTTATGGGGTTCGCTTCGAACGAGGCTTACCGGGCAGGAATGGGACATCGCACCGCAGCTCTACTGGACTCCCGGCTCGTCCCGGTGGTCGCCAGGGCTGGGAACCGCTAGTCGTCTTCGGCCTCAGCGGGATCATCCCCGGTGTTGATGCCAGCCGCTAGCCGATCGGCCACGGCGTCCATCTGCGACTTCCGGGTGGCGGCCCACCTCGGCAACCTGAGCCGCGTAGCCCCGTAGAGAAGGCTTCCCATGGCCGCGAAGAGGATCGGCATCCCAACGCCAACGGGGCCACCCACGCCACCGCCCAGGAGATCGACCAGGTAGGTGAGCGGTGCCATTCCCATCACTGCGACCCCGAGCCCCATCATCAGCCTGGCGTTCCCCTTCACCGTCCGAAGCCGAAGCCTTTCGCCCGACTCCGTGGGTTCAAGGAGGGCGTGGAGGTTTCCGTTCGTCCATTGGCGAAACGCGCCCTCCTCGCTAAGGGTCCCGCGAGCGTCGAAGGTCTCCCTCAGATCGACCACCAACCGATCCCACTCCTTGTCCGTAAGCCGTCGGTCGAGGTTAATCGTGCGACCCACACCGATGTTGGCTCCGAGAAATTCGCGACTCGGAAGGGTCGAGGCCGGCGATGCGTCGATCCGGGCCGCAGCCCGCGCGATGAGATCTGTTGAAATCCCCACCTCACGGCCGATCTCCTGAAGCTCAGCCAGCGTCATCCCCGTACTCAACGAAAGCGCTTGGCTGGCGCTCGTCTGCGCTTCGGTCGCACTATCGAGGATGTCTGCGATCTCCTGCTCGGAATAGCGGCGTGTTGAGTCCATGAATCTTGGGCGTCCTTCTAGGGAGCGTGGGTATTACGGCCCCCCGTCCAAGGCGACCGGCACAACTGATTCTACAACGCCTCGGCGTTTTCAGGAACGAAGGGGGAGTGCAATGCGGGTGAATTACGTGATCGTCTTCGTGAGCGACATGGGCCGTTCCACAGCCTTCTACCGAGACCTGATCGGCCTTCCGTTGAAGTTCCAGTCGCCGGAATGGACGGAATTCGCAACAGAGGGTGCAACCCTTGCGTTGCATTCGAGTGATGGGGTTGCCGCACCTGACGAAGACGCCGATCATCTTCCCCCCGGACGGTGTCGCCCGGGTTTGAGCGTGCCCGACCTGGATGAGTTTCACAGCGACATGATCGCGAAGGCTGTCACCTGTCTTCAGGAGCCGACGATGGTCTTCGGCACCAAGATCGCCCAGTATGAGGATCCTGATGGTCTCGCTGTGTCCGTCGGGGAGCATCGAGAGGAATGATGATCGTATGTCCACACCACTACGAACCGGAGGGTAAACCGTGAAGGGCATCTTCGGCTTTATCGGCATGACCGCAGGAGGCTGGCTGGGCTGGTTTGCGGGCGCCTGGATATCGATCTTCACCGCGTTCATCATCAGCATGATCGGAACGGGTGTGGGTCTCTACTTCGGACACAAGCTCGCCAAGCAGCTCCTACCGTAGAGCTCGCCCGGCTCAGGCAGCCGGCGAAGGGCGGTGAAACAACACCCTTCCCAAAGAACAGCACCATCCCGAGATTACTCAGCCACGCCTGAAGAGGTCTCTCTCCGCCGGAGCCCGCATGCCTGTCTCATACGAAAATTCGAGGATCGTCTTCGACAGCATCAAAGCTGCCGGAGTGCGGTCGATCTCGGCGCTTCCCGAAACGTGGCTCGGACTGCTTCTTCAGCGCGCCGAAGACGACCCCGAGATGGATCTTCTTCAGGTGGCCAAAGAAGAAGAGGCAATCGGGATCGCCGCCGGGGCGTATTTCGCAGGCGAGCCCCACATCCTCCTGATGCAAAACCACGGATTTCTGGCTGCGATCAACGGAATCGTGTCGTTGGCCCAGCTCTACTCGATTCCCCTGTGCATGCTCATCGCCATGAGGGGCGAGCCAGCAGAGCCGTATCCGTGGCACAAGCGCGGAGGCGCCGTGACCGAGCCGGTGCTGAGAGCCCTCGACATTCCCTTCGAGCACGCACGAGACCCACGCACGGTAGGGACGCAAATCCGCGAAGCGTACCTCCAGTCGCAAGCCTCGCTCTCACCCGTCGCGCTCTTGCTGACGCGCGACCTCATGGTCGATTAAGTCATGGAACGCGCACAGTGCATCGAGATGATCTATCCCGAGCTTGAGGACAAGCTCGTAGTGACCATAATGGGTGCCTGCGCCCAGGAGCTGTACGACCTTGGCCACCGCGAGAACTTCTTCTACCTGCAGCACGCCATGGGACTCGCGTCGTCGATCGGGCTCGGTTTGGCGCGCACCCTTCCCGCGGAGAGGGTGGTTGTGCTCGACGGAGACGGATCGGCGTTGATGAACCTGGGCACCTTCGCAACACTCGCTCGTTACCGGCCCACCAACCTGATCCACATCATCTTCGACAACGGCAGCTTGCTGTCCACGGGTGGGTTCGACTCTCATACAACGTCCGGCGTCACAGACCTCGCAGCAGTCGCGAAGGCTGCTGGCATCGAGCATGTCGTCTCGGTAGACGACCCGTTCAGCTTCGGCGAGGCAATCCTCGAGGCTCTCGAACGGGACGACCTCACGGTGATCGTGGCGCATGTGAAGGCGGTGGGACCCGATGATTACGGGATGGCCTTCTCACTTCCGGAGAATGCCGAGCGATTCAGGCAGTACATCGAGGGTAGGAAGCGAGATCGTGTGACTTCTGCCCTCGCAGAGTCGGGAGCACATCCACCCACCGGCGACCGCCGCACCGCCACTCCCACCTTCCCCGTCGTAGACAAGCAACAGCGCTCCGAGCGCAGTGATCCGCTTCCCAAGTCCGAACCCGGTCGCTATAGGTAAATCGGTACCGTCGGGCGGAAGTCCCGACAATGACATCAGCATAGGCCGATGATCACCGTGGCAGAGCCGATCGGAACACCGGAATCTGGGGCCATGAGTCCAAGTGTGTCCCATTCCGCCTCAGACTACTCCATCGTCATCCTTCCACCCGAAGACGCAGAGCTTGCGGTGGACGTACTCTGCGAGGCGTTCGCCGACTATCCGGTCATGCGCTATGTGATCGAGGCCCGTGAGGAAGCGTACGACCGGTCCCTACGAAGCCTGATCAGCCTGTTTGTGAGCGCGCGTACACTCCGGGGAGGACCCATCCTCGCCGTCCACGACGGAGTGTCGGTCGTGGGGGTAGCCACGCTGACGATTCCGGGTGAGTCCCCCATTCCACCTCGGCTCGACAGGCTTCGCAAAGGGGTTTGGCGGGAGCTGGGCGAGCTGGCACGCCAGCGCTACGAAAAGTTCAGCGAGGCATGCCAGGGATTCACAGTCGAGACACTCCACGTTCACCTCAACATGGTCGGGGTGCGGAGGTCCCATCAGGGAAAGGGCCTCGCGAGGCTCCTGATCGACGAGGTCCATCGATATTCGGCCGCCGACCCCGGTTCAACGGGGGTCAGTCTCACCACCGAGGATCCATGCAACGTCTCGTTGTACGAGCACCTGGGATACACGCAGGTTGGGAGGGTCACCGTCGCACCCGGATTCGAAACGTGGGGATTCTTCAGACTCGACCCAGTGAGCTCCGAGACCCGCAGTGGAGGGTGAACTCGTGACACCAGAGCGTCGGTAATGGCACTCGCGTGGACATGGTGGGGCGTGCCGGGCGTGCTCGCCCTCGTGTCGGCGTGGGTCGCGGCGGGCGTGGCCGTCCGTGTTGCACCCCACCGAATGCTCAATCGCAGACTGGCCCTCCTGCTCGCCCTGGAAGGGCTGTGGGCCGGATCGAGTTTCGGCTTCGTCTTCTTCTTGCACGAGCCCGATCTCGTCCCCGTGCTGGCCACCGTTGGCGCAGCCTCGGTCGTCGCCCTCCCCTACCAGTACTTCGCCTTTCTTGCCATCGCGCTCAAGACTCCCCTCCTGGCTCCATTCCGGTCGGTGTGGGGACGCATTCTACTCGACGGACTGTCGGTCGCCTCGGTGGTCGTCGTCCTCGCCCGACCGGACTGGTTCCTCCAGGACGTCTATTCGCCAGGATGGGCACCGTGGAACTTCCACTATAGCACGCTCGCTCTGCGGGCCATCCAATTCTACGGAATCGCATCCCTCATGGCCGTGGGCGCGGTCCTTCATTCACTCAGCAAGTCGCCCAAGGGGACCGTGTTCCGCGAGCGGGCACTTTGGCTCGTCGCGGCCTTTGCGGTTAAGGACCTTTACCTCGGATTGATGCATCTCCTCGTGACGGTGCTCAGGCCGATCCCATTCTGGGGCGATGTGATCTACAACCCGGGTCAGGGCGTGGTGATGGGCATCTATGTGGTCGTCCTGGCCTACGCGGTCCTGCGCGCTCAGCTCTTCGATATCGACCTGAAGCTGCGCCTTGCGCTCCAACAGGGCACCGTGGGGGCGTTGATCGCAGGTGTCTTCCTGGTGGCGAGCGAGCTGCTGGAGCGATTCTTCGCGGTCGACGGTGTAGCTCTTGGCGTGTTCCTCGCGTTGCTCGTGGCGTTCCTTCTGAAGCCGATGCAAGCACTCGCCCAGAGGGCCGCAAACAAGGTCGTGCCGGGGATTCAGGCGACCCCCGAGTACCTTGATGGCAGAAGGCTCGCTGTGTACCGGGCCGCGCTGGAAGGTGCATTTGAGGACGGAGAAATCACTACGAAGGAGCGATCGATCCTCACCGCGCTCCGCGAACAGTTGGGAATCGACGAAC
Organism: Gemmatimonadota bacterium; assembly: GCA_036679625.1. Classification (GTDB taxonomy): domain Bacteria; phylum Gemmatimonadota; class Gemmatimonadetes; order Longimicrobiales; family Gaopeijiaceae; genus JAZDDA01. The sequence goes on along the minus strand of JAZDDA010000235.1, from coordinate 6,466 downwards.
ACGAGGCCGAAAGCCTCGAGCGCTCGATGAAGCGAAGCTGCGAGAATTCCAGCGCAGCGCCGGCGTGATCCCCTAAGCCACCCCGAATCCCGGCCAGTAGGTGGCGAGCAGGTAGCCGACCGTCATCACCGTTACCCACATGAGCCCCGTCAGGATCAGGCCCTTCCCGAACATCGTCTTCACGTTGACGCCGTATCCGGCTGCGATCGCGGGTCCACCCGATGAGGACGGCAGCATGAATCCGCAGTTCCCGGCCACGGCAACGATGTAGACGAAGGGGATCGGGTTCATCCCAAGCGATTGAAACGTCGTGATCGTGATCGGGACCGTCACCGCGATCGCAGCCGTGTTGCTGGTGACCTGCGTGAGGACAATGGTGAGCAGCGAGAAGATCGCTACGGCCCCAAATCCTCCTCCGCTCGCCGCTGGAGCGAGGCGCGTAGCAATCCACGCCGCCGCCCCGGTGTCGGCCAGAATACTCCCCAGAGCCGCACCCCCGGCAAACAGGTAGAAGAGCCCCCAGATCATGTGCTTCTGGGCATACTCCCAACGCAGGAGCGGCTCTCCTTTGTGACGAATCACAAAGGCCATCAGCCCGAGCGTGAGGAAGGCGAATGCCGGGTGGAATTCGGGAAGCCAGGTGGCGTAGAGCTGCCTCGTGAAGGCGAGCAGTATCGCCGTCCCGAAGAGCGCGAGGCCCCACCGCTCCGGTACGCTCATACGACCCAACTTGCTGAGCTCGCCCGCGAAATATGACCGACCCACCGCCCGATCCGCGGCTTCCGGTCGGAAGGCTCGGCGGATGAAGAGTAGCGCCACGGCCATGACTGCGACCGTGAGCGGCAGGAGCCGGGTGACCCAGGTCCAGAAAAGGAACTCCCCGTCGATCACCGACTCCTCGATGAACCCGACGGTCAGTAGATTGGGCGCCCCACCAAGGGGAGTCGCCGCTCCCCCGACACTCGCCCCCCACGCGACCGCGAGTCCGAGCGCGGTCCCAAATCGGCTCGATCCGAGATCTTCGATGCCGATGAACGCCAACATGGCCACCACGATCGGCATCATCGCCGCCGCAACGACGGTGTTGGGAAGCACCGTGCTCAGCACCATCGCGATGCAGAACCACGCTACGATCTGCCGGTTACGGTTCGCCCCGAGCGTGAGAAGTGAAGCGAGCGCGATACGGCGATCGAGGCCCCAGCGAGTCCACACCGTAGCAAGGATGTTCGCGCCGAGCAGCAAGATGATCAGCACGCTCGCGTAGGCCGGGAGCAGCTCCCGGACAGGGACCATCGGGAACACGGCAGCGACAACGATCGGCAGCAGGCCCGTCACCGCGAGATGCACAGGTTGCGTGACCCACCACCACGCCATCCACAGCAATAGTCCGAACGCGCTCCGGGCCGCCGGCTCGAGGGACTCGGCCGGTATCACATGCATCAGCCCGAAGAGAAGGGGCCCGATGATCAGGTTACGCGCCGCGTTGCCTCGACCCGCGGTCATGCGGCAGGTTCATTCAGAAGGCGCCCCTCCGTCAACGGACAACGACGTACCGCTCGAGACGAGCGAGCTCATCGTCATCCACATACTTGCCGATCTCCCGGCGGAATTGGACAATGCTTACGTAGGGTCGGTATTCCTCGAACTCGTGCAGCATCCTCGGACCCATCCCTGGGATCGTCAGGATGTCCTCAGCGGACGCAGAATTGAGGTCGATCGGGACGAACACGTACTGCTCCAGGCGGGCAAGCTCGGTATCGTCGACGTACTTCCCTATCTCCCGTCGGAACTGAGCCAGCGCTGCATAGGGCCGGTATTCTTCGAATTCGTGGGTCATGCGGTTGCCCACGCCGGGGATGAGCCGGACGGCGGCCTCGTCGGTCGCATTCAGGTTCAGCGGCACCCAGAGTGCTCGGTAGACCTCGACGAGATTCTCTGCGGCCACGTGCTCAGCGAGCACCGCATTCAGAGCCGGGGCGTCGAGAAACGGACGTGCCTGGAGAATGGCCTCAACGGCATCCGCCTCGAGGTATGGCACGCTGACCAGCTCCTCTTCGCTCGCCAGGTTCGGATTGAGCAGCTCGTTGTTCGTTCCGACCTGTCCCAGAACGTGTGCTGGCGAACCCGAAACCAGCATCATCGTGGCTGCGATCGCTACCGACATCTTCGTCATTTTCAATTTATCCTTATCCCGAATTGTGGTCGTCCCGCCGCTTCGCGAGTGGCGCAAGTGTCACGAGTCCAACGAGCCCGAGAAGAATCATGGCCCCCGGCGCCATCGTAGGCGTCGCTCCCTTGAGGGACTCCCAGAACAGCTCCAGCCCATGGCGCGTGGGATACATTTCCAACTCGAATTCGACGTTCCCCCTGTAGTGCTGGTATAGGCCTACCGTTCCAAGAAGGAGAAAGGTGGCCATCAGCAGCCTGAACACGCCGGCTGCAGCCTTCGACTCCGCGAACAGCACTACGATACAGGCGAAGAAACCTACGACGAGTGCCACCACCGGAGACCACTGCCAAGCGGTCTCGGTGTGCTCGAGCAACATCAGCTCGCCCGCCGTGCCGGCGGTGCCAACGAGCATTATCCAAAGTAGGCGCCTCTGAATCAGTCGCTCCTCGCTGCGAATTGAGTCCTGGTCTCCGCAGGCCGTATCCCCGAAAGTTTTCGAAGCCCCCAATGTGTCGCAAGCCTACGGTCCGGTCCAGCCATTCGGGCGCCCGCCACCGCCATCCACATTCAAAGTCCTTGCAGTTCACACCCTCCACTCCCAGCTTGGGACCCTTCGATTCCCGCCGTCCTGATTACTGAGAGGTGTGGAATGGGTCGACTGATCGCGTTCGTATACGGCCTAGCTTCGTACATCGTGTTCTTGATCGCATTTCTGTATGCGATCGTCTTCACCGGCAACCTTTACGTTGACAAGACCATCGATTCGGGTGAGCCGGGGGCACTAGGCCGGTCACTACTGATCAACGCGCTGTTGCTCGCGCTCTTCGCCATTCAGCACACGATCATGGCACGTCCCGGCTTCAAGAGGAGCTGGACAGCCATCGTGCCCCGCGTGGTGGAGCGTAGCACCTTTGTGCTCTTCGCGAGCCTCATCCTCATTCTTCTCTACTGGCAGTGGCAGCCGATGCCTGAGGAGGTGTGGAACGTCGCCGGAACTACCCTTGGCACAGTCCTCTGGGTGCTGTTCTGGGCCGGGTGGGGCCTCGTGCTTCTCGCTACCTTCATGCTCAACCACTTCGAGCTGTTCGGATTGCAGCAGGTCTACCTCAATGTGGTGCAGCGTGATCCTCAGGCCGCAGCGTTCAAGACGCCTGGGCTCTACCGATACGTGCGCCATCCGATCATGCTGGGATTCATCATCGCCTTCTGGTCGACGCCGACCATGAGTCAGGGACATCTCCTTTTCGCCGTCATGACCATGGGATACATCATGGTGGGCGTGACCCTCGAGGAGCGGGACCTGATCGCTCACTTCGGGGAGGAGTACCGAGACTACAAGCGTCAGGTGCGTGCGCTGATACCGATCCGCAAGAAGGGCTAGGGCGAGGCGCCGCTAATCTTCGAGGCCCCCGGATGATCGGGGTGTTGGAGCGCCTCCTGCTCCAGCACCCCGGCGAGTCGGTGCACCCGGCTCTGGCTCCGGCGGGCAAGAAGGCCCCACGTAGCGCGTCCGACGCCTACTCCCACAGCTGCGCTCGCCACCACGAATCCAGCCACTGCCAGCCCGGCGAGCCCGAGCGAGCTGGCCACGGACGCCCCGAGGATCGCACCCCATCCCCCCGGGACCAGGAACACCGCACGGCGAACACGTCCCGTGAACTGCTCATGGACGCGTATGGAAGTGCCTTCGTCGGAGGGTGAAACCGCGATCTGGGTATTGAGAAAGCGCCCCTGTGACGTCCACCGGACCGCGCCGAGGGCTTCGCTTACAACCCCCGTTCCCGCGACGACGGTGTCCGCGACCTGAATCAGGTTCCGAAGTTGATCTTCCCCCAGGCGCCCGGGCACGGACCGAATCGTTGAGTGGGTCGCCGCCGGCCCCAAGATCGATCTGTGATCGACCCCGCTACCGGACTCCAACTCGACGAGCGCCTTCTCGATGGCCTCAGGCCGAATGCCGACCTCCGTGGCGATCTCCCGAAGCTCGTCGAGCCGCAGGCCAGACGACGAGGAGTCCCCATCCGACGCCTCGTCGATTTCCACCGCGCGACGCAACACGACCGCGACCTCCCTCTCAGTGAGGCGACGCGTCTGGTTCGGGTCGGCCATATCTGCTCCATGGTGTGGACTCGCTCGGGCGAGGAAACGATGCGCCACCCGCTTGCAGTACGCAACGGACCAGAACGAAAATGGTTGACTTTCCCAGTCCGTCGGTCACATCTAGCTACCCCCCTGCCCACGGGCAGGAGATCTCGATCCACCCCACCCAGGAGATTCGAATGCCCAAACTCGCTCGCGGACTCTTCGTTGCCGCTTTGTCGGTAACCGTCGTAGCGTGCACAGCTACAGATGCGGCCGACCCAGTTGATACGGCCGCCGACGCAGAAGCCATCGCAGCCATCTCTGACGCGTGGATGGCCGCGTCCAACGCAAACGACGCTGAGGCCATCGCGAACCTCTTCGCCATGGATGGCGTGACGATCTTCGATGGTGAGTTCGTCGAGGGCCGCGAGGCAATTCTCGCAAACAATACGGCCAGCTTCGCAGAGCGGAGCGAGGGTGCGACGGTAAGTTGGGAGCGGTCCACCATTCATGTCGCGGCCTCCGGTGACCTCGCCTACGAGCGCGGACACTTTATCTCCGACGCAGACGGTGAGGGAGACGGCGCCCCGGAGGAGGGCGAATACGTCACGGTATGGGTCAAGATCGACGGTGAGTGGAAGGCCATGGTCGACGCCGGCACGGGGTCGGTGAGCTCCGACGAAGGCGACGAAGGAATGTAGTCCTCAAGATTCATCGAGTGCAAAGGCCCCCGGCGGTGAACGACCGTCGGGGGCCTTTTCACGCCTCTACGCGCTTGCGATCCCCCGAAATGGGGTCCAGCTTGACGTTCCGCACATGGAAGTTGGAAGCATTCCGTCGGGGAATCCCGATGCCCAGAAGGAGTCCGATCATGCGTTCGATCTTCGCTCTTGGTCTCTTGTTCGCCGCCTCGGCGATCACCGCCCCCACCACGGCTCAGGAGACTCCATCCGATACCCTGCTCACCGTGGGCCACTACCTCGACTTCGAGCGGGTCAGCGATCCCCAGATCTCACCCGACGGAATGCAGGTGGCCTACACGCGGTCCTACGTCGACAAGATGCAGGACCGCTTCGAGTCCGGGATCTGGATCATGGGCGCGGACGGTTCGAGAAACCGGTTCCTCGTGGATGGTTCACGGCCCCGGTGGTCCCCCGACGGCGAACGCCTCGCCTACATGGCCGAGGGAGACGGAGAGCCACAGATCTTCGTGCGCTGGATGGATGCTGAGGGCGCGATCAGCCAGATCACGCACGAGACAGACACGCCCTCGAACTTCGCCTGGGCTCCGGACGGAAATCACATCTACTTCCAGCGCATCGTTCGCTCGCACGACGAGTGGTCCATCGATCTCCCGGCGCGCCCGGCGGGTGCCGAGTGGACCGAGACGCCACGGATCGTCGACCGCGTCCACTACCGCTTCGACCGCATCGGCTTCCTTCCTGACGGATACAACCACCTGTTCCGCGTTCCTGCGGACGGTGGCACCGCGCGGCAGCTCACCTCGGGCGATTGGCACGTTGGCGGCGGCTTCGTCGCAGGCGTCGGGAATGCCGGATATGACATATCGCCTGACGGGGGTACGCTCGTCTATGACGGCCTGATGGAGGACGCAGACCAGAGCTACAGAGAATCGCACATCTGGTCCATGGATCTGGCCACTGGTGAAGTCTCGCAGTTGACCCAGCGCCGCGGCCCGTGGGCAGGGCCCGTGATCTCGCCTGATGGTTTATGGATCGCCTTCACCGGATTCGACTGGACGCCCCAGACCTACAAGACCACCGACCTGTACGCGATCCGTGCCGACGGCACAGATATGCGGCTCCTCACCGGGAGTCTGGACCGCGATGTTGGGGCGCTGCGATGGGACGCCGCCTCGAACGGGATCTACTTCACGGTCGGTGACCAGGGTACCTCCAACGTCCACCACATAACGCTCGATCGGGTCCACAGCCAGGTGACCACTGGATCGCATATGCTCGGCCTCTCTTCGGCGACGGCCGACGGCGAGGCGGTCGGAATCAGGTCGGCTCCACAGGTTCCACCGGACATCGTCCGATACTCCCTCGCGGGGAGCGGTGAGACCGAACGCCTGACGGCGGTCAACGACGACGTGCTCGAGAACAAGCGGCTCGGCGAGGTCGAGGAGGTCTGGTTCGACTCGAGCGACAATACGCGGGTTCAGGGATGGATCGTGAAGCCGCCGAACTTCGA
>JAZDDA010000234.1:0-3530 GCA_036679625.1 Gemmatimonadota bacterium | reverse complement strand
CGCTTATCGGTGAAGGCCTGCTCGCTCCCTGCCGGGGCCTGGGCGACGGCCTGAAAGGTGCGCCCGAGCGCGCTCTCGCCTGGCCAGAGCCGCGCTGCAAAGGTCTCGTTCACGACGGCCACAAGGGGTGCACCGTCAACGTCCGTGGCCTCGAGCGCCCGCCCCCGGAGGATTGTTATTCCCAGCATGTCGAGGTATCCCGGCGTAACCGAGTTCCTCCAGAACCGTTCGGATTCGGCCTCTACAGGGGCGTAACCGACCGCCTCGACCTCGACCTCCATCGTGGGGTTGGCGACCATGAAGGTCAGCTCCATGACGCGTGCAACGTGAGCGGCCTCGACGTCGGGCCGCGCGTTGAGCTTGGCCTGGATGTTGCGGATGTACTGGAGGCCCTCCTCCTGGCTGAGGCCGTCCGCGTCTAGCTGCTTCGTGGCTACCGCAATGCGGTCTGCGTCGAGGCCGTAGTCGAAGTTGGCCGCGTTGCTCAGAGAGCGGACGAACAGCGTGGCCCCGACGAGTAGCACGACCGCGGCGGCGGATTGGGCCATGACAAGAAGGGTTCGCAGCTTCAGGCGGCTCGGCCGTGTGGCTCCATCGGAGTCGCCCTTGAGTGCTGGGACAAGGTTGGGGCGGGACCCTTCCAAGGCCGGGATTATCCCGAAGACGAGGCTGGCCGCGAGCGAAAGCACAACCGCGACAGCCACCACGCGACCGTCGAGGCCGAACGAGACGTTGATGGGAATGCCGAAGGGAATGGACGCGACCGCGACGTTCATCGCCTGATTTATCCATGCTGCGACGACCAGCCCCACCACCCCTGCTCCCAGCCCTGGGATGAGTCCCTCGGTCAGGAACATCGCGACGAGTCTCCTGCGGCTTGCCCCCAGCGCCACCCGAACTGCCATCTCCTGTTTGCGGTTGGCCGCCCGGGCGAGAAAGAGCGTCGTGACGTTGGCGCATGCGATCAGGAGGATCAGCCCGGTAACGCCGAGGAAGAACACGGCGACGCTTCCGAAGAGCACCCGTGCCCGAGGACGCAAGCGCGAGTCCTTCTCGCTCAATACCGAGAAGGCACGCGGGTTGTCGAGCCCGTTCCGCCACGCCTCTGGGAATTCGCTTCCGAGGCGGGTCGAGAGTACGCCGAGCTGGCTGCCGAGGGCGTCCTGCGAGCTGCCCACCGAGAGCCGAGCCAGAATCATCAGGCTGCGTCGGCCGCGATTCTGTCGGGCATTCAGGGTGGTGAACGCCTCATCCCCCACGGTTGCGAGCGGCACCCATAGGTCGGGCTCTAGCGGAGCCCGGCGGCTGAGCACGCCATCGGGCATAACTCCGATGATCGTGTGCTCGTGCCCATTGAGCCGGAGCATCGTCCCAAGAGCATCTGTCCGCCCACCGAAGTCGGCTTGCCACAGATCGTGGCTGATCAGGGCAACGCGGTCGATGCTGCCTAGCTGGCTCTCTTCAGGAAGAAAGCCGCGTCCGATCACGGGTTGGATTCCGGTGACAGTGAAGAAGTTCCCCGTCACCTCCTCTGCCAGGAGCGGCTTGACTCCTGCGCCTTCACCCGCCGAGAGCGTGCGCATATTCATCCCAGCCGCGTCCTCGATCGCGTCGATCTCGGTGAGAAGGTCCTGATAGTCGGGGTACGAGCTGGATCCGAAGGCCTCTCCGTCGTCCTCGCTTGTGTAGATCGCCACGATCGTTTCGGGGTCAGAGATTCCTGCCGGACCACGGAACAGAAAACTGTTGGCAACTCCAAAAACCGAAGTCATCGCGCCGATGCCGACGCCGAGCGAGATCACCGTAATGATCAGCAATCCCGGTGACTGACTCAGGCTGCGCGCCGCGAGCCTCAGGTCGATGAGTAGATTCCGAATGCCCTCATTCATCATCCCAACCCCCCTTACACTGTTCATTGATCTTCCCGGTGGGCGGCGCCGTACCAAACGACCCCGCATAGCCGGGACTAATGACCGCGCCACCTGAGCGCGGTACCACTTCTTTGCTGTCCAACGGCCTGTCCGCTCCAGGCGCTCTTCGAATTCCTCTTCGAGGTCGGCGAGCGCGAACGGTCGATCGCTCGGGTGCAGCGCTGCGGACAACAGGAGCCGTGCGAACCACGGCACCCGTGCACCTGAGCTGATGCCTCGCCCGTTGCGAGCTGGCTTTCGTTCTGGTTTCACCTTATGCGGCGCCGACGTCCGCGACCGATAGTCCCTCGGCCATGCGCCCGAGCATCTCGAGAGAATGGCGTACGGCCTCTTCTCCGGCGGGCGTGAGCTCGCAGTACTTTCGCGGCCGGCCTCGTTGGCCAGGCTCGGGTTCGACGGGGCGCGTCAGGAGCAGCTCTTTCTCCTCCAGCCGTGCCATCGTCGTGTACAGCGCTCCGATCGAAACCGGACGGCCGGTGCGGGACTCGATCTCCTGGCGCACCGCAGCGCCGTATGCCTCGTCGCCGAGACGGGCGACGGCGAGTGACACGTACAGCTCAAATTCTGCGAGAAATTTGCCAGGCACGGCGTCCCCCATATCCACGGGTGTGTTGTTTAACTACAAATGAATAAAAAAGAATGAACACACCAGCGCAACCCTGGGTGGGCAAGGGAGGCTATCCCCCCGCGAGGGTGGGGGGGGGAAACCCCGCCGACCGGCGCCTACTCCGAGCGCAGCGCCTCGACAGGATCGATTCGTGCGGCTCGGGAGGCCGGCAGGTAGGACGCCGCAAGCGCCACCGCGAAGAGCGTTGACGCCACCGCTACATACGTAACCGGGTCGGTCGCCTCGACCCCGAAGAGCAGCGTGGACATCAGGCGAGTCAGCCCGAATGCCGCGAGGACTCCCACCACGATTCCGAGTCCTGCGGAGCGCATCCCCTGCTTTACCACCATCCTGCTCACGTGTCCGCGCTCGGCGCCCAGCGCCATGCGTACGCCGATTTCCCGTGTGCGTTGGGCAACGATGTACGAGACGACGCCGTAGATTCCCACCGTTCCGAGTATCAGGGCGACGCCTGCTGCGATCCCGAGCATCAGGAGCGTGAATGAGGTGCGACCGAGAGAGCTCGCGAGGATTTCGTCGAGCGTCTGGACTCTGGCGAGCGGCAGATTTGGGTTCACCGCCCACACGGATGCCCGGGCGGCAGGCAGGAGTGAGGCCGCATTCGGGCCGCTCGAGCGCACGACGAACACCATCGACCTGGGGACGGTGATGCCATCGCGTGATGCGTCTTCCTGGACCATTGGCCAGTAGGCCACCGCGATCGGATCCTGCTCCAGCCCGTCATCACGAACATTCCCGATCACGCCCACGATCTCGATCCAGGCGATGCCATCCGGTGCTCCGCGACCCAGTCGTCGACCGATCGCCTCTGCGGGAGTGCCCCAATATTCCCGGGCAAAGTTCTCGGTGATGACTACGCTTGAGGTCCTGTCGTGGATGTCTGCCCAATCGATGTCGCGACCTGCGAGGAGGGGATTCTCCATGGTGTCGAAGTAGCCGGGTGAAACCCACTTCATGCGACGGATGGGGGG
>JAZDDA010000233.1:0-3576 GCA_036679625.1 Gemmatimonadota bacterium | reverse complement strand
GGGATCGAAGGTCGCGTATCTGGAGCGGTCCTTCAAGGTTTTCGCCTGCAATAGAGAGCGTTCCGGGCTGATGGATTCCCGCCGCGATCGCCTCGGCGCGCAGCTCTTCGACGGCAGCGGTGTGTCGGTCCACGTCGAGTACGGCCTTGGCTTCTGAGAGATCCAGCCCCAACGCGGAGCCCAGTTCCACCAGAACATCGACCCGCCCAATGTCGCTACCATCGATCAGGTGAGACCGGAATATCGCTTCGTGGACCCTGGCAAAGCACCCTCGTTCCCTCGCGAGGAGCACCAATTCGTGGGCTTTCCGCGTCCAGGGAATGAAAGAGGGTTGGTCGAAGGCGTGGTCGGACATGAGGCTCCTCACCCCCTCGAGGCGGGCGACCCACCAGGCACTCGTCGGATCGATCGGGGGGTGGGGCGGGGGGCACATCTCGAGGGGGTGCCGCTCAGCTGTGAGCAGGCCTTCCGCCTCGAGCTCACGGACGCAGAGTTCCATCAGAAACGAGACCGGGTCGCTGTAGTCGTAGTAGAGCGTACCTTGGAGCAACTTGATCCCCGTGCACTGGGTGTCGATATTCGCGTCTTCCCCGCTGCGGCGTCGATGCCGACGGCCGGGTCTCGCTCCGGAGTTTTGAACTTCATGAAGCTCAGTCGTATCGCTCGCCAAGCGGCTTCGGGCTGAGGGTCGTGATATCATCGACCTCAGCGCGGGAGAGCCCGACTTCGATACGCCCACCTTCATCGCCGACGCAGCGGTGAAGGGCATCCGCGAGGGCAAGACGCGGTATACAGCCACACCGGGGATGCCCGAGCTTCGGTCGGCGATCGCCCAGTCGCTCTCTCGGATCGCTGGCAGGCCGTTGGAGGCGGAGGGTGTGGTAACCGGAACGGGCGGCAAGCAAGGTCTCTTCAACGCGTGCTTTTGCCTCTTCGGCCCCGGGGACGAGGTCCTGATCGCGTCACCCTACTGGACCAGCTACCCGCAGATCGTGACGCTCGCGCAGGCCGATCCGGTGATGGTGCAGGGCTCTGAGGACCGGGATTTCCGGCTGACGCCGGAAGACCTCGAGGCCAAGCTTACTCCGCAAACCAGAGGACTCATCCTCTGCTCTCCGTCGAATCCCACGGGCACCGTCTACTCCCTCGACGAGCTCACCGCGGTCGCGGAGTGGGCCAGGGAGCGTGGGGTCTGGCTTATAGCAGACGAGATCTACCGCGCGATCTACTTTGGCGAAGATCGGGACTACGCTCCGAGCATCCTGGAGATTCCTGAGGCCAAGCTGCCCAACTACGTGCTGATCGATGGTGCATCGAAGAGCTTCGCGATGACGGGATGGCGGCTCGGGTTCGCCTTTACCGAGGGGCCGCTGGCGGCGAAGATGTCGGCGCTGCAGAGCCACGTCACCTCGAATGCCTCGGCGCCCTCACAGGTTGGGGCACTGGCTGCGTTCAGCCGCACCGAAGAAGCGCGGGTGGCGGTGGGCTCGATGGTGGAGGCGTTCCGGCGTCGACGGGATCTGGTGGTAGGGCTCTTCGCGGAGCTGCTCCCCGAGGTTGGGTTCGTTGCACCCAAGGGTGCCTTCTACCTCTTCCTGCGCGTGGATGCCCTCTTCGACGGAGCTATTACGGACTCGACGACGTTCTGCTCGTGGATTCTCGAGGAGACGGGGGTCGCAACTGTGCCGGGCGTGGCATTCGGAGACGATCGTTTCGTACGTATGACCTTTGCGACGAGTGATTCGATCCTCGAGGACGCGATCCGGCGGATGGCGAAGGCGATCCGGGAGCGCTGAGCCGCAGAGCCGAAAGGCTAATGAGCGCCCTCGTCGAGTATCCACTCGAGAAGGCCCCCGCAGGTGCGTTCCACCATCTCGTACACGCGATCGAATCCCCCCGGGCCGCCGTAGTAGGGGTCCGGAACGTCACGGTCGTCACCGGGATCGGGATCGAAATCCCGAAAGAGGCGCACCTCGGCCCCGCCTCCACACTGTAGCGCGAGGTGCTGCAGATCGCGCAGGTTCGCCCCATCCATGGCAAGGATGAGGTCGAACTCGTGAAAATCGCCCTCATCAACGGCGCGCGCGCGGCAGTTCAGCTCTGTGCCGTGACGGCGTGCAACCTCGATCGAACGCGGGTCGGGCGGGTGCCCCACATGCCAGGATCCCGTCCCCGCCGAATCCACCTGGAGGGTTCCCAGGAGCCCTTCTGAGGCGAGAAGATCCACGAAGACGCCTTCCGCGAGGGGGGACCGGCAGATGTTGCCGAGGCACACGAAGAGGACGGAGTGAGGGCGGTTGGCTGGCATGCGGTTGGAATCTACGGGCTTTCCGATAAACTTACAGGCTCATCTGCAGGAGTTGTCGCGCCCTTCGGAGACATCGTGACCGACCAATCAGACGCACCAAAGACATTCGAAACCCTCGGCCTTTCCGAGCCCTTGCGTGCTGCCGTGGAAGCCCTTGGCTGGACTGTGCCGTCGCCCATCCAGGCTCAGGCCATTCCTCCGGCACTCGATGGCCGGGATATCGTAGGAATCGCGCAGACCGGGACGGGCAAGACCGGTGGATTCATGATTCCCGCGCTCGAGAGGATCGAAGCCGGCAAGGGGATGCAGGCTCTCATTCTGTGTCCCACCCGCGAGCTTGCCCAGCAGGTCTGTGACGATACGGCGGCGCTGGCCAAAGGCACCAGCATCCGGGTGGAGGCGATCTATGGGGGTGTGGGATACGGCCCTCAATTGGATGCGCTCAGCGCTGGGTTCGAGGTGATCGTGGCGACGCCGGGTCGCTTCAACGACCACATCGGGCGGGGGAATGCGAAGCTCGATAACGTGCGCTTCCTGATCCTCGACGAGGCCGACCGGATGCTCGACATGGGGTTCCGGCCTCAGATCGAGGACGTACTCCGGCGAACCCCGCGGGGACGCCAGACGATGCTCTTCTCGGCCACGATGCCTCACGGTGTGCATGATCTCGCGACCCGGATCACAAACGACGCGGTGTGGACCGAGGTGACCCCGTCTGGGACCAAGGCCGATGGGATCACCGAAGAGGTCTACTCGGTAAAGCCCGAGAAGAAGGTCGATCTCCTACTCAAGCTGCTCGACGAGCCGGGGTGGGAGCAGGTGCTCATCTTCTCGCGCACCAAGGCGGGCGCAGACGCGCTGAAGTCACGTCTCGACCGAGACGGCTTCAAGGCCACGGCGATGCACTCGAACCTGAATATGCGAGAGCGCACCCGAGCGTTGGATCGGTTCGCCAAGGGCGAGGTTCGCATCCTCGTGGCGACGGACGTTGCCCAGCGCGGGTTGGACGTCGAGGGAATCACGCACGTGGTCAACTACGACGTTCCCCTCGACCCCGAGGACTACATCCACCGCATTGGGCGTACGGGGAGAGCGGGTGCAGTGGGTACCGCGGTGACCTTCCTTACCGCGACGGATCTCGGCGCGTTCAAGACGCTCGAGAATCGCCTGGGAAGAAGCCTGGATAGGATCCACATCCCGGAGTTCGACTACACGGGGACTCCGCAGACCAGCGACTCTCGAAGCTCGACGCGCGGCCAGCGTTCCCG
>JAZDDA010000232.1:0-2918 GCA_036679625.1 Gemmatimonadota bacterium | reverse complement strand
GAGTCCGGTCCCTGTGCGTCGGCGTCCGATGGGCTGCCCAGAACCAGGGCACCCGCCAGAAGGCTGAACGCGATGAATCGGTGCATATCGCAACCTCTTATGCCAAGAAGAAATGGATGGTCGTCCACCAAACGCCTCCAAGGTACACGGGAATCCATTGGAGCGCGACGGGGCGTGTGCACCGATGCCTCGCATGGGGCGGTGTGGCGTTATCTGACGAGATGGGTGTGTGCTGGACCACGGTACAGGTGACCCACATAGAGCCAGCGTCTACCCGCCAATCCGCCGGCCAGGACCCCGACTATTGCGACGAGGGTGCCGATCTCGAACCCGCTGATGCCGAGAGAGAGCGTGAATCCGATGGAGGCCAGCGCCATCGTAAGTCCGCCCATGACGATCGAGCCGAATGGGGTGCTCGCCCAGGGGAGTCCGTAGCCGAAGAGGGTGCCCAACGCGGCCCAACCGACCAGAAGAATGGCAAAAATCCGGGAGAGATGCGGCCCGTCCAGCGGCGCGGCAGGTGCATGCGCCAACGCCGCCCACACGCAGTACAATACGCCGATGGCTATGCCGGTGAGAAACCCCAATCGGGCGCGCCGAGATGGAGGCAGCCGTGTCGCTCGCCGGAGCACCGAGGCCAATCCCATCAGATCTAGCTGTCGGCGGGGGGCAGCATCATGATGCTTGTCCAGTCCGAGCGTCCGGGTCGCACCAGGTCCAGAAGAGTCAGCGCGATTCCGGCAGCACCGCGGAAAAGGCCGGGGCCGGGCCGCTGCTCGGGAATGGGAGTGGAGGGAGAGTCGAGCCGGAGGTCCACGGATTCCGTATTCGCCAACGCCCGCATCAGAGAAGCGTGGGCGGTGCGAGCCCCGGCACGCAGCTCGGGTCGTCCGGTGCGGGCGTACGCAGAGCCCAGGGTGAGGGCGACGCCGGCCGATCCGCGCAGTAGGGAGTGACCGAGAATGGGTGCGCCGTCGGTCACGAGTCTACTCTGCACGCCGAATAGCCGGTCGGTCACTGCCTTGGCTCCGAGCCCCGGGTACGCCTCGCACGCGGTCGTCAGTGCACCGGCAATTCCGAGGTCTCCCGAGCGCCATTCGAGGGTGAAGCGGGCCGAGTTCCTACCCTTCTCCTCCTCCGTGATCTGGCGGTCGATCCAACCCCAGACGTCCGAGATGATCTCCTCGAGCGCAAAATCGTCCTTGAGATGGTCCCGAGCCTGACAGAGCATGGTGAGTGCGCCGACGCTTCCGTGAGCGACTCCGATCTGCCGCGTGAGGTATGGGTGATCGCATCGGGGCTCTCGCTCCCTGTTCGGGGTGAACCAACGCAATCCCCCATCCTCGGAGTCACGGAGATTCAGGAGGAGGGCATCCGCTACGAGTGGGATGGCCTCTCTTCCAAAGGAATCATCCTTTCGCTCCATGGCGTAGACTCCGATGCCGGTCAGCCCCGAGGCGAGGTCGTACTCGACCGCAGGGCCGGCGGCGTATAGACTCTCCATCACGCGCTCGTCGATCCCGGCGGTGTCTGCGGCGACGTCGATTCCCATTCGATTTCGGAGATGAGACGTCGCCCAAGCGAGCCCGAGGGGGCCTGAGAAGAGACCCGATCCAGGGTACCGATCTTTGTCCTCCACCGCCTTCTCAATCGCCTGGTGAACGGAATCCTCACGGACGAGGCCGGCCTTGTGGAGGTAGGCCAGCGCGACGGCGATCCCGGTCCACCCTGATGCCAGATCGGCGGTTTCCACGTCCGCCGTGATCGTTCCCCCGTCGAGGGAATTCAGCAGCGCGAGCGCGAGAAAAGCGAGGACGTTTTCAGTCTCGTTGGATTCCTCTTCGGTAAGCAGGGCTTCGGAAGGTGTGGCTTCCGTCAAGATGGTCGCTTCCCGCACGTTTCTCCGATTCGCATAAGTAAAACGCAGTAACGTTCAATTATAGTCTCTAAGTTGTGCGACAACAATACTCTAATAGATACCAGTTGCTTGCGTCGGGCTCGGGGGAATCTTCAGGATAGGGGGGGGCCGGTGCAGATCCGTTCTCTTGGCGAGTCGCCGGTCGTGCTCAAACCCTGGCCAGGTCTCAATGACTGAAGACATTACCTCGATCAACCGCTCCATCGTCGGCGTCCTTCGGGGCCTTCGAATGCGGGAGGGTCTTGGGCTCACGGGATTTGCTGAGCGTCTGGGGGAAGTCGGGTATCGAATCACCGCGAATGCGGTGAAGGGGTATGAGGAGGGACGCACCAGGAAGATCCCGTTGGAGTACGTTTACGCGGTTGCCGTGGCATTCGACGCGCCGGTAAGCGATTTCTTCGCGAGGCCTGACGCCGGCACACCGAAGGACGATGCCGCCGCCAAGCTGGCCGCCATCCGGGAGATCGTGAGCGGCGTGAGCGAGCGTCCCAGGGCACACAACCAATCGCTACCTGCGGCCGTCGATGTTGAGACGCTGAAGAAGGTCTTCCTGGCAGCCTGCGTGGATTACGGCGATCTCGAAATTGAGCAGCTTGTGGGCATCAACCACGAAACAGTCCGGCAGTACCGTGGGGGTCGATGGCCTGTGCGAGGGCCCAACAGGGCGACTCGCGAAAAAATGGCTGCGATGATTCAGATTCATGAGGCGTCGCTGGTGAAGCGGATTCCCACCGGGGGGCTGACGCCGTTGATCGAGGGCCTCATCGTGCTCGTCGAGGACCGGCTTTCTGACGCGGGCTTCGTCGCGGCGTACTCGGAGGCCGGCGCCGTGGCCCTTGCAGAGGATGCCGTGCGCCACCTCCGGACCCAGGGACAGATGACCGTTCAGGATGAGCTCTGTTGGGCAGCCTACAAGCGGGGTGCCGGAATCCAACCGGACGCCCTACTGGAGGGCGTGACCTTCGAGGCCCTCGGGCTCAACATGGAGTCCTTCCTGCGG
>JAZDDA010000231.1:0-9684 GCA_036679625.1 Gemmatimonadota bacterium | reverse complement strand
CTCGGGTGCGGGCGCAGGGTGCGGGGGTGGAACGGAGGCCGCGCTTGCGCAGCCGCCCACCACAAATAAAAGGGCCAGGGTCGTGAGGCGGCATTTCGGCCGCATAGGTGTCCTCCAGGCTTCGGAATCGCAGTCGATGGGATCGCAGGCTATACAGCGCTGCGGCCAATGTACACACCGGTCGGTCCTCACACACCCGCAAGGCGCGGGCCACACCCCAGCGGGAGGCTCCAGAAGCCTGAAAACACGAAGGCCCCACCGTCCGATTGGACGGCAGGGCCCCTGGTTTCAGTACGCCCGAGAGGATTCGAACCTCCGACCTTCGCCTCCGGAGGGCGACGCTCTATCCAGCTGAGCTACGGGCGCATCTTTGTTCACCTTCCTCGCCTCTCGGCGAGCCCTGCCCGCGCAACGACCGCACACGGAATAAGCCGAGTTCTGTCCCCACCGAGGTGGGGGAGAGCCATTTATCTGGGACCGCCATTGCTGACGGCCTCATGCGGCCCACCCAGGACTCAAGCGGAGCAAGCGACTCCTCGTCCTCTACGTGGCCTTGCTTCAGGTGGGGTTTGCCATGCGAATCTCGTTACCGAGACCCCGGTGCGCTCTTACCGCACCCTTTCACCCTTGCCTGTGCTCCCGAGGGAGCCATCGGCGGTCTGCTCTCTGCGGCACTTTCCGTCACCCATCGGCCGAAGCCGACCGGTGCCCGGGCGTTACCCGGCACCCTGCTTTCCGAAGCTCGGACTTTCCTCCATCGGCACCCGAAGGCCCGACGGCGACTCTCACTCGTGCACGGTCTGCACGCTCCTGAGGACCAAAAAATCCGACGTACAGACGCCGGATCGTCGGTTCCCCTGGAAGCCATAAAGGTAAGCTCGGGCCCTGCGGGCGCAAACCCCCGGGCGAGACCGGGGCCCGCTTCGGCTGGTGGGGAATTCACGGCCGGGGTAGCTTGGTTTGCCCGGCGCCGGCTGGCCGGGAGCCCATTTATGCCCTCTCACCCGATCCAGAGGCCTCGGTGACGTCGAACCCCGCTTATGAGTCGAATCCCGCTTACGATTTGAGTGCATGGAGGCGGCGCGTCCCCCTCCTGAGCACCGCGACGCCCCTCAACAATTGCTCTCAGGCCCCGCAGTTCGACTCTGTGCGTGCCGCGGCCGACGCCTATCTGGACTCCTGGAACCACGACGGCATGGACTGGGACGCCTGGATCGCCGAGGTCGAGGCGGCTCGCGACACCTTCGCGCGCCTCATCGGCGCGGAGTCAGGCGATGTCGCGGTGGTTTCGTCGGTGTCGCACGCGGTAGCCGCGGTGGCCACAGCGCTCGACTTCGGCTCGGGGCGGAGCGGAGTCGTCGCATCGCCGGCAGAGTTCCCCACCGTGGGCCACGTCTGGCTCGCGCAGCAGCAGCGCGGGGCACAGGTGAGGTGGGTCGAGCGACCCGAGCCCGGGATGAGCGCCACAGTAGAGGGCTTCAAGAGCGCCATCGACTCCACGGTCCGCATCGTCTCTGTGGCCCACGGCGACTACCAGACCGGATCCCGGCAGAACGTCGCGGCCATCGCCGCTGCGGCGCGCGCGGCCGGAGCCCTCACCTTCGTGGACGCCTACCAGACGATGGGTACGCGCCCCATTGACGTGCGCGAGTGGGACGTCGACTTCCTCGCCACGGGCAACCTCAAGTACCTGCTCGGGGCTCCGGGGATCGCCTTCCTCTATGTGCGGCCCGAGGTAGCCGAAACACTCCAGCCGGCGGTTACGGGCTGGTTCGGCCAGGCCAACCCGTACTCCTTCGATCCCTTTACCCTCGACCCGGCACCCGGCGCGCGCCGCTTCGACTCTGGCACCCCTGCGATCGTGAACGCCGCCATCGCCCGCGCGGGGATGGAGATCATCCTGGAGGTCGGCTTGGTGGAGATCCGTGACTGGATCACCACGCTGGTGGCCAGAATCATGGAGAAGGCGGCCGAGCACGGACTCGAGGTCCTGGGGCCCGATGACCCCGCCGCGCGAACCCCCGCGACCGCGTTCCACTGCTCGGGGGACAGCCACCAGGTGGAGGCCACCATGCGCGAGGAGGGCTTCATCGTCTCGGCGCGGGGTCCCGCGGTGCGGCTCGCTCCGCACTTCTACAACACGCTCGACGAGGTCGAGGAAGGCGTCGACCTCCTCCACTCCGTGATGGGACGCTCATGAACACACGCGAGACGTTTTCGTCGCGAGCCGCGCTGCTCCTCACCATGATCGGGGTCGCCGTGGGCCTCGGAAATGTGTGGCGGTTCCCATACATGGCCGGGCGATTCGGCGGCGCGGCCTTCGTGCTCTTCTACCTGGTGCTCGCCCTACTGGTCGGCGCGCCCGCCCTCATGGCCGAATGGACGCTGGGCCGACACACCCGCCGTGGCAGCGTCGGAGCGTTCCTCAAGGTCGGCGTCCCGTGGGGGAGGCAGCTGGGCTGGCTGTTCTTCTTTGGTGTGACGGTCGCAAACGGGTACTACTCGGCGGCGATCGGCTGGGTGTTGATGCACGGCATCGCCGAAGCGCTCTCCGGAGCAGGAATCGCCTTCGAGGCCGGGCAGGTGCTGCCCCCCGACGGTGGGTTCGATGCCACCCGCTTCATCTTCCAGTTTCTCACCACCGCACT
This sequence comes from Gemmatimonadota bacterium, assembly GCA_036679625.1. Classification (GTDB taxonomy): domain Bacteria; phylum Gemmatimonadota; class Gemmatimonadetes; order Longimicrobiales; family Gaopeijiaceae; genus JAZDDA01. The sequence continues at coordinate 7,036 of JAZDDA010000231.1, read as the reverse complement.
GGTGCTCGGGAGCTGCGCGCTGGTCGTGACACGCGGCCTGCGAAGGGGAATCCAGCGCGTCAGCGTGGTCCTGACCCCGCTTCTCTTTGCGGTGCTCGTCCTCATGGCCGTCCGCAGCCTGACGCTCGACGGAGCCGGCGAAGGGCTACGCTGGTTCCTCTTCAAGTTCGATGCGGGGAGCCTCAACGCGAGCGTTGCGATGGCGGCGCTCGGACAGGTCGTGTTCTCGCTCGCGCTCGGCGGCACCTTCATGGTGGTCTACGGCAGTTACCTGGGCGAGGACGTGCCGCTCAAGGCCAACGCGGTGTGGACCGTGGCGGGCGACACCCTCGCCGGCATCCTGGCCGGGCTGGCGATCTTTCCGGCCGTCTTCGCTCTCGGGCTTGAACCAGGGAGCGGCCCCGGGCTGATCTTCTCGACGCTTCCACGTGTGTTCGACGGCATGGCGGGCGGCTGGATCTTCGGCTCGATGTTCTTCTTCGCGCTGGCCGGAGCGGCGTTCCTCTCGGCCGTTGCAGCCTTCGAGGTGCTCGTCGCGGGCCTCGTAGACAACACCGGGCTCACGCGGCGGTCTGCGGCGTTGATGATGGCCGGTGGCTCGCTCCTCATGGCGGTGCCGCCCATGATCAACATGGGCATCTTCGTGCCGTGGGATCTCACCTTCGGCACCGGCTTTCAGACCGTCGGCGCACTCCTGGCGGCCGTCACCGTCGGATGGGCCGTGTCGCGATCGAGCGCCCTCAGGAGTCTGGCCGGTGAGGACGACACCCCCGGCCACGTGCACCTGCTCTACCTCTGGATCCGCTTCGCCGTGCCGGGAGCCATCCTCTCGGTAGGCATCTGGTGGCTCCTCACCGACGTGCTGAAGCTGGTGACCTCACCCGGCTAGGCCCGGGCGCCCGCTCGCGGGTGCCTTAGGGACGCCCGAGCCCCGTCAACGAATCCGTGAGCGTTCCCGCAAAGAGTGAGGAGTCCAGGGCGAAGGCGAGGAAGAACAGCACGACGCCGAGAACCAACGCCACCATGAACACGTTGTACGACACCCGCAGAAGCTGGAACTTCCGCTTGAGCACCTGCCCGAGCCCGTAGAGGTCGCGGATCATGTTCGTGTAGAGGTGGTCCGTCTGCTGCATCAGGTCGATCATGCCCTCCACGAACTCGTCCTCCGGCATGTTCACGAAGTTCCCGAAGAAGAGGATGTTCGCGCTGTTTCGCTCGATGTCCGCCAAAGTGACCGGCGTGCTGCTCACACGCGGGCGGGCGGCGAGCACGGCGTAGACGAGCGCGGTGAGGCACCCCACGACCAGAACGCCCATCGGGATCAGGAGAATCGGAGCAGAAGCGACACGCGGCGCGAGCGCCCCGAGGGTAATCGAGATGATCAGGCCGTTCACCGAGATCATGATGTTCGCCTTGGCGTCCGCCAGGCTGCTCAGGTCCATGTGGACGCGGTAGCTGGTGCGGAACATCGTCTCGATGCCCCGAGACGATCCGAATCCATCTCCCTTTTTTCCACCCTTCTTCTTTCCATCCTTCTTCTTTCCGGCGGGCTCCTTTCCCCCCGGCTTCTTCGCCAGCTCGCCAAGGATGTTCTCCGGCTCCGAAGGAGCCAGGGGTAGCCCGGTCTCGGGGTCGAGGGGACCACTCTCGGTCGGCGTTGATTCGTCCATGTGCCCGTCGCTGAAAAAGGTCAGGCCCCGTCCAGGAGGCCCTCAAGGAAACGGTACGTCTCAATCTGACATCGGATCGGGGCACCGTCACCCTCTGTGATCCGCTCGTTCTCGTGAGATGCATCCAGCGAACGCGCCTTTGCGGTGTCCGCGGCCTGCAGCCGGAGCACCTCGAACACCTCACTCCGGACCGCCTCATCGTAGAGCGGGAAGGCAACCTCCACTCGGCGCTTGAGGTTCCGTCGCATCCAGTCGGCCGACGCCAGGTAGAGCTTGTCTTCGCCGTTCGCGCAGAAGTGCCAGATCCTGGAGTGCTCCAGAAAGCGGTCGACGATGCTGCGTGCCTCGACCCGATCGGTGGCACCGGGTGATCCCGGAACAAGGCAGCAGATTCCGCGAACGATCAACGAAACCGGCACACCCGCCTGACTCGCCTGGCACAGCCTGCGAATCACGCCCGGGTCTTCGAGCGAGTTCATCTTGGCGGTGATGCCCGACGGAGCCCCTCGGCCCGCAGCCTCGATCTCTGCATCGATAAGAGCGTAGATGCCCGCGCGCAGGTGATGCGGCGCCACAAGCAGGTGTTCGAAGGGCTCGGCCTCGGCGTCGCCGTTCGCCGTGGCCTCGCCCGGCGCGCCATCCCCATCCAGCCCCTCGAAGACGCGCGAGACCTCCTGGGTCAGGCGCGGGTCGGTGGTCAGGAGTCCATGGTCCGAGTAGAGGGTCGCGGTCTTCTCGTTGAAGTTCCCCGTCGCGAGGTAGGCATAGAGTCTGGGTCCCCCTGTCTCCTGCCTGCGTACCAATGCGAGCTTGGCGTGCACCTTGATGCCCGGCACGGGATAGATGGTCCGAACCCCTGCCTGCTCCATGCGTTCGGCCCACCGGAGGTTGCGATCTTCGTCGAAGCGCGCCTGCACCTCGATGAACGCGGTCACCCTTCGGCCGGCCTCCACCGCACCGATCAGCGACCTGGCGACAGCCGAATCCGAACCCACCCGGTAAAGCGAGATCCAGATCTCCTCCACCGCCGGATCCTGGGCCGCCTCATCGAGAAATCGGAGTACAGGATCGTAGGATTGGTAGGGAAAGTGCAGTAGATGATCCCTCTCGGCCGCAGCCTCGAAGATGGATCTCGCACCCGTCAGCTGGGGGTGAAGCAACGGCGGCAGCGCCTCGTCCCGATCGGCGGGACCCTCGGGGAGCGGGTACGCCATCAGGTCGTGGAGGTTGTGGTACCGCCCACCCTCCATCAGGTCTTCGGGGTTCAGCCCCAACGCCCGCTGCAGGCGGGTGAGCATGCCCGTAGGCATGTGCAGGTCGTACAGGAATCGGATTGGATCGCCCACATCCCTGCGCCCGAGCGCCTTGCGAATGGAGTCTTTGAGGGTGCCAGCGAACTCGTCGTCGAGGTGCAGATCGGCGTCCCTGGACACCTTCACGGCGTACGCCGGAGAGACGTCGGTGTCGGGGAAGATCTTGTGCATCGACCGACGAATCACGTCGTCCACAAAGATCACACAGCGGCCGTCATCCCCCTGCGGCAGCGTAATGAATCGGGGCAGCGGAGGACTCGGGACCTCCACCAGTCCCACGCGCGGACGAGAGGGCGCGAAGTCGGGGCGGTTCCCACTCCGAAGCTCGACCACCAGGTAGGCCGTGTGGTCTTTGAGGAACACATCCGGTGCGTCGAGAAACATGGGCTCGAGGTGCGGTCGGAGCTCCCGCTCGAAGTACTCATCCATGAACTCCGCCTGCTCGGCGGTAAGATCGCCGTCCCCAATGAGCCCGATCCCGCGCTCGGCGAGGCCGGGAAGGAGGTCTTCGCGGAAGGTGTGCCCAAAACGCTCCTGAAGATCCAGCGAGCGCTCATGCACCTGATCCAGGAGCGCTGCGACATCGAAGTCGAGCTTCTTGCGACGCTTGGCCGAGAGGGCGAGCAGGCTCTTGTGGGAGGCTACCCGGACCCTGAAGAACTCATCGAGATTCGAGGAGAAGATCGCCAGAAATTTGAGGCGCTCAAAGAGCGGTACCTCCGGGTTCTCGGCTTCCTGCAGAACGCGTTCATTGAACGAGAGCCAGGACATCTCCCTGTTTATGGTGGGGCATTTGGACATAGACGATGGCTAGAAGGCTGTTGAAGAAGTGGAGCGAGCCGCGTTACAGGCACCACAGGGCGAGATCCTAGGCGGATCGCCGAGGACATAGCCGCGGCTATGTCGAGACGGTCCAACGACGGAGATTGTCCTGTGCTGCCCGTAACCCGAAGGGCGCAGGGATATTTCGCGGCTCATGCTGCGTCTCTCCTCCTCGCCATAGCTTTGGCTATGACTCGTTGTCTCTCCTACCCTGAACGCGCGCCGAACCGGGCACCGCCGCGAAGCGGTGGTCGCGCGGCCGCACTCCACTTCTTCAACAGCCTTCTAGTAGGCGAAGCCCAGCCCGGCATAGAGCTTGGTGGACTCGCTGCTCGTGGCGATGGCAATGGAGATCATGGGCGTGTGCTGCTTGAGGAACGACATCCAAACACCCCCTCCTCCGGCCCAGTGCCACCTGTCTGAGTCTTCACCCTCGAGCCATACGCGGCCGACATCCGAGAGTCCAAACACTCCGAACTGCCCGGGCAGAATGAAGTTCGTGTCAGAGAGGCGCAGCCGTAACTCTGCCGAGCCGAAGAGGGACGCATCCCCCGCGAACCGGTCGTTCAGGAAGCCCCGCAGCGTCGAATCCCCACCCAGAAAGGCAGCACTCTGGTATGGGTAGGCACCCCAGACCCGTTCCCCCGCCACCCGCAGCGCGAGCGTGGGTTGGAGGGGGGCATCCATCGCGGTCAGGTACGTCACCACGGAGCCCGAGATGCTCCCATACGCCGACTCCACATCCAGCGCCGAGGGCACCCACTCCCCGCCAGCATTCACCCGAATCCCGCGGATCGGATACGCACCCTCATCCCCACTCCGCACGGAGATCCCACTCCGGAAGCCGAGCTGTGAGAAGTCGGAGAACCCAAACGGGTCGACCTGGGCAATGAGGTGATCGGAGTTGTCGAAGTGATCGAAGCGCTCAACGAAGGAGCCGACCGAGACCTCTACGCCCTCGGCGAGACTCCACGCGAGGTCCGCGGCGAGGAGCATCTCATCCCGCCCGACACGAGCGGAGTCCGAGTCGACCTCGGCGATGGACAGCGCACCGAACGACGACTCGTTTCCGAAGCCGAAGAACCGGTTCCGCTCCGCCCCCTCGTACTGCCCGGTCAGCGTTGCGGTGGCGCCTGCGAGTGGGAACGAGAAGGTGCCGACGATGCGAGGTCGCTGCGTGCCCGACCCGATGCCCGCCATGAGTGTGAGGCGATTCTCGAGGGGAAACTGCCGGAACCCATACCCGCTTCGGATCGCGTCGACCTCGACGTACGCCCCCAGCTCGGATCCCACGCTGATCAGCGGATACTTGATCCAGCGATGACCCCAGTCACGCGGTGGGGCACCGTAGTTGTCCAGCTCGTTGGGCATCGGATCCCGCGACTCGTCGATCGTGGTCGAGCCCCCGGCCGCGGTGAAGGTGTTGTCACCGCGGTTGTCGTAGAAGCCCACCCAGGCGCCACTCGTGGATGTGTTGGCGAAAACGTCGTCGTTTCCGCCGCCGACGATCCGGATCTTCATCTGCGTCGCACCCGAACCCTGAACCGTGGCGCGGTCACGCCCACCCCTCAGGAAGATCCGCACCTCCTCGGTCTCGGCGTCTGTGAAGGTGCGGTCGAGGCGGGCCGGGCCGGTTGGCTCACGTACGAAGAGGCGCACCCGCACCTCCCCGTCGCCGAGGAGGTCCACGACGGCCACCTCGTCTTCGTCGGTCGCGGTGATGTCTACCCACCCGGCGAGGAGCTCGTAGAAGTCGCGAGCGAAGACGGCGAGGTCGTCTCGGCGATTGCCCAGCGCGTACCGAAGCTCCTCACCAATCAGCTCGGCGTAGGCCTCTGGAAGACGCCCAACCGCGTCGTCGAGCACCTCGTCGGTCAACTTCCCCTGAAGGTCTGCTGCCACTGCCTCCCACCGGGGCCAGCTGAGCACCGGGAGGATGCGTCGATCCAGGGCGCGCCCAGACCACGTGAGGTTGAAGGCCCGCGGATACTCGGCATCGAACCCGATGTAGTGAGGCAGCACGAAGCGGTACAGCCCCGGGAGGACGCCGTCCAGGCGGGTCAGCGCCCAATCCCGGTCGCGGGGGACCGGCACGAACGCCAACCCCTCTTCGCTCTCGAATCCAGCCCAACGCCACTGGTCGGGGTGGCGGTCCCAATCGCCCACGAAGGCGTCGACCAGGCGGGCGCGCAGGAACGCCTCGGCGTCGACCGAGTTGCCCGGAGTCTCCTCCAGGCGCTCGAGGAAGCGGTCAGACCCGACCACTCGGGTCGAGCCCTCAAACCCCGGCTCACCGTCGGGGCCCTCGTCCGGGCGCTCCTCGATGAACCCGAGCAGACCCGCGAACTCCTCGCGGTACTCGCCGAGCCGCGCATCGTCTGGCATCACAACGAGTTGTGGGTCTGCGTGTAGCACCTCGGCCGCCTCCAACAGAGGAGCCACGACCAGCGCCCCGAGCGGGAGAATCGCAGAGATCTGATCCTGCTGCGCCCACCCAACGAAGGTCTCCCTCAGGAGGGGGTCGAGTCCGCGCCGCGCGTCTTTGTCGATCGAACGAAATGTGTACCTGACCCCATCGTTCCCCCGCAGCCGCAGCGAGCTTGTCTGCTGCCCACCGCCACGGCGGAGAGGCTCCAACCCACCTGCGAAGGTCGAGAGATTAAGTACCTCGACGCGAACCGGGGTCTCCCACAAATCGCGGTATCCATCGCCCAGAATCCACCTCCGCACTGCACCCGCGCCGTAGGAATTTCGGGGAACGGTGACGACGGTGTCGCTGGAGCTCGCCTGACCCAATCCAGGCGCCGGGATCGCGGCGAGCAGGGCAACCGCGATGAATGTACCCATCGGAATGAAGGCACTCACTGGAATGAAGGCACCCGCGAAGTTCCGGTGCGTGGAGCCGAAGAGGTGAAACCTAGGAATGGGCATCCTTGGACTCAGGCTGTTTCAGGATCAGACACCAGAAAAAGGGTGTACCAATCTTGCTTTCGCGCCCATCAGGGGCAACGATGCGAAACAGGTCCCTCTGATTCCCGATACGCTGGAACGCCTCATGCTGCGCTCGACACGCTCCTGGATCCTCGCCCTGACCCTTGTCGCCCTCACGACGACGGCACCTCGACTTCAGGCACAGGACGCACCTGGCGAGGTGGTGGTGTACCTGGTCCGTCACGCCGAGCGGGCCGAGGACGGAACCCGGAACCCCCCGATCTCTGCGGTGGGCCAAGC
>JAZDDA010000230.1:0-4319 GCA_036679625.1 Gemmatimonadota bacterium | reverse complement strand
CCGCCGCCTCGCGACGAGAAGAACACGTGCCGCCCGTCGGCCGAGACCTTGAGGCCCGACAGCCCACCCGCGAGGGCGTCCTCGGTCAGCTTCAGCCCGGAGCCTCCGTCCCGGTGGTAGAGCCACATCTCGCCGCCACGGCGCGCGACGACGTAGTCCCCGTCGGCGTCCCACTCGGGCGTGCTCACCGGACGCTCCTTCTCGGTCGTCATCGCCTCGGCCTCAGACCCGTCCGCCTTCATAACCCAGATGTTGTCGCTGCCGCTCTTGTCTGAGATGAAGGCGATCTCGGATCCGTCCGGCGAATAGGTGGGCTGGATGTCGTACGCCATGCCCTCGGTCAGGCGGGTGGCCTCTCCGCCACCGATCGGCATCGAGTAGATGTCGCCCACGAGCGAAAACACGATCGTGCCTCCATCGGGTGACACATCGAGGTCCATGTAGGTGCCCTCGGTCGTCTCGAAGGCGATGGTCCGTGTGGACTCGAGCGTAAGGCCCGACCCACCTTGTTCAGGCTTCTCCTGCCCGTTCAACGAGGTGACGAGGAGAGGCGCAACTACAGCGAGGCTCGCAAGGATACGGGTCATAGACCGGACGTCATGCATACGATCGACTCCAAAGGTGACGTGTGTGTTAGTGAGATTCCCCTACGAAATCGGTCTCCTCGCACCAATCTCATACCCAGCCGGCGGCTCGGCCCCGAGCAGGTAGCGCACAAAGTAGTCCCACCGTCTCCGAATCATGTACGGCTCACTCCCAAATCCATGCCGACGGTTGGGGAGCATAAGCAGGTCGAAGTCCTTGTTTGCGTCGATCAGCGCGTCCACCATGAGCATCGAATTTGAGGGCGGCACGTTGTTGTCCATCGTTCCGTGCGCGATCAGCAGCTTTCCCTTCAGGTTCTCGGCCAGAAGCTGGTTCGCCTGGTTGTCGTACGAAGTCGTTCCGTCCGGAGCCATCTCCAACAGCCCCTGCCACTTCTCACCCCAGTCGTCCTCGTAGTTGCGGTTGTCGTGATTTCCGGCCTCGGACACCGCGACCTTGTAGAAATCCGGGTAACGTAGGATCCCCGCAGTCGAGGCGAATCCGCCGCCGGAATGGCCCCAGATCCCGACTCTGTCGAGGTCCATCCAGGGGTGACGTTCGCCGAGCTGCCGTACCATCGCGACCTGATCCGGGAGACCGTTGTCTCCCATGTTCCCGTAGTAGGCCGCGTGGAACGACTTGGAGCGCATCGGTGTGCCCATCGCGTCGACCTCGACCACGATGAACCCCAACTCGGCGACGGCCTGCTTGTCACTGCGCGAGGGGCTGAAGCTCCGACTCCCGACGCTTCCGGTCTGTGGCCCGGGATAAAGATAGTTCAGGACAGGATACGACTCCGCCGGATCGAACGACTTCGGACGATACATGAGTCCATAGAGATCCGTGACACCGTCACGGGCCTTCACCGTGAACGGGATCGGGGCATGCCAACCATTCTCCTGGAGGAGGCTGATGTCCGCCTCCTCGATCGTGCGCACCTTGTTGCCATCCAGGTCCCGAAGCACGGTCACCGGCGGAATCACTGGCGTCGAATAGCTGTCCACGAAGTACTCACCCGTGGGTGAGAGCGTGACGGTGTGGTTGGCGCTATCGGGTGTGAGCAGCCGCAGGTCACGCCCGTCCATACCGATGCTGTAGAAGTACTGAAAGTAGGGGTCTCCGGGCTCGCGTCCCGCACCCGTGAAGTAGAGCCGTCGGTTCTCCTGATTGATGCGACGGAGCTGGAGGACATTCCAATCCCCATAGGTGATCTGATGCTTGAGAGCCCCGGAACCGAGGTCATAGAGGTAGAGATGCCCCCAGTTGTCTCGCTCAGAGAACCAGATCACCTCGTTCGAATCTGTGAGCACGTGCCAATTGACGCGTCCAAAGCCGGACTCGTAGAAGGTCTCGACCCTCTCGTCGAGCACGTCACGTATGGCTCCGGTCTCGGGATCGGCCATGCGGAGATGCGCCTCCTTGTGGTCGCGCGACGACGACACGAAGGCGAGTTGTGATCCATCGGGGCTCCACTCCACATCGGTCCAGTCGTCGCCACGACAGCGCACATGATCGCACAGCGTGGACCGGTGCTGATCGGGCTCCATCTGGAGCCGCACCACCTTGGCCTTCTCCACATCGATCACGACCCGACTGATGCGGAAGATCACCGAGTCCTCAGGGAGCGGGTACTTCCATGCCTCCAGCTCCGGATGGCCGACCTCAGTGGAGACCAGGAACATCTCGCCCACGCCACGTCCGTCGTGCTGGAAGGTCGCGATCTTCTTCGAGTCCGGGGACCACAGCAGCACAGGGCGGTCGCTCTTCGTCCAGCCAGCGTTGTCGGTCGCGTAGCCGAAGTCCGTGATCCCATCGGTGGTGAGGCGAATAAAGGCGTCGAGGCTCCCATCGGGCGAGCGGATGACGTTTCTGCGCCCTCTCGCTCCCCCATCCGAGCTCCGCTCAACCGACTCACACGCGGCCCCCTCCCGATCGCAAGCGTATTGAGTGCCACCGACCGTGAACTCGACCGCCTCTCCGTCTTCCGAAAGGCGAAGGGTGCCGGGAAGCGCGAGCGCACCGAACGAGCCATCCGCCGCAATCGAGAGCGCTGCGGCAACCCGATCGTGATCGAAGAGACGCTCCCGTGTGCCCTTCGCCGGGTCCACCAGGATGTACTCGCCCCCCCCTCGCACCGAATTGCGGTACCAGAACCGGTCTTGCCCGATCCATGTGGGCCGCACCGTCGCACCGAAGACGAGCGGCGCGGTAGCCCCTCTCAGAAAGGTTTCTGCACGCGCGTAATCGGCTGCAGTCACGACGGGCGCTGCAGTCTCCTGTGCGCCTGCGGGGACGACCGCTACAAACAGCGCTAGTACGGCGAATCGGTTCAACATGCGTTTCCTCGGTGCGTTCGAGATCAGAGTCATGAACTTCAGGCTGGGTTAGTCCCGCGGCAGACCGAAGCAGTAGTAGAAGCCGTTGCCGCCCGTGCCCTGGAGGTCGGATTGGCCACAGCCACGTGAGCCGTGGGCCGAGTTCCATGAAGTTGGGTTCTCTCCGCCACCCTGGCGGTCATGATGCCCCACGCGAGCACTTCCCTCGCCGTGACTCGTCCAGTTCCCGCAGGTCGTGTCATCGCTCCCCATGAAGGCGGTACCGTCGAGCTGCGAGCCGGTGAGGAAGTCGTGCATGTTGGGCGAGTCACCTCTCCCGTTGGCCATGGAGCCCATCTCGGTGAGAATCGTCTCCTTGGTCAGGTTGTTCTCACCGTGGAGCTGTGCGACGTCGTCGGCGATCTTCACACCCGCATAATTGAACCACGGGCCGCTTCCGATGCGGTCGCGGGCATTCACCGCCGGCGCACCGTCGGTCGCCATTGTGCTGAGGTAGGCTCGCCATTCCAGGGCAGTCGCACCCGCAGCATCCCCGAGCATCTGACAGTGCTGGTCGGCTCCTACCAGCCCTCCGAGATCCGCACCATTTCCGGGTCCGGCACTCGTGGCGAAGAAGTTCATGGTGGCGTCCTGCGCTACCAACGGCACAGCGCCAAGTGCAAACAGCGCGACGAGCATCATCCCCAGCTTCTTCATCTCGTACTCCTTATGGGTCTTCTACTGAAGGGTGGCTCGGCCAACCTACGGTCTCACGGCAGAGCCGGAACAGAGGGACTCCGTCGCTATTCTACAATTCTTCGATCTGTACCGTGCGGCGGTACCATCCGCTGTCGAGTCGGCGCGTCCTGATGGCCGGATCAGGGACCTCCATTCGAAGGTCGTAACGCCCGGGCGCTGTTGGCTTCCACTCGTATTCCCACAGCGACCACATCGCGTTGTTGTCGTGGATGTAATTCTGCCTGGGCACCGTGACCTTCTCTGCGTTGAAGCCGAAGACCAGCTCGTCGATCGGTCGGTCGCCACCCCACAAAATCCCAAACACCCGGTAGGTCGGCTCTCCATCCACCTCCCACTGCTCAATCCGGATCGGCATCGCGCTCTGGTCGATCGTAGCAGGAATGAACGCCGACGCCCGATCGGGGACAGAGGGTTGATGGGTCCTTCCCGCGAACTCCGTCATCTGCCCAGTCGGCTCTTCGGAGGCATCCACGAGCGTGACCTCATTGATCCACTTGATCCAGGTACACCCATACCAACCGGGCATCGCGAGCCGGATCGGCGCTCCATGATCTGCGGGCAGCGGGACGCCATTCATGTGGGTCGCGAGGAAGGCACCGGCACGCTGCAGCTGCTCCAGGCTGAAAATCCAACTCGCTCCGGGTATCGACCCGCGCTGCA
>JAZDDA010000229.1:0-2000 GCA_036679625.1 Gemmatimonadota bacterium | reverse complement strand
CTCGCCCAGGAGCGTCTCGGGGCGGTTAAGGGCCGATCATGAAGGCACTGCTGTCGCTGTTGATCCGGTGTTTCCCATTTGAATTTCGGTCGGAGTTCGGGCCGGAAATGGAAAAGCAGCTCAATACCGACTTCGACCGTGCGCGAGATCGTGGGCTGGTACGCGCTTCTACGTTTTTCGTGGTGAATACGCTCGACCTGGTTCGGTCGGGGGTGTCTGAGAGATGGAACCCGACCTGGGTAGCGACCCAGGCGTCGATAGAAACAATGGGAGGTGAGGGGATGATGAGGGCATTGATTCGAGATCTTTATTACGCCTATCGCACGCTTCGGCGAGCGCCTGGCTTTGTTGTGATGACCGCTGGAACGCTCGCATTGGCGATCGGTGCCGTCGGCGGGATCTTTACCGTCGTGGATGGCGTGCTGCTTGATCCGCTTCCGTTCCCGAACGCCGATAGGCTGGTTTACATCGCGGCTTCCGCGCCGGGATCGGACTTTCCCGACGAGTTCGGGGTGTCGGCTGAGTTCTTTCAGGACTATGGGACCGATTCGAAGCTTCTGGAGGACGTCGCGGCTTACAGTGCCTTCACGGCGACGCTGCGTGTTGACGATCGCACGGAGCGCGTCAGATTTTCGACGCCGACACCGTCCCTCTTCAGCACGCTGCAGGTGACACCCATCCTCGGACGGCTCCCCGTCGCAGAGGACGAAGGCGGCACCGCAGTGATCAGTCACGCCGCCTGGGTCGAGTGGTTCGGGTCCGATCCGGAGGTGATCGGGCGTTCCTATGAGATGATTGGCGAGCAGCGTACGGTGGTCGGCGTTATGGGTCCGGAGTTCACCTTCCCGATGGAGGGAGTGATGGCCTGGGTCCCAAGTCCGATCCTGCCGGAAGACATCGAACCCGGGCGATTCGGCGCAAACCTGGTGGCACGGGTTGCTCCCCATGTGGAGCGCGCGGCGCTCGTTTCTGAACTGACGGTGATCGCCAGCCGGCTTCCTGAGCGGTATGGGGGGTCGGCGAATTACGCCCGTATGATGGAGCAGCACCGTCCCATCGTCAGATCCCTGGAAGAGGAGCTCCTGGGAGACGTCGCGGGGCCGCTTTGGGTACTTCTCGGAGCGGTGGCGATCGTTTTGCTGATCGCCTGTGCCAACGTCATGAACCTCTTCCTCGTGCGAGCCGAGCGCAGGCAGCGGGAACTTGCTGTACGTCGTGCGATCGGCGCGGGTCGCGGCCAGCTGATTCGGTCGCAGATGGCGGAGGCGATCTTGATCGCCGGGATTGCCGGCGTGGCGGCTGCCGGGATTGCGTGGATCGGGTTGCCAGCGTTCATCGCCGCAGCTCCGGCAGGAATTCCACGCCTGTCGGAGGTCTCACTGTCGGGGGCGTCACTCGGATTTACCCTCCTGGTTTCATTTGCTGCAGCGTTTGCGTGCGGCCTGGTGCCCGCTTTTCGCTCCGCCGCCTCGAGCCTGTCGGCGCTTGCCGACGGCGCACGCGGATCGACGCGTGGCAAGCACAGGGGTCGCGATGCGCTGGTGGTTGGGCAGACGGCCCTCGCGCTGGTTCTCCTGGTGGGCGCGGGTCTACTGGTGCGCAGCTTTCAGGAGTTGAGCAACGTCGACCCAGGCTACGACACAAAGGACATCTTCACCTTCCAGATCGCTCCCGATCAGGAGGAGGGGCTCACGGACGGACCCTCCTTCGCTCGATTTCACATGGACTTCATGGCGCGCATCGCCGCACTGCCGGGGGTGGAGTCGGTTGGAATCGTCAGAAACGTTCCGCTCAACGAGGGAGTGGGTACCACACGCTTTGTGACTGAGGAGACGGTGTCCGAGCCAGAGGGGGGAGTCCTACTGGGCCTCACCTTCTCCGGTGGAGACTACTTCGCCACCATGGGAATCGAAGTCCTTCAGGGACGGCCGTTTGAGGAGGCCGATCATGTGACCAACCTGGGAAACGTGGTCATCAGTCGAGCTGCGGCCAATCTGCTG
>JAZDDA010000022.1:0-2007 GCA_036679625.1 Gemmatimonadota bacterium | reverse complement strand
GTTGTCTGTGCGCCAGGCATGGATGAATCACTGGGGGTGGAAGTCCCCTATGGGCCTATCTGGAGGGAACCATGAGCCGGAGGCAACTGCACGAGGGGAAGCGGGCCGTTACGTGCCGCGTCCTCCTTGCCGCGAGGACGTGTGGGATGGAAGCCCGAGGCCAAGCGCAGCACCGAACGCAAGTGAAGCTCCGTAAGGCTGGCCTGACCTGGGTGAGTGAGCAGACGATCACGACGCCCGATATCCAGTTGAGGCAGGTTGGTACTGGGGACGGTGGCGGCGCGAAGCGATTCATCTTTACCCTGGGAGATCTGCCGGGACCCGGGATGACCGAGACTCTTCGTCTCCGAGGAGTGGTCATGGGACCGTGGCAGAAGTCGGATCACCTCGTAGTAGTGCCGAAGCCGGGTAATGCCGGTGGAGCGAAGGGGGTGATGGATTGAGAAGGACGAGACCCCGTCAACTGTCACTCGTGTTTGCCGAGAGCTCGCAAGAGGACAGGTGCATGCAGAGCGAGGACGTATCCTCGGGACGCGCGTACTTGGTGCAGAAAACGAGGGCAAGGAAGGCGTCCGGTCTCGACGCCCCAGCGGTCACTGGAGACGAACGGCTGCTGGAACAAGTGGCGTCGGAGCCGAACCTGGCTCAGGCGTTGCTGCACGTGTTACGCAACCATGGGGCAGCTGGCGTGGATGGGAAGAGTGTCGAAGACGTGGTCAGCCACGCTCCGAAGCTCCTTCCTCTCGTGCGTCGGGAACTGCTTAAGGGGCGCTACCGTCCCGGTGACATCCGACGGGTTTGGATCCCCAAGCCTGGAGGAGGTCGCCGAGGGCTCGGCATCCCGAACGTCGTGGACCGCTGGGTGAGTCAGGCCATGCTGCTTGTACTGGAGCCGGTCTTCGAGCCTACGTTTCACGAGAGCAGTCACGGCTTCCGTCCGCGTCGCGGCGCGGAGACGGCCTTGGCCGATGTCCGGAGTTTCTTGAGCGAGGGCTTCACGTGGATCGTGAGCGTCGACTTGTCGGCATTCTTCGATCGTGTGAACCACCAACGCCTACTGGCTCGCATGGGTCGGCGGGTGAAGGATGGTCGTGTGCTTGCTTTGGTGCACCGGATGCTGAAGGCAGAGGTCGTGCTCCCGGACGGCACCAAGGTGACGACCGAGGAAGGGACTCCGCAAGGTGGCCCTCTCTCACCCTTGCTGTCGAACATCGTGCTCGACGAAGTGGACGGTGAGCTGCAACGACGCGGACTCCGTTTCGTGCGCTACGCCGATGACATCAATGTCTTCGTGCGCAGTGAACGGTCCGGTGGACGGGTGCTGGACTCGCTGACCCGATTCCTGGAGGGCCGCATGCGGCTGAAGGTGAACCAGGGCAAGAGCGGTGTGGTCCTGCCCGAGAAGTCGCACATCCTGGGCTTCTGTTTTCGTGTCGGTCGGGAAGGAACAGTCGACGTGCTTCTGTCTGACAAGACAAGACGTCGGATCTCGGAACGGATCAAGGCGATGACACCACGAACCTGGGGGCGATCCGTGGAGGATCTGATTCAGGGTCTAGGTGTCTATCTGAAAGGGTGGATGGGGTACTTCCGTCGCTGTAGCGCGGCAGGACTCTGGAGATTCCACTGTGAGGACGCCCACCTCCGTCGCCGCATCCGCGCGATCATTCTTTGCCAGGTGGGACGCCGACCTCGTTTCCTCTTCCGGCACCTCCGTGGACGCGGCGTGAGTGTGGGGCTGGCGGCGCGAACCGCCTGGGCAAGTCGGGGAGCTTGGGAACGGAGCAACCGGCAGGGAATGACGAGGGCGTATCCCAACGCCTGGTTTCATGAACGGCTGGTGAGCCTCGTGACCGAGTGGCACCGGCACAACCCTCCCACACAGGCCTCGGGGCAACGCTTGCTGTTTGCTCCGTGAGATATCAGTCCAAAGAGCCGGATGTGTGGCCCACAAGTCCGGTTCCGTGAGAGGGGCGGCGGGGAAACCCGCCGTCCCTACTCGACGAG
>JAZDDA010000228.1:0-77871 GCA_036679625.1 Gemmatimonadota bacterium | reverse complement strand
CCCTGCAGCGCGGATGGTACTGCCGAGGGGACTTGGTGGGAGAGTACGTCGCTGCCAGCTTTTTTACTGAAGAGCCCACAACACGCACCGTGTTGTGGGCTCTTCTTGTTCCCCAGAACCTCGGCAGGGGGAGCCAGGGGTCCAGACGGCGCCCGGCAGCATCATCGGTGAGGTTGCCGATGACGAGCTATTGGTCTTGGTCGGAAGGAAAGAGAAGGGTCGAGTACTTCGATCGCTGTTTCCGGTTCCAAAGGTATGTGATGCCAGCGGCTGCGCCCGACCCTGCAGCAAACCACCAAAACCCCATAGCAAGTGCTATCCCCCCAGCAAGTAAAGGCCAACGAATGGACACCATCTGACGGAAGTCCTTCCGCTGGACTGCGGTCCGGACATCGATTTCGTCCTGGACCTGCAACGCCACGGTAGAGTCGGGTGGTAGGGTGTCGATAATGCCACGCGCCTTAATGGCGAGATTCTCTCTGCGCTTCTCAACGACGTAGGGAATATTGATCAGCGCGCCTCCGATCAGCAGGGGCCAGATAGCGATAAGAACGAAGACGCCGCTCACACCCACGATCAATAGGTTCAGGAGTGCGATCGCAGGGGTAAGGGCGTTCGCCCTGGCGATTTCAGCCCAACTGAGCTTCTTATAGCGCCTCTGCCACATCGGCACCATCGAAAGTGTTAAGAGGCCCGCGACGGCCAGTCCCTTAAACACCATCCCAAACTCAATCATCTTGCCTCCAGATGGCAAAGTATAGGACAACAGCTTTAAGTAGTCTCATCGATTTCGCGCTCAAGGGGCGGTGCGCTTATGCTGAACGCAGCGTAGGCGCCCGATGATTCGAGCGCAAGCGGGTGATCGAATGCCTTGGTTGGCCTTCGTCAGGTTACCTGGTCGGTCCTCGAAGCCCCCAGAATCCGTCGCACCGCCTCGGCCGGGTCGTTGGCGGCCATGACTGCACCGACTGCCGCGACACCTACAGCCCCGCTCCGCTGAGCGATCAGGAGAGCCGTCTCCGGCGTTACACCGCCGATCCCTACCACAGGGATGGCCACGGCTGCTACGACACGGGCCAACCCCGCAATGCCGATTGCCTCCCCGGCATCTGCCTTGGTAGAGGTGGGAAATACCGTGCCGCAACCGATATAGTCCGCACCGGCCGCCTCGAGGCCTTTGGCGACCGCTGGGTCGTGGGTCGATACGCCGATGAGGAATCCCGGGGGAGTCGCTCGTCTAACGGCTCCGACGGGGAGATCATCGGGTCCGAGGTGTACGCCATCCGCCTCTGCGGCCAGGGCCACATCAAACCGGTCGTTGATGATCAGGAGTGCACCCCACCTCCGTGTCTGCTCCCGTAGGCGGACCGCCTGGCTTAGAAGCGACCCTGAGGACACGGTTTTGTCTCGGAGTTGGATAGCGCGGGCCCCGGCCTCGAGAGCCTCATCGACGACCTCTTCGATCGAGCGCGGAGCTGCAATCGCCGGATCGGTTATGACGATAAGCCGGAGCGCCTTGGAGAGCTCGGTCACGGACCTCCGCCGGTGCTCCCTGCCTTGGTGGGGGCAGCTGTTTCCCGATCCCATTCGTCGCGGGCCGTACGTCGCGCTCGGTTATGCTCCTGAAGGCTTCGCGTAAAGATATGGGTCCCGTTCGGCCGGGCTACGAAGTAGAGGAAGTCGTGGTCTGCAGGGTGGAGGGCGGCGTCCAGGGCATCGGCGCCGGGGGATCCAATTGGACCGGGTGGCAGGCCCGGCTGCGTGTAGGTGTTGTAGGGGTTGTCGGCAACGGAATCGATCGCGGCGAAGAGTAGTCGATCGCGGCGACCTCCCAGGGCATAGAGAACGGTTGGATCGGCCTGGAGCAGGTATCCGGTGCGCAGACGATTGTGGTACACCGCTGCGATCACCGGCATCTCCTCGGTGCGACGGGCCTCTGCCTGCACGATAGAGGCAAGGGTCACGAGCTCTCGTTCCGAGAGTCCGAGCGTGTCGAGGGTCGCTCGTCGTGCATCGGTCCAAAATGCCTCGTAACGATCCACCATCGTTCCAACGACATTCTCGACCGAAACGCCCGTAGCGAAGCGGTATGTGTCTGGGAAGAGATACCCTTCGAGCGTCGGGCCGGGTACGCTCCAGGCTGCTGCGGCGTCCGAGGCGGTCAACGCCGCCTCGACATCGCGCGCCCCCTTTTCGGTTATACCTGCCAACCGCGGCACCATGTCACGGATGGTGAAGCCCTCTGGGATTGTCAGGGGGGTAGTAACCACCCTCCCCTCCGTAAGCGTCCGCAGAATCTCTGACCAATCTTCGCCGACGCGCAGCTCGTAGCTTCCGGAACGGATCTCCCGGTCGGCACCGCGAAGCCTTGAGTACACCGAGAACCCCCGTCGGCCTCCCAGCACCCCTCGCGCAACCAGGGTGTCGACGACCTGGGGGAAGAACGCACCGGACGGGATGGTCACGGTAACGGTCTCAGCGCCGGGACCGTCGCAGGCCCCCAGGGTGAGGCAAACGACAGCGATCATGAGGTATCTCGAACTCATGAGCGTTGGTCCAGCCACGCCTGGAGGATCAATATGGCCGACGCGGCATCGATGCGACCTTTGTCCTCACGCTTTGACTTTGGGAGCCCGAGCGAGCGAATCGCCCGCTCCGCTCGCGCAGATGTGAAGCGTTCATCGATGTAATGGGTCGGTACACTCAAGCGTCTGCCTACCTCGTCTCCGATTCTTCGCACCTCTGCCGTCCATTCACTCTCGCTCCCACTCGGATCGAGCGGAAGGCCCACTACCACGGCTTCAACGTGATGTTCCTCACCGATCGCCACGAGCTTCGCGACGGGGGGGCGTTTGCTGGCCCGGCGCGTCACCGTTGGGAGCGGCCCGGCGATCGTTCCCGTCGGATCACTTACCGCTACCCCAATTCTCTTCAGACCAAGGTCCAATCCCAGGATACGCATTATGTCAGATTCTCCAGGGTCCTGCACGTTGTTCCGGAATTGACCCGGGTGTCCGAAATATACGTGACCAGGCGGCCGATCACACCGTTCGAGGAGCGGTATGGCGCTTCTCCAGCGGGCGGTGCCGTTCGTAAGGGACTGCGCTACATTTAGAGGACTGCCCGCTCGGGCAGTGTCTGCTGGGCTGCTGGAATGCCGGACTCGTGCGACGCCTGAGGGGTATGAAATGGAAACTGAATACGAGAACACGGTCGTCAACTTCGTTTCCGGCTTCGTCCTTGGAGCGATCGTAGGTGCCGGGATCGCTCTCCTTACCGCGCCCGAGAAGGGGCACGAAACCCGAGGGCGCATTCGGAGCTACGCTGGAGAGTTGAAGGGGGACGCAGGCGACCAACTCGAGTCATTCGCCGGTGATATGAAGTCCCGCATCGACGATGCACTTCAGGGCGCAAAAGGCCGACTGACTCGTTAACAGCCTGTTGGGTTCTCCTACACACTTCGGCCTGGAACGATTCGCGTGATTCCATCCCGCCTGATTGAGGCAAAGCGAGACGGCGAGGCGCTCGAACCGTCTGAGCTCGCAGCTTTCTTCGATGGATACGTTCGAGGTGACGTCGCCGAAGAGCAGATGTCGGCGTTTCTGATGGCGGTCGTATTCAACGGTCTCACAGCGTCGGAGTTGGATGCGCTCGTCGATCGCATGATCCATTCCGGTGCGCAGCTCGACCTCGGCCACCTGCCGGGGCCACGCGTCGACAAGCATTCCACCGGGGGTGTCGGAGACAAGGTTTCGCTTCCGCTCGCTGCCCTCGCCGCAGAGCTCGGCATCTATGTGCCGATGATGTCGGGGCGCGGACTGGGACACAGCGGGGGGACCCTCGACAAGCTCGAATCGATCCCCGGCTTCAGGACCGACCTCTCTCTCGCTGAGTTCGTGTCAGTACTGGAGGACGTTGGGTGTGCCATGATCGGCCAGACAGAGGAAATCGCCCCGCTCGACAGGCGGCTGTACAGTCTCCGTGATGTGACCGGGACCGTTCCTGCGATTCCGTTGATCTCATCGAGTATCATGAGCAAGAAGCTCGCTGAGGGGCTCACCGGACTCGTTCTGGACGTGAAGGTCGGCTCAGGGGCGTTCATTCCGGATCTCGATCAGGCGGTTGTGCTTGCGCAGACGATGGTCGGGGTGGGGGAGGCCAGGGGAGTTGGGACGCACGCGCTTCTGACGGCGATGGACCGGCCGTTGGGACGGGCCGTCGGCAACGCCCTCGAGGTGAAGGAGTCCGTCGAGTGTCTTCAGGGGGACGGGCCGCCCGACCTGCGCGAGGTCGTCGTGGCGCTGGTCGCCGAGATGGCGTGGTTGTCAGGACGGGCAGACTCGCACGCAGCGGGGTTGGCGGCGGCGCGAGACGCGCTGGACTCGGGTCGGGCGTTGGATCGATTCCGGGCGTTGGTGGAGCGACAGGGCGGGGATCCCCGGTGCGTGGACGATCCTGAGCGGCTCCCCAAAGCTCCGTGTCATCGGGTCGTGAGTGCCTCCCAGGATGGGATCATCCAGGAAGTCGCACCGCGCCCGTTGGGGTGGGGAGTCATCTCGCTGGGCGGCGGGCGGAGGAAGTCGACCGACGAGATTGACGCTCGTGTGGGCTTCGTCATGCGCGTTGTGGTTGGGGATGTGGTTCAGGAGGGTGAAGCGCTGGGTGAGGTGTTTGCCAGCGACGAGGCGGGCCTGGAGGTCGGTGAGGCCGTGCTACGGGACGCCGTGCGGGTCGGAAGCGGAGATCCGAGCCCGCTCCCGCTGATCATGAAGCGAGTCTCGTCTGCTGGTGTCGAGGAATACCGCGGCACCTGAATCTGCACCGCGTATCACGGGTAAAGCCGAAAGGCGATGCCCTCCGCACGAAGGATCTCTGCCAGCTCTTCGATTCGGTCCTCGAAGGTTCGCAGGGCAAGGCCACACTTGGCCTGCGATGCGCTGGGGGCGGCCACGACCTCTGCAGGAAACTCACGAGCGACAGCGGTTTCCTCGGCCCAGAGCGCCTGGCTCGTCGTGTCGAAGGTGAAGATGCGCTCCATTTGTCAGGCTCGATTCCCGACCGTCTTAGCGTGTATCGGGTGTGCGTGAAATCCTGAACACGTCGAGACCCTGGCGATCACAGAACTCAGTTGGCTCAGTGCCGGGGAGGAATAATTCCACGCGCTGGTTGTCTTCTGGGCACCACCTCGAGGCGAGTTTTCCGGTGGTCTTGTCGATGACCCGGCGTGAGAGCCCGTCAGGGATGGGCCAAACCTCGGGGATGGGAATCGCAGGCAGGCGCATCTCGTCGTCCACGGCGTCGGGATCGCCGTAGTACACGCGCTTCATAAAGCGACCCCACACCGGGGCGGCGTCGCCACCTCCCGTGGCGCCGGGGCGGACCGAGACCGGGATGTCCATTCCGAACCAGACCGTCGCCAGGAGGTTGGGGGTGAAGCCGTTGAACCACACGTCGGTGCCGTCGTTCGTGGTGCCGGTCTTCCCAGCCGCTGCCACCTCGGGGGGGAGCCCCGCTACCCTCCGCACTGCGCCGTACCCCGTTCCCTCCTGGACGACCGTTTGGAGCATCGAGACGATCAGCCGGGCTGGGAGACTGTCCATTGCCGCAGTCCGCTCGGGTCGCGGGTGCCAGATGATCTGGCCACGAGCATCTTCAACCCGAAGGATCGGGAAGGGCCGAACACGAGTGCCGAGGTTGGCGAAGCTGGAATAGGCCTCCGCCATCTCGATCGGGATGACCTCGGCTGCGCCGATCGCGGTAGAGGGGAAGCGTTCTATTTCGGTGCGGATCCCGAGTCGCCGGGCCATCTGGGCAACGCTCTCCAGGCCGACCTCCTCGGCCAGCTTGATCGCGATCATGTTGATCGATCGCATGAGCCCTTCACGTATGGTGATCGGGCCGCGGAACGACTCCGAGAAGTTCTGCGGTCGCCACTCGGTGCCGTCGACCTGCATCTCGACCACCGGGGCGTCCACGAGCACATGGTTGGGCGGGATTCCACTTTCGATCGCCGCGCCGTAGACGAAGGGCTTGAATCCCGAACCTGCCTGCCGATGTGCCTGGGTCGCCCGATTGAACTTGGAGTGCTCGAAGTCCCGGCCCCCGACCATCGCCCGAACGTGACCACTCCAGGGGTCGAGCGCGATGAAGAGGCCCTGCACGTATGGTGCTGCCCCGTTTTGAATGACCGAATCCGAGGGAAGGCCCGCGAACTCTTCGTAGAGAGGATGGGAGTAGCCTGGCCGCGCCTCGATCGCCTTCCAGCCCTCCTCCATCGAGACCTCGGCGAAGTGCTGCATGCGGACGTCAATCGTGGTGAACACCCTCAACCCTGACGTGTAGAGCTTGGCTCCGAAGCGATCGTCGAGGATTCGCCGAACCCACTCCACGAAGTATGGTGCCGACTCTCCCCCCGCTGTTACACGTTCGGTGGGCACCTCGACCGTCGACCACCGTTCGAGCTCGTCTGCCTCGAGGTACCCCTGGCCCACCATCCGCCGCAGAACCAGGTTGCGCCGTTGAACGGCCCGATCGGGATTCCGGAGTGGGCTATACGTCGCCGGTCGATTGGGAATGGCGGCGAGCATGGCGGCCTCTGCCGGATTCAGATCGGCCGCGTTCTTACCGAAGTAGTTCCGTGCGGCGGTCTGGATGCCCCACCACCCGTGACCGTAGTTGATCTGGTTCATGTACGCTTCGAGGATCTGGTCTTTGGAGTATGAGCGCTCCAGCGCCAGAGCGACCTGTAGCTCCTTGAACTTCCTCACGTACCGGCGCTCGAAGCCGATCTGTTCGATGAACATGTTCCGGGCGAGCTGCTGGGTGATCGTGCTTCCGCCACCGCGATTCTGGCCAGTGAGAACGCCGAACACCGCCCGGGCGATGCCTCGTGGATCGATCCCACCGTGCGAATAGAAGCGCCGGTCCTCGATGGAGATGAAGGCCTGGGAAACAAAATCCGGGAGGGAGTCGATTGCGACGGGGGTGCGGCTCTCGATCCCGAACTCGGCAATCAGGCGACCGTCGTGACTGAACAGCTTGCTCGTCTGCTGGGGCTCGAAGGTCCTGATCTGAGCGATGGAAGGGCAGTCTGAGCAGAGATTTCGCCAAGCCCCGAGACTAAGGCCAGAGAGAACCGCCGCCAGGAATACCGCGCTAAATCCGTAGAGGCGGGGCTTCCAAAGAGGCCGGAGCTTTTCCGAAAGCCGTCCCAATCCACTTCCCGTCATCAAATCGTCCTCAACGAAGGCATCGCTCGCGGTTGCCGGAGTGGCTTCGGGTGAATCTGTACGTCTCCCAATACCCAGTCCAGCCTTGTCGCGGTCCACTGGTTTTGAGAAAGCAGAATCCGTGCCATTCGTAATCTTCGACATGGCGGTGGTAATGCGTTGGCGGGGGACGGGAATCAGGCCGATTCCGCTGCGTCCCCCTGGAGAGTTGGGGCTGGAGGTTCGGCACTTGACCTGACCTGGCGGCTCAGGCACTCTCTCTTGAGAGCCGGTCTGGCTGGCCAGGATCTGCGATTCATTTTCGTCTTAAGTCGGGGAGGGGACATCCTTGAAGCATGCACCCAGAAGGGTCGAAAAGCCGTGGGGTTACGAGTTGCTTTGGGCAGAGACGGAGCTATATGTAGGCAAGATCCTCCACATCAACGCGGGTGAGGCACTCTCCCTGCAATACCACGAGCAGAAGGACGAAACGATCCACCTGCTCACGGGAACGATAAAGTTCTGGGCGGGTGCCTCGGCCGAAGCGCTGGAGTTGATCGACCTCGGTGCAGGAGACTCGTTCAGGGTTGTGCCCGGGACCGTACACCGTATGGAGGCCGTGAGCGACTGTGACGTGCTTGAGGCCTCCACCGCCCATCTCGACGATGTTGTTCGGATAACGGATCGTTATGGCCGGACGCCCGAGGCGGGATGAAGCAGATCAAACACCCTTCTCCAGCCGGTCGAGGTTCGACCGCGAGCCATTTGAGCCAGGCGTCCGCCCGCACGGTGCAGGTCATACTCTGTGTGGCGCTGCTCGGAGTGGGCGCGTGCGGACCCGACTCGGGCACAGAGGAGCTGAGGAGCGACCTCGTGGTCTCCTCCGATCCCGGGCTCGCGGCACGGGCGGCGGCTCTTCTGCCCACCCTGGCGACCCGGACCGGACTCGAGTTGACGGGGCCGGTGAGGCTCGAACGCCGTACCCGAGAGGAGTTGGAGCGCTATCTGATCTTCAAACTCGACCAGGAGCTCCCCGCGGAGACCGCGGAGTGGACCGAGGCGGTCTATCGAATGCTCGGGTTGCTGGATCCGGAGGCCGACCTGCGTGCGATCCTCGAGGATGTGTATCTCGAGCAGGTAGCGGGATTCTACGATCCAGACTCGACCACCCTCTTCGTTCTCGACGACCAGCCCGATGAGGTTCTCGAGACCCTGCTCGTGCACGAGCTCGTGCACGCAATTCAGGACCAGGCGGTGGACCTTGCCGCGCTCACGGACCGCGTCGCGGGGAACGACCGCCAGGGTGCGGCACAGGCCGCGATCGAGGGGCACGCCACCCTGATCATGTTCGAATATGTTCTCGGGCAGAGCCAGGGCGGCGAGGTCGATATCCGTGACTTCCCCGACTTTACCGCCACCCTCCAGCCTTCGCTCGAGGCCGCGCGGGAGCAATCGCCTGCGCTCGCACGCGCCCCACGCATCGTTCAGGAGGCTCTCCTCTTCCCGTATATCGGGGGCACGGCCTTCGTAGAGGCGATGTGGAGGAACACCGAGGAGCGGGTGTTGCCCTTTGGGCCCAACCTCCCCACCTCGACCGAACAGATCATGCACCCCGACGGGTACCCCCAGAGGCGAGACGACCCTACGGCGCTCAGGTTCGCATTTGACGGCGGGGAGCCGGTTTTTGAGGATGGACTCGGAGAGATGGAGGTAGCCGTTCTTGTTGAGACGCTTCTGGGCAGCGGTAGAGAGGGCATCTCAGTGGGTTGGGATGGTGACCGGTTTGCTCTCTTTGGCGATGCCGCTTCGGGGTATTCACTCGTCTGGGTCTCGGTCTGGGACGACGAAGAGACAAGGGATGCATTCGTCTCGGCACTGGCTGGCGCGGCAGTGGGCCTTCCGGGAGGGGCTTCGCTCGATCCCATCGAGGTAGAGGGACGAGCTGGGGCCGTGTTGAGGGTTGGTGACGTTCCATTCAGTGCGCTGCGGGTTGAAGTCCTGCAGGCCGGTTGAGGATCCCATGCCATTTCGGCTGACGGTACAGAGCGGCGAGGGGGATTATCCGGTGCTGGTGGAGCCTGGAGTGCTGAGTCGGCTCCCTCGCCTGGTGCAGGAGCACGCCCCCGCCCATCGATACGCCGTCATCTCTGACGATCGAGTAGCCGAACTACACGGCGAGCGCGTCAGCCGCGACCTGAGTGAGGCTGGGATGGACAGCCAGGTCTTTACCTTCCCGGCGGGAGAGCGGAACAAGACCCGCAAGACGTGGTCGATCCTCACGGACTCCATGCTCGAGGCTGGGTTTGGTCGTGATTCTGTAGTGATCGCCGTTGGAGGCGGGGTAACCGGCGACCTGGCGGGATTTGTGGCTTCTACCTTCATGCGGGGGGTGCCGGTCGTTCAGGTGCCGACGAGCCTGCTTGCGATGATCGATGCCTCGGTGGGCGGAAAGACCGGTGTCGACACCTCCCACGGGAAGAACCTCGTCGGTGCGTTTCACCCGCCTCGACTCGTGGCGGTTGACCCAGAGGTAATCCAGACCCTACCGCGGTGCGAGCGAGCACAGGGGCTGGTAGAGGCGTTCAAGCATGGTGCGATCTGCGACGATGGGTACTTCACATGGCTTGAGCGGAATCTCTCAAAACTCCTCGACGCGAGCAGTGATGCCATTCTGGAGGCTGTCGTGGGCTCAGTTCAGGTGAAGGCCAGCGTGGTGTCCAGCGACGAGAGGGAGGGAGGCATTCGTAAGATCCTCAACTTTGGTCATACGCTCGGGCACGGCATCGAGGCTGCTGCGGAGTTCCAGGTGCCGCACGGTACGGCCGTCGGACTGGGCATGGTGCTCGAAGCTCGAGTCGGCGAGGAGCTGGGTGTTACGGAGGCCGGGACTTCGGAACATCTGGCCAAAACGCTCCACGCGCTCGAAATTGGCGCAGGGATCCCCGACCAGGTGCGACCGGAGGATGTGATCGGGCGCCTGAGGCACGACAAGAAGGCTATTGGCGGTGTGCCGGAGCTCGTGCTCCTGAGTCGCATTGGGGAGGTCTCGGATGAGCTTGGGTGGACTCGCCCCCTTCCGTTTGAGATCGCTGAACGGGTTCTGAACAACGCGTCGAGAGAGGCCTAAGGAGCTTTATGAGCGGCACAGTGGCATCGGTCCTCGGGAGTCGGGCGACCAGCGATCCCGAGGGAACGTTCCTGATCCACGGGAAGGGCGTCCTCACCTTTGGGCAGATAGAGAGCGATGCCGAGGCACTTGCGGCCTCCCTCTCCAATCTCGGGATCGAGGCGGGCGACCGTGTGGCCGTGGTACTCCCGCCGTGGTGCGAGTTCGTGGTTTCGATGTTTGCGATCGCGAAGCTCGGTGCCGTGATGGTGCCGCTCAATCCGCACCTCACCGGGCCCGAGCTCCAATACATGTTGCGGCACTCCGAAGCCGTCGCGGCGATCACTGCTGAGACGCTTGAAGGCGTGGACCTCCTCCAACTGTTTGAGGAGCTGATCGCCCAACTCCCCGAGTTCCAGTACCTGATCACCGTCGGAGAGGAGGATCTCTGGTACGATGACCGAGTGTTCCAGTTCGAAGATCTCGTATCTGCAGGTGCAGGAAGGAATTACGATACGGCACCGGCGAATCCAGATGAAGATAATTTCGCCATCGTTTATACCCCTGGAACCATGGGTAAGCCGAAGGGGGTGTGCCTCACGCACACGAACCTTCTGACGGCTGCTCGAGCCACCGCGGACGCAGTTGCGCTCGGCTCGGAGGACCGCGTGGTTGGACTGACCTCGCTCTTCCATGTCTTCGCACTCGGCCCGGGTATCCTGGGCTGTCTGACGTCGGGAGCGGCCCTGATTCTGCAGGAGGACTTCGACGCCGCCGCGACGCTTGACCTGATCGAACGCCATCGCGCCACCGTGCAGTACTGCCTGCCGACGCTCCTCGTGACGGAGATTCATGAGCAGGAGGAAATGCCACGAAATCTCTCGTCGCTTCGGTGTGGCGTCGTCGCAGGCGCGCCGGTGAGCGATAGCCTCGTTCGTTCCACCGAGTCATTCCTGCTTCCCGACCTTCACGTCGCCTACTCGCTGACGGAGGCCTCTTCGACCGTGACGATTACGACGAAGCTGGATTCCCACGAGAAGCGTCGACAGACCGTGGGGATGCCGATCGCCGGGACACAGGTGCGCATCCTCGATCCCGACGGTGCGGAGCTCCCAGTGGAAAGCCTGGGAGAGGTTGCGGTGCGGGGAGCAGGGGTGATGACGGGTTATTACCGGCAGCCGAACGAGACCGAGTACTCGTTCGATGAAGATGGCTTTTTCCACACGGGTGACCTTGGCCTTATTGACGAGGAGGGGTTTCTCCATTTGGTAGGCCGGGGCAAGGAGGTTATCATTCGCCGTGGCTTCAACGTCTATCCGGTGGAGGTGGAAGATAGACTTCGCACCCATCCGGGAGTCCGAGAGGCTGCGGTGGTTGGTGTCCAGGACGAGGTTCTGGGAGAAGCCATCTGTGCCTGTATCGTCCGCGTCGAGGGGGCGATCGTGACTGATCAGGAGATCAAGGATTGGACCCTGGTCACTCTGGCGGATTATAAGACCCCTGATCGGGTGTTCTTCCTCGACGAACTGCCCCATACTGGGACAGGAAAGGTTTGGCGGGTTGAGCTTTCCCGGCTGATTACGGCCGAAAGCGAAGCCCAGTCAGGCAGCTAACTTCGCCGCCCTCCCCCGATGCGTCGGGCCGGCGGCGCCGAGACCCCCCCGACCTCGCGCACATCGCACGGCGATGGGATGAAGGTGGGGAGGTCTCGCGGTAATTTAAACTCAAGAACTGCGAGAAAATCGAATGGGTATTCCATTCAATCCGTCCCCTCATGTCGAGGGGCACAGAAGTCCAACATCCGACGCGCCGAATGCGGCGCTTCTCATCGATTTTGACAACGTCACGATGGGAATGCGATCGGATCTATCCCGGGAACTCAAGTCCCTACTCCAGTCGGATGTCATCAAGGGCAAGGTGACCGTGCAGCGGGCCTACGCCGACTGGCGTCGGTACCCCCAGTACATCGTTCCCCTGTCCGAGGCCTCCGTCGATCTCATCTTTGCTCCCGCATACGGGAGTTCCAAGAAGAACG
Organism: Gemmatimonadota bacterium; assembly: GCA_036679625.1. Lineage (GTDB taxonomy): Bacteria > Gemmatimonadota > Gemmatimonadetes > Longimicrobiales > Gaopeijiaceae > JAZDDA01. The sequence continues at coordinate 65,522 of JAZDDA010000228.1, read as the reverse complement.
CGACCGACATCCGCATGGCCATCGACGGAATGGAGCTCGTCTTCATCCGCCCCGAGATTGGGGTCTACATTCTCCTCACCGGGGACAGCGACTTCTCGAGCCTGGTGCTCAAGTTGAAGGAGTATGGGAAGTACGTGATCGGGGTGGGAATCCAGGAGTCCAGCTCAGACATCCTCGTCCAGAACTGCGATGAATACTACTCCTACACGAGCCTGACCGGGCTCCGCCGGACGTCAGACTCCGGTGGCCGGGCTGCAGACCCCTGGACGACGGTTACGAAGGCTCTGGAGAAGATGGTGTCACGCGGCGACGTGATGCGCTCCGATCGCCTCAAGCAGGTGATGCGCGAGCTCGATGGGAACTTCGACGAGGGGAGCTTCGGCTTCAGCAAGTTCTCGAAGTTCCTGGCCGAGGCTTCGGCAAAGGGGCTCGTGCAGCTGCATCGGCTCGAGAACGGACAATACGAGGTCAAGCCTCCAAGGAAGCGTGGCGGGGGAGGCCGCTCGGCCAGCAGGCCGCAGAGTCGCTCGACCCCTGCAGGAGAGCGAGAGGCTCAAGACGACGACGGCCCGCTCAAGAAGGCCTACGCCCTCCTTGCTCAGGCTCTGAGCGAGTTCGGGGCCTCGGGACGAGATCGCGTCCGCGATTCTGATGTGAAGCGGAAGATGCTCGGCATTCAGCGTGGCTTCGACGAGGCCGAGTTGGGGTTCGCGAAGTTCAGCCGTTTCCTGCGGCAGGCGTCGGACGATGGAATCGTCGAGTTGACCGAGATGGATACGGGAAACTTTCAGGTATCGTTGATCAGGCAGTCGAGCGACGAAGCCGCCTCTTCGACCCAGCGGGACGGCGCGAAGACCCGAGACGCCGGTTCACGGCGCGGAGGTCGGCGCGAGGAGACATCGGGGAGCGGGTCAAAGACCCCTGACAAGGACGTGGACTCGGGCGCAGTTGCAGCCGGAGATGCCACGACCAGGGCCGCCAAGGCTGAACCTGGTTCCACGCTCGGCAACCTTTTTGGTTCGATCGCCGGGCGCCTGGGGCTACGCGGAGGAGGCGGGCCCAAGGGTGGCGAGTCCAAGTCCGGGCCGAAGATGTTCGACGGACAGGTCGTGGCACCCAGGGTGCCTCAATCCGACCCGCCCAAGAGAGAGTCGCCCCAGTCGGAGACGACTCGGTCGGAGGCTCCGAAGCGGGAAGATCCGCGGCGGGACGCTCCAAGGCGAGACGCTCCAAGGCAGGAAGATCCGCGGCGGGAAGAGAAGCCTGCAGCTCACTCCACCGATACGCCGCAGAGTCCGCCGGAGTCGGGTGGGGACGCTGGCGATCTCTCGGGGCTCGGATTGCCGAGTTCTCCCGAATCCATGACCCGGTACCTCGAACACCGGTACAAGGGTGTTGGCAAGAAGACTGCGGAGACGCTGGTCGAGGCGCTGGGAACGGACCTCTTCAAGGTGCTCCACACCCAGCCGGAGAAGATTCGCAGCCTAGCACCGCGGCGGGCCGAGGAAGTGCTCGCGGCTTGGCGGTCCGACTATGAGCGGCGGGCGTCCAAGCGCTCAGAGGGACCGAACGGATCCTGACGACTGGGGCGGTGTTCCTCTCGCGGTGAGGTGCTCTCTACCGTAGACTCCCGGGTTCCTGGGAACACTGAACTCTGTCACGATCGAGGTCGTACATGACGGATCCCGGTTGGGTTAGCCTTCTCCCGCCCTTGCTCGCGATATTCCTGGCCATCGGGACCCGCCAGGTATATCTGTCGCTCGCGGGGGGCATCTGGCTGGGCTGGACCATCCTGGGTGGCTGGAATCCTGCTGGCGGTCTCGCCGAAGCGATCGAGCGATCGGTCTCGGTGCTCGCGGATCCGGGAGACGCCAAGGTGATCCTCTTCACGCTCGTGATCGGATCGCTCATCGCGACAGTTGAGGCGTCGGGAGGTGTGCGCGGCTTCGTCGATTGGCTCGAGGGCAATCGGTGGGTCGACTCTTCGAAGCGTTCCCAACTGCTGGCGTGGATCATCGGAGTGGTCATCTTCATCGAGTCGAACATCACGGTGCTCGTGGCCGGATCGGTGTCCCGGCCGCTCTTCGATCGGCACAAGGTGTCCCGGGAGAAACTCGCCTACATCATCGACTCGACCTCGGCTCCCATCTGTATCCTGATTCCCCTCAATGCGTGGGGTGCGTACAACCTGAGTCTTCTGGCTGGATTGGGGGTGGAGGATCCGCTCGGCGTTTTCATCAAGTCGATCGCCTTCAACTTCTACGCCATCGTCACCGTATTTCTGACGCTCTTCACCATCCTCTTCGGATGGGATATCGGGCCGATGCGGAAGGCAGAGAAGCGCACCCGGGAGGGGCAGGTCTTATGGCCCAACGCCACTCCGATGGTCGACGAGGCTGTGCTCGCACCTCCCCCGAATGGCAAGATTCCGCCCCGACCGATCAACATGATCCTCCCCATCTTCGTGATGGTCATCATGATGCCTATCGGGCTGTACATCACCGGGGATGGGAGTCTCCCTGCCGGGTCTGGTTCCACAAGCGTCCTCTGGGCTTCGCTGACGGGACTTCTTGTGGCGTGGGTACTCCTGCTGGTTCAGAAGGCGCATTCGGTCGACGAATTGGTCCGGATCGCGCTGAAGGGGGCCGGGGGGCTCGTCCCGCTCGCACTGATCCTTCTGCTGGCGCTTGCTTTGGGAGACGTTGCCGTCGCGCTTGGAACCGGCGAGTTCGTCGCTGGACTGACTGCCGGGGTTCTCCCGCCCGTGATCTTCCTACCGGTGATTTTCCTGGTCGCGGGGGGGATCGCGTTTTCCATTGGATCGAGTTGGGGAACGTTCGCGATCATGCTACCCATCGCGGTTCCTGCAGCAGCGATGCTTGGTCTTCCCTTGGCACCGTTCGTCGCTGCGTCCCTCTCCGGAGGGATCTTCGGCGACCACTGTTCGCCGATCTCGGACACGACGATCATCTCGTCCATGGCGGCTGCTACCGATCACGTGGATCACGTGAGAACACAGCTTCCCTACGCCCTGATCGGCGGTGCAATGGCAACCGTGATGTTTGCGGTGCTCGGGGCCACGCTCTAGAGGGCTCTTGAAGAGATCGTACCGTAGTACTGGGAATTGCGCGTTCTGATCGGTTGAATCGCGATTTTCCCTGCGGTAGATTCCAACATCAATTCATAACCGAAGATTCGACCTGGGAGTCGAGACTTGAATATTGCAGTCTGCATAAAACGGGTGCCCGATACTGAGACGCGGATTCGCTTGGCAGAGGGTGCGACGGCCATTGACCCCGACGGGGTAAAGTACGTGGTCAGCCCCTACGACGAGATTGCGGTCGAAGCCGCGCTTCGAATCCGTGACGCGGCGGGTGAGGGTGAGGTCACCGTAATCACATTCGGAGATGCGAAGTCTCAGGAGACCCTCCGGTCTGCCCTCGCGATGGGTGCGGACAGGGCGGTGCTCCTGACGGGTGAGGCCACGATGGACGGGTTGGCGACAGCTAAGACTCTAGCGGCCGCTCTGCAGGACATCGACGCTGGCCTCATCCTCTTCGGCGCGAAGGCGGCCGACGGGGACCAACAGCAGGTGGGTCCCATGGTGGCGACGATCCTCCAGCGACCCTGCGCGACTAACGTCGGAAACTTTTCCCTGAAGGGGGACAGCGTCGAGTGTCACCGGGAGGTTGAGGGTGGTACTGAGGTTGTGGAGCTGCCGCTTCCGGCGGTGATCAGCATCACCAAGGGAGAATTCGAGCCGCGTTACGCCTCGTTGAAGGGGATCATGGCTGCCAAGCGGAAGCCACTCGAAGAGGTTGAGGCGACTCCGCAGGACATTCGACTCAACGTCGAGCAGCTTGCCCTCCCACCGGAGCGCACCGCTGGTCGGATTGTTGGAGAGGGCGTGGACGCAGTGCCCGAATTGGTCCGCATCCTCAGGGAAGAGGCCGGCGTCCTCTGAGGGGTCGCGATGCCTGTCAGCGCTTGAAGAGACTTCGTTTCACATAGATTGGAGACACCCATGGGCGACATTCTCGCCTTTGCAGAACAGAGATCCGGGCAGCTCCGGGGGACCGCACGTGAGGCCGTCGGTACCGCTGCTCGAATTGCCGCAAAGCTCGGAGGGAATGCTCACGCACTCATGATCGGGGCCCCGGGCATCTCCGGTTCCGCAGGGAGCCTGGGAGCCGTCGGCGCCGAGACGGTGAGGGTTGCCGAGCACGACGGGCTTGGTGAGTACATCCCCGAAGCCTATGCGGAGGTCGTCGCCGAGCTTGTGCGCTCGGGCTCGTACGAGGCCGTCGTGTTCTCTGCTACGGCTCAGGGGAAGGACCTCGCACCGCGCGTCGCCGCGCTCCTCGATGTTCCCCTTGCGTCTGACGTGACGGCGCTCGAGGCCGTCGATGGCGCGATTCGCATTACACGGCCTGTCTATGCTGGGAAGGCGTTCGCGACGGTTTCCATCGCGGCCAGCCCGGTGGTGGTTTCGATCCGTCCGAATGTGTTCATTGCCGAGGACCGGGCCGCTGCAGGAGCGGTCGAGGCCTTCACTCCGACGCTGGGAGAGGGCGCGATCCAGACCAGGGTCATCGAATTCAGGGCGGCAGCGGGCGGAAGCATCGATGTGGCTGAGGCATCGGTGGTCGTTTCGGGTGGACGCGGGCTCAAGGATCCAGAAAACTGGGGGTTGCTCGAAGATCTTCGCGACGCATTGGGGACCGAAGCCGCTTTAGGCGCCTCGCGTGCGGTGGTGGATGCGGGATGGCGGTCTCACGGTGAGCAGGTCGGTCAGACGGGCAAGACGGTCGCTCCCAAGCTGTACTTTGCGGTTGGGATCTCTGGCGCGATTCAGCACCTCGCGGGAATGCGCACTTCGGGGACTATCGTCGCGATCAACAAGGATCCTGACGCGCCCATCTTCGGGGTTGCCGATTACGGGATCGTGGGGGATGCCCTCGAGGTCCTGCCTCGCCTGGCTGAGGAAATCCGGACGCTGAAGGCCGGCGCCTAGTGCACCGTCGTCGGGCGCATAATTGCCCGCCGTCTAATTCCCGGGCGGCGGCCCGCCCAACATCTGAACCGGGTCGACCTCTCGCCCGTTGCGCCACACCTCGAAGTGGAGATGTGGGGCGGTGACGTTGCCGGTGCTGCCGCTTTCGGCGATGACCTGCTCTCCACGCACGCGTTCGCCCTCCGACACCAGGACGCGAGAGAGGTGGGCATAGACGGTGAGAACATCCCCACCGTGCTCCAGCCAGATCACCTTGCCGAATCCGTCCATGACGCCGGTGAAGCGGACGCGGCCGTCCTTCATGGCCTTCACCGGTGTACCCTCAGGCACAGAAATGTCCACGCCACGGTGGATATCGGGACTCGCGCCGCGAAAACGAAGTCCATAGGCAGAGGTCAGACGGCCCTCAACCGGCCATCGGGGGATCGCACAGCCGGTTATGGAGACGACCGCGAATGCGACGACGACCCAGCCGAGTCGGGTTCCACTCGTCCGGGTCATAAGCACCAGGGGGTCGGCGCCGTCCCCGGCGTGTCGGCGAGCAGGATCACATCCAGGGGCTGCCCCTCGGCGATGGTCTCGATCCCCTCGGGGACCACGGCGAGCCCCTCGGCTTCTCCGAGGCCCTGAACGAGTCCTGAATTCTGCAATCCTGCGAGATGGACTCGGGGGGGGTGTCCAAACTTCTCACCCACCCGGAAGACCACCCGCAGGAAGTGCGTCAGCCCCGACGTGGTGGCGAAGTCCTCGCCTGCGAGGGCCGCTACCGTCATTCGGTGGATTCGTTCGTGACCGGCCAATCGAAGCAGGTAGGGACGTACGAAAATCTGGAAGGTGACATACGCTGAGGCAGGATTGCCCGGGAGCCCGAACACGGGGAGGAGGCGTCCGTCGGCGAGGGGGAGGTGCCCGAAGGAGATGGGGCTTCCTGGACGCACCCTGACCCGCCAGAAGTCCAGCTCGAAATCCAACTCGTGTAGCACGCGCTTGACGAGGTCGCCTTCACCCATGGATGCGCCCCCGAGCGTCACGAGGGCGTCACAACGCCCGGCCTGCGCAATTCCTTCGCGGAGTGAGGCTGGAGTGTCCCGCGCGATATCGAGGCGCACGGCGTTTCCACCCGCGTGCGTGATCGCGGCAGCGAGCCCAATGCTATTCGATTCCGGGATGGCCCGGCGCTGCTCCAGCGCCTCGATCTCGGTCAACTCGACAAGCTCGTCGCCGTTGGGTAGAAGCGCGATGGAGGGCCTGCGGTATACCTCCACGTCGACAGAGCCCGCCGCGGTGATGGCCGCAACCTGTCCCGGTCCCACGGCCCGGCCGCGTGGCACGACGATGGCACCGCGCTGCATATCCTGGCCCCGTGGGCGGATGTTCCGACCAGCGTCGCGATCCCCGAAAATCCTGACGACATCGTTCTCCCCCGATTCGCGATCCGTGTCCTCGACCCGAATCACGGAGTCAGCGCCGTTCGGAACCGGGGCCCCGGTCATGATCCGGACCGCTTCGCCCTCATTTACGTCCGGCGAGGAAGCTCCACCCGCCGCGACCGCCCCGGTCACCCGAAGGTGCACACTGCTCTCGGGGGTCGCACCACGTACGTCTTGAGCTCGGACTGCGTAACCGTCCATCCCCGAATTGTCCCACGGCGGGAGCTCGTAACGGGCGAGGATGTCTTCAGCAAGCGCTCGGCCCATCGCCTCATCTAGCGGGACAGGCTCGGTGGAGAGGGGCGTGGCGCGGGCGAGAATGCGTTCGAGGGCCTCCGCGATTGAGAGCCAATCCGCTGCGCGGTCCTCGAACTTGGTCATCGTGGTTGAATGCAGCCCTGGCTGGCTAGAAACGAAACCCGGTGCTCAACGTGAGCAACTTATTCCCCACCCACTCACTGTCGCCGATCGTATCGCTCGGGGGGAACCCTGATGGCGTGTCGACCTTCCAGAGCCGCATGGTTGCGTCGAGACGAAAGATCCACTTCTCACTCGCATGCAGGGTGGCACCAGTCCCGAACACGGGCGAAAATTTGGTGCCGAACTGGAACCAATCTTCCATCGGTACGTCAGCGGCGGTTTCGACGGTCCGATCGTCGCTGGTGGTCCACGCCATCCCAGCCCCCAGCATGATGAATGGTTGCAGGCTGTGCCATGACCGCTGCCCGGTCAGGTTGATGCGGAATTGAGCGTCTACTCCCGCGATGTTGATGTCAGAATTTCCCACCACCTGCAGTTCCTCGGTCCGGCGGGGATCCTTCACGTCCCGCTCTCCGCTGAAGAGGTACGAGTTGACCTCGAAAGCCAGAGCACTCCCCATGTTCACCCCGAACCGTCCCCCGATGAGGTTGCCGGAATTAGGACCAATGCGGAGCCCCCCTCCACTCGTGCTCACGAATCCACCGTAGACGCTGACCTCCCTGCCCCTCTCGATGAACCTGTAGGGGGAGGAGATCGTCTGGGCAGAGGCGCCCTGGGGCTGGAGACCGAGTCCAGCAACGAGCCCCGCTACCGCGAGGATGTTGGAACACTTCGAAAGTCGGTGCATTCCCGCTACTTGTGGAAGAAGAGGATTAAGGCACACTACTCTAGTGCCGTCGGCTCGAGGCTACAACAGCGATTGACGAGGTAGACTGGATCCTTGCACTTTCCAAGGATCAGCGCGGTCATCCCTGGGAGCGCGCTTCGTTCACCCGGCGGCAACGGGTGTGTAACCTCAGGAGACAGGTGATCGTTGCAGCCGATGAAGGATTCGTTGTTCTTGGGTCTCATCTGCATCATGGCAGTGGGACCGATCCCGGCGCTCGGGCAGGCAGGTGTTGTAGGCGCTACAGAGAATATTCGCGCGACACCCAATGGCGTGCTGCTTGGAAGGCTAGAGGCTGGCTTCGAGCTTGCGTCGACCGAGGCACGCGGGGACTGGATCCAGTTTACCCTCGAGGGTTGGGTATGGGACCGGTCTCTCCAGACAGTCAACCGCCAAGGCTTTTCGCTCGTGGTCTCTGCTCCTGACGGAGAAAACCTTCGCACCGCCCCCTCTGGGGACATCGTCGGTTCGCTTGAGGAGGGGACGCTCCTCGAGGAGGTAGACCGGACGACCGGGTGGATCTTCGTACGGCGCGTGGTATGGATCTGGGCGAGCTCCGTCGAACTCGCCGATTCACCGGTCGAGCCGAGCGCAAATGCTGGGACTGCCGTTTGGCGAAGCACCGGCCCTTCAGGGGCAACCATCCTTACGGCTCCTGATGGAGACACTCTGGCACATGCGTTCCCCGGGTCCGAGGTCAGAATGCTGGCCCGAGAGGGCAATTGGGCCCGGGTGCAGGTCGAGGGTTGGACCTGGCTTCCCGAGGCCGATGAGGGATTCGGTGAGGACGCGGTCGAGACCGGGCTGACGCCGGAGACCGTGGTCACCGTGGATGGAGAATACTCAGGCCGCGTGGTGCAGTGGGAGCTTCAGTTCATCTCCATCGAATCCGCTGAATCGGTAAGGACGGACTTCTACGAAGGGGAGCCCTTCCTCCTGATGCGGTCTGTGGATGGACAGGAGATCTTCGTGTACGTGGCGATCCCTCCTGAGCGAAAGGCCGAGCTCTCTGGATTGTCGCCTCTCGAGACGATCCGGGTTACCGGACGAATTCGCACGGGGGCCGCCTCGCTTACAGGCAGCCCCATCCTCGATCTTCTGGAGTTGATCCGGCGGTGACCATCCGACGGTACCTGCCGCTGCCGCTCGTTCTCTTCTTCACACTCAGTTGCGGTGGAGACGGCGATCCGATGATCGTCCCCCCGTCAGAGCTCGAGCTCGTCCTGATAAGTGGCGACGGGCAGTTCGCGCCTGCGGGGCGATCCCTGCCGGAGCCGCTCACGGTTGGTGTGCGGAGAAGGACCAGCGGGCTCCCGGTGCCCAATGTGACCGTGGTGTTTTCGATAACCTCCGGTCCGGGCGGGACACTCAACCCAGTCAGGGTGGTAACGGATGCGTCGGGCACAGCCACCACCGAGTTGACGATGGGGGGTGGTATCGGTGAGTCACGGGTCTTCGCGGAGGTAGAGGACGACACTGCTCCCGGAGTGGAGTTTCAGGCTTTCTCTGTGCTTCCCCCCGTGCTCGACCAGGTTCCCAGCGGGATCGTTGGGGCGGGAGACACGATCGCGCTTGGGGGCATGAACTTCAGTCCGATCGCAAGGCATAACGTCGTCCTGTTCTCGGGGATGCGGGGAGAGGTGCTGGCGAGCACCTCTACGTCTCTCACGGTTCGTGTTCCTGAGTGTCTTCCGACGCGGAGCGTGGAGGTCAGCGTCTGGTTGGTTGGGGAGGGGGGGGCGTCGCTCCCCATGGATGTAAGCGAGGCCGCTCAGGCACTTGCCCTGGCACCGGGGGAGGATGCGGTGCTGGAAGATCCTGAGGCGCTCTCCTGCTTGCGACTGGCCTCCGGGGAGGCGAGTGAGTACCTGGTTGTCGTGCAGGCCACCGGAACCGTGGGTGGTGGGGTGCACCCGTACCGTCTACGGGGACTGACGGGGGTGGGGCTGCCGCTCGTCGAGGAGGAGGGAGTGGATTTCGCACCTCCGGCATCTCCCTCCCGTACACGTTCTCCAGTGGATGTTCAGGGCTCGTGGGATGCGCACCTTCGCCGGCTCGAGGCGGCGCTGCCCCCCGCCGAGAGGGTCCGTGTGGTCCCAGAAATCACGGTGTCCCGGGTACCGGAGGTTGGAGACCAGCGAACCTTTCATGTGCTTACCCCCGATCAGAGCCTGGCTGAGGTCACGGCCACTGTGCGGTTCGTCTCTGACGAGGCGGCCTTCTTCGAGGACGTGGAGGCCGCTGGGAGCATGCCGTCGGGGGAGATCAAGACGCTGGCCGCGTTGTTCGACGATCCGATTCACCCCACGGATGTCTCGGTATTTGGGGAGGTCTCCGATCTGGACGCGAATGAGCGAATCGTGGTACTCCTGACTCCTGCGGTAAACCGCCTCACTCCGAGGGGGTCTCCTGGATTTATCGGGGGCTTCTTCTTCGGACTCGACCTGCGGCCTGAGCTGGAGAACTCGAACGGTGGCGAGATTTTCTTCGTGCTCGTGCCTGATCCCGACGGCGTGTGGAGCGATCCCCGCCCTCTCGAGGTGATACGGGATGAGCTTCCCGCGATCCTCGCACACGAGCTCCAGCACATGATCCACTTCAACCAACGCGTGTTGCGGTTGGGCGCCGAACGTACGGACGCGCTTTGGTTGTCAGAGGCCTTGGCTCAGATGGCCGAGGATGTCACCGGGGAGGTGATGGCGGCGCGTGGGGACTTGCCGGCTGCCGCGCTCTTTCAATCTGGGAATTATCGTCGGGCGCAGGTGTTTCTCCCCGATCCGGCCGAGGTGAGTCTGATCGTGAGTGCAGGGCAGGGGACGCTCGAGGAGCGCGGTGCGGGGTGGCTCTTCCTGCGATATCTGCGGGACAGGTCTGGGGGCGATCAACTACTCACCGGGCTTACGCAGAGTACCGCCACAGGCATCGCGAATGTGACGGCCGCCACCGGACTCTCGTGGGAGTCGGCTTTCTCCGATTGGAGCGCTGCGCTGGCGATTGAGTTGGAGGTCGAGCTGAATGGCCTCGTGACGAACGACGAGCTGAATTTTTCTGGCATCAATCTTCTGGCTGTCCTCGGTGGTGAGGGTGATTCGGACTACCCGCTTCTCGTAGACGCCGTCACCGAGGGCGACTTTCTGCGGGATGGGCGGGTTCTTTCGGCTGCGAGTGCCTATTTCCGCCTCCAGTCGACCGATCCTGGTGGCGTAGCTCTCACGATTTCGGCGCAGGACGGTGGGCCGCTCGATCCCACCGCAGGGTTCCGCCTGAGAATCATCAGGATATCCTAGTGCACCCTCAGCCCGAGTCGGGTATAATTCCTTCTGAATCTTGAGCGGAACGAACTCGTAGTACCGAGTGTCTACCAGGACAGGCCTTCTATCCAGCGAGAGTTATGCGCTGTTCCACCTGCGGCGAACATCTGAGAAGTCACGAAACGGCGTGCCCGACCTGTGGTGCCGCTGTGGCGCGATCCGTCGTGCGTCCCACCCTTGCCGTCAGGAGTTGCCCACGTTGTGGGTACATGGGTGAGGGTATCGAGTACTTCAAGCGACCTGGACACGTGGGTCTGCTCGTTGGCGTCAGCCTCTTTACGTACGGCATCGGTGGATTCGCCTACTGGCTGGCGCGCCGAAAACATCGCATATGCGCCCAGTGCGGATTGGGTTGGGAGAAAGCCCGCATCGAGGCTTCAGCACCCCCTGCGGCTCTGCCCGGGGCTGCTGCCACTGGAATGGTGCCCACGAGCGGGTTCTACGGCTCCGATGAGGCACTTCCCCGGCGCGGGATGGGCCGGCGCGTAATCGGAGTCGGTATGGCGTTCGTGGCGGCGCTGCTGATCTCCGTGGGCTTCGTCCAGTTCGAGTTCGCGGCGGTGGCGGTGGGAAGCGTGATGGGCGCCGGAGCGACGGGGACCTTCTGGTGGGGATTCAAGGCTATGCAGGACCGCCGCCGAGCCCTTATGCAGCGACTGCAGAGGCGAGTCCTCCTCCTGGCTACCGATAAGGGCGGAATGCTGACCGTGACCGAGGTGGCGGCGTCGATGAACCTCTCGTTGCCCGGAGCCGAGAAGGTGCTCGAAACCATGGACGACGGATTCCGGGTTCGCTCTGACATCACGGACGACGGGATCATCATTTACGAGTTCCCCGAGGTGCTCCTTCGTGGGCGGCTCGAATCTGGAAGTTCTTCCGACCAGGCGCGGCTGACCGATCCTTTGCTTGGGTAATCGCATGCTTGGGTGATTGCAGAGCGCACGACACCAGTCTTTACGCCGCACGCTTGCTCGCAGTGGGTAGAGAGACTGTGAGGCCTTCGCTCACCCTGCCGGTGCAGTGGTGGTGGAGTCTGCCCCGTCTGGGGGTGGCGTAAAGGGACGGTCGAAGGCAGCGAGGCGGGCGCCGATCCGATTCTCAACTCCCTTCGCAGCTGAGGTCGAACCGACCCCGTTGGAGAGTATGCTGAAGAGAAGCCGCTCTCCCGTAGCGGATCTTACCATTCCCGAAAGAGCCGATACGCCTTCGATGGTGCCCGTCTTGGCCCGTAGATTTCGCGCTGCTGGGGTCCGGTACATCCGATTTAGCCCCGACCGCCTTCCCGCTTCGGGAAGCGCAGACCAGAACTGCTCCCAGGTCGAGGTTCCTGCGGCGTAGGCGAGCAGCTGAACGAACCCGGCTGCGGACGCCCCGTTGCCTTCGGCCAGGCCCGACCCGTCCACGGGTCGGAGCTGGGCTGGCGAGATGCCCACCTCGGTTGCGAGGAAGTCTCTGACCGCGGCCGCGCCTCCTGTGAACGACCCGTCCCCATTCGCCACCCGCCCGATCGTCTTGAGGATCGACTCCGCATAGAAGTTATGACTCAGTCGGTTCACGACGTTGAGATACTCGAGAAGTGGGGGCGAGGTGTGCACGGAGATGATTTCGACCCGTTGGTCGGGAGAGCTCCACGCCATCTTCCTCGTAACCGCTGACCCCTCCACGGTCTCGCGGATTGAGCGTGGAGCGCCCACCACGCGGATTCCCCGTGCTGTGATGACCTCGGCCAGAGCGGATGCCGCGTAGAGAGGACCGTCCGGGATCGTCATTTCGCGCCATGCATCCCGGCCACCGGACTGCATCTCTCCCTCCACACGGATGGCCGAAGAGGGTGTTTCACGGTCTATCCACAGGAATGGCCGAGGCCGTCCAGCTACCGTCTCCGCATGGTTGTTGAAGGTCAACAGGGGCAGATCGGGGAAGGTCTCGACGGTAGGGGGCACACCGATCGCGGCGGCGGGGGCAACGCGAAGGGTAAGGATATTCTCGTTGTACCCGAGCCCCGACACGGGCGCCGCAAACCAGTCGTTCAGATCGAGTGGATCCCATCCTGGCGCGAGGTCAGGACCAGAAAAGAAGCTGCCGTCGCCAATGACATCTCCCTCGATTACGGTGACGCCTTCCTCGATCAGCGCGTCGGCGAACGCCTCGAATACCTCCGTTTCGCTCCTGAAGAACCGATCTCCAATCCCTGGATCTCCCGTACCGTACAACACGACGTTGCCGCGAAGGTGGCCGTCCTGGATGGGACCGTCGCGGAGCAGGAAGGTCTCATACCGGAAGTCAGGACCCAGGAAGTGAAGCGCGGCGACGGTAGTGATCAGCTTCACGTTCGACGCAGGTGTCAGGAGGGCCTGGGCATTGTGGGCGAAGAGGGTGTCGCCGTAGTCGAGGGACGTCACCAGAATCCCCCACTCCGCCGAGCGCCATCGGGGGATGAGGGCCTGAAGGTCGCGCTTGAGGAGGCGGATTCTGTCGGGCGCCCGCAGCACCGGGATGGGTCGGGATGACGCGACGGCTGCCAGCGGGGTCTCGGCTCGGATTCCCTCGGCTCCGGCGTCCTGGGGTGGGGTGGGCCCGAATATCCACCACACAATGCCGGCGACCCCGAATGGGAGGAGCCACCACCAGGCCTTAAGGGCCTTCATGAATTTTTTGTGCGGGGGTGGAGCACTCAGCTTCTCCTGATACCATCGAGCGGATCCTGCCCCGGCGTAGGGATGATGACACCTGGATTCATGATCCCCAACGGGTCGAGCCTCCGCTTCACGGTTTCGAAGGCGCCGGTGAAGGTGGGGCCCCAGATGCGTTTCAGGTAGGGAGCACGGATTCGTCCGTCTCCGTGTTCTCCGCTCAATGTTCCCCCAAGGCCGGCGACGAGGTCGGCGGTCTGGTCCAGGATCCGCCGAATCCGGAGCCTCCAATCCGACCGTGTGACGTCGATCAGCGGGTTCACATGGACATTGCCGTCGCCAGCGTGCCCGAACATGACGGCATCGGTGTTTTCCTCGGCCAGGATGTCGGCGAGCCGTCGGAGGTAGGTCGCCAGCGCCGCTACCGGCACTACGGTGTCTTCGATGAACTGGATCGAGCGTAGCCCTTCACCTGCTGCGGCGGCGATGATGGGGCTTGCGGCGCGCCGAAGGTCCCAGAGCGCTTGCGCCTCAGTCGGGTCGATGGCAGAGGTGAACGCGGAGCCCGTCTCGTGCGCGAAGACCTCCAGCGCGCGGAGGGAGTGAGCCAGCTGTTCTGGATTCCCATCGACCTCGATCAGAACGAGCGCCTCACCGCCGGCTATCGCGCCCAGGACACCGTCTTCGGCGAGTCGGGCGATCTCGAGGAAGCGTCGGGCAAGGAACTCGCAGGCCGAAGCCCCGGCTTCGCGGGCTGCGTCGACGACGAGGGGGAGCTGATCAAGGTCATCCACTCGGATGGCCGCCACCCCGTATCCCGATGGGCGGGGGCACAGGCGGAGCTTCGCTCGGGTGACGGTGGCCAGCGTGCCCTCACTCCCAAGGACAAGCGCCACGGGGTCTCCGCTCGGCATGAACGCGTCGAGTGCGTATCCGGAGGAGTTCTTCCGGACCGCCGGCCATTCGCCAAGCGGGAGCTCGGCCTGGGTTAATTCCTGGTGGAGCTGTCGAAACGGGACGGCGTCGGTGCTCGTGCGGTCCAGCCGCACCCTGTCCCCGTTCGGAAGCACCACGTCGAGGGCCTCGATCCACTGTCGAGTGGAACCGTACCTGAAGCTGCGGGCTCCGGCAGCGTTGTTGGCGATCATCCCACCGATCGAGCACCGGTCCGCGGAGGCGGGGAGGGGGGGGAAGGAGAGCCCGGAGTCGGCGCAGTGCAGCTCCACCACCCCCGCGATTGCCCCGACCCCGACCCAACATGTGCCCTCGTCGGGGTCGATCTTGCCGACTTCGGCGAAGTGGGTGGAGAGGTCGACAAGGACTCCTGGACCGACGTTCCCGCCCGGCATGCCGGTACCGGCCCCTCGGGGCGTGATCGGAACGCGCTCTTCAGCAGCCCAGGCGGTAAGAGTGGAGACGTCGTCGTCGTCCAGGGGGGTGGCCACCGCCGCAGGGCGTACCCTGACGGGGCCAGTTGAGCCCGCAAAGGTGTCCCTCGCTTCGAGGTCGGTAGAAAAGGGTCCCCGAAAGTCCGGAGGGGGGTGCTTCAAACTGGGCGCGTGAGGCTCACGCGGTCCCAACAACTCGGCCCGGCGCACAGCTTGAACAGAATCCTGTAAGCTCGAGGGTGTACCCGACGACATGGAATGAATCCAACTCCTGCTTGAGCCCGGCTACCGCCTCGGGGGCCAAGCTTCCCGGGATGTCCGTCACACACCCACAGGCGAGGCATCGAAGGTGGTGATGGGGATCGGTTCGCCCATCGTATCGGGCACACCCGTCGGAGTGACTGAGCTTGGTGGCGAGGCCACAACCGACGAGTGTCTCAAGGCTCTTGTATACGGTTGCGAGCGAAATGCCAGGAAGATTGCCGCGGACGTGGAGAAATACCTCATCCGCGGTGGGGTGCGACTCGACATTGGCGAGGAACTTGAATACCGCAGCGCGCTGTTCGGTATACCTCTGACCGTTGGCTTCGAGAGCCCTGCGAAGCGTCTGTTTGTCGCTGTCTTCCCGTCTGGGCATGTGCCGTCTTCCCGTAGACTCTCATGAACGTTCGACCGGCGCTGCACCCCGGGCCCGTACGCGACCACGGGGAATGCCGATCGATGATCGCCAATGACTACCCACGATGGTGTCCTTGGTTTCAACCTGAGCCGAGGGCGTTGGTGGCGAGTCACGATACTTTGTACAGATGACCCACGAAGACGGTTTCACGCATTGCTGTGCCCCCCCCGTTGGTTGCGCCAGGAGTTGCCGAACGATGACTTTCCTTGTGGAAGACGGCTGAGAAAGCCCAAAATGAGCCATTGGAAGGCCCGCGAGCACTTCATCCGACCCTGAACGGGAGGACCCATGACTGGAGACGGTCAAACCCTCGACGCACTCCTGACGGAAGATCGACGCTTTCCCCCACCCCCCGACTTCGCCGATGGTGCGGTTATCACGGACCCGGGGGTCTACCAATGCGCGATGGACGACATGGAGGCGTATTGGGCCGGATGGGCTGAGAAGCTCGACTGGTTCGAGAAATGGCATACGGTCCTGGAGTGGACGCCCCCGCACGCCAAGTGGTTTGTTGGCGGCAAGCTCAACGTGGCCCAGAACTGCCTGGACAGGCACCTTGCGGGGCCCCGCAGAAACAAGGCGGCTCTCATCTGGGAGGGTGAGCCCGGCGACACTCGCACCTACACGTATTGGGACCTGCACCGGGAGGTCTGTCGGTTTGCGAACGTCCTCAAGGGCCTCGGTGTGGAGAAGGGCGACAGAGTCGCGATCTACCTCCCGATGATTCCAGAGGCGGCGATCGCGATGTTGGCGTGTGCCCGCCTCGGTGCTCCCCACTCCGTGGTATTCGGGGGGTTCAGCCCCGACTCGCTTGCGGACCGCATCAACGACGCGGAGGCGAGCGTACTCATCACCGCGGATGGGGGATTCCGTCGCGGGGACGTGGTGCCGCTCAAGGCGAATGCGGATCGAGCCGTTGCCTCGTGCCCGAGCATCGACGCAGTTGTGGTCGTGGCACGCGGTGAGGGGGTCGACGCTCCTGGGGATTGGCAGCCCGGCCGGGATCACTGGTACCACGAGCTGATGGCCGCCGAGGCCTCGGCGGTATGTGAACCCGAGGTGATGGATGCCGAGGACCTTCTCTACATCCTCTACACTTCAGGAACCACGGGGAAGCCCAAGGGCGTAGTCCACACGACCGGCGGATATCTCACCCAGGTGTATGCGACGACGCAGTCCGTCTTCGATCTGCGGGAGGACGACGTCTACTGGTGCACGGCAGACGTCGGATGGGTGACCGGACACAGCTATATCGTGTATGGACCGTTGGCGAATGGCGCCACCGTGTTGATGTACGAGGGTGCGCCCAACTTTCCAGACCGTGGGCGATTCTGGAATCTGTGCGAGAAGTACGGCGTCACCATCTTCTACACGGCCCCTACGGCTATTCGGGCCTTTATGAAGTGGGGCGACGAGTGGCCGGCCCGGTACGACCTCACCAAGCTCCGGCTACTCGGCACCGTGGGTGAGCCGATCAATCCCGAGGCGTGGATGTGGTATCACGAGCGGATCGGCCAGGAGCGGTGCCCTATCGTCGATACGTGGTGGCAGACCGAAACCGGCGCGATCATGATCACGCCACTTCCCGCGCTCACCCTGACCACGCCGGGAAGTTGTACGCGGCCGTTCCCCGGAATTCAGGCCACCCTGCTGAACGAGGGGGGAGAAGAGGTAACGGCCGGATACCTGGCGATCACGCAGCCCTGGCCTGCAATGATCCGGACCATCTATGGGGACGACGAGCGTTACAGGGAAACGTATTGGTCCAAGTGGGATGGAATCTACTTCCCCGGAGATGGTGCCAAGATCGACGAGGATGGCAACCTCTGGATTCTCGGTCGGGTGGACGACGTGCTCAATGTGGCTGGGCACCGGATCGGTACGATGGAGGTGGAGAGCGCGCTCGTCGACCATGAAGCGGTGGCTGAGGCGGCGGTGGTGGGGAAGGCCCACGACGTGAAGGGCGAGTCGATCGCAGCCTTCGTCACCCTCAAGGATGGAATCGACCAGACTCCTGGGTTGAGCGAGGAGCTCAGGCTGCATGTGGGTGAGAAAATCGGTGCGATTGCAAAGCCAGAGGTGGTGATCTTTACCGCAGATCTTCCCAAGACCCGGTCGGGGAAGATCATGAGGCGGCTGCTGCGCGATATCGCCGAGGGGAAGACGCTCGGTGATACCACGACGCTGGCCGATCCGGCGGTGGTGGCCAGCCTTCAGGATCAGTACGAAGAAGAGGAGGGCTGATCAGGCCCGGCGGGCCCTACCCCTCTTCGGCGATTGGGTCGCGGGTGGTCTCCCGCGGCTCTCGCGCCGGCTTATCCCTCACCTTCTTGGCGGGGATCCCGACGTAAACTGCGTTGGGCTCAGTGTCTCGAGTGGCCACACCGAATGACCCTAGCATCGTGTTCTCTGCGACGTGCACTCCAGACATCACCGTGGCGTGGTAGGTGATGCGCACGCCGGGACCGATCACAGTCACCGGCGTCTCTACATCGCGGCCCTCCACGATGTCGTGCGAGTGGGAGTAGATGTTGGCAAAGTCCGAGACCGACGCGCCGTCCCCAAGCTGGATTCCACCCCGGTCATCGAGGAGAACGTGGCGGTGGACGACGACGCCGTCCCCCACCTCCATGTTGTATCCGAATGTGAGCTTTACATGATGGAACGCCTTGAAGTTCTTTCCACACTTCCGGAAGATCTTCTTTGCGAGCATCCTCCTGAACTTCACGCCCACGTGTACGTTTTCACCGAGCGGTGAATTGTCGAACATCTCCCACATCCAGAGGAGAGGTTTGACCTTGTCGTACTTTTCGAGGTCGGTTTCTGCGTAGTACTCGGGCTCCCGGGTGACGTTTCGCGCATCCATCTGGAGGAGCGCGACCTGGGCCGCCTTGGGGAGGGTGGACGGGTCTACCCCGACAAGCTGGGGATAGTAGATCTCGGTGAGAACCTGTTCGCAGAGTGCGTATCGGTCGCACCCGGGATCGGCGAGGCGGTTCTCGATGTCGGCGAGCCAATCCGCGTACAACGCCTCCGCCTGGGGAGAGACGGAGACGACTCGATTGGGGAGAAACGCCATGAAGGGTCACGGTGCAGAGTGATTGGGGCTTCCGGGAGACAGGATACGAGTTTCTGGCTGGTGGGCAAAGGGTGAGCCTGCTGGGTGAATCCGGGAAGACTGGCTTCGCGTAAGCGAGAGTAGGAACGTACCTTCCACGGGAACAATCACGGGCAATCCGAGGCGAATATCCAATGCACGACGTTCTCCGTCAGCGGCTGATGAGGAAGATCGAGAGCCTTCCTGAGGATCAGGTCTATCAGGTGCTCGACTACATCGAGTTTCTCGAATCCAAATACGCGATGGACCTCACCAGGGAGGCGAGTGGACTGCAACGCTTTGCTGAGGGGGTTGAGGACAAGCTCCGCAAGAAGGCCATGAGCCCAGCTACGCTCCGCGAGGCATTCCAGATCATATCGGCGGCGGACAAAGTGCTCGCGCGCGTTTCCAACGCGGGCAAGCAGCTCATGGAGGAGATCACTGGCGCCGGCGAGGATCAACCCGAATCGGGGGACTCCAGGACGGAGGCCAGGAAAGCGGGAACTCCCCCGGCCGATGAAGAGAGCCCGACGAGTAGGGGAGAGGACGGTGTGGACGGCCCCAAATGATAGGGCGGGCGGCACCTTGACCCCCCCGTTGCAGCCCGATAAGATTTCCTATGGTACAACGATACGCGCCCATTCGCCGAGCTCACACGACCGAGCTGCGCAGCGGTTGGGCGCCTTTCTTTAGGGTCCTGGGGGAGTCATGGCCGAGAGTCGGCGACACGCCGTAATCATCAAGGAGGCGCTCACCTTTGATGACGTGCTTCTTGTTCCGGGCCACTCCACGGTCCATCCCAAAGACGTGTCCGTGCGGACGCTTCTCACGCGCCGTATCGAGTTGAACATTCCGATCCTTACCGCCGCGATGGACACCGTGACCGAGTCCCAGATGGCCATCGCGATTGCGCGTGAGGGCGGCATCGGGATGATCCACAAGAACATGTCCATCGAGCGGCAGGCTCAGGAGGTGGACCGGGTGAAACGATCCGAGAGTGGCATGATCCTGGATCCGATAACCCTGTCGCCGTCGAAGACGCTCCGGGATGCTCACGACCTGATGGCGGAGTTCTCCATCAGCGGCGTACCCATCGTCGAAGATGATGGGCGCCTGGTTGGAATCATTACGAACCGCGACATGCAGTTCGAGGCGGATCTCAACTGTTCCATCCGAGACGTCATGACCTCTGAGGAACTGATTACTGCTCCGGTGGGCACCACGCTCGACGAGGCGGAGCAGGTACTGCATCGCCATCGGATCGAGAAGCTCCCCGTGGTGGACGCGGATGGGCGCCTCAAAGGACTGATCACGGTAAAGGACATCTTCAAGCGTCGACGGTATCCCGGAGCGTGCAAGGACGAACATGGGCGGTTGCGCGCCGGTGCGGCGATCGGAGCGAGTGCGGTGGATCTCGATAGAGCCCGCGCGCTTATCGAGGCGGATGTCGACGTGCTCGTCATCGATACGGCTCATGGGCACTCCGAGGCGGTGCTCCGCGCCGTGGCCAACACCAAGAAGGCCTTTCCCGACGTTGAGTTGATCGCCGGGAATGTGGGTACCGCTGAGGCGGCCAGGGCGCTTGTCGAGCGGGGCGCCGACGCGATCAAGGTGGGGGTTGGCCCCGGCTCGATCTGCACGACCCGCGTGGTCACCGGTGTCGGGCTACCTCAGCTCACGGCGGTGATGGATGCTGTGGACGGTGTGGACGCGGGGGTCCCCGTGATTGCGGATGGTGGCATCCGTTATTCGGGGGACATCATGAAAGCGTTGGCAGCGGGGGCCTCGTCGGTGATGATGGGCTCGATGTTCGCCGGCAC
This sequence comes from Gemmatimonadota bacterium, assembly GCA_036679625.1. Taxonomy (GTDB): domain Bacteria; phylum Gemmatimonadota; class Gemmatimonadetes; order Longimicrobiales; family Gaopeijiaceae; genus JAZDDA01. Next base: position 45,003 of record JAZDDA010000228.1, on the reverse strand, counting down.
CGAAGAGTCTCCCGGCGAGAGCTTCCTGATGGAGGGGCGACGGTTCAAGACGGTGCGTGGGATGGGCTCGCTCGGTGCGATGCAGGAGGGTTCTGCAGATCGGTACTTCCAGGACCCTGCAGACGAAAAGAGCAAGCTCGTTCCCGAGGGCATCGAGGCCCGAGTGCCGTACAAGGGACCCATGGCAGACACGGTGTTCCAGCTGGTGGGAGGAATTCGAAGCGGCCTCGGGTACTGTGGGGCGGGGAGCCTGGAGGAGCTGCGCCAGAAGGCATCGTTCGTGCGGATCACCTCCGGCGGTCTGCGGGAATCCCACCCCCACGATGTGACGATCACGCGCGAAGCTCCCAACTACCACCTTTGATCAGGCCAGCCTGAATCCGATGCCTCTCCCCGACCTGAAGAACCGACTTCTCCTGGGGCCCGGACCCTCGCCGGTGTCCGAGAATGTACTTCGCGCCATGGCGCACGAGACGCTCGGGCATCTGGACCCCCAGTTCCTCGACCTCATGGATAGGGTCTCAGACGGGCTCCGCACGGTGTTCGGGACAGGGAATCGCATGACGTTCCCACTCTCGGCGACGGGCTCCGCAGGCATGGAGGCTGCTCTCGCCAACGTGGTCGAGCGCGGCGATACCGTGATCATCGGGGTGAACGGCGTTTTTGGAACCCGTCTCGTTGAGATGGCGAGGCGTATGGGGGCTGGGGTGATCGCGGTTGAAGCGGAGTGGGGCCGGATCATTCCACCCGAGGAAATTCTCAGGGTCCACGCCCAGCACCCCGAAGCCCGCGTCGTCGCTCTGGTTCATGCCGAGACCTCGACCGGTGTCTGGCAGCCCCTCGAGGAGGTCGGGAGCGCTCTCAGGGACACCGAGACGCTCTTCGTGGTCGATGCCGTGACCTCGTTGGGTGGAGTTCCGGTGGAGGTCGACGAGGTTGGGATCGACGTCGCCTATTCTGGGACCCAGAAATGCCTCGGTGTTCCGCCCGGTCTGGCTCCGATGACCTTCTCTGAGAAGGCACTGAGCCGCATTCAGAACAGGTCCACTCCGTGCCAGAGCTGGTACCTCGACGTTTCGCTCATCGCGGGGTATCTCGGCGCAGAACGCAGGTACCATCACACCGCTCCGATCAATTGCGTCTATGCGTTGTATGCGGGGCTCGAGGAGATCGCCGCCGAGGGGCTCGAGGCTCGCTACCTGCGCCATCGGGAGGTTGGGGATCGGCTGAAGGAGGAGCTCGTTGAGCGGGGATTCGCGCTCTTCGCAGAGGAGGGACATCGCCTCCCACAGCTGACCTCTGTACTCCTCCCCGAGGGGCTGGAGGAGGCCCCCCTGCGCCGGCGCCTTCTCGAAGAGCATGACATCGAGGTCGGTGGCGGACTCGGACCGGGGAAGGGAAAGCTGTGGCGAATCGGGTTGATGGGCTCCGGAGCGACACATGCCAATGTCGACCGACTGCTGGTTGGGGTCGATCGGGTGCTTAGCTGAGCGCTCTCCGGGTCTTTGGTGCCGTCGCCGTCGCCAGCACTCTCTGGGGGTGCGGAGGTACCCTGCCGGTGGGTCCGCCGAGTCTGCCGTCACCGCGCTTTGAGGCTGGAGCTCCGCTCGGAGCCATGGAGTTGCCCGCTGGAAGACTCCCGCCGCCGCCGCCTGTCGTTAGAGATCCCATCCTCGATTCCAGGTGGGGGCGGAATGCCGAGATGGCGGTTCGCGTCGATCGATGGATCGAGTTCTGGACCGGAGCCGGGGCAGGTGAGTTCAACATCTTCCTCACGCGACTGGAACGATTTCGCGGCATTGTGGAGCCTGAGCTGCTGAGTCGAGGGCTTCCCCCCTCCCTCATCGCGCTTCCCATCATCGAGAGCGGATACCTCCCGAGTGCCTCGAGTGGCGCGGGGGCGGTAGGCCTGTGGCAGTTCATGGCTCCCACTGCACGGAGCATGGGGCTGTCGGTCGGATCCATCGTTGATGAACGTCGGGACCCGGTGCGCGCTACACCGCTCGCTCTGGACTTTCTGGTGGAGTTGCACGAGCGGTTCGACTCCTGGTTCGTGACGCTAGCTGCCTACAATGCGGGCCCCGCTCGCATCGAGGGGATTCTGCGACGCCATGCGCCTCTGGTGGCGCGGTCGGACAGCCTCTACGTGGCCCTCCGGCCGCAGTTGCCCCGAGAGACCAGGGACTTCGTACCGAAGCTTATCGCCGCCTTCACGCTGGCGTCGAACCCGCGCCGCTATGGTCTTTCGACGGGTGAGGTGGAGCCGTTCCGGTTCGAAGAGGTAGCTGTCCCCGACGCCACCTCGGTGGATGTCATGGCCCGCGTAGCGGAGGTTCCGCAGACCCTTATCGAGGCGCTGAATCCCCAGTTGCTGAGGGGTTTCACTCCGGCGGGGCAGGCCACGATCGTGCGGGTACCGATCGGTACCGGTGAGGTTTTTGCAGCTAACTACGCCCGACTTCCAGAGCAGGAGCGGATCACCTTTCTGGAACATCGCGTTGTAGCAGGGGAGACCTTTTCACACATCGCTCGTCGATACGGTGTAGGCGTCACCGCGTTGAAGGACGCGAACCCCCGCATTCAGCCACGCCGCCTCCAGATTGGCCAGTGGGTAATCGTCCCGCGCGCGCCCCGCCCCGGAGAGGGACGGGGCGGCTGAGCCCCGAGGTGTTGGTCACCGCAGGAAGCGTGGCCTGGAGGGTAGGGGCAGGCCTTCAGCCGCCGCCGGACGCAGCGATGGCAGCCTGGACTTCCTCGAGTCCTCCCTCGAGCCAGGCAGGCGTTTCTCTGCCGCTCGCCAAAGCCTCACCGAGGTAGAAGACCAGGCGGGCGACCCGAGTGATCTTCTCGCCATCGATCAATTCCACATGATCAGAGGCTTTGTGATAATCGGGATGGTCCCCGGTCGTGAAGAAGATTGCCGGGATGTCCTTCTTCAGGAAGTTGAGATGGTCGCTCCGGAAGAATGACTGCTCCTCGGGTTTGGGGTCCTGAATGGCGACGAGGCCCAGCTCTGGACGGTCGCTCAGGATGCGGTCGGTGAGTGCGCCCAGATTCGTGAACTCACGGCCGATGGCCACCACGGTGTCCGGGGCATTCCGGCCCACCATATCCATGTTGATGTCCCCGATGATTCCCTCGATGGGGACTGTTGGGTTCGCCGCAAAGTACTCAGAACCCAGGAGGCCCTTCTCCTCGCCGCTGACTGCGAGAAAAACCAGGGACCGTGCGGGCTTTGGATTCATGCTCGCGAAGGCGCGCGCGACGCTCATCATCACGGAGGTTCCCGAGGCGTCGTCGTCCGCGCCATTGAAGATCGAGTCACCCTGGGCGTCGGGCATCCCCACTCCCACGTGATCGAAGTGCGCCGAGAAGACGATGTACTCATCGCGCAATGCGGGGTCCGAACCAGGGAGGATTCCCACCACGTTGGGAGGCGTATGCTCAGAGGTCTCAATCGGCGCGGCCAGGGTGAAGGTCACGCCCTCCAGAGCCACGGCCTGACCCGAAGCGTCGGCCCTTGCCTCGGACAGATCCATCCCGGAGGAGGCAAAAATCTCGGCGATCTGGCTTCCAGCTACCCCAGCGATCGGGATCGGCGTCGCGAATCCGGCACCGGCGAGGCCGCCCGCCATCTCAGAGATGCTGTCCGTTGTGTTGGTCTCGTCCAGGATGAGGACCATCCCTACGGCGCCAGCCTGGCCCGCCGCCTGAAAGGCTCCGGCGAGCTCCTCACCTGTCCCCTGAAGGGGGTTTCCGGCGACCTCGAACATGACGACGGCACCGGCTGCCACTCCTGAAATCCCAGGTCTTGGCGTTGCAGCGGGGCCACCGTATACCAACGGCACGTCCCGCGCCTCCTGCGGAGAGGGGATGATGTAGTAGTCCGAACCAAACTCCAACTCACGCGCCGGAGCGTTCTCCACTGTGACGCTGACTGCCCTGAGCTCCCGGACCATGGCCGTGCGAGTGTAGGGATACCTCTGGAGGAATGTCCCCTCGTCTCCACCTGGCTGCAGGCCAATAGAGCGGAAGTCCTCGGCGATGTACTCTGCGGCGCGCTCAAGGCCCGGGCTCGGTGTGTCGCGCCCCATGAGCTCGTCGCTCGCCAGGAATGATATGTGTCCTACGATAACCTCGGGGGTGATGGTACTCACGGCCGTGGCGACCGGGTCGATGGCGGGCGTTGGCGTCGGAATACTGGCACCACTGCAGGCCGATACGACGATGAGAAGCCCTGGAAGGGTCATGAACTTGTGTTGAATAACAGTACGCACGGCTAACTCCCTCGGGGATTGAAAAAAAATCTGCTGGAAAAATGGGTCAGGAGTCGTCGGCGGTCCACACTCCAGATCGCCCTCCCTCTTTGCGGAGAAGGCGAACCCCCTCGATTACCATCTGGCGGTCCAGCGCCTTCGTCATGTCGTACACCGTGAGGAGCGCCACGCTGACTGCGGTGAGCGCCTCCATCTCGACGCCCGTCTGGCCGGCAATGCGCGCCTCCGCACGGACGTAGATGCCAGGTAGGGTCCGGTCTGGCTCCACGCTCACCGTGAGGCTCGCGCCGGGGAGTGAGTGGCAAAGCGGGATCAGCTCTGCGGTGCGCTTGCCACCCATCACCGCTGCGACCTCGGCGATCTGCATCACGTCACCCTTGGGCGATTGGCCCTGGAGGATCGCCTCGAGGGTCTCCTGTGCCATACGAATACGGCCTTCAGCGGTGGCGAGGCGATGCGTCACCGCCTTCTGGGAGACATCGACCATGCGGGGGTGGCCGTGTTCATCGAGGTGTGTGAGCCCTTCGTCTGTCCGTTTCATCACGCAGTCCCCGCAGGGGTCGAAGTCGAGTGCCACAGATCTTCGCGAAGATCGTTGAGAAGACCAAAGATGATCAGTTGTGGATTGACGTTCCCCGCTGCCATCTCCCGGGCATCTTCGATGCGGGATCGGGCGCGGGCGGCTGCGGTTGGGTGAATGCCCGCATCTGCCACCGCCTTGGCCAGCATCGGTGCTGCATCGGCGTTCACCACTTCTTCCGGACACCCGGCCGCGATCGCAGCGACATCGCGCAGTCCTTCTTCAAGAAAGTCGAGCAACCCGACGAGCGAGCGAGCTCGCGCCGGCGGGAACTTGAGGGCGTGTGAGAAGGCACTTCCAGGGTTCGCCGAGAGGGCCGTTCGAAGCAAGCGGAACGCATCCCGGCGCAGCTCGTCGAGGGGGGCTGCGGTCCCGTCGAGGGAGAGAAACCCAAGTCCCCGTCCGATCGAACCCAGAGCGAGCCCCGCAGCCTTGGTGGCGGATTCTCCGTCAGCCGACGCGAACTCCACCAGGAACGTCTCAATTTCGGAGTTGGAGAGCCCGGGCAGAAATATGGGCAGGGCCCGAGAGCGGATCGTAGCGAGGAGCGCCCTTGGCTCACTCGACGTGAGAACGATGTGGGTGCTCGACGGCGGTTCTTCGAGAAGCTTCAGGAGCGCGTTCGCGGCCTCCTGGCTCGACTCCTGAGGGGTCAGCGCCTCAGCGTCTCCGATGATGAACACCTGGTGACTCGACATGGAGGGCCGGTGCCGAGCTTTGGTCTTCAAACTCTGGGCGGCCGCGAGGTAGAGCCCAGTGGGTTCGGTCGATCCAACCGAGGGCATGAGCGGAGATTCGCGGCGCACGGCCAGCTCGGCGTGCCTCGCTTCTTCCAGAGCTTCGCCGAGCTTCTTGGGGCTTGAAGTCCCCTTCGGGCGTGGAATCGGGAAGTACCAATGCAGATCAGGGTGCTCCAGGTTGCCGGAGAGACGGCATGGCTTACACTCACCGCACGGGCCGGATTCGGTGGGTCGTTCGCAGAGCACCAACTGACCGATCCAGAGTGCGAGTCTCTGCTTGCCGCACCCTCGTTGGCCGTGAATCAAGAGACACGACGGAAGCCTTCCCGAGAGACGCGCGCGGGCCAGGGACCTGGTGAGGCCTGCATGCCCGACGAAGGGATGCAGGGTCAGCCTCCCCTCGCTTTCAACCAGAGGATCGGGTCCTGTGCCTCTGGGGATCCTCCAGCGATCGGAGCCCGAACCTGGAACTCCATATGGGCACCCTCTGGAGTATCCGTGCCACCTACGGTGCCGATCACCTGGCCAACCTCAACTTCACGCCCCTGCACGACCCCGATGTCTTCGAGGTAGAGATAGAGGGTGTAGAATCCGTCCCCGTGGCTGATCATAACGGAACGGCCGTACCCCTCGAGTGGGCCCGCCAGGGCCACAGTTCCTGCCCTCACGGCTCTTACAGGGCTTCCGGCAGAGGCGCGAATACCGATTCCGTTCCACCGGAGGATGGTACCATTCGGTTGTCGCTGAGGGCCGAATTCGTAGATGAGGTCCCCTTCCACCGGCCAGTCGAGTGAACCTTCGTCCCCTGCGGCCAGGGTCGCCGGCCCGGAACGCGTGGTGCGCCTCGCCTCGGCCTCTCGACGGCGGGTCTCGAGATCTGCGATGAGTTCGGTGAGGCGAATCTCATCGCCGTCCAGCTCCTCGAGCTGATTCGTATTTCTCTCCTCAGCGGAGCGAAACTGCGAGAGCGCCGACTGATGATCCCCCTCGACGGCCCGGAGTTGGGCGACCTCGCCGAGGCGGTTGGCCCTTATTCGTCCCAGATCCCGCATGTCCTCGTTGAGCCGATCTCCCCGCTCTACCAGCTGGCCCTCCAGCAGTCCGACGCGTTCGACGATCGTGCGGTCGTACGTCGCGATCATCTGGAGGTAGCGATAACGCGTGAGAAGATCTGAGAATGAGTCGGCACCGAGAAGTACTTTGACCGTGTGGAGAGGTCCCCGCTTGTAGATGTCACGGAGCCTCCGTTGAAGCACGGCCTCTGCCCGCGAGAGTCGTTCCCGCGTCTGGAGAAGTGTTGTCGTGGTTCCCTCGATCATCGTGGTCATCGCATCGGACTGGAATTCGATTTCGGCCAACGTTGAGCGTGAGGCGGAGAGCTGCTGCTCGATGTTGCGAAGCTCAGCGCTCACGTCCCGCGCCTGATTCTGAAGACTCCCCATCTCCAGCCTCAGGCGGGCTCGATCGGCACGGACCTCTTCGAGCCGGCGTTGGCTGTCCCTGATCTCTCGTTGGAGATCCCTCTGCGCGAGGAGGGGTGCCGGAGACGCGACGATGGATGCTACGGCGAGGAGGAATACCAGTCTCAAACGCCGACCTCCCTCAGGTGGCGACGGACTGCGAGGGAGCTGGCCACCATGCCAAACGCTGCCCCGGCGAGCAACCCGATGCCCATCCAGGACGCGGGCATCCATTCGATGCTGAGTACGTAATGGAATACGGCGCGGTACGTGGCGTAGGTCAGCCCGATCGCCAGAACGCCCCCTGCAAAGCCGGTGATCGCGCCCTCGATGAGGAACGGGCGGCGAATGAACCCGTCTCGGGCTCCAACGAGCTGCATGACCTTGATCTCCTCGCGTCGGGCGAAGATCGCGATGCGCACCGCAGTGCCTATGATCAGTGCAGCGACGACAGCGAAGGCGCCGCCGAGCACACCCACGGTGATCCCGCCGATGCGCCGAAGCGTGAAGAGCTTTTCCACCCACTCCCGGCCGAAATCGACGTCCTCGATCAGGTCGTACCTCTCGGCTTGCGCCGCGACGCGGTCCAAAACCATCGGAGCCTGATTGCCGGGGTGTAGCCGGATTTCGAGTGAGGCGGGGAGTGGATTCACATCGAGGTCGGAGAATACATCCTCGAACGCGGGAAACTCCCGCCTCGCCACCTGGAGTGCCTCCGTCTTGGTCACCAACCGCACGGACATCACCTCGGGGATCGAGCGTAGCTCCTGGGCGGTGAGCGTCACCTGTGCGGGATCAGCGTTTTCCCGGAGGTAGGCGACGATCTCAACCCGCTGCTCGACCTGTTCGAGCTCGAGCCGGAGGTTGTACGCGGCGAGGGTGAACAGCCCGACGACAAACAAGGCCAATCCGACCATTGCAGCCGACAGTCCGGTCAGGAGAGGAGCGCGCCGAAAGGCGGCCATGGCTTCCCGAATCGAATGGGTCATGATGCTTCGGCAGGTTCGGGTTTCGGAGTGGACTCGTTCTCGGCCGAGTCGTACACCAGGCGCCCCTGGTCCAACTCGATCACGCGCGCCCGCGGGTAACGGCCCACGAGCTCCAGATCATGCGTGGCCATCAACACCGCCATTCCGAGTGCGTTGATTTCCCAGAACAGGTCCATGATCCCTCGAGTTGCCCGGTCGTCGAGGTTTCCGGTGGGCTCATCCGCCAACAGAATCAGGGGCTCGTTTGCGAGAGCGCGGGCGATTGCCAGGCGTTGCTGCTCTCCGCCCGAGAGCTCGTGTATTGCAGAGCTCGCTTTGGCGGCGAGCCCAACCTGTGATAGAAGCCGTTGTGCGCGTGGCTGAATCGCTTTTCGCGGGGTTCCGGTCACCTCGAGGGCGAACCCGAGGTTTTCCTGAGCCGTGCGGTTGGGGAGAAGGCGGAAGTCCTGGAAGCAGAACCCAACCCGTCTGCGGATTTTCCAGACGTCCCGTTGTGACGTTCTCTTCGACGAGAACCCGCTCACCCGTACCTCGCCGGAGGTTGGCCGATCGGCCATGTGAATCAGGCGAAGCATCGTCGACTTGCCGGAGCCGGAGTGCCCCGTCAGGAAGCAGAATTCGCCTTTCTCAAGGTGAAAGGAAACTCCGTCGAGGGCCAAGCCGCTGCGTGGGTAGCCTCGCGAAACATCGATGAGTTTGATCATGGCATTACTCCCGCGAGGCGATGTCGGGATTGCACGAGGCGCACGGCCAGCCGTAGCGCCTCCAGGGTTGAGGAAGTTCGCGCCTGGCCCGTTCCAACCAGGTCGAACGCCGTTCCATGGTCGGGCGAGGTGCGCACGAAGGGAAGTCCAAGCGTCACGTTCACACCCTGGCCGAAGGAGATGGTCTTGAAGGCAGCCATTCCCACGTCGTGGTAGGGTGCCACGACCGCATCAAACTCTCCAGCGAGCGCTCGGGTAAAGACGGTGTCTGCTGGGACGGGACCCACAACATCGGTTTCCTCAGCGCGCAGAAGTTGGATCGCAGGCTCGTAGACCTGGGATTCCTCGGTGCCGAAGAGTTGGCTGTCGGAGGCGTGGGGATTCAGTGCACAGAGTGCGATGCGCGGTTCCGCAATCCCCCACTCCCGACGTAGTGAGTGGGCCAGAAGGGTCGTCTGACTCACGAGCAGCTCCGCAGTCACGAGGTCGGGGACCTCGCGGAGGGCGACGTGGGTGGTCGCGAGTAGGACGCGAAGTGGCTGTGGTAACGCCGCCTCGGCACACATGAGCATGCCAACCTTGGGGGACCCGGTGAGGTGTTGAAGGAACTCGGTATGTCCAGGGAAGGGGATCCCGGCTGCTCGAAGGGCGGGCTTGTGGATGGGCCCCGTGACGATACCCTGAACCTCGCCCTGGAGGGCGAGTTCGACCGCTCGCCGGATGGCCGTGCTCGCTACCTGTCCCGCTCCAGCCTCCGTGCCGTCGAAGGGAAGGGTCGCGTCGTACTCGGCTTCCGGACACGCCGACCCTGGCGGGCCAATGAGGAGAAGCTCACATCCCTGGTCGTCCAGGAGAAACTCACGCGCGGCGGCTCGGCACACCTCCGGCCCAATCCCACGTGGGTCGCCAAGCGTGACTGCGATGCGGTGCCGCTCTCCTCGGTTCGTCATCCGCCTCCTGTCGCGGGATCTCCCTCAATCCGGATTTCGATGTATGCACGACTTCGGAGCCCCTCCACGACGTTTTCGACAACCAGGTCGTCGAGGAGGTTCTTCTCGATGATCGAACGCACGTCCTCAAACTCGGGGGCGCCTCCGCCTCCACGCTCAAGCAAAACTACCACGGTCAGGGAGTTCGCTCCCTCTACGGTGAGGTCCAGCGGGCCCAGGATGGCTCCGGGCTCAGCGCTCGACAGCGCTCGGGCATAGTCCTCGGAGACGCGTGCGAGTTGGTTTACTGGCGTCTGGAGCGTGTCCGGAGGCTCCAATTCGAGTTCTGAAGCGATATCGGACAGGGCTTCTCCGCCGAGCACTCGCTGTCGAGCAGAGGCCGCATGCTCTGCATTGAGTGCGATGTCGTCGGGGGAAATGTCCCACTGAAGAAGGATATGCCGGGTACGACGTTCTCCCCCGCGGATGCGTTCCACGAGGATGATGTGGTAACCGAACCGAGTCTCCACCGGGTCGGAGATGGCGCCGGCACGGAGGGAGAATACGGACTCCTCGAACTCCTCCACGAAGCCGGAACCCTCGCGGATCCAGCCGAGCTCCCCTCCGGTCGCACGCGACCCCGGATCCTGAGAGTATCGTTTCGCGAGCTCCTCGAAATCGTCACCTGAACGCGCGAGCTCGAGCACCTCGATCGCTCGTTCGTGCGCTTCGGCCTTTACCGAGTCGGTTGGAACGGGACGGAAGATGATATGCTCAAACTTGACCCAGGAGGGCTGTTGCTGGAACCGCGGCCTGTTTTCTTCGAAATAGGCGAGCATATCCTCTTCGGATACGATGATCCTTCGAGTGTCCTGACCGGCCTTCGCGATAAATCGCTGGAGGGTCACCGTGCGGTAGATTGAGGTTCGCTGCTGCTCCCGAAACAGCGCGAGGGTCATGTCGCTACCCTCGAGCGCGGTCTGGAACTGTCCCAACGTCCCATACTGCTGAACCTGCGCGTCTACCTCGGCCTGAACCCGCCCGTCCAGCTCCTCGTCGCTCAGGGCAAGGGTGCTATCCAGGGCAGCTGCCTGGAGGATGACCTGTTGGTTGATGAGCTGGTCGAGCAGGGACCTCTTTATGCTCATGATCTCAGCTGTATCGGTGGGTGGTGCCATCTGCTGGGTCGCGAAGAGTCGAAGAAATTCGACGTCGATCTCGGTCTTGAGGATGACCGAATCGTTTACGACCGCCCATACCTCCTCCACGATCTGGCCGTTGAGGCCGGATGCCGGAAGGATCGCCAGAAGGAGCGCCCAAAGATGGCGTCGGTTCATGATGTGACTCGCTTTCGGGTCATTCTTTCCTTCACGATGTGTGAGCGCAAAGACCGGCATGAGAGGCGTGATCCGCACTCATGTAAACCCACGTCCAGGCCGGGTTCCCGGATCATGCTCCGGGTGCCTCCGCCGAGTCGGAGGCGGGTGGAGTCGCCGGCTCGGTGGTTGGGGTAGTGACCGGCGGTAGGACCCCTGTACCCCCTCGGAGGTCCTCGATCCTGGAGACGACCTCGGGAAGAGCGCGTTGCAGGACAACGGCCGAAAATTGGTCCCGTAGGCCCGCGGTGACAGCATCCAGCGTGATCACGTTCATACGGTTCGCGAGCATCTCCCCGAGGATGCCGATCGTCACCCTGTCGATGGCAGCGTCGGGAGTCTCACCTTCCTGTGCCTGAATGTTGCGGATCCCCAGCATATCCGAGAGCTCGACGAGCCGCTCGCGGGTGATCTTCGTAAGGGAGTCCTGTCGGGCGGCGGGAACGTTGATTCCCTCGGCGTCCGCCTCCAGGAGAAGGAATTCCGTGCGGGCGAGTCCCTTCACGAGTTCCAGGAGCTGATCCTCGGTTGCGGCGGCGATCTGTCTGGTGAATTCCTCGGTTCGCCCGGCCAGATAGGCATGGAGATCCTTGGCGGTCACGGTTCCACCTTCGTAATCCGCGAAGACCCTCCGCAGCGCCCGCCGACTGAGGTCCTGCCTGGGGTCCGCCGCAAGGGCCTGAATCGCATCAGCCGCGTCGTCGGACACCTCGATCAACGCAACGCCGTCTACCTCGAGCACGAAGAGCGAGTCGGCGACCCGAAACCGGTCGGTCAATACCTGAATACGAAAGGCTTCCCGCGTATCCGCATACGAAGAGTTCTCACGGGCGGTTACCTGGATCAGGTGGACCCCGAAGGGGCTCTCGACCGGCTCGCTCATTTCACCGGGCTGCAGTGCGAAGGCCGCGTCTTCGAACGGACGGACCATCTGGCCCCGTTGGAAGAATCCCAGGTCGCCCCCCTGTGAACCGGAGCCGCTATCGGCCGAATACTCCTCGGCGAGGGCTCCGAAGTCCTGCCCAGAGAGTACCCGTGTCCGGAGTTCCTCAACGAAAAGAAAGACGCTGTCTCGTTGGAAGGGGGAAGCGGTCGGAGGAAACTCAACGAGGATATGCCGTGCCTTGACGCTTCCGCCAGGTGGGTCTGCCTCCCAGAGCTCCCGGAGTTCTTCCTCGGAGAGGAGGGTGTCGACCTGGACGCGGGCGTCTCTCAGGAGGTTGATTACCTCCTGATCGAACTGTGGCTTCATGACGCCTGTAAGGTCCATGCGGGTGAAGCTCGTGTCCTCCCGAGCCTCGATCGCCACTGCGACGTAATCCACCCAGAGCTCGGCCACGGCGCTCACGACGTCGACCTGAGCCGGGAGCTGTTCGTTCCCGGCCAGGAGGTCAACGGTCTGCTGCACGGTCAATTCATGGTCTCCGACGCGGGCGACGATGTCACCTGCCCCCGAAGAATCACAGCCTCCCACGCCAACTACGGCCGCGAGGGCCCAGATGTACTTCGTCCGCGTCATTCCTTCGTCTCCCTAGAAATCATGCGCTGAGAACCTCGAGTGCTCGGATGAGCAACGAGACAAACGGCTCTGTCCCTACCTGCTTGAGTGCCAATGAAAGGGGCGTCATCCGCCGCACTTCCACATCCATGCGTCCTGCTGTGAGCGGACCCTGAAGCTCGTTGAGTCGCGGGATCACACCCGTACGAAAATTGATCCGCGCCTCTCGGTCTCGAACCAGGATGCGCTCCACCCCAAGTCGCCGTCCGAGCGCCCGTAGCGTGGCCCCATCCAACAGCCGATCGACTTCGGGCGGGATCACTCCGAACCGGTCCGCGAGCTCTTCACGAAGCGCTTCGACCTCACCCGCCTCCGAGACTCTCGATAGGCGACGATAAAGATGCAATTTTTGGCTTGAATCCGAAATATACGCGTCGGGCAGAAATGCGGATCCGGGGAGTGAGAGCTCGGGCTCGGGGTAACTCTCCCCACTCTCTTGGGTCTCCTGGAGTCGTCGGACGGTTTGCTCGACGAGCCGCATGTAAGCGTCCAGGCCAACCGCGCTGGCAAACCCTGACTGGTCCCCACCGAGAAGGTTGCCCGTTCCCCGTAGCTCAAGGTCGCGGACCGCCACCGCATATCCGCTTCCCAGGTCGGTATAGTGCTCTAGTACCTTCAGGCGCCGCTCGGCCTCGTCCGTGATGCGCTCAGGTGCCAGGAGATAGCAGTGTGCCCGGCGGTCCGCACGTCCAACCCGGCCACGAATTTGATAGAGCTGAGCGAGCCCGAATCGGTCCGCCCGGTTCACGATCAGCGTATTGGCGTTGGGAACGTCGAGCCCATTCTCGATGATCGACGTACAGACGAGGATGTCGGATTCATGATTCACGAAGGAGTGCATTGTGCGGTCGAGCTCAGCGCCGGCCATTTGCCCGTGGGCGATGCCGATCCGAGCCCACGGTGCGAGGTCGCGTACCCGCTCTGCTGCGGAATCAATCGTCTCAACCCGATTGTGGAGGAAGAAGGCTTGCCCTCCCCGATCGAATTCACGCTGCAACGCCTCTGCCAGGATCTGGTCCGACCATTGGAGAACGTGGGTGATGATCGGCATCCGATCCCTCGGGGGAGTCTCGATCCGAGAGAGATCGCGAAGCCCGGTCAGGCTGAGGTAGAGCGTGCGGGGAATCGGGGTCGCAGTTAGCGTCAGTACGTCGACTGAAGCCTTGAGCTGCTTAAGGCGCTCCTTATGGCGTACGCCGAATCGCTGCTCCTCATCGACGATCAGGAGACCCAGGTCCTTGAACTTGACGTCGGACGAGAGGAGGCGATGGGTGCCGATCGCGATGTCAACGGATCCGTCGTTTATGCCTTCAAGGGCCTCGGCCTGCTGCTTCTTCGATCGGAACCGGGAGAGAGTGCCAACCTTCACCGGAAAGTCAGCGAGACGCTCCTCGAACGATCGCATGTGCTGCTCTACGAGAATGGTCGTAGGGGCAAGTACGGCGACCTGCTTTCCATCCTGAACCGCCTTGAATGCCGCACGGATTCCAACCTCGGTCTTCCCGTATCCCACGTCGCCACAAATCAGCCGATCCATCGGACCTGAGGACTCCATATCCCGCTTGACGTCCTCCGTCGCTCGTCGTTGGTCGGGCGTGTCCTCATAGAGGAATGATGACTCCATCTCTTTTTGCCATCGGGAGTCGGGGGAGAATGCAAATCCCTTTGCCAGACGTCGCTCTGCGTATAGTCGCAGGAGCTCCGCCGTCATTCGCTCGATCGTTTTCTCGGTGCGGGTCCGAAGCGTACGCCACCGCTTTCCGCCGATTTTGTGGAGCGTCTTCGGGTGTGAGTCCTCGGTTTCACCTACCCAGCGTTCGACCAGGTCCAGGCGGTATACCGGCACCCTCAGTAATTCACCGTCCGCGTATTCGATCGCCATCGATTCGATGTCTTCTCCGGCGATTCTGATGTGCTTCAGGCCCCGAAACACGCCAACACCATGCTCGAAATGGACGACGTAGTCCCCAGAGGTGAGCTGGGAGAGACTCTCGAGGGCGACGCCCCCTCGAAACCTGCGTCCCCGACGGATTCGGCGTGTTCGCCTGAAAATCTCGTGGTCGGTGAGAACCCTGAGTGTTTCATCCTGGAACTCCACGACGAAACCGCCCGCGAGGGAGCCCACGACGAGCTCAGTGCCCGCAGGGATGGGACGTTCAGTACCGAGAATCTCAGCCAGGCGATCGACCTGCCCCTGGTTATCGCAGAGAATCAGGGTGCGCATCGAGTCCACCTGTCCGGCGTCCAGAAGTGAGGCAAGCCGCTTCATGTCGCGATCGATCACCGGGGGAGGGGAGACAGGCAGATCGCAGCCAGGGATCGACTGGGCGAGGAGTCTCAGCCGGGGGAACGAGTTGAGTGCCGCCAGCGCCGTCTGTGGTCGCATGAACAGGGCTTCAGGGTCAACGGGCGTCGCACCCGACTCCACGAGCCCGTCGTGGAATTTTGATACATAACGCCATGTCTTTGCGAGCTCGGGTTCCCACTCCCGGTTCGAAAGATCGACGACAACGGTGTCGGGAGGGAGTAACTCCAGGAGCGAACGAGGGACGGCGGGCGCGGAAACGTCCGCGCCGGCGGCGAAGTCCACCGGAAGAATGTGGGCGACCTCGACATGCCCGGTAGTCCGTTGATTCAGGATGTCGAACGACCGAATCGATGAGATCTCTTCATCCCAGAATTCGATCCTCAGCGGGTCGCGGTTCCCAAATGAGAACACGTCCAAGAGGCCTCCCCGAACCGCGAATTGGCCAACAGACTCGACGAGCGGGACGCGGTCGAACCCGCGCTCTTCCAGGCGGGTGATCAGCGAGGTGAATCCGGGCTCATCCCCCTGCCGGAACTCGAGGCGAAGGTCCTCGAGCCGGTCCGGGACGGGCGCCCGTTCCTGCAGCGCCCTCAGCGTGGTGACCAGGATGCGGGAATCCCCGGTGAAGAGAGCTTCGACCGCTTCGACCCGGAGCCCGCTGACCTCCAGGTGTGGCTCGGCGGACTCATAGGGTAGGGATTCCCTCTGGGAGAAGGTCACCGCTCTCCCGTCGCCGAGGAGGGTTTCCAGGTCTGCCTCGATGCCCTGGGCGCTCTGAGGGTCTGCAGCGACGGCTACGAACACACGGTCGGGCTGCGACTCATGCATCGCGGCGAGCGCGGCTACAGCCGCGGATCCACAGCATCCCCCAATTTGTCGTTCCCCTCCACGTCCGGGTGGGTGCTCGAGGAATTCTCGGAAGGGTGCGCTTGAACGAAGTGCCCCGAGGATTACCTCGCCCTGCCTGGCTTGAGTCATGTGGCAGGTTTGGGAGGGGCGTTCGTCTTCGCCCTGCGTTGCGAGGAACGACCCCGGGTAGCTTCAGCCCCGGTCGCTGCGACCAGGCTCTCCATAACGAGGAACAGGATCGCAATAACCAGAAGACCCTTCCACATCTCAGGCCCCTGGCCGATGACGAAGACAGATCGACCCCAGAGGCTGCTATCCGAGATCACCCGGAGGTCCGGAGCGTCAATAAACGAAGGCAAGTCGTCCGGATCGAGGGCCCGCAGGTCGGATTCACGGGGGGGCGAATTCACAGCGAATACGTGGGTGACACTATCGTCGACGAGAACCTCGTAGAGGCCAGCCAGCCGGGTCTCGAGGAAGCGGATCCCAGCATCGACGGAGTGCCGGGTACCCCCTGGATCCTGAACGATGGATGGTTCGGCGGTTGCAGGAAGAGGGTCGCCAGCGGTGAGTGCGGCACCCCGGCGGTCGGAGGCGGTGCTCTGGGCCGAAAGCCATTCCACCATGGGAATCATGGATGCCGTAAGTGGCAGGTTCGTCGACTCCACGTCGAGCGGGCTTCCTAGAAGCACGTACGAGCCCTGAGATGTCTGCCCCGCCACGAGCCAGAGCTCCCCCGAGGAGAGGTGCACGGAGCCTGGACCGGGGTCCTCGACTCCGGTTATCCGGTAATTCTCGAAGATTCGGACCTCCTGAAGGTCCAGGGGCCCGGGAGGCGCCCGAAGGCTGCTTTCACCGCCCCCGGTACCGGCCACTTCGTACTGCCACGGGATGCCTCTGCGAGACAGGACCCGGTTGAGTGCCGGCATGAGTGCCGGGTCGCTGGGAGGCACGATGACCGTTGGGGTAGCCCGTCCCCCCTCGAGCCCTGAGCCACCGATGCTCCACAGGACGCTTGCCTCGGAGGAAGGCACCCTCGTTACGCGTCCGGCGTCCTGGAGTACTGCGAGGGCCTGGTCCAGGAAGAACGGAAGAGGCCCCGCCGTCGCGACGGCCGGCGCTGGGGCGACCTCGGTGACAAAAAACTGGCGGTCGTCCCACCGCAGGGCGTCGGGGTCGGTCTCGACATATCCCGCCACCCGCCCATTGGGAAAGGGCCCGAACGGGAGGACCACCGCTGTGCCGTGAGCCCCGAGTCCAGTTGCTCGAATGCGCCCGCCCGCGACGAGGCGCACCGGGGCGGGAAGCGTGTCAGATGCGGAGGTCAACGAGACGCTGATGCGGGTCTGTTGGTTCACGATCGGCGGCAGCCCGCCTCCGATGAGCAGGCCCCTCAATGCTCGGTTCGTGGGGTCCTGAGCGTGACCATCGAAGACGAGGATGGGCACGGTAGCCGAAAGGGGCCCGTCCGTTCCAAACCCGGTCGCCTGGAGGTCGGAGATCACATGAATTTCGCGAGACCCGAGCGAGTTCGCTGCCAGAAGTGCCTCTGCCCGCTCGATCTGAAGCAGAATGTCTGCGCCGGACGCGCTGACCTCTGTCTCCAGGATGCGGGACCGAACGTCCTCTGGACCCCCGGGGGACGCGACGTTCCAGGGTTCACCGGCACGGATCACCCAGATACGGTCCTCTTCTCCTGCTCGGTCGAGACTCTCGATCGCGACGGCTTTGAGTCTGTCCAGTACGCGTCGGTCCTCTTCGACCAGCCCCGAACTCATCGAGTTGTCCAGGACGATGACGAGGGCGGTCGGCTCGTGGACACCCCCACCGCTTCTCAGGAATGGACGGGCGGCAGCGAGGACAAGCGCCAGGATCGCGGCTATGCGCAGAACGAGGAGGAGGATCTGGCGAAACCGAATCGTGCGAGCATGCTCCTTCTCAGTCCGAAGGAGGTACCGGATAGCTGGGAACGACACGCGCCGTTTGTCGTGTCGATGGAAGAGGTGCAGGACGATCGGTACCGCGATCGCGACGCCGGCAAGAAGCAGGAGCGGATTGAAGAATCCCATTTAGCCGAGGCGCTCCCGTTTCCGCAAGTAGGCCCGCAACGCGAGGGAGAGCGGTTGGTCGGTGTCGACCACCTGGTAGTCGATCCCCTGTGGCTTGAGGTGGCGTTCCCAGTCCGAGAGCGCGTCGTTCACCGCAGTTCGATAGGCTGACCGCAGGTCGGCCACCCGTACATCGAGTTCATCACCGGTTTCCGGATCGTAGAAGCGTGCATCCCCGGTGGCAGGAAGCTCACGCTCACCGGGATCGATGAGGTGGAACACCAGAACCTCATGCCCACGGTGCCGTAGAAACTGAAGCGCAGTCCTGGTCTCTACCGGGTCAACGAGAAGGTCGGAGAGAAGCACCACGAGGCCCCGGCGCCGCAGGCGAACGGCGATGTCGCGGAGAGCGGAGTGCGCCGAGGTGCGGCCCTGGCCTTCGAGCGGGGCGAGGGTGCGGAGCAACTCCTTCCAGTGACGCTGGGTTCCCCGCGAGGCGACCCGTGCGACGATCTCCTCATGAAAGGCCGCCAGCCCTACAGAATCCCCCTGACGGAGGAGGATGAGCGCGAGCGACGCCGCGAGGTGCTTGGCGTACCAGAGCTTGTCTGGGAGTACCCCGGGGCGGGAGGACCAGCTCATGGACGAACTGACATCCATGAGAATATGGGCGCGGAGGTTGGTTTCCTCTTCGAACTGCTTGACGTAGAAGCGGTCCGAACGTCCCCACATCCGCCAATCGATGTGTCGAAGGTCGTCGCCGGGCTGATAGGCTCTCAACTCCGCAAATTCTGCGGAGAATCCGCGGTGGGGCGAGCGATGGAGGCCCATGATGAAGCCCTCGACGACCTGACGCGCAACCAGCTCAACGCCGCCAAGCTGTGCCAGGGCGGTTGGGTCCATGAGGTCTGGGCGCTCAAGCGCCGATCGGATTCCGGTGCGTTCGGTCATATCAGTCGCAACACTCTAGAGAAGGTGCATCCGGTGGCAAGGGGTCCCGGTGTCCACCCTCACTCCCCGGAGCGTCCCTCCAGGGGGACGTATCACCTGCGGCGACCGAAGAAAAGGTCGAAATACCAAGGGTTTCCGGGACTATTGAGTGTGGCATGCAACCTGCCCAATCATGCAATGGAAACGATGAATGGAGGGAGGGTGCACGCATGGGATTCCATTGGCTCGCGGCGGTTGTTCTTACAGGAACAGTAGCGGCACCGTCAGGAATGGATGTGGCGGAGGGGTTGAGGGACATAGAGGCCCGGGTTTGGACAGATCGTGGGGATGAACCCCTCGTCTTCAGGGGCGATCGGGTGAGGATCTACTATCGGACCACCTCCGATGCCTATATCTCGATTCTGAACATCAACACCGACGGTACGGTGCGCCTCGTGTATCCTCGGTCACCCGACGACGTGCATTATGCCCGCGCGGGAAGGGATTATCGGCTCCTCTTCCCAAGATCCGAGTTCTGGCGCGTGGAGGACTCTCCAGGCATGGGGTACTTCTTTATCGTGGCTTCATCTCAGCCCTTTGATTTTTCGGCATTTGGGTACTCCAGGTATGCCGGTGGATGGGATCTGAGCAACATCGGAGATGCGGTGTACTCCGATCCGTACCAGGCGATCGACGACTACGTCACATACCTGGTGCCGGACTGGGAATACGCCGACTACGCCATCGATTTTGCGACCTACCACGTGGACCGGAAGTATGAATATCCGCGGTTCATGTGCTACCAATGCCACGGGTTCCGCGCGTACGCCTCCTGGAATCCCTACCACTCGACCTGCACAAACTTCACGGTCGTCGCATACAACGATCCGTATTACTACCCGGGCAGGCGCTACCGCGGAGACCGCGTTGTATTCGCGAAGCCGGTGCAGCCGTTCCGGGCGCGCTTCGAGTTCAAGGAACGGGCACGGGGCGAGAGGGGTCGGGTCGTCGTACGCACCCGTTCCGAGACCGACCGAGACGCTGTCCGACAGCCGCCGCGCCGTGCTCGGCCCAGGTCGGAGCCTGTCGCCCCAACCCGCGCAGTGCCTCGAACGGGGACACCTGAGAGCAAGCGGCCACAGCGGGCGGCGCCGGGCGGAACCACTCGCCGAACAGCTGCACCCGTGACCGTTGAGCGCCCACGGGTGGATCGTCCCACGGACCGCGCGCGCCCGGGAACGAGACGTAGCACCACGGAGGCCGCGCGGCCGCGCGCGACTCGGCGGAGCGAGCCGCAACAGCTTCGACCGCCCCCGCCCAGGGCCCGCCAGGCCCGTCCCACCCTGCAGCGCCGCGAGAATGCGTCTACTGGAGCCCGTAGTGGCGGGGCGACGACCTCGCAGACGCGCGCCCGGTCCGTGCCTGCACGAGCACAGGCAAGGCCGGCGCCTGCACGACCCAAGGCCAGGACAGCGCCAACGCAGCCCACCAGGGCCCGGCCTCCAGCGGGCTCTGGAGCTTCGAGAGCCACGAAGGCGCGCGCGAAGTCGGGGGCAGCCGCGCGTCCCCCGACCCGCCGTAGCGGAGGGGCCACCAAGCCTCCACGACGCGGCGGTTCCGGGGGGGGATCTGGCGGGCGGTAAAGCCCTCTGGGTATTGGTTGACAGGCGTGGAACACGACCGGTGGTCCGGTTAGGTTTGGACGCCTCGTTGCCCCTTGCCGAGCCAGACCAACCGGAACGCCGTGGATCTCCAGGACATTCGCAATTTCTGCATCGTGGCTCACATCGATCACGGGAAGTCGACTCTTGCGGACCGACTTCTCGAGGCGACCGGTACCGTGGATGCCCGTCAGATGCGGGAGCAGGTGCTAGATGACAACGAGCTGGAGCGGGAGCGGGGGATCACGATCAAGCTCCACGCCGTTCGCATGGAGTACGCGGCAGCCGACGGCCATAAGTACACGCTCAATCTGATCGACACCCCTGGGCACGTGGACTTCACCTACGAGGTGTCACGGTCCCTGGCCGCCTGCGAGGGCGCGATTCTCGTTGTGGATGCGACCCAGGGGATTCAGGCGCAAACGCTGTCGAACCTCTTCCTGGCGATGGATGCAGACCTCGAGATCATCCCCGTGATCAACAAGATCGATCTCCCTGGGGCTGAGCCTGAGCGGCGCCGCGAAGAGGTAGCCGACCTTCTGGGGGTGCCCGGAGAGTCGATCCTCCTCACCTCGGCAAAGGAGGGAATCGGGATCATCCCGATCCTGGATGCCGTAGTGGATCGGATCCCGGCTCCTACTGGAGATCCGTCTGCCCCGCTCCGCGCTCTGATCTTCGACTCCTACTACGATCAGTATCAGGGTGCCGTGCCCAGCGTCCGCGTGGTTGACGGAATTCTGAGCGCTGGGATGAACGTGACCTTCGGAGCGGTGGATCAGGTATACGAGGCCACGGAGGTCGGTCACCTCTGCCTGGGGCGGGTATCGCGACCCTCTCTCGGTCCCGGAGAGGTCGGGTACTTCATCGCCGCCATCAAGGACGTCGCTCACACCCGGGTAGGGGACACCGTCCTCGACTCCGAGAATAGGGCAGAGGACCTCCTGGCCGGGTATCAGGAGGTCCACCCGATGGTGTTCGCCGGGCTGTATCCCTCTCTGGCAGATGACTACGAGGATCTCCGCGACGCATTGGAACGGCTCAAGCTGAACGATGGAAGTCTCCAATACGTCCCCGAGACTTCGGCTGCCCTTGGATTCGGGTTCCGGTGTGGGTTTCTTGGACTGCTTCATATGGAGATAATTCAGGAGAGGCTCGAGCGTGAATTCGGGGTTGACCTCATCACGACGGTGCCGAACGTGGAGTACCGGGTCTGCCTCTCGGACGGAGGCGAGATGACGGTCGAGAGCCCCACGCTCCTTCCCGACCCCGGACGAATCGAGAGCGTATCCGAGCCTATCGTGCTCGCCCACATCCTCTGCCCGTCGGAATACATCGGCAACGTCCAGAGACTCTGCCACGAACGCAGGGGTGTGTTCAGGGACATGACGTATCTCGATCCTCAGCGGGTCGAGATGAAGTTCGAACTGCCCCTGGCCGAGATCGTCCTCGACTTCTATGACCGCCTCAAAGGGGGAACCCGCGGCTACGCGGCACTCGACTACGAGCTCCTCGAGTTTCGCCCGGATGACCTCGTACGGCTCGACATCCTCGTGAACGGTGAGTCCGTCGATGCCTTCAGCGTCATCATCCACCGTGACAAGGCCTTTTCCTACGGCCGTGCGCTCGTGAGTCGACTCAAGAAGCTCATTCCGCGGCAGCAGTTCGAGGTGTCCCTTCAGGCGGCGATTTCGGCGCAGATCATCGCCCGGTCGAATGTGAAGGCCATACGCAAGAACGTCACCGCCAAGTGCTATGGCGGTGACATCACTCGTAAGCGGAAGCTCCTCGAGAAGCAGAAGGCGGGGAAGAAACGGATGAAGCAGGTAGGGAGCGTCGAGATTCCGCAGAGTGCGTTCCTCGCGGTTCTCTCTCTGGACGAAGGGTGAGGGCGCCCGAGAGTATCTCGGTGATTCTCACAACCTACGAACAGCCCCGCGCCCTCGAGCTCGTCCTCCAGGGATACGCCCGCCAAACCTTTCGGGATTTTCAGATCCTCGTAGCAGATGACGGATCGGGAGAGCACACCGGCAACGTGATTGCCCACGCCCGGGAGACCCATGGAATGGAGCTCTCGCGGGTCTGGCACCCCGACCGGGGCTTTCGCAAGACAGAGATTTTGAATCGTGCGATCGCCGCATCCTCCGGTGTTTATCTCATCTTCTCGGACGGTGACTGTATTCCCCGCAACGACTTCGTCGAGGTACATCGCCGCCTCGCTCGCCCCCGGTGCTTCCTGAGCGGCGGGTACCTCAAACTTCCGCAGCAACTGAGCGAGAAAATCACGGTGGGAGAGGTGAGCGAGGGGCTCGTCTTCGACCAACGGTGGCTTCGTTCCAAGGGGGCGGTGAGCGGGCGCCGCCGGCTGCGTCTCGCTCGCTCGGCTCGGCTCGCAGGGGTGCTGGATGCGGTCACACCGACGCGCGCAACCTGGAACGGACACAACGCCTCGACCTGGCTGAGTGCGCTCGAGGAGGTGAACGGTTACGACATGGAGATGGGGTATGGGGGGCTGGACCGGGCGCTGGGGGAGCGGCTCGTAAATGCCGGGT
Organism: Gemmatimonadota bacterium; assembly: GCA_036679625.1. Taxonomy (GTDB): domain Bacteria; phylum Gemmatimonadota; class Gemmatimonadetes; order Longimicrobiales; family Gaopeijiaceae; genus JAZDDA01. The sequence continues at coordinate 22,045 of JAZDDA010000228.1, read as the reverse complement.
ACAGCGGGATCCAGATTCGACACCGGGCGCCCACCCTCCACCTCTGGCACCCGAGGCCGTATCGCTCGGAGGAGGGCATCGCAGCGAACCGGGCGACGCGCGCCCGGATCCGCCGCGAAGGCACCGTTCGTGCGCGACATGGGCTGGAGGAACTCGACGCCCCTCCCCCCAACGCCCTGGAGCAGGATTCGGAATGAAGCGAATTGGCGTCGTAGGAACCTTGGTGTGGGACACCATCGTAGAGCGGGATGGGCGCCTGGAACCCTTCGAGGAGTGGGGGGGAATCGCCTACGCTCTCGGAGCCATGGAGGCCGCGCTTCCGGTGGGGTGGACGGTCGTCCCGATCATCAAGGTCGGGCGTGACCTCTCTGAACAGGCGCTCCGGTTCTTGCGCGAATTCCCCCGCATGGACGTCGATGCGTCGGTGCTCATCGTTCCGGAGCCGAACAACCGGGTGACGATCCGCTATGAGGGGGGGGCGAGTCGTAGCGAGCGGTTGACCGGGGGCGTGTCGCCATGGACGTGGCCCGAACTCCGGCCGCTCGTCGAGTCCTGTGACGCACTGTACGTAAACTTCATATCCGGGTTCGAGATGGGCCTTGATGCCGCGCGCTCGCTTCGGGCCCGTTTCGCCGGACCTACGTATGCGGATCTACACTCCCTCTTCCTCGGCGTGGGACAGGAGGGCCTCAGGATCCCACAACAGCTGCCTGCCGCAGGCGATTGGCTTCGGTCCTTCGACGCAGTGCAGATGAACGAGGCCGAATTTGGATTATTAGGACAGACGACGGGAGATCCCTGGGCCGTCGCAGCCCAGGTCGTCGGGCCGGAGTTGAAGTTGATCAACGTGACGATGGGAGCCGGAGGGGCCGCGTACGTGGCGGGTGCCGGTTTCGACGCTGATCCGGCCACCTGGCCCATGACGCGACACCGCGTCGCTGCGCCCGGAACGGCTACCTCCGGGCGTGTCCCGCTCGACGCCCACGAGGAGGTCGGTGACCCGACTGGCTGTGGAGACGTGTGGGGAGCTACCTTCTTCGCCCGGCTCCTTGCGGGCGATGATTTTGACACGGCATTGGGCGTAGCGAATCGAATGGCGGGAAGAAACGTGAAGCATCGGGGGGCTTCGGGTCTCCACAGGCATCTGGAGGGCAGACTTTCGCCTGCGGAGGAACGCGGATGAGGATGCTGACCGTTCCGAGATCGCTTGACTACAAGTCTATCGATCAGCTCTTCGAGGCGGTGGCTTCAAGCGGGGATGAGAAGGTCCTCTTCGACGCTCGGGACCTCCGTTGGATCGATCCGAACGGCATGGTCAATCTCGTGGCTGCTGGGTGTGTGGCACGCGAGAGGCAGGGGGAGCCACCGCGACTCGAGATCCACGAAGGTGAGGTGGCGGGCTACATGGCTCGCATGGGATTCTTTCGAGCCGCCGAGGGCGTGTTTGACCTGAGCTATCGGCCGCCCAGGCGAGGGGAACGAGAATCCGATGTCCTGCTCGAGATCACGCCGATCTCCAGTAATTCGGATGTGCACGAGGTGGTGGACCGGGTGCAGCGGAGGGCAGGGGCCATCCTCTCGAACACGCTTCACTATCCGGCCAGCGCCGTGGTACAGTTTTCGGTAATCTTGAGTGAGGTCTGCCAAAACATCATCGAGCACGCGGAGGCGCCCGGTTGGGTCGCCGCACAGTCTTATAACTGGGAGCGAAGGCTCGGACGCCACGTGCTGGTCATCGCGGTATCCGACCTTGGTCGCGGTTTCCGGGGGTCTCTTACCGATGAGCATTCGGCTCGGTTCGGAGACCGTTGGGGGGACGGGACGGCTCTCGAGGCGGCATTTATCCATGGATTGACCCGGTTCCCCGATTCGGGCCGAGGCCAGGGAATCCAGCAGATCAGAAAACAGGTGCGCCGGTGGGACGGGTTGATCTCCTTTCGGAGCGGCACGGCTCGGATCGCGGATGTCCCGTCGTGGGATGAGTTGCCGCCGATGACCGAGGGTCTTGCAGAGTTTCCTGGCTCCCAGATCAGCATCGTGCTTCCAGCCCGGGTGCCCGATGAAGCGTAAACTCGACCTTCATCCGGTCTCGATCGACCTCAGCGGGGTCCTGCAGACTACCGTCGCATCGCTTTATTCCCACCTCGTAACGCGCCCTACCGGGCGTGCGGTTCGCGTAGCGATTGAGAGCCAATTGGCCGAGATCGAACGCACGGCGATGTCGCTCATCGATCTGAGTGAGGTCACAGTGCTCGACTTCTCCTGTGCGGATGAGGTCGTTGCCAAGCTGCTGCAGAGATTCCTCGCGGAGGACCGTCCCGGGGAGGCGTTCTTCGTCTTCATGGGCGTCGGCGAGGACCACCGGCATCCGATCGACGAGGTGCTGGATCGGCACGCGCTGCAGGCGGTGGTTTCCGACCGAGACGGCATCTTCGAGTTGGTGGGGAGGTCGTCCCAGCTCCAAACCGAGGTATGGGGCATCCTCGAGGCGAATCGCTCGATCGCCAAGGTAGAGCTGGACTCGGTTCTCCCGCGCCCAGAGCAGCAGGAGGCGCTCGCGCAGCTCGTCCGTAACCGTGTTGCGTACGGGATCGAGGACGGGGCCGGGTTTCACGCTTTGAGCACGGTCATGGAGGAACTTCGCCGTGGGAACTGATCGAAAGACCCACGGGCCCGCCACAGCCGCAGTGCACGCTGGAGCTCCTGAACCGACTCCCGGTGCGCCCGTTGTGCCTCCGGTCTTCCAGAGCGCGACCTTCTATGGTGGACACGGTGACGATGCGGCGGGCCTCATGTACACGCGGTATGGGAATAATCCCAATCAGCAGATGATCGCTGAGAAGCTGGCTGCGCTCGAGGGAACCGAGGCAGCGCTCATGCTCGCTTCGGGGATGGGTGCGACCGCCATGACCTTTCTCGCGGCGCTTCCACACGGGGGGCACATCGCAGCGTCCCGTCACCTGTACGGTGCGACTGAGGCGTTGCTTTCCGATGAGCTTTCTGCGAGGGGGTACGGGGTTTCATACGTGGACCCTGACTCGAGGGAGAGTTGGCTCCAGGGTGTGCGGCCGGAGACGAAGGTCCTCTTCATGGAGGTGCCGACGAACCCGACGCTGCGGGTGTTCGATCCCCGGATCCCTGCCGCGATCGCGAGGGAGATAGGCGCGATTCTCGTTGTGGACGCCACCTTCGCCTCTCCGATCAATATGCGGGTTGCGTCGCTCGGAGCGGATGCGGTGATCCACAGCGCGACGAAGTACCTGGGAGGACACTCCGATCTGATCGCGGGAGTCGTCTCCGGGACGAACGAGCTGATCGAATCGGTGCGTAACATGATGAAGTTGTATGGGCCATCGCCGGATCCCCATACGGCTTGGCTGCTCGATCGGGGACTTCGCACGCTCGCGCTCCGAATGGAGGTCCACAACCGAAACGCGATGACTGTTGCCGCGTGGTTCGAGGCCCAGGAAGGTGTGGCAAGGGTGTTCTATCCTGGACTGGGGACCCACCCTGACCATTCCCTCGCGTCCGAGATCATGAGCGGATTCGGTGGCATGGTCTCCATCGTACTCGAGGGAGGGGCCTCGGCAGCGGACCTGTTTACGACGAAGCTCCGGTTGGCTGCGGTGGCACCTAGCCTGGGTGGGGTCGAGACGTTGGTATCCCAACCGCGGCACACCTCTCACGCACGACTCTCGCGAGAAGACCGTGAAGCACGCGGAATTCCGGACGGATTCGTAAGAATTTCTGTCGGCGTCGAAGATTCGGCCGACCTGATTCGCGACTTCGCCCAGGCTCTCGACATAGCCGGATGAGACGGGTCCTGAAGGGGATGGCAGTCGCGGGTCTGCTTTTCGCCTGTGTGGTGCTTCTCTACGGGTTGAGGGTGGCTCGCGGGCCTTCCTATCGAACCGGCGAGCTCGTGATCGCGGGTATCTCCATGCCTGTGGAGGTCTTCAGGGACTCTCTCGGTGTCCCCCAGATCTATGCGGCGACACTCGAGGATGCGTTATTCGCCCAGGGGTTTCTCCACGCATCTGACCGGCTCTGGCAGATCGAGATGTTCCGTCGGGTTGCCCAGGGGAGGTTGAGTGAGATCTACGGTGAGCGGACACTAGCGACCGATCGTTTTCTGCGAACGCTGGGAATGAGGCGAGCTGGGGATGCCACGCGGGCCGGACTCGACGAAGAGACGCTGCGACATATTCGATCGTATGTGAATGGGCTCAACGCTGCGATTGAGGAGTGGCGCGGACCACGCCCGCCCGAATTCGTGCTACTCGGCCTGGAGCCCGAGCCGTTCACCGTCGAGGACGTGCTCGCGATCGAGAAGGTGATGGCGTGGGACCTTGCAGATTATGGGGGTTCGCTGGCGCTTGCCGGCGCCCGTGCCGCGTTGAGCGACGAGGACTTTGCGCTGGTTCGACCGGGGTCGGCGCCCTGGGGTGCTACCATTCTGAAGGACGGAGAGGATCAGGTGGAGCCACGGACACAGGTGGGGAGCACTTCTCCGAATCCGCGCATCATGGTGGACGCGAGGCTCCTCTCGCTCGCCGATATTCCCGAGGAAGCGCTTCCATTCCTTGAGGCAACGAATGCTGTGCGGGCCTCCAACTCGTGGGTGGTCGGCCCAGATCGATCGGCCTCGGGGCTTCCGTTGTTGGCCAACGACATGCACCTCGGTCTCAGTGCCCCCCCGATCTGGTACCTCGCCGGTATCCACGCGCCAGGCTTCGATGTGGTCGGCATGAGTCTGCCGGGCACCCCGGGAGTGGTGGCTGGGCATAGCGCCGCAGTTGCGTGGGGGTTCACGAACGCCTCCCTGGACGATTCGGATTTCTTCATCGAGCGTCTCGATCCTGAAGACGACACCCGCTATCTGACTCCTGAAGGGTCAGAGCAATTTCAGACCCGTGTGGAGGAGATCTTCGTAAAGGGTCGGGACGAGCCGGACCGTTTTGAGGTGCGTGAGACGCGTCACGGTCCGATCGTCACGCCGGTTGAAGGTCGATTCGGAACTGACCTGATTGCCTTCCAGTGGATCGCTCACCGGCCGTCCCACTCCGCTCGAGCCTTTACGAACATGGCGCGGGCACAGTCCGTACCGGAGTTCATCGAGGCGTTGAGAGACTTCGACAACCCTCATCAGAACATCGTATTCGCCGACACCGCCGGGTCATTCGGGTATTGGATGGCCGGCACGATCCCGGTTCGGGCGAATGGGAAGCCCAACATCCTGCCGATGCCGGGCTGGACCGGTGACTTCGATTGGGTCGGGATCGTCCCATTCGAGGACCACCCGCATGTCGTGAACCCCGCCCGAGGATTCGTTGCCACCGCAAACAATCGTCAGGGGTGGTCTGCGGCCGCAGAGCTCGTCTCCGACGGATCGTGGGCGCCGCCCTACCGTGCCCAACGGATCGAGGAGCTGATTCTGGCCACTCCGATGCATGATGCCGCCTCACTCGCGGCGATCCAGATGGATGTGAAGGACGCGTTCGCGACGCGGTATCGGATGGCGGCAGTGGATGCGTTCCGGAGTGCGGGGCTCGGCACCCACGCAGACTCGCTGGAGGCCTGGGACGGCGAGAGCGTCCGAGAGAGCAGGGCTGCGACACTGTTCTACACCTGGCGAGCCCGGCTCCGTCTTGGAATTGGGGAGCGGCTCTACGGGGCAGGGGGTGGGTACACGCCGACCCGCGCACTCGAGCGGGTGCTCGATGCCGAGGACGGGAGGCTCGCCGAATGGAGGGCCGAAGTTGTAGTGCAGGCGGCACTCGCCACCTCTGAGGTCGCGGGGGATTCGCCGTGGGGGGACGTGCACCGAATGCGGCTCGACCACCCGCTCTCGACGGTGCCCGTCATTGGACGACTGCTCGGCTTTGGGCGGTCGGGGATTTCGATCCCGGGTGGCACACACTCGGTGAGTGTTGCTGCCTTCGGCGGCTCGACTCCACCGTACACGGTTACGCATGGTGCCAGCCAACGGCACGTGGTGGACCTCGCCGATCTCGACGGGGTGGGAGGGTTCATCCTCCCCGGAGGGCAATCCGGCTTTCCGAGACACCCGAACGCCTTCGATCAACTTCCCCGGTTCCTGGCGGGCGAACTCATCCCGATCCCACTCCATCGAGCGAGCGCGGAGGCCCGAAGCGTGCACCGCCTCCGGCTCATCCCAGGCTGAGTTCGCCCCTCAGGGGTGGCTACTCGGCGTCCATGAACGGGTAGCGGTAGTCGGTCGGGGGAACGAGCGTTTCCTTGATGACTCTGGGAGAGACCCAGCGCAGCAGGTTGAGTGGTGATCCCGCCTTGTCGTTCGTACCGCTCGCTCTCCCGCCTCCAAACGGCTGGTTCCCAACGACAGCGCCAGTCGGCTTGTCGTTTACGTAGAAGTTCCCCGCCGCGAACCGGAGGCGGTCTGTAGCTTCCTTGGCCGCTGCGCGGTTCTGCGAGAACACCGCGCCGGTGAGGGCGTAGGGGGAGGTCGAGTCCACGAGGTCGAGCGTTTCCGACCATTCGGCGTCGGGATAGACGTACACGGTCAAAACGGGGCCGAAGATTTCGTCGCACGCAGACTCGTAGTCCGGACGCTTCGCTCGGATCAGCGTCGGCCGGATGAAGTAGCCCTTGCTGTCGTCACATTCGCCACCGACGAGTACCTCGGCATCGGGGGATGCCTGTGCGCGCTCGATGTAGCCCTGAATCTTATCGAATGCGTTCTTATGGATGACCGCGCTCATGAAGTTTCCGAAATCGGCAGGGTCACCCATTGTGATGCCCCCGATCTCAGAAACCAGAGGCTGTTCAAGATCCTTCCAGATGCTTTCCGGGATGTAGGCCCGAGAGAGGGCAGAACACTTCTGGCCCTGATACTCGAATGCTCCGCGGACGATGGCCGTCTTCAGTGCAGCGGGGTCCGCACTCGGATGTGCGATGAGGAAGTCCTTCCCACCGGTTTCACCCACGAGACGGGGGTAGCTTCGGTAGGTGTCGATCCGGTCTCCGACGGTTCGCCAGATCTGCTGAAACACCGCCGTCGAGCCAGTGAAGTGAAGCCCTGCGAAGGCTGGATCCGAAAGGACCACATCGGTCACCTCGACCGGGTCTCCCGGGACGAAGTTGATCACGCCAGGGGGCAGGCCCGCCTCCTCGAGGATCTTGAATACGTAATAGCTGCTCAGCACCGCGTGGGCCGAGGGTTTCCAGAGCACCGTGTTGCCCATCAGCGCAGGGCTCCCTACGAGATTCCCACCGATGGCGGTGAAGTTGAAGGGCGAGATGGCGTACACGAATCCTTCGAGAGGCCGGTACTCCGTGCGGTTCCACACTGCATGGTTCGAAAGAGGCTGCCGTCCGTAGATCTCCTCGGCGAAAGCGACATTAAAGCGCCAGAAGTCGATGAGCTCGCAGGCGGCGTCGATCTCAGACTGAAAAACCGTCTTGCTCTGGCCGAGAATCGTGGCAGCGTTGACCGTGTCTCGCCATGTGGTTGTAAGAAGCTCAGCAGCCTTGAGGAAAATCGCCGCCCGATCGGTCCACGGTGTGTCTGCCCAATCTTTCTGAGCCGCCGTGCACGATGCAATCGCCCGCTTTACCTCGTCCCGCCCAGCGCGATGATATGTGGCCAGGACGTGACCATGATCATGGGGGACGGTCTCGTTGCGGGTGTTACCCGTAAAGATCTCTTCGCCGCCGATAATGATCGGAATTTCGATCTTTCGCGAGGATACCTCGGCGATGGTTTTCTTGATGGAGGCTCGCTCCGGAGTGCCCGGAGCGTAGGATCGGATGGGCTCATTCGTGGGCTCAGGGACCGCTGATCTACCGTACATAAAAACCTGTCGAGGCTCGAGTTGACGGGGGTGTCATCCACGGAATGAAGCGTGACACACCTGCCGCAGCGCCGTGAAAAAGACGGGGAACTTAGCGTTCGCCCGCCTCATTCGTTGACCCGCTAGCCAGGGTCCAAGCTTTCCAGAGAGACGTTTTACCAGAATCTCGCCTTGCTCAGACCGGTCCGCAAGCGATCCCAGTTGGTCTCTTCCTGGGGATGGTACCCGTAGTAGTACTGGAGGTAGTAGCTCTCCTCCGTATTCCCGGTTGCCACCTCGTTCAACACGGCACCGAACACACGGACTCCCACCCTCGTGATTTGCTCCACGGCCCGCTCTGCTGCTCGCTGCTCCGTCTGGCCAGATCGGAGGACGATGACGATGCCGTCCGTGTGTGTGCCGAGTAGAGCAGCGTCGGTTACGGCGAGGATGGGTGGCGAGTCGATGATCACATGACTGTATTTTTCTTCGAACTCGGTGATTCGCCTCTTCATGGTGCTCGAATTGAGCAGCTCTGACGGATTCGGCGGAAAGGGCCCGCTTGGCAGCAGGTCCAGGTTGGGAAGCACGTTCGGTCGGATGGCCTCCCGGGGATCGGCATCGCCTACCAAAAGGTTCGTCAGCCCGGGCTCACGCAAGAGGTCCATCGCCCGGTGGAGTGAGGGACGGCGCAGGTCGGCATCGATGAGAAGAACGCGCTGACCCTGTTGAGCCAGCATCACCGCGAAGTTCAGCGCGGTTGTCGACTTGCCCTCATGTGGGCCTGGACTCGAGAAAAGCACCGTTCGGATCGGATCGTCTTCGGTACTCATGAACATGAGGTTCATGCGGAGGTTGCGGTACGCCTCGGCGGCGGTATCAAGCGGATCGAGCGCCACGATCAGGGGCAGGTCAACCTTGGGAGAGTCCTCTCCTTCGGACGCCCCGCCTCCCCGCAACCGAGGAATGATTCCGAGCACCGGAACCCCCAGGAGTGTCTCCACGTCGGCGCTCGTGCGCACGGTACGATCGAGGTATTCGAGAAAGAACGCTGCGCCGACACCGAGGACCAAGCCGAGAAGCGCGCCCATCAGCAGGTTGAAGTTTCCTCTTGGGGTTACCTCAAAGGCCGGGCTCGCGACGTCCACCACATGCACGAATCCTCCGTCGGCACCCTGCGCGAGAATCTGCGCCTGGTAGAGTTGGGAACGGAGATATTGCACCATTTCCTGGTCGATATTACGGCGAATTTCGAGTTCCTCAAACTGATTCTCGAGCTCCGGAAATCGCTGGCGCATCGCCTGTATTGCACCAAGTTCGGTCTGGATGTCCGCCACCTGGGCCACGACCGTCTCGGTGTGGCGGGCGACTGCGTCCCGAAGTCCTCGTTCGTCGTCGAGCAACTGGGTACGGAGCGCTCTGACACGCGGATGGTCATTGGTCACCCGCTCCTCCGTCAGAAGCCTCTGAATGTTGTCCTTCTTGTCTTTGATCCCCTCGGCGATCGTCTGGATCTGAGGGTTCATTCCCGCCGGCAACCCGGCAAGGAATGCCACGATATCCACCCCCTCTACTCCGGTCGCTTCCATCTCCATGACCAGGGTCTGGAGGGCCCGCTCCTGTTCGTTCAGGTCGTCGAGGTCCTTAAGCGCTGCTTCTCGGCGCCGGACGAGCTGCTGTTCTTCGGCGCTGAGATTCGTGAACGCTTCGGTTTCCTTGAATCTCTGGATGGCCTCGAAGGAATTGCGAAGCTGACTCTGCGCGCTGTCGAGCTGCGTCTGGGCGAAGGCAAGGTCATTCCGGGCCTGCCCGCGAACTAATTCGGCGCCGTATGATGAAAGGCCGCTCGCAGCGGCGTTAAGCATCGCCGGCGTGAGGAGTGGGTCCCGGTGGGTGAGCGTAACGTCGATAAGGTCGGTCGACTCGCGAGCGAGCGCGCCAAGACGGACCTCCGACGCGACCTCCGTAAGCGTCGCCGTGACCTCGATGAGATAGGTTCGGGTTTCATCGGGGGCCTCTCGGAGCACGAACCGGATCGTGCCAGCGTCCAGGACCGACCCCGCGTCGGCCACGGCCAATGTATCGCCTGTGTTCTCGTAGATCAGAGCAGCGCTGAAACCGTCTCGGGCGTACTGGAGCTGGTACCAGCCGCTGACCGCGTCATCTTCGACGTGGGCGTCTGCGAAGAGATCGGAGCGGGGTGTGTTCCGGTCACGGGGGCGCAGCCGCATCCCGGTCTCAGTCGCAACCGATTCCGCAATCCGACGTGACAGAAGCAGCTGGATCTGGGATTCGATCGGGTCAACATAGATCGACAGCCCCGAGACCCGCATTGGGCCGGTGAGCGAGCGAGCGCGGGAGAGGGGGTCCGTCACCTGCAGAGAAAGGCGCGACTGCCAGAGCGTCGTTTGACGCGAGATCGCCCATATGGCCGACGCCGTGGTGACTGCGAAGATCAGCGCAACCAACCAGAGGCGCTGCGTCACGACCCTCCAGTAATCCGAAAGATGGGGGGCGGCTGGGAGATGCTCTGGTTCGGTTGGTCCTCTGTGATCAGTCGCCTGATTCATTCACACAATCCTTGCCCGTTCGGATCCCTCTCCAACCACCCAGGGTGAATACCCTAGGGAAACATGTGTTTGTAAATTGAAGCCAATTCGGCTTCCGCGCAACGTTCTTGGGCAGTTTACACTAGAGGAAGCTATCCGGGTGCGCACACGTGCCCAAGAGTGTGTCCGTTGCGGGTGACGGGCTGGACACGCTTCGCTAGCTTCTTGTCTCCAACTCCGCAGAAGTTCCGACTCTTGCGGCAGAATCGCCGCCGAGGTCCCCAGGGGCCTGGGTGAGGTCACGGAGCAGCTACCTCGGCCGCTCGGACTGCACAACTGCAACGGAAGATTCATGACCCGAACCGATCTGACCCTGGCTGTAACCGAGGCCCTCCGAGCCGTCATGAACCCGGACGGTGCTGATATAGTGCGAGCTGGAAATATTCAGAATGTGGTCGCCGAGGATGACGGTGAGGTTCGGTTCTCATTTATGCTTCACGCTGGGGACCCGGGCACTCTTGTCAAACAGGCACGGGCGGCAGCAGAGGGCGTTGAGGGCGTCAACAACGTAAAGGTCAACGTGCAGTTGCCGACCGCCACGCCGTCGGCACCACCCCCGCAAGATGCCGTGCCGGGTGCAGGCCCGGGGTCCGTTCCTGCTCCTACGCCCCAACCGGGAATTCTGCCCGATGTCGCACACATCATTGCCGTGAGCTCAGGGAAGGGGGGGGTTGGCAAGTCGATGGTTGCGGCCAATCTCGCAGCGGCCTTCGCAGCGTCAGGTCTTAGCGTCGGTCTTCTGGACGCCGACATCTACGGCCCGAACATTCCGCTGATGTTTGGTGAAGATCGGCGTCCGAAGGTGACCGGTGAGAAGGGGTCAGAACTCATCGAACCGCTCGAGGCCCATGGCGTGCGTTTGATGAGCCTGGGTCTCCTTCTGGAGAAGGAGCAGCCCGCCATCATGCGCGGTCCCCTGATCTCAGGCATCCTGAGGCAGTTCCTCGAACAGGTTGCCTGGGGGGAGCTCGATGTGATGGTGGTGGACATGCCCCCCGGTACTGGAGATGCACAGCTCTCCCTGGTTCAGTCCATCAACCTGGATGGGGCGATCATGGTGACGACCTCACAAGATGTGGCAACGGGAGACGTGCGGCGGGGCGTTCGCATGTTTGAAAAGGTCAACACGCCTGTGATTGGGATCGTAGAGAACATGGCGGCGTTTACCCTCCCCAGCGGCGAGGTCGTCGACATCTTCGGTACGGGAGGTGGGGAGCGGCTGGCGGATGAGATGGAGCTGCGGTTCCTGGGACGAATCCCCCTTGATCCAGCGGTGCGACAGGCGGGGGATGATGGGTGCCCGACCGTCCTTGCAGCCCCTGATTCCGCTGCGAGCCAGGCGCTGCAGGAAATCGCTTCGGCGATTAGTGAGGGATGGACTGCCGGTTAGCTCCGAACCCGATCTACGGAAGAAACAAGAAAGGCGCCGACTCCCCAGGGGGTCGGCGCCTTTTTGCTTACGGTCGGACCGTGGGGCTCATTCGCCCTCGAGCCAGCGCCGGTCAGCTGAAGAGAGAGAACCGCCGCCGCGCTTCTTTTCGATCACCTTCATCACGACCCAGCCCACCAATAGCAGCGGGGCGACCTTGAAGAGCAGAAAGCCCGCCAGGCCGATTCCGATGGAGAGAACCGTTCCCAGAATCGTGAGTGCGATTCCGGCAACGACCAGCGTCACGAGACCTACGGCAAAGAAGGTGAGCAGTGTCCCGATCATCCGTCTATCCTCCTACGAGAACCCGATCCGGGTTCGTGTTTAATCGATGTGGTGGCTCCTGAGCGACCTGCCGCTCCGAGCAACGCCTCTAAGGTGCAATACGACCAGGCTGACCGAAAGGTCCATCCGGCAGCCACCGAGGGCGGCGCGTTCTGGTAGGTGTAGCTCGCCGGTTAACGGAGCCACACCACCTTTATTGAGCCAAAGGCTGCATCGATGTTCAGGTTGATGTGAACATCTGCTGTCTCGTAATCGGTCGAGAAGAACGCATCCCCCCGCTTTACGAGCCCTTCCGTGTCGATCGACGCCAGAAATGTGTCTTTCTCTAGCCTGACGCCGACTCCCTCCGGAATCCGCAGCTCGAGCGACCCAAGCCCCATTTCGATCGAGACCTCCATATCACGCTGGATGTCGCCGGAGAACTCGAGCGTGATATCCCCCACGCCCGCGTCCACCTCGAGGGAGGAGGTATTGAGGTTGCCGAGCCCAAGAGCGGTGAACTCTGCAGCTCCGATGTCCATTGATGCGTGGCTCATGCGCTCGGTGTTGGGCTCGGAGATGTCGAGCACAGTGCGCGAGGCACCCGTCGCGATCTCCAGTTCGGTCAAGCGAAGGCCACCCAGATCGAGATCGGCGCTCACGGCCCCGAACTCCATGGTGAGTTTCATGGGCACCTCGTCGCTCAGGAAGAGATCGAGGTTGCCACCCCTGTCCCCCCGCCCGATCCGCACGTGGCGACCGACGGACTCGGTGCCGAGGCGGAGCTCGTCCCCCTCGAGTGTAGCGACCGGAGTGAAGTTGTCTTCGTCGTACCGGAGCTGCATTCGGTATAGAACGCCGCGCTCACCCTTGCGAGCGTTGAAGGTCCCGGCGCCGTACGTCACTCGTACGTCGAGGCTTCGCTCGCCCGTGACCTGCCTCGACTCGGTGACGTCCCGCCAGCTCTGAGCCTCTGCGGCTTCCGCTCCCAATGCCAGGATTCCCAGCCCTACCACACATGCGATGCACTTACGCATTGTTCCCCTCCGTTGAATCCCTTTCAGTGTCCGAAGTCGGGCCAGCACCGTCCGTGGAATCGGACTGCGCGTCGTCTTGATCGACGACCTCTTCGGCCACGACCACGTCGTCCTCAGCTCCATCATCCCCGCTGTCACCCATGCCGCCTGGCCAACCCCCCTCGTAGAACTCGGCTCGTCGCCCACCCCGGGTAAGGAGCACTGCGCCGAATCCGATAAAGGTTGCCGCTGCCGTGGCGATTGATCCGACGGCAAGGAACAGCCCCTTGAGGAGTCCGACGATGGGTAGAATGCCAACCAGGTGGCCCGCCACCGAGAAGGCGACCAACGCCCCGATCCCAGAGACCGTCGCGTAGAGCGTGTTCGAGGCCTGGACCCATTCGAAGCCCCGGAAACGCTGCCCCGAGACCCACTCACCGATATTTCGGGCTACCGCCATGTACCCGAGTCCCGCAGCGCAGGCCACGACAATCGGAAACAGGATGATCCAGAAGGGGAGCGCGATGATCCCGACAATCGAAATTGCGAGCGCGACACACCCAAGAACCCAGACCGGGAGAAAGAGGAACGATCCGGCAACGCCTACCATGCCGGCCCGCGCCGGTGAGTACCGAGCCGTCTGGGCTACAACCTCGAGGTTGTCCTTGGCGAAGAAGATGACACCGAAGGCGATCGCTGAAAGAATCAGGAATTGGATGAGGTCCCCAACAATGGCGCTGATCCCGCTACCGAGCGCGCGGAACGGTCGGAAGAAGGACCGCGAGCTGGTGCGTGTTACATCGCGAAGCTCGTTCCTCAGCTCGGCTCTGATCTCAGAGCGAATTCGATTTTCGAGGGTGGATGAATCGTCTACATCGAACGAGAGTACCTCGCCTGAGACGTTGTCCGCTTCATACTCGATCATGCGGGCGTCGGACAGACGGATCGTACCGTCGACGTATCCCTCATCGAGGAATTCAACTGCCCCCCCGCTCACGATGACATCGCCTCTGACACGACCGGCGATCGTGAGGTCCCCCTGAAGGACGACCAGCGTCCCTACGACTTCGGTGTCGGCCTCGATAAGGACATCCTCGCCGACGTAGACCTTGATTTCCTCCAGCTCCAGGTTGCGGAGCGTCTCGAGGATTTCGCGCAGCCCGGAGGCCTCGGAGAGCGCCTGCAGCTGCGAGAGATTTACGCTCGCGCTGACGCTCAAATCTTCTTCGGACGCCTCGATTTCCAGCAGAGCCGGAGAATCGAGTGCGAGTGAGGACTCCATCGCCTGGTCGAGCAGGCGCGCCGTATTGAGGGTTTTACCCGAAAGCGAGGTGGGTGGCTCCCAGTTTCTCAATGCCTCGCCGAGCGGGCCGTCGTCCAGAGGTGTGATCCGCCCGAGGAACGAACGCCATGCGGCGTCGAGCCCATCTCCCCGCTCGTAGCTCCCCACCTGTTCGCCATCGATCAGGACTGCGCCGTCGGAGAGTGCGAGATCCAATGTTCCCCCACCGGCGAACTCCAGATGAAGTGCCGCGTCGGAGTTTGAGATCGCCAGGGAATTCGACACCACCGTGCGAGACTGCGCCGAGAGTCCGGCAGGCAGAATCCACAAGAGGAGTGCCAGAAAAATCGATCCGGCGTTCTGGTATTTGCGGAGGTTAAGCATACGTCTTTCCATCCACCGTTTGGGTGGCAAAGAGATTTCTGTACAAGACCCACAGCGCCACTCCAGAGAGCACCGCGAAGGTGAGGACACCTGCAATAGCGAGTAGAGGACTCGAGGTCAGCGCACCAATCGAAGAAAACAGCTGGAGCGCCTGAGGACTTTCGGTAACGGCGGCGAGTGCTCCGTTGCCCAGAGCAGAAAGCGCATCACGTGCCTTCCATGCACCGAACGACAGCAGGTCCATTGGCGTCATCGACGAACTCGTGAAGATTGCGTAGACCATCAGGACTACGACGGATGCCGGTGTGACTGCAATGCCGGAAACCACCGCCCATGCCTTCTGGGTCCTGGGCATCACCGCGCGTCCCAGCACCAGCATCCGTTCCCACGTCGTGGTCGGGGTCTGGACGGTGAGCATGAGTTGGTGAACTCGAACCTGGGCCATGATTCGGTGGTGTAAAGATTCTGACGGAGCTTCATGCCCCAATGAACCCAGTCCCCCGAACACCGCTTGCCACTCGGAGAGCTGCTGTTGTGCCTCGCTCGATTCGGCGATTTGTGTCGCCACCCGCGCCATCTGGCCTTCGGCGAGCGAACCGTCCAGGTAGTCCTGCATGATCTCGGGAGTGAGAACTACGGCTCCTGCCGTCCGACCCATCCAGCTTCGCAAACGATCTCCGAGTGCGAGGGATGGGCTGGGGATCACAACCTGGTCCATCACTCGCATTGCAAACCCCGAGGATGGAGCGAGAGCCGGGAGCTCTTCGAGTTCGGAGTAGAGGAGCTCCCATGCTTCAAACTCGGACTGGCACCGGGCACAGAGCGAGGCGTGTTCGCGAACGGTTTCCTGCTCCCCTTTGGGAAGAGAACCGTCCAGGAACGCCTGGATCTGTTCGGTTTTAAGGTGCCTGTCCATGCTTGTCTCATCCATCCGTTCTGCGGCCTTTCACTTCAACAGTTTCCCCTACGCAGTTGTTCGCGCCGAAGTTTCACGTTTCTGCTCACGCATTGAGGTGGGCGAGATGCGTCTTCAGCTCGCTCCGTGCGCGGTGCAGGTAGGTCTTCACCGTCCCCAACGGAAGGTCCATGATTTCCGCAATTTCCTCATACGGATATCCCTCCACATGCCTGAGCAGAATGGCAGTTCGGTATTCCGGGCGAAGCAGGGCAATCGCGTCCTCGATCTGACCCCCGAGTTCGCGGTTCTGCACGTACTCCTCGGGTGTCTCATCCGTGGCGGTGACGACGAGACGCGTCTGCTCCTCCTCCTGCGGGGAGGTCGCGTGTGGGGATCCGTCGATCGAGATGGTGTCGAGCTTGCGCTTACGCAGATGATCGATCGTGTGGTTGTTTGCGATCTTGAAGATCCACGACGAGAATTTGTACTTCTCGTTGTAGCTGCCGATGGCGTTGAAGGCGCGGATGAACGCCTCCTGTGCAAGATCCTCCGAAAGGGTTCGGTCACGGACCATACGGAAGATCAACGAAAAGACCGGGCGCTCGTACCGACGCAGCAACTCCGCAAAGGCAGCCTCGCGGCCCTGGTTGGCCAGGATCGCCAGTTCCTTGTCGGTCTGAGCGGTGGAATCCAAGTCGGCACACCTCCGAAGCCAGTTTGGTGCTGCGTGGGACGTCGTTACGAGTACGCGCGGGCGCCGCGGGATGTTTCCCCGTGCCCCGCCTTCCTGTGAGCGTTCCGGTCGTTAGTTTAACATCCCTGTCGTTCAGGAACTTAATCACTGGGATCTAGAAGGCTGTTAAAAAAGTGGTGTGGCCGCGCGACCCCCGCTTCGCGGCGGTGCCCAGGCCTTCGCGTGTTCAGGGGTAGGAGAGACGACAAGTCGTAGCGAATGCTACGGCGAGGAGGAAAGACGCCGTATGAACCGCGCAAGACCCCTGCGCCCTTCGGGTTACGGGCAGCACAGCACGATCTCCGTCGTTGGACCGCCTCGACGTAGCCACGGCTATGCCTTCGGCTGCCCGCCTGGGATCTCGCGCCGCGGTGCCCGTAACGCGGCTCGCCCCACTTTCTCAACAGCTTTCTCAGGATGACGACCAGGCACGAGGCTCAACCCCAATCAGGGGAGGATCGCGAACAGCAGGTTCGAACGATTTTCTCTGAAATTGCGCCCCGTTACGATCTCCTGAACCACCTCCTGAGTATGAATATCGACCGGGGTTGGCGGAGGAAGGCCATCGCGAAGCTCGGTTGGGAGGCAGGAGCCGACGGCATCTATCTGGATGCATGTGCCGGCACCTTCGATCTGAGTCTGGAGCTCGCGACCCGGAACGAGTTTTCCGGGTCGGTTATCGCCTCCGACTTCGCCCACCCCATGCTCGTTCAGGGGCTTTCCAAGATTTCTGGCCAGAAAGTTACCCCTGTCTGCGGTGACTCGCTGCGGCTTCCGTTCCCCACGAACTCCTTCGCCGGGGCCACGGTGGGATTCGGCGTTCGGAATCTTGCCGACCTCCCGCGCGGGCTCGGCGAGCTTTGTCGGGTCCTCAAGCCGGGCGCTCGGCTCGTCATTCTAGAGTTCACGGTGCCGACCAACCCGATTATGCACCTCGTCTACATGCTCTACTTCACCCGTATCCTTCCCATCGTCGGCAGAATCGTTTCGGGACACCCGTGGGCGTACACCTACCTCCCAGCGTCGGTGCGGGAGTTCCCGGATCCCAGGGGATTGCGCACGCTTATGGAACGGGCGGGGTTCGGGTCGGTTGAGTTCCGGCTGCTGACCGGAGGCATTGCGGCGGTGCATGTGGGGACCAAGGCCTGACCGCTGGTGCCCTTCGAGGCTGCATTCCTACCTGTTTCGTCCCCTGTTTCGATTTTCCGGACCGAGGATGGTGACCGGCCCAAACCGCTCAAGCTCGGCTCCGAACAGTGTTGAGTCTCCCACTACCAGAATCACAGCATCAGCGGGTCGGAGAGTCTTCTGAAAGACATCTCTGACACCCTCGGGACGCACTCCCTGAATTCCCTTCAGGTAGGTCTCCAGCCAGTCGGGGGGTAGCCCCTGAGCGAGGTAGATCATCTCTCTTGCCACGACCTGAGCGGGTGTCTGAAAATTGAAGACCCACCCGTTCGCGATTCGGTTGATCGCGGCCTCGACCTCGATGTGTGATGGGTCTTCCTCTGCGATCTTGAGGAGGACCTCGCGCAGGAGCTCGATCGCTTCGACCGTCGTTTCAGCCCGCGTTTGTGTGACCGCCGCGATGATCCCGTCCGACCGCATGGGTGTCGTCCATACCGACGAAGCGCCGTAGGCAAGCCCGGCCTCCGTGCGCACCCGACGCATCAGCCGACTCGAGAGCCCGGCCCCTCCCAGCATCGCGTTCCCGATTCTCGAGGCGAAATATTCCTCGGACTCGCCGAGGCGGATGGGGCTCGAGTGGCCCAGGATAACCGTGCTCTGAGGTAGATCCCTGTGAACGAGGTAGACGCCTGGTGGTGTGTTGAGATCGGGCGCCGGAGGACGTTGGAGCTGTGTGCCGGTGCACGATGGCCAGTCCTGCGTCACCTCGTTCAGTACCGTTTGCGCATCTTGCCAGGTGACGTCGCCCACCACGCCGAGAACCAGGTTCTCTCGACAGAAGATTGCCTGGTGGACCTCATGGAGCACCACCGAGGAGAGGCGCTCCGGAAGGAGGTCGTCTTCATCGAGCTGCCATCCGACGGGATGATCTCCGTACAGGAGTTCGTTGAACGTCGCGATTGCGATCCGACCAGGGCTGTCGTCTCGCCTGCGCACGTCCTCCAGTTCACGCCCCCTCCAAATCTCTACCGCTGCTGAGTCGAATCCAGGATTTCGGGCAATGTCGGCCCAGAGTTCGAGAGCCTCCCGGAAGTGTTTCGAGAGCGTGTTGAAGCTGTTGGAGGCATTTTCGCCGCCGCCTCCGAATGCAGTCTGAATGGCGTAGAACTCGAGGCGTCCTTCGAGGGAATCAGGCGGTAGTGTCTGAGTTCCACCGGTTCGCAGAAGTAGTGGGACGGCCGAAGCAGCGGCGAAGAGGGATCTCGGAAGTAGCGATGGTCCTCCGCGGAATCGGGCGAACACGGACACGAGCGGAAGAGAGTGGTCTTCGTAGAAGAACACCTGGATTCCCGATGCGAGCTCGTGCTGCGTGGGCTCGGGCGGCTCGAATATCAGGGGCGGAAATGTCGCCGTGCGCGCCTCTTCGGGGGTCAACCGCTGGGCAGAGCTGGGAGATGCGAGAGCGAGAGCCCCGAGCGTGATCGCAATCAGGGCGACGGTGGGCCTGGTCGCATGCTTCTGGAAGGACCCGGTCATCGTGCTCCACCCATGCCTTCCGGCCGAACGAGCGTCGCCACCGTCCTGTTCTCGGGCGTGAAGTAGTGACGCACGATCCGTTGGATGTCTGCGGGCGTTACCTCCTGAAGCCGCCTCGAAAAGCGGAATGTGGTACGCCAATCCCCTGTGCCCGCGGTGGAACCCGCGAGTTGGAAGGCGAGGCCCATGTTGGACGTCAGCCGGCGGACGTTTTCGGCCTCGATACGATTGCGGACGCCCTGGAGTTCTGCCTCGGTTGGGGGTGCCTCTGCCAGGCGGTTCAGCTCCTCGTACACGGCGGCTTCAACCGCCGCTGTCGAGTGGGGTGCTCGTGGCGCTGCCTCGATGGTGAAGAGTTGTGGGTACGCAGCACCCGGTCCCATCGAAGTTGCGATCACTGCGGCGATACGATCGTCCCGCACGAGGCGTCTATGGAGTCGTGAGGTCCTCCCCCCCGTCAGGATCGACGTCAGCACGACCAGGGCGGGCATATCAGGGTGGTCCTGGGCCACGGTGTGCCACCCGATTCGCACCAGGGGTTCGGCGTTGAATTCAACCTCCACCCGCCGCTCTTCATGTTGCTGGGGCTCGCGGGCCAGCACCGGGGCAGGGACGTCTCTTGCCGGAAGGTCGCCGAAGTAGCGCTCGGCAAGCTCGATAACCCGATCAGCAGGCACGTTCCCCACCACGGAGACGACGGCGTTCGAGGCGCCGTAGAAACGTCGATAATACTCCCCGGCCATTCGCCGACTGAGCCCTTCAATGTCAGCCATGTAACCCACTACCGGTGCACCGTATGGGTGTACCCGGAACGCTGGGCCAGGTGAGCCTCGGTCAGACTTCCGCCCGGCTCTGCCTCCACACGCATTCGCCGCTCCTCGGCGACGACATCCCGCTCAGAGTAGAACTCACGAAAAACGGGATCCCGCATTCGGTCTGCCTCAAGGGCAAACCAAAGCTCGATCCGTGAGGAGGGAAGCTCCACAAAATAGCGTGTGGCATCCTGGTTGGTCGTTGCGTTCAGCCCCCGCGCCCCGTTGGTCGTGAGGATCTGCTCGAACTCGGCCGGCACGACGAAGGCCCGGGCTTCGTCCTCGAGTCTGTGAATCTTCGCTGTCATCTCCAGAATTCGTGCCGAATCCGGAGCGCCTCTACCTTTTTGCATCAGCGAAATCGTGTCCTGGAGGGCGTCCATGCGGGCAAAGAGGGGACGCTCACTGTCGACGTCGGTCGTGCCAATGCTGGACGTGCCCTTGAAGAGCAGGTGCTCGAGGAGATGAGCGATCCCTGTGGAACCCGGCACCTCGTTGACTCCCCCAACACCGAACTCCACCACGACCGCCACCGTTGGAGCGCCCTCCCGCTCCAGCACCACCAGGCGCATTCCATTGGTGAGGGTATGTTCGACCACGGGGAGTTCCTCCCCTGGAGTCGTTTGTGCCTGGGTGGATGCGGCGGGGGCGAGGACCCCTGCGACCACCACGACGAACCGGCACACCACCCTCCCCACGGTGGACATTGGGAGAACCGCCTGGGTTATCATGCTTCCTCTCTCACGATTGGCAGCTTGGGCATAGAAACGCCGAACGCCCACCAAATACGATCCTCTGCACTTGGGTGTTACACCGCAGGCAGGGCATCCCCTCGCGTCCGTACACCTTTAGCAAAGGTCCATTGTTACCGGCTTCGTTCGAGGCGTCCCGATAGTTCCGCAGCGTCGTCCCCCGGTTCTTGATGGCCTCACGCAGGACAGCGCGAACAGAGCGGTGGAGCCTGCGGGCCTCCGCAGATGTGACCGCATTGGAGGGTCGTTGGGGGTGTAGGCCCGCGCGAAAGAGGGCTTCGGCGGCATAGATGTTTCCGACTCCCGCGATGCGGTGCTGGTCCAGGAGCCACGACCGAACGGGTGCCCGAGAGCGATGGAGGGAGGCGAGCATCTCCCTGGCGTGGTATCGAGTCGAGAGCGGTTCGGGTCCCATTGCTTCCTGGCGCACGTCCCAGGCCTCGGCGCTCAGCAGCTCGACGGTCCCGAACCGCCGTACATCATCGAAGACGAAGATCCCGTGCGGGTCGATATCAAACCAGACTGCGGGGTGTGTCGAGGCCGCCGTCGGCCTCGTCGCATCGATAGGGAGCACCCTCCCGGTCATCCCGAGGTTGATCACGAGCAGTCCGGTACGCTCGTTGAGCTCGATTACCACGTTCTTGCCCCGTCGGGTGACGCCGTCGATTCGGCAGTTCGCCACGCGGGCCCGGAACGAACGCGAGGATTCGCGAAGCACATCGGCCTTCACGACGTGTGCGCGGTGGATCGTCCTCCCCTCGAGGGCAGGCCGGATTCCCCGGACGATGGTTTCTGCTTCCGGGAGTTCTGGCATGCGAGCCCTAGGACGAGAGCTTTCCGGTGGTTCCGGCGACGGTCACCATCAAGATGGTTCCTGGCGTGTGAGCTCCCGCCAGCCGATATCCGTTCGGAATTGGCGACCGGAAAATTCGATTTGCCCTGCTGCGGTTCGGCTCACTCGCGCCGCATCGTCGAGGGTCTCCCCCAGCCCGGTAACCGCAAGCACGCGCCCACCCGTTGTCGCGAGAAGCCCGTTCTCCATGGTCGTGCCCGCGTGAAAGACCAGCACGTCGTCGTCTTCACCTAGTTCAGGGGGGATCGAAATGGCGTGTCCCGTCTCGTACTCGCTGGGATACCCGCCAGAGGCCAGGACCGTGGTGAGCGCGGCGCCCGGACGGGTCGGAAGAGTCTCTCCTGATACGCTGCCCCCCTCGGCGATCACACTCATCAGGTGCAGCAACGATCCGCCCGTAAGCGGGAGGATGACCTGGCTCTCCGGGTCCCCGAAGCGGCAGTTGAACTCCACAACCCTGGGGCCGGTCTCCGTTAGCATGAGTCCGGCGTAGAGGAGGCCTCGAAAGGGATTGCCATCCTCCCTCATCGCTGAGAGT
>JAZDDA010000227.1:0-33010 GCA_036679625.1 Gemmatimonadota bacterium | reverse complement strand
CCGGGGAAGTAGAGCCCGACCTGCGTGCGGCGGACGAAGTCACCGTTCGCAAGAAACCAATTCCACTTCCCGATCGGCCAGTCCGAAGCGATCAGGGTATCGCCCACAATCCGAGTCAGATGCCAAAGGGATCTGAACTCGCCCGGGCCGTCTCCTGGGCCGCCCACCGTGCGCAGGTGCACCCCGCTGGGATCGAAGAACCGAAGCTCCCTCGATTGTCCATCGGCGATGATGAGGCGTCCATCGGTGAGTCTGACCCCCCCGCTGACGCGGGCGAAAATCGTCGCCAGATCGCCTTCGATACCTCCGATTCGTACGGACGGCGCCGACGAGGTGTGCCAGGTCGGAAGATCGTCCGCCAGCGCGTTGTCGATGATTCGAACACCGGCTGAGTCCCTCACCGTAGAGGTGGAAGGCTGTGGTGGGTCGGCGCTAC
The DNA here is from genome assembly GCA_036679625.1 of Gemmatimonadota bacterium. Lineage (GTDB taxonomy): Bacteria > Gemmatimonadota > Gemmatimonadetes > Longimicrobiales > Gaopeijiaceae > JAZDDA01. Next base: position 32,574 of record JAZDDA010000227.1, on the reverse strand, counting down.
AGGAAGCCGTCACAAGCACCAGGCCGAATAATGGTGTGATTCGCAGGCTCATGGCGCATGCCCCTTTCGACGTTCGATCAAGAGTACGGTGACCGCAGCTGGTGCTGGTTGCCTGCACAACTTTGCGCGGGACCGCCCTCGTCTCCGATCACAGAACGATCGTGTGGCGATGGAAGCGATAATCGTGATCGAGCAATTCCGAAAGTACGGGTTTGTAGATTTCGGGATCGGTCGGCATGAGGACGCCCTTCTTCCAGGTGGCGCCTTCGATGATCAAGCGTGAGGCAATAGCAGCGGGCAGCGAAACGGCGCGGCTCATGGCCGAATGGCCATAAGGCCTGCCCTCGACAACCATCGTGGACAAACGTCGTTCGATGCGATTGTCGAACTCGGCCACGATATCGTTGTGCACGATGATCATGTCCTTCTCATGCGGGGCATAAGCCATTTTCCTGAGCATCAAATCAACAAGTACATCCACGGTGGAGCCCTTCCGGATGGCGATCGGTTCCTCATCGAACAGACCGAGCCACTCGTACCTGGCTAGCAGATCGGAGGTCCTCTTCTCACCCAGGTGATTCGCCGTGGCTTGACGCACATCTTCGGACTCCACCGCGCCCACCAGACTCGCCGTAAACTGCCGGTAGGTTCGGCCTGAAAAGTCTTGGATGTTGTCCGAAGAAAACAGACCTAGATCTTTGAACCCCTGCATCGTGCTGCAATAGCCAGGGAAGCGAAGCAGTCCTCGATAGATGTCGATGCCAGCATCCAATCCATATTCACCAAGGTAGACGGTGCTATCGCGATTGGGATAAGTCTCGAAGGTTCCCAGGTTGTGGATGTTGACGAGTCGGTTGTGCATGAAGAGATCTTCGCCGGAGACCTCGACCTTCTCTCCGTTTTTGACATAGGCCGCCGGTGTCTCGCCAGCCTTCATCAACCCCATAGGACTCCACGAGAACTTGTAGCCCATGGGATTACGGTTGTGCTCAAAGGAGGGAATGCCTGCGCCGTACGAAGTCAGGCTCTTGACCTTGCCGCCCTCTGCCACGATTTCGTCGATCATCTGCTGGGCCCCCATGTGGTCCAGTCCCGGATCTTCACCGATCTCGTTCAGGATCAGGATGCCAGCCTCCTTGGCCTCTTCGTCCAACGCGCGCATCTCTGGGCTGATGTACGAGGTCGTCACCATGTTCACGCGGTTCTTGATGCAGGCCTTCGCCACAAACGGGTGCATCGCCGGAGGAATCATGCTCACCACAAGATCGGCATCCTTCACCATGCGATTGAGCTCGTCATAAGGCGGTGTAGCGGACCAGAGAATCCGCTTCCCGTTCGGTCTTCCCGCAATGATCTGCCCTGAACGATCGTTGTCACGACTCGCCACGAAGACCTCGTACTTACACTCTTCCAGGAAGTAGTCGACGAGCGGCTTCACCACATACCCTGTACCCAGAACCAAAACCCGTTTCATGCTATTCCTTCCACACCGTTCAGTGATTTCGAAGCGACACGCTACCCGGCTACACCTCGATTACCATCCGGATCCCGCTCGCCAGCGTGCTTGCCGCAACATCTGCGCAGCAATCCTATCGGTCGCTTGTGGGCCAGGCGATCAGAATGTGCAGCTTGACCAGAGCGCGGCAGGCAACACGTTCATGCTGTTCGCCGAGTCGTCGATGGTGAAGGTCATGCCTGACATTCCCTTGGCAGCGGGCCCGCACAGAGACACCGTCGAAATCGCGGTGGCTGGCGGTGAGGTCGAGGCCGGGCAACTCATCGTCGTGCCGACGAACAGGGTTCTCGAGGGAGTCGAGTTCTCGGTGTCGGGACTCACGAACGCCGACGGATTAGCGCTTGCCGAATCCGCCGTAACCCTATCGGTGATGGGTTACGTAGAAACAAAGGCAGAGCCGCCCGTGGTCTATCCAGTCGAGCGCGTGGGCTGGTTTCCTGATCCGATCCTTCCCTTCGTGGAGCGCTTCGACGTGGAGCTGGGGAAAAACCAGAGCCTGTGGTTGAGCATCCACATCCCTGCTGGACAACCCGCTGGCCTCTATCGAGGTCAGGTCACCGTCTCGGCGGCGAATGCAGAGGACCGAACCATCCCTGTCGAAGTTCGCGTCTTCGGTTTCGACATTCCGGTACAGCGCAGCCTCCGAACATGGCTTCCCACATTTGAGAACGAGTTGGCGCGCATCCATGGTGAAACCTGGAATCGGGAGATGTACTGGCGCTATGTCGACTTCCTCCATGCACATCGTGTGAACATCGACAACATTTATCGTGGGGACGAAGCTCCGCCAAAGCTTGAGGATATCGAACGTCTGGCGGCTGGCGGCCAGGACGCTCCGCTATATCCCTCACCCTGGCCACTACCTGCGGGCGAACCCGGAAACCTCTGATGAATACGTCACCACGGCCATCGCCGAAGAACGGCTCGAAAGCGCTGAGGCGCTCCTGACAGTCCCGGAGGAAATCGTCAAAGCCATGAACGATTACACGCGCGACGCACAGCTTGTTGAGCAATATGGGCTGCGGATTGGAGAGGCCATCGAAAGCCTCGTGAGGTAGACGATCGCGGTGCGAGGATGACCGCGCTTTCAAAACCCGACGGAAGCCTACCGGCCGGCCTCCTGCAACAATCCCTCAGTGAAGTCGATGAGTTCCTGCTCGAGTTCCTCGTGCACCTCGCCGAGCGCGGGGCCGAAGAACCCCGAGTGCACACGTCGCACCTGGCCCGACGGGTCAATGAAGATCGCGGTCGGGAAGGCGATGGGTCCGTTTAGCTGGGGCTGAGTCTCGCGTGGCGAATCGTCGTCGTTCACTCCGGCCAACAACAACGGATACTCGATTCCGAACTTCGCGCCGAATCGCTCTACGAGCGGGCCGTCGATCGCAGGGTCACCCGTTACCTCATAAGAGAGGCCCACGATCTCCAAGCCGCGGTCATGGAACATCTCGTACAGCTTGACCATGGTGGGAGCGGAGTCATGACATGTGGGACACCAGGTCCCGAAGATCTCCACGATCACGACCTTGCCCTGGAAGCGCTCGTCCTCGTTGCTGACGAAGTTGCCGTCCACGTCAGGAAAGTCCCACTCGAAGGCGGTCATGGCGTCCACGGTAACCATCTCGTTCGGGTCCTTCAGGTGAGGAGCACCGGTGGAGCGTACCGCTACGAACGGCCTCTGGGACGTGGCTCCGGCGTGGAAGACTCCCCGGAGCGTGTCGCCGTCGAGTCCACCCGTGAGCATGTAAACGAAGGACCCGTCGAAGTGCGACATGACGAAGCCCTCATCCGACGCTCCACCCCAAAACAGGCCCGAATCGCCGGTGTTGGAGATGATTGTGCCCTCCAGGCCAAGCTCCGTCTCGCGGAATTCCAGAATCCGCGGGCTGGGCGTGGCGTCTGGCGTGAAGATCGCGTCCCAACGGCCGAAGAGTGAGGCGGATGGGGGCTCGACGGGCCACGTACCGCGCGCGGCCCGAAATGGAATCGTGCGCGGTCCCCGGTTACCCACATTCCTATAGAACCCGACCAGCGAGTCCGCAGTGACATGGGCCCGGATGACAGCGGCGTAGTCGCCGATCTCCAGGAGCACCGAGTCGCCAGGAAGGGCCTGCACGGCGGAAAGCGCGTCACATGTACCGGCGTTGCACAGTGTGCCGGACGAATCGCCGGCCGCGTTGAGCTCCATGTGGAAACGCAGTGGGCCGCCGGCCAGGTCCAGCTGACCCCGCCAAGATCCGCCGAGTCCCTCCGGCCCCGCATCGGGTGCAGCTGCGCAGCCAGCCTGGATGAGAAAAAAAACCAGGGTCGGGACCAGCCGGCCGAATGAGCGCATAGGGGAATCAGTCATGGTACGGTTCGTAGAGTTCGCCGGCCTCGACGCGGAGCTGCAGCGTGTTGCCAGGCCACGGAAGGGGGCACGGAAAGCGCGGATTATAGGCGCAGAAAGGATTTCGGGAACGGTTCAGATCAAGTCGATAGCGCGTACCGCCCAGCGGCAGCAGGACCACAAAACGCCCGGGCGGATACGTCTCGGCTCCGCTCGTCCCGTCCCGGAAGAAGACCGTGATCTCAGTCTCCTCCGACCCCGGGATTGGGATGCGATACGCCGTGAGTGTCACACCATCTCCGAGCACACTGCCGACGAAGGTGCCCGCGAGCGACGCAGACACTTCAACGCCATCGAGTCCCAGCATAGCCCGGTCCGCGGGGCGATCGGGGCGCTGCAGATCTCCCTCGATCACCAAGCCAGCCTGATACGGGAACCATCCGGGATGGTCCACATTCGTAGACATGGGGGCGAACACAGTCACGACCTCGCCTCGAGGAGACGTACTCACACGCAGACGCCAATCGGCCAAGGCTACCTCACGATTGCGCGGCACAGACCGCAGCCCCTCTTCCGTGCGTAGCGTGAGCCCACGGGTGCCTTTCGACAGCGTGGCGGTGGGAGCTCCGCGCAGGGCAGCATGGCCGTCCGCCCCAAAAATCAGATCGCCTTCTAACGGTCCATGGAAGACCGCGGCGTACGGCGACGACCCTGATGTGCGCAACCATTCGGCATAATCCGCCCTCTCCACCTGCAGGGAAGGTGGGATTTGGGCGCTGAGGAGGCCAGGCGCGAGCAGGCCTACGAGGAGGATTCGACTAAGCATGGAAGACACAGGTAGCGAGCGTCGGGGTTTTGCGCGAGTTCTCGTGGGGAGTTCGGATAGATCTAGCTCAATGGTACTGTCAACTGAAGGTCGTCACCGCCAGACTCTGCTCGAATCAAGTTGACAGTGCCCCCGTCGGCGCCCCCGGAAGAATCCGGTCCAACTCAGACACCAGGCGATCGACCTCCTCGAGAGTGTTGTAGTGAACCATGCTCACGCGAACGACGCCCTCCTCCGCAGTGAGACCCAGGCGCTCGATCAGGCGGGGCGAATAGAAATGACCGAAACGAATCGCCACTCGGTGGGTGTCCATGCGGGTGGCAATCTCTGAGCTTGGCATTCCCTCGACGACGAACGACACGATGGGCACGCGCGCCGCTCGGTCGGCGGTCTCCAGTCCCATGATCTGCACTCCCGCCCGGTCTCGAAGAAACCCGAGGAGGCGTGCGCTCAGGGCCTCTTCATGCTCCGCGATCATCGCGAACGAAGATTCGACGGCGCTGCGGGAGTGGTTATGGGTGCCGGCGAGCTCGTCGAGGTAGTCCATCAGGCCGAGCATGCCGTAACTCAACTCGTAGTTCACACCCCCGGGCTGGAACTTGTACGGCACATCATCTTCGGCGACGAAGGAAAAGCTCCGACTCGGAAGGTCCACGAGCAGGTCGAGCTTGCCGTATAGAAGCGCCTGGTGCGGTCCGTAGGTCTTATAGAACGAGAAGGCGTAGAAGTCGACATCCATGGCTTCAACGTCGATCGCTCGATGCGGGGCGTACGCGACACCGTCTACACACAGAAGGGCGCCGTGGGCGTGCACTGCGTCTGCAATGTCTCGAATCGGGTTTACCGTCCCGAGGATGTTCGACGTGTGCGCTACCGCGACCAGCTTCGTGCGGGGACCCATGAGTGCATGGAGATCTTCCAACTGGAGCTGGAAGGTCTCTACGTCGACGTCCCAGAACTTCACCGTTACGCCGATCCGCTCCAACTCGAGCCATGGGGCGATGTTGGACTCATGATCCCCGCTCGAGACGATCACTTCGTCGCCGGCGTCGAGCTTTCCGGCGAACGCGGTGGCGAGTGTCTGAAGAAGAAGCGTGGTTGATCCGCCCATCACGATTTCGGACGGGTGACGGGCGTTGATAAGCGTGGCCATGGCCACCTGGGCGGCCGACACGCGGTCGCTCGCTAGCCGCGACACATCGTACGACGCACCGTGTTGCACGTTGGATCCCACGAGATACTCGATCATGCGATCGAGCACCGGTTGTACGATCTGCGACCCGCCTCCGTTGTCGAAGAACGCCCACTCGGTGTCCAGCGCTGGAAACCTGCTTCGGACCATGTCCATGTCGAGCGTCATGTCGTTTCCATCGCTTGTGCCGTCTCCTGTCGGTTGCCGGTTCGCGACAACGTGAATGGTCGTGCCGGGCCGGTCAACCGAAGGTGTCGTGGAAAATTCCAGCTAGGATCCCGCCCTGCTCCCCAATTCGTCCGCTCGCGAATTGGCGAGCATCATGACATCATGACATCGTGATGCCGTGATGTTATCATTCGGACATGAGAACGACGATCAATCTGGACGATGACGTCCTTCGTGCGGCACGCAGCCTGGCGAACGAGCGGGGCGAGAGCATCGGTACTGTAGTGTCGGAGCTTGCAAGAAAGGCGCTGACTCCAGTCCTCGATGCCCGGTACGAGGGCTCCTTTCCCGTCTTCATGGTTCGTGAAGGTGCGCCGGCGATTTCGCCGGAGATGGTGAGAGAGGCATTCGAGGACCAGTGATCCGGCTTCTGGATGTGAATGTCCTCGTCGCTCTGGCCTGGCCGAATCATATCCACCATTCTCCTGCAATTCAGTGGTTCGAAGCGGTCCGTGACGAGGGGTGGGCTACCTGCCCGACGACGGAGTCGGGATTCGTTCGTGTGTCCGCGAATAGGAGAGTATTCCCCGAGGCCGGAACCGTGCCGGGGGTGATCCAGTTGCTTGGACAAATTCGGTCGGTCCCCGGGCACCATTTTTGGACGGATGGCGTCTCGCCAGCCGATCCTGAGCACGGGGTCTTCGGGAGGGTCGTCGGGTATAGGCAGGTTACGGACGCTCACCTCATTTCACTCGCAATCCACCACCAAGGAGTCCTCGCTACCTTCGACAAGGGAGTCCGAGAGTTAGCGCGGGAGTCGGGAGTGGATGCAGTGGAGCTGATCTCCTAGCGCGTTCCTCCGCCTTTTCGACCGCTCGTGCCGGAGGAGCTAGGCTTGGCGTCGTCGCCATAGCAACGTAGCGCTCACTGCAGCGAAGCCGCTCAGCGCGAGAACCACTAACACCAGCGGAGAAAGCGGCGAGGCGGGAGGAGGCGTAGGGCTGTCCCTGGGTGCCATGAACCGCTCGAAGGCGGGGTAGCCCTGGAGGGACTGGAGCTCGGGGTCGTGCCGGAAGTCGACGTTGTAATCCCGGTTTCGACGAACGGCGTCATGGTCACTGACCTCTGCGAAAGCGGGAGGCGTTTCAAGCTGTGTTCTTTGGCGAAGCGGTAAAATGCACGGTATATATCACGCGAATTTATTGCAATGTTCAAGAAATCTCTTCGGTGCCCCCCTACGTAATCTGAGCTCCTGAACTACGTGCTCTGACGTACGTTCTAGAAACCCGGTCGAGCGCATCTTCCCTCGTACGATCACATCGCAATTCAGAGGGGGATGACATGAACATGCCGACGCTGCACTCAGCCGGAAATCTGTGGAGTTACAGCCTTTTTTTCGGATCAATACTGCTGGCAACCGTCCCTTCGACTGCCCATGGCCAGCGGTTCGACGCTCGTGACACGATTCGGGTCAAGTCTCCCGGATCTCTAACACACAAGTGGACAGAGGTCACGCTGGTCAGGCTGACGGCCGATACCCTGTGGTACGAGTCCCCCGGAGGCGTATCGTGGCTACCGATGGCCAACGCTCAGATCCAGCGCTCCACCCACCAGGACCGGCGGGTGGCTGGGACGGTGATTGGTATCGTAGCCGGTGGGGCGGCCGGTGCCTGGATAGCCCACGCTACCTTCGAACCCGAGTTTCATCATTCGAGCCTTGGGGGCGCTCTCGTCTGCGCTATAAACAACTGCACCCCTCCCCAGTCCAACTCCCGTAGCACGGTTACTGCAGAGGGTGCCCTCGTTGGAGCAGTGCTTGGCGGTGGGATTGGATACCTGATCGGCAAGGCGGCTGGTCGGTGGGAGACGGTCGAAATCGACCAGATCGCGGCAAGGAACGGAGCCTTCTCAATGAGCCTGCGGGTGATGCGGTGATGCGCTCGCCATAGGGTCGCCAGCACCAACCTTATGGTGATACTGTTGAATCCCAATCGATACGCCCCTCGTAGGAAGCCGTAATGAGCGGGCGCGTCACGTTACCCGCGCGGTCGCGCTTCAAGCCTAATTTGATGGGAGTCTGCAGCATGAGAGCACTCGTACGGATCATCGCGATCTTCAGCCTTGCCTGGGTCTGCAGCCTCGGTGCGTGTCCGCTGCCGGGTACCGGTGCGTTACTCGAAGCTCAGGAGGTCGGGAGTCAACGAGCAGTCCTGGTGACCGGCGCGAGCACCGGGATTGGCCGCAAGACGGCCGAGCTTCTCGCCTCGAGGGGCTTCTTCGTTTATGCAGGCGCCCGCAAGGAACAGGATCTGCGAGACCTCGACGCCATCGAGAACATCCGGGGAATTCGCCTGGACGTCACTATCCAGGAGGAGATCGATGCAGCAGTCGAGACAGTACGAGCAGCGGGCAGAGGTCTCTACGGCCTCATCAACAACGCCGGGGTCGCAGTCATCGGTCCTCTGATCGAGGTGGACGAGGCAGAGCTGGAGTTTCAGATGGATGTGAACGTACTCGGCCCCTTCCGGGTGACTAAGGCGTTCGCTCCCCTCATCATCGAGAGCAAGGGGAGAATCAGCACGACAGGGTCGATTTCAGGATTCGCGACCTGGCCGTTGGGTGGCCCGTACACCATGAGCAAGCATGCCGTTGAGGCGTACTCCGATGTGTTGGCGATGGAGATGGCGGCCTTCGATGTGAAGGTGAGCGTGATCGAACCGGGGAACTACAACTCCCGGATCTTCCAGAACCTGATGCAACGCATGGATGAGCGTGGCTACTCGACCGAGGGGTCGTTGTATCAGGAGCAGTTGGATCGCCTGTTCGGTTCGGTGGATGCTGGAATCGACGAACCAGAGCCTGATGACGTTGCGGAGGCATTCTACCACGCGCTCACCGACGAAAACCCCAAGCAGCACTACCTCGTGGTGCCGATTCAGCGCGAGGCCGAGATCACGATCAGGGCGGCGATTGCCCGCCTGATACAGATCAACGAAGGGCACGAATTCTCTTATGACCGGGACGAGCTGGTGCGCATGCTCGACGAGGCGCTAGAGAGGTCGGGCCGTTAGGGGCAGGGGCGACCCGAGCTTCACCGGATGAAGATGGGCACCCAGTGAGTCCACCACCTGAGAAAACGCTCGCTCCGGGCCAGCTGCCTTCCGATGAGGATGCCGATTACCATGATTCCTCCAAAGACTTTGGTCCAATCGGTCGTGGCAATCGCCACCCACGGCATCGCCGAATACAACACGAGGGCCCCCGTCCCGCCCACGATCATCGTCCCTGCGAGCAGAAGGTGCCGGAGCGGACGAGGGCGCGAAACATAGATCGCTCTGATCTCCGAAAGGGGTACGGCGGTCTCGTCTTCCTCGATCACCAGCCGCACCTCTTCGTCGGATATGCCCAGCAAGCGGCCGTCCAACGTCGCGCCATGGTCGACGTCCAGGCGGACATGTACCTCCGCTGTGTCGATGTCGGCACGTAAGCTCGTGAGAGCGGCCTCAAGGGAGCCTATGCGCTGCAGGGATCGCACTTCCCATTCCCCTCCGCGATGGATTGGAGCCGTACGTCACTCGTGAGCAAGGTAGCTGACGATCGGCAGAGACCGCGACCTCGCTCATCCCGGGGCGCCCTCGTCGCGTTATCTTTGGGTGCCCAACCCAGTGCCCATTCCGCTGCTACGAACTCACGATCAGGAGATAACGGACATGACCAAGATGCCGCGACGAAGCCACGGTCTGGTTGCGATTGGTGCCCTGATGGTGCTCGGCGCGTGTGGCACGGTCGACTCTGCAGACCTTGGCGACGCCACTGCGCTTGGGGTGTTCAACGCCCGCATGCCGATCCCCAACCTGGTCACCGCCGGGCAGCTCACCGAGGAGCAGCTCGACGGAATGGTCGACTCGGGCTACCGGCATTTCATCTCCCTGCGGGTGTCGACCGAAAACGGAGCCGGATGGGAGGAGGGACACGCCGACGGTGCTCCCTTCGAATTCGACCGTCTGCCGATCTCAGGCGCGGGTGCGCTCACCCATGAGAATGTCGAAGCGCTCGCCGCGCTCCTCGAGTCTTCGAATGACGAGCCGACCGTGCTCTACTGCGGTAGCAGCAACAGGGTTGGGGCCCTGCTCGCGCTCAAGGCCTTTTGGGTCGACGGTGCCGAGCCGGAGGCGGCATTCGAGTTGGGCCAGCAAGCAGGCATGGCCGGCCTGACCGAGGCCGTACGTGAGCTGCTCGGGCTCGACGCAGCGCTCTAGTGAGCGGGGTCTTCAAACTCGTATTCATGGCGGCGCCTGTCGTGGGAGGGACTGCTGTACTCGTCTGGCGGATTCGGGAAACGCAGACCCCCGTGACGGCAGCGAAGATACTCGTACCACCACTCGGCATGAGCACCGGCTTCATGATGTTCCTGAATCCAGCGATGCGCGTGCCGTGGTCGTGGGCGGTGGCCGCGCTTCTGTTGGGGGCGCTTGTTCTGGCGATTCCGTTGGCGCGCTCGTCGTCGCTCGAGTGGCGCGGGGACGTGGTCATGATGCGTCGCTCCCCGAGCTTCCTGCTGATTCTCCTGGGTCTGCTGGCGCTCCGCTTGCTACTTCACGATTACGTGGGTCACCTGCTCTCCCCACTTCAGACCGCGGCGGTGTTCTTCCTCCTCGCGTTTGGCATGATCTCGCGGTGGCGGGCCGTGATGTATCTGCGGTTTCGAGCACTCCAGGCGGCCAAGACAGGTATTCCCTGAGCGCGGGTCCGAAAGGTCATCATTATTCGAACACCACCGGCTGGGTCTTCTTGTAGCGCTCGAACCAGGCCAGGATGTGCCCTACCTTGGCGAGCAGGTTGCTGGGCCGGCCCGCGATCCCGTGTGGCGCGTCGGGGATACGAACCATCGCCGTGGGCACCTTCTCCAGGTTGAGCGCCGCGTAGAACTGCTCGGTCTCCGAGATCGGGGTCCGATAGTCGGACTCTCCGGTGATCAGCATCGTCGGGGTCGTAACGTTGCCGACGTGCGTGAGCGGTGAGCGGGCCATGTACTGAGCTTCGTTGTCGTCCTCCCACGGGAGTCCCGGGAACCAGTACTTGTAGAAGAAGCCCGGGTTGTCTGAGTTGAGCACGAAGCTGTACCAGTTGATGACGGGCTTCTGTACGGCTGCGGCAGTAAAGCGGCCGGTCTGACCGACGATCCAAGCCGTCAACACCCCACCCCCGCTACCTCCGGTCACGAAGAGGTTGTCGGCATCGATGTATCCGCGCTCGATCACCGCATCGACCCCGGACATCAGGTCGTCGTAGTCCTGCCCTGGATAGTTGTGGTGGATGAGGTTCCCGAAGTCCTCACCGTAGCTGGTGCTGCCACGCGGGTTCGTGTATAGCACGACGAATCCCTTGGCCGCGTAGAGCTGAATCTCGGCGGCGAAGCGGTCTCCGTAGTTGGCGAACGGTCCCCCGTGGATCTCCAGCATGAGTGGGTATTTCTGATTTGGATCGAAGCCAGGTGGGGTAGCGATCCACCCCTGAATGCGCCGTCCGTCGAACGATGACTCCCACCAGATTTCCTCAACGGCGGCGAGGGTCTTGTGGGCGAGAATGTCGTCGTTGAGGTGCGTCAGGCGGGCAGGGGCATCGCGTACGCTACCGACCATGAGGTCGGCTGGATGCGCCGGGGTGGAGTAGGTGTAGGCGAAGCGTCCGTTGTTGGCCACGGAGAACTGCGCGCCCGAGTACGGACGTCCCAGGCTCAGCCCGCCCAGGTCCTCAGCCACCGTGTGGACCTCATCGCTCATCGTGATGTGCGCGAGCTTGGTGTTGCCCTCGGAGTCGTACTGGGCCCAGATCCCGCCATCATCGGCCCATCGAATCCCGCTCAGCGACCGGTCGAGGTCGTCGGCAAGCGTGCGCTGGCCGGAGCCGTCTACATTCATCACGTAGAGCTTTGCGACCTGATAGCCCAGGTGCAGGTCGTCGAACCCGAGGTAGGCGATCATCGACCCGTCGGCGGACACCACAGGGGCCTGGTCGGGGCCGTACCGGTCGGTGAGTTGGGTGAGCACGCCCGAGTTCACGTCGATCCGATAGATGTCAGAATCGAGTGGCTCGAACTCGCTGTCGTCGCGACGGTTGGCGCTGAAGACGAGTGAGCGACTGTCGGGTGTCCACGATACGGCACCGCCGTGATCAAAGTCGCCGGTGGTAACCTGCCTCGGCGTCCCACCCTCGGCCGGTAGCACGAAGAGATGGGTGAATCCCGGATCGAGATACCCCTCCCCATCGGCTCGGTAGGTCATCTCTTCGATGACGATCGCGGGCTTGCCCCACTCGGCGCCCTCGGGCTGCGCCGGCATGTCCACCACCCATGGAGTGGCGGGGCTCGACACGAACATCGACAGCGCGAGCCAGTTCCCGTCGGGTGACCAGGTCAGCCCGCCGGGGCCCTCGGTCAGGTTCGTGATCTTGGCGGTCTCGCCCGTGTCCATCCAACGAACGTAGATTTGCGCCGAGCCGTCCTGCGAAGAGACGTAGGCCAGGCGCTCACCGTCCGGTGACCAGCGGGGCGAGCCGTAGTTGTTGTTGCCCGAGGTGAGGGGGCGATGCTTGGAGCCATCGAAGTCCACGATCCACAGGTTTGATCGGGCGCGATCGGTCATAATGTCGTTGAAGCTGCGGACGTACACGATCTGCGAGCCGTCCGGCGAGATCTGCGGATCTGCGACCCACTCGAGGTCGAAGAGGTCACCCGCCTCGAAGATGGAGGAGGCCCCGATCTGTGCGTAGATCGGGGTGGCGATGGCCGATGCGACGACCAGCGCTGAGATGGCGAGTAGGGCCTTCCTCATGACGTTCTCCTGAATGGTGTCCGAACCGCTGTGGGTGGGGCGAACAAGATGTGGGTGGTGGCGGAGGCGCCACAAGAAGCATCTCGCGGGGGCGGAGAGCCCGCCTCTACTTTGGGGTGGCTTCGCATGCAGTCACGGACACGGGCACGCCGCAGAGGGCGGCGTTGCCGGAGACCCGGTCGACCCGCGAGGTGTCGGTCAGGTCGTTGATGCTGACTCCAGGGTGGGCATTGGCTGTGGTAAGCCGCGTGCCAGGGCGGCCGTGTCCCCACCCATGGGGGAGGCTCACAACGCCGGGCATGATGTCGGGGGTCACCTCCAGCGGTAGGTGCACCACCCCAATCGCAGACCGTACCTCGACGCTGTCCCCGTCACGCAAGCCGCGAGCCTGTGCGTCCAGGGGGTTTAGAAGGGCGGTGCACCGCGGTTTGCCCTTCACCAGCCGATCTGAGTTGTGCATCCAGGAGTTGTTGCTTCTGACGTGCCGGCGTCCGATCAGCAGAAGATCGAAGTCATCGCCCGCGGGAGCCGGGGTCGGGAAGAACGTCTGAACTACTCGATCCACGTCCTGTACAAGAATGTCGGGAGCCAGATCAATCTTCTGGTCGTCCGTAGAGAGTCGGCCCGGTAGGCCTGGGAGCATCGGGCCAAGGTCCATCCCATGCTCATGCCCCTCGAGCTGGGCGAGCGTGAGCCCTCCCAGGCGCGGGAATCCCCCTTTCCACGCACCCTGGGGACCGAGCCTGAGCCCGAGGTCAATCATGCGTGCCGGGGTCATATGCGCTGCGATTACGCGTCGAAAACGCGCCCTGACTCCGTCGCGCCGTGCTCCGTTCCCCGACTCCAACCCCTTCTGGAGCTCACGGAAGATCTCCCAGTCGTGAAGGGCGCCGGAGGAGGGCGGGAAGAGCGCCCGGGAGTACCTTGCCGTGTTCTGCACTGCCAACGCGTGGAAGGCAAGATCATAGTGATCGGTCTCGAGGCCGGTGGTGGGCGGAAGGATGAAGTTGGCGTGTCGTGTGGTCTCGTTCAGGTAGATGTCCACACACACCATGAAGTCCAATCCGGCCAATGCTCGGTCGAGGGTGGTGCCGTCGGGGGTCGAGAGCACGGGGTTACCTGCAATCGTGACCAGCCCCCGGAGCTGCCCCTCACCTGGCGTGAGGATTTCCTCGGCCAGGACGGATACCGGCAGCTCTCCCCCGAATTCAGGCGCGCCCCGAACACGACTTGCCCACCGTCCGTAGCTTCCGGGCCCGACGAACCTCGCCGTGTCGATGGCCGGCGTTGGAAACATGGCACCGCCCGGGCGGTCGAGGTTACCGGTGAGCGTGTTGAGCACGTTGATGAGCCAATGGCATACCGAACCGAACGACTGCGTGGATACTCCGATCCTTCCGTAGCACACAGCCGAGGAGGCCGATGCGAAGTCCAGGGCCAGCGTTCGAATCGTGGAGGCATCGATTCCGATGTGGGTGGCTACCCGATCAGGAGCGAACGCACTGACGAGCTCCCGGATTCGCTGTACATCCACTGGGTCAACCGGAAGACCTCGGGTTTGCACGAGGTCTTCGGCGAAGAGCGTATTAAGGATCGCAAGCAGTAGCAGAACGTCGGTGCCCGGCCGGATGAAGTGGTGCTCATCTGTTATCTGGGCAGTCTCTGTCCGGCGGGGATCCACGACGACCACGCGCCCATTTCGCTCCTGGATCGCGCGAAGACGCCGGCGGATGTCCGGGGCCGTCATCATACTTCCATTTGACGCTATCGGGTTGGCACCGAGGATGAGCATGTGCTGGGTGCGATCCACGTCGGGCACCGGAATTACGAGCTGGTGGCCGAACATGAAGTAGGCGGCTACATGGTGGGGTAGCTGGTCCACAGACGAGGCAGAAAAGCGGTTGCGGGTGTGCAGCGCTCGCACGAATCCCGTCCCGAACAGCATCGTCCCTGAGTTATGGACGGACGGATTTCCCCGGTAGACCGCCACCGCATCGGGGCCGTGCTGCCGTTGGACGTCCAGGAGGCGTGCTACCACCTCTTCGAACGCTTCGTCCCAGCCGACCTCCGTCCACGTGTCCCCGGTGCGCCGGAGCGGGCGCCTCAGCCGATCGGGATCCCGCCATACATCCTGGAGTGCCACTGCCTTGGGGCAGATATGGCCTCGGCTGAGCGGGTCGTCGTCGTCCCCGCGGATGCTGACGATTTCATCGCCATCCATCTCGATGGCCAGGCCGCACACGGCCTCGCAGAGGTTGCAGGCCCGATAGTGGGTTCGATGTCGGTCTCGATCGTCCATGGCCTGAAGTGCGGGGCGAGGACTCACGAAGGGCTCGAAGCCTAAATCGTCTCGAGCGGCTCGAAGGTCTGGAGGCCTTCCTGATACCACTGTTCGCGGAACGGAACCGTGCCAAGGCGGTCGCGCGTGAGTCCGTCGGTCAACGGATGCTCGTAGAGCTTGAGCGATCCGCGCTCCTCTTCATGCTCGGAGTGAAGGGCCTTCATGTGGATGTTCGCCTTGAATCGTTGGTCGTCGCTTACCGTGAAGGCGTTGTAGAAGTTGGTCGCGGGGTGAAACGCGTGGTCCGTGACCACCAATTCGAGCACCGGCTTCCCCTCGTCCGAGACCTGCAACTTCATCTCGTGGCCCGAATTGGCGAAGTCCATCTGTAAGTCGTCCATGTAGTGCGGCAGGTGCCAGCGCGCGATCGCGTGATCGCGTGCGGCCTCCGTCGAGGTGCCAACGGCGAAGGGGAAGAAGGCTGCATTCGGAAGTTGCCTTCCGGGGATCACCATTGGAGGAACGACGATCGCCAACACGATTTCGTCGTACGCCCCAACGGCGCTTTCGGTGAATTCAAACGCGGTGATCGCGAGGATGCTGCACTCATGCTGAATTTCGACGGGCTCGAGGTGTGGGGGAAGGAGCTCCCGGGCATCCGATGTGGCCATCTCGAAAAAGGCTCCGATACAATGGCGAAACCCGTAGTGCGTGTGCTCCATCTGAGATATGTCTCTCGTCGGCTTGATGATGATCGGCGGGTCAGGTTAGCCTTTGCGAGTCCGCCGCTCGTCTTTTGTGCTCTATTTTACGGTCCACGAACCGCCCGGAGGCGTTCTTAGCGTGAAACTTCGAGGACCCATTGCCCTGATGATCATTTGTCTTGGCATGTTCGTGTTGGATCCGGTCCAACGCTTTGTGATCGCACCTTGGGTCCGGCTCCGGCCCGCATCCCGCATCCCCGTGCTGGGGCGCTGGATACACGTGGTTACGTGGTTTCTCCTGACGACCCCTCGCCGGATCGCTGGGGCGCAGATTCCCGAACCTCCGCGCATCCCATGTGGGCCGGGGATCTTGATTCTCATGAATCACCAGTCGTTGTTCGACATCCCCTTGGTGGCGGAGTCGGTGGACGGAGGTTACCCACGTATCGTAACGCGGCAGCGATACGGCCGCTGGATTCCAACAATCTCGCATATTGTCAGGCTTTATAAATACCCCGTTGTGAATCCGCTCGCGACCCCCGGAACGCTACGGGGCATGGTCAAGGAGCTCATCCAGGCTTCGCGCACCTCCGATGTACCACTTGCGGTCTTCCCGGAGGGGACGCGAACCAAGGACGGTGAGATCGGTCCGCTGAAGACCAAGGGACTCGCACTTGTCCTGCGAGCGCGACCGTGGAAGGTCTACGTTCTCGTGATCGACGGATTCTGGCAGACGGCCAAATTCAAGGATCTCCTCAGCGGGATCGCTGGAATTCGGGGAAGAATGGAACTCGCGGGGACCCTCGAATGGAGTGATCCCAAGGCCGATCCGGAGCCGTTCGCCATCCAGGTACGGACCCTTATGGTGGATCGCCTGGCGGCCATGCGCGACAGGGAGGCAGGCGGGTGACGGTCCAATGGGGTGCTACGGAGCTGTCCACGAAACTGGTGGAGGCCGCGGGGGGCACCGTCGGCGCAATCTTGCTCTATGGCTCGCACCTTCTGCGTGCGAATCCTGACCGGCACAGCGCCTTCGATTTCGTGGTTATCGTAGACGATTACCGTCGGTTCTACTCCGCCATGAAGGACGCCCGCGAGATCCATCGACCGGTCGGCCTCATGACGTGGATGGCAGGTGTACTACCTCCCAATGTGATCGCATTTGCTCCGGATGAGGGGCGGGATGGCATCGCGAAGTGCCTCGTGGTCGACCACACCGACTTTACCGCAGCTCTGGGACCCGACCCGAAGGACCACTTTCTCCTCGGTCGCATGATTCAGAAGGTGGGCACGGTCTGGACCAGGACACCCGAAGATGCAGAGTGGGTGGAGCGGCGCCTTAGCGAGGCACGGCTCGGCGTCCTCAGCTGGATGACCCCCTACCTGGAGCCGGAAGTGCCCCTCGACCCGGCGGGGCTCGGCCGACTCATGATGCGCGTCTGCTATAGGGGAGAGCTTCGGCCCGAGGCATCTGACCGGTCGGACCGCATCTTCGCCGCGCAGGCGGAATATTTTCAGGAGTACTATCGCGAGGTGCTCGAGCGCGGGGTCGCTTCGGGGATGATGAGGCGCGATGGTGACCGCTTCGTGCTCGCTGCGCCGGCTGCTCCGAACGTGCGACGGCGGTGGCGGCGACACTTCACCCGGTCGAAGATTCGCGCTACCGCCAGGTGGCTCAAGCACTCTGCTACCTTCGACAACTGGCTTCCGTACGTCGTGCGCAAGGTTGAGCGCCACACCGGACGTCCCGTCGAGCTCACGAGGGTCGAACGCCGACTACCCCTCATCTTCCTCTGGCCTCGGGTAATCAAGGTCGTGCTGAAGCGCCCCGCCAAAGAATCTCATCCTGACCGGAAGTAGTGATGTTCTTCAAGAAGAAAAAGCGGGTGGAGGCGCCAATTCTTCACGCGACTGACGACGATTTCGACGCGATCGTCGCCGAGGGGGACGGGGTGACAATCGTAGATTTCTGGGCGCCCTGGTGTGGACCCTGCCGAATGATGGGTCCCATCCTGGACGAAATTGCCATTGAGCATGCGGAGAATGGGGTGCGGGTGGTGAAGGTGAATTCCGATGAGGCGCCTGAGACCACTGAGCGCTTCGGCATCCGTTCGATCCCCACCATCATCTTCTTCAAGAACGGAGAGCCGGAGTTCGAGATGGTGGGGCTGGTGCCCAAACCGGTGCTCGAGCGTGAGATCGCGGAGTGCCTGGCGTCGTAACCGAGCTCCGTCGGTGGGTCTACCCCGCATCCCCGTGTAGCGCCGCCACCGGGTCCATCCGCGCGGTGCGTCGGGCCGGAATGTACGCTGCCGTGAGTGCCACGACTGTGAGTCCGATCGCGACGACCACGAATGTGATGGGATCGGTGGCGCTCACCTCGTAGAGCTGGCTTTCCATGACACGGCTGAGCACGGCCGCGCCGACGAGACCGAGTACGACTCCAGCGAGCGTCATGCGTGCACCGTCTACCATGACCATTCGCTGTACATCGGCCGGTTCGGCACCCATCGCCATCCGGATCCCGAGCTCTGCGGTTCGTTGTGACACGGAGTAGGCGACGACGCCGTAGACACCAACCGCTGCCAGCGCCATCGCAACGCCCGCAAAAAGCACCAGCAGCATCATGCTGAAGCGTTCCCGGGCTACCGAGGCGGATATGATGTGCTCCATCGTTGAGATCTGGGATACTGGTACCGTTGGGTCGACCGCCTGGATTTCGCGCCGAACGGTGGCGATCAGTGACTCAGGGTCTGCGTTTGCTCGCAGGATGTAGCTCATGCGGCGGAAGGGAGCCTGCGCCACAGGTAGGTACAGCGAGGCTTCGGAGGGTTCGGCGAGACCGAAGTATTTGACGTCCTGGACGATGCCGACGATCTCGAAGTTCTCGGGGAAGAACCCACCCAGCGCGACGTGCGGCGGCAGGCCACCGATGACTCTTCCGATGGGGTCTTCGCCGGGAAAGTAGCGTTCGGCGAGCGTTTCGTTCACGAGGGCGACGCCCTTCGAGGTGCGGTTGTCGAGAGCGTCGAGGTCTCGTCCGCGCACGATGTCGATTCCCATGGTGGCAAAGTATCCCGGTGACACTTGCCGGTAGTGGGCGAGCGGTTCCTCTCCCTGCTCGGGTGCGACGCGGTCTTCGACGAAGAAATTGCCGAGGAAGGGGATCTCTCGCTCAAACGGGATGGTCGCCGTGGCAGCGACCGCTGCGACGCCGGGAATGTTGCCGAGTCGGTCGACCATTTCGGCGTGGAAGTCGGACACCCGCTCGAGTTCACGATACGCACCGCTTGGGAGATCGACCCGCACAGAAAGGACACTCGTCGCGTCGAAGCCTGGATCGGTTTCCATGAGCCGGAGAAAGCTGCGCGACAGGAGCCCGGCGCCCACCACGAGCATCACGGCGACCGCCATCTGCGCGGCGACGAGTACGTTTCTCGCCTGCAATCGACCGGTGCCGCTCGTGGATCCACGTGACCGCTCCTGGAGCGCTCCCTGGACATCGGTACGGGCCAGGCGCAGGACGGGGGCCAGGCCAAATACGATGCCCGTGATGCCCGTGGCGGCGAGCGTGAAGAGGAACACTCGGCCATCGAGTTGCACCTCATTGAGGCGCGGAAGGTTTTCTGGGCCGAGGAAGACGAGCACCTGAATTCCAACCGCCGCGAGAATCGTTCCCACGAACGCTCCAGCCGTCGCCAGCACGAGACTCTCCGTGAGGAGCTGACGTGTCAGACGGGCGCGGCCCGCGCCGAGCGCTGTGCGAAGGGCAAGTTCCTGGCCCCGGTCTGCCATACGGGACAGGAGGAGGTTGACCACGTTCACGCAGGCGACCAGCAGGAGGAGTCCCGTCGCGCCCAGGAGCACGAGCAGGGTCGCCCTTGTCTCACCAACCACCGCATCGTGAAGGGGGACCATCGCCGTCGTGTAGGCGCGGTTCGTCCCGGGAAACTCCTCTTCGAGTTGAGCGGCCACGCGGGCGAAGTCGGCGCGGGCCGAGGCGAAGTCAGCCTCTGGACGGAGGCGCGCCACGACATCCATCCACCGCGCATAGCGTCCCGGATACGCCATCAGGTGGCGGTTCAGCCAAAAGCTCGAACTGCCCGGAAAGTCGAATCCGGCGGGCATGATTCCGACCACGATGTACTGGTCTTCCTCTACGGTGAGCGCCTGGCCGAGGATGCTCGGGTCGCCTGCGAAGCGCGACTGCCAGAACTCGTATCCCAACACCATGACCTTGGGCGCACCTGGTGCGCCGTCTCCCACGATGAGGGTGCGTCCTCGGACCGCCGCTGAGCCCAGAACATCGAAGAGATTATCCGCTGCCCAGGTGCCAGTCACCTTTACTGCGATCCCATCGCGGTCGATCAGCGCCAGCTCGGCCTCGGCGTACGCGGCCAGGTCGACCATCGTCCGATTGCGCGCCTGGAAGTCCTCGATGTCCGGCGGGGACATGAATCCCCGGTCGACTCCGCGCTCCGCGTTCGCCGACCACACGCGGACGAGCTGCTCTGGGGCCTCGTATTGGAGATCCTGGAGGAGCACGGCATCGACCACGCTGAAGATGGCGGTGACCGAGCCGATCCCGAGCGCGATCGTCAGAATTGCGACGACGGCAAACGTCGGGTTCTGACGCAGGCTCCTGAGGGCGTAGCGGAGGTCGTTCAATGGTTCTCCAGGTGTGTGAGTAGACCCAGAGAATACGCGAGAGGGTAGGATATGTGCTAGTGGCCTATGCTCAGCGCTGCTTGGCTCCCTTGGCACCCTGCTGCTTGGGGTCCATGACCAGGCCGGCGTCGGCTTTGGCTTGGGTCCCGTCAGGTAGGCTCGCCGCGGTCTTCCACCCCCCAACCCCGAGGAGCGCCAAGGCTACGAATGCGGTGAGGTGCTTCAACTCGGCGATCAGCGCGCCAGTGGTAAAGGAGCTCAGCTGACCGGCCGGCCTCATGGCACGGACCTGGACCACGTCGAGGGCAAAGAAGAGCACCACGAGCCCGAGCAAGACGGCCCCAGCCAGACAGAGTCCCGAGAGTGAGCGCAGGACCCGCCGGTGCCGGAGTGAGTACGCCATGATCATGGCGATCATCAGGCCGAGGATTGGCGTGTGCAGAAAGCCCGACATGAGCCCCATGAAGCCGTAACGCCACTGGACGTTGCCGAGCTGCGTGGGCCAGGTGTTGGTCAGGAGGTCGGCGATTGGCCAAAAAACCAGGACAAACATGAAGAAGTACACGCCGAGATAGGCGACACGCGCGACTTGGGGCTTTCCTCGGGTCATGTGTGCAATCTCAGGTGCAGAGGGGGGAGAAGCAAACGAAAAAGCCGGATCCCAATCGGGCTCCGGCTCTCGCGACTAAGTGTAGCTCACACGGTTGGCCGCGTAGGATCGTCAGACGTAGCCCAACTCTCGCAATCGGCGCCGGGCCACTACAAAGATCCCGAGCATTCCCGAGAGCAGGAGTACGTACGTCTCGGGCTCGGGGGTTACCGTCGTGCGTACGAGATACTCCTGTACGCCTCCGTACGTCCCGTTCGCCCGCTGATCGGTCAGGACCGACCACTCGTCGAAGTTGAAGTCGGTCCAGCGCGTGTCGTAATTGACGCCGGCGATGGCGTCCGCGAGGTCGTCGAGGTATTGGTTCGCTACCGTGTAAGCTGGGAAGCCCGGCGTCATGATGTACCATATCGCGGCGTGCAGACCCGACCAGGCGGCTGTACGCTCTGCTTCGCTGACCCCAGGGACGTCATATGCGTCGAATTGGGCTGCGAGAAAGGCGGCCTTCCGGTACCGAAGAATGTCCGAGGCGGGGTCCCCACCGTACGCGCCGAGGCGGGTGTGGGCCATGTTGCCGGTGGGCGTGCCGATGCTCGTGGCATAGGCGTCGATGATGCCGGCGCTCGTCGAGATGCTGTGAGCGAAGTCTACGCAGTACAACGTCAATTGGGGCCTGGTAGGGTCAGATTCCAAGATTCCCTGATATGGACCAACCTGAACGCCCGCCCAGCTGGCGGTTACGCCGCTTCCGCCGGTGAAGCTGAACTGCTCAGTTGTGTTCAGCGGGCGGGAGATCTCATCTTGGCCTGCGACGGGTGCGGCAGAGATTGCCACGATGGCCGCGAGCGCTAAGATCGAAGACCCTGGTCCAGCGATGCGTTTCATTCCGTTTGCCACCAATTGTGTGCGTAGAACAGCATCCGGATCGGCGGGGATCCACGAAACAGCGCTATTTGTGCAAGGTTCGGGCCCGGTAAGGATCGGGAGAACGGATGTGGGGGTGGGTTAATTCGGACGGATTGGTCTCGCGGGCGCTTATTCTCGTAAACGAAAGCACAGCATGTGGTTAGGGGTATGTTAGGAACGACTGATGCGCGAGCTCCAGGCCCAAATCAGGTCCCTGAGAGGGTGTTGCTCGCAGCTTTCCTGCCGTCGCAGCCGTGCTACACGACCCTCGGGACCGCGTTCGAGGCCCCGAGGTGCGGAGTTAGGGAAGGTCGGCATCGAGCGGCGCCCCTTCCAGAGCATCACCAGGTCTCCCGGAGCACCCGCTCCCAGTTGCTGCGGGCGATTCGACCCAGATCGCTCTCGCTGAAGCCGGCGGCCCGTAGGGCTTCGAGGAGCCTCGGTAGGCCCGTAACGTCGCCGAGATCCCCCGGCATCGTCGCACCGTCAAAGTCCGAGCCCAGCCCCACATGTTCGATCCCGATACGATCGACCACGTAACGCGCGTGCCGGACGATTTCGGTCAGCGAAGTGTCCGCAGAGCCATCTCCGTCGGCGCGCAGGAACCCGACATGGAAGTTGATTCCGACCATGCCACCGCTTGCCGCGATCGCGTCGAGCTGTGCGTCCGTGAGGTTTCGCGGCGAGGCGCACAGGGCGTGTGCAGCCGAGTGCGTGGCCACGAGCGGAGCCTGGGAAAGGCTTGCAACATCCCAGAAGCCCTTTTCGTTCAGGTGGGAGAGATCCACCAGGATGCCCATTCGATTGCACCGCGCCACGAGGCGGCGGCCGGCCGCTGTGAGCCCAGGCCCTGTGTCCGGTCCTCGGGGAAAGTCGAACGGTACCCCGTGGGCGAATGCATTCGGGCGACTCCACACAGGCCCGATCGACCGTAGCCCGGCTTCGTAGAACACATCCAGTGCCTCGAGTCGCGTGTCGATCGCCTCGGCGCCCTCGATGTGAAGGATCACCGCGAGCGTCCCATCGTCGAGACAGCGCGTTACGTCTCCGGCTGTCCGGACGACCTCGATCGCCCCTGCGGCCTCATCCACGAGCCGAAACAGATCTGACATCACGGCGACCGTGAACGACATCGCTGCTCGCCTGGCCAAGCGGGGTGGAAGCCCTACGGCGCGACCGCCCGGAATCTCGGCTCCATCAGGGCCCACCAGTGGCTTGAACTCACGTTCGTAGTGCGGGGACTCCGTGAAGATCGCGAAGAAGCCACCTCCCAAGCCGCCCGCCCTGGCTCGCGGAAGGTCGATGTGGCCGTGGTTACTGCGTTCGAGAAAGGACCGCGCCTCGTCTCCGACGGCTCGGCGAAGCTGGGTCAGCGTGTCGTTGTGCCCGTCGAGTATCGAGAGGGGTTGGGAGTCTGCCATGGTCCGCGGAAACCTCAGTTGCTGAATTCCTCCCAGCGCTCTCTCACGAAGGCGCTGAGTTCACCTCGATTTCCAAGGTCCATCTTCTCGTAGATGTTGGAAAGGTGTGTGCTCACGGTGCGGGGCGAGATGGAGAGCGTCCTGGCGATCGCCTTGTTGGACTTTCCCTCGGCAACCAGGCGAGCGACGCCCGTCTCGCGGGAGGTGAGCCCCGCCGCTCCGCTTTCACTCTGCACAAGGGGCGGGCGAGCGTCGAGCTCCCTGAACATTCCTCGGGCCTTACTGAGCTCTCTCCGGGCCCCCATCGCCTCGAAGGCGTCGTGACAGCGGCGAAGCTGCTCGAGTGCCTCGTCGCGCCGACCGAGCTCAGCCAGGCGACCTGCGAAGAGTCTCCTTACTCGAGCGGCGTCGTACATCATGGGGATTGCCTCGAGCGCTTCGGCGGCCTCGGCGAAGAGGTCCAAGCTGCGTTCAGTGTCACCTGACTTCCACGCCTCGATTGCCTCGAACGCCTGAAGCCAGGCCTTTCCAAGCCGGTGGTCGAGCCGCTGAGTAAGGTCCCGCATGCGCTTCGCGATGGCTCGGGCCTGCTCCAGATCTTCTAGCCACAGGTGTGCCTCCAGGACGAAGGGGGTCAACCGGTGGACGGCCCAGATCAGGTATCCGGTATTCTCCGCGATGGTGATGCCTTCATCCCCGATCGCCACAGCCTCCTCGTATTCCTCGACTGCCACATGGTAGGCCACGCGACCGATGTAGGCGGGCAGCACCACGTGGATTTCTGCGCTGCCTTTGGGATGGCTTTGGGCGAGTGCCCACGCGTGGTCGATGAGTTCCTTGCCCCGATCGATGTCACCGCGGCCCAGATAGATCAATCCAAGCCAGACCGACACGCGGGCGAGGAGCGCGGGATTGTTGTGGCTGATCGCTCGGGACAGTGCCGACTCGCCGAGTGCGATGCCTCGCTCCCAATCGCCGCTTGCCGCCGCATGCTCGATGCGAACTTCGAGTGTCCACAGATCGAACACCGGGGAGCGAAGCTCCGCCGCTATCCGGGTGCACTCCTCGAGGTGCTGCTCCATGGTGGCGGTGTCACCGAGGAGGCCCTCCATCATCGCGAGCGCCGAATGACTCCTGAACGCCACGCGGATGTCGCCCGAACTCGCCGAGAGTTCGATGGCGGCCCGTGCGTGCTTGCGCACCTCCTCTGCACGCCCGCTCCAGATGTTCAAGACCACCAGGCCCTGGTGCACGCGACCCAGGAGGCCCGGATCCCCCGCCCCTTCCGCTAGCTCTCGGGCTGTATCCATGTGACTGCGGGCAGCCTCCTCGTTCCCGAGCGCCTGAAGCGACACGCCCAGGAGTAGTTTGATGTATGCCTCGGCGTTGCGGTCACCTGAGATCTGAGCAGCGGCCTCCCCTGCGCGGTACTCTTCGATCGCCCCGTCGTGGTCACCCTTCCACGAGGCGAGTTGCCCAAGTTGCCTCCTCATGGCTGCCACACGCGCCATATCTCCATCGCCGTCCGCGGCATCCAGGGCGTCGCGGAACAGACGCCCAGCATTGGCGAAGTCACCGGTTCTCCGATAGGCCTGCCCCAACGTCTCGTCCAGCCCACTGGCCCAGGCCCAATCCCTACGGCGGGCGGGGTCGACCCGCTGCACCCGCTCTCGAGCGGCCTCGAGGAGGCGAACGGCCTCTGCGCCCGCTCGGCGGTGGAAGGCCAGGCGACCGGCCCGGACGAGGAGCTCGAGGGCGTCTGGCTCCACCTCCGTGCCAAGCGCCAGGGCATAGTGGTGCGCGAGCTCTTCGAGTCGGTCCTCGCCGTCGCCGCCCGCTGCACGAAGCGCGTCGGCAACCCTTCGGTGCACGACGCGCTGTCGGGTGAGGCCCACCGAGTCGTACACGACCTCGCGAACGAGCGGATGGCTGAACGCATATGCGACGTCTCCGTCCCGCTCCTCCTCAAGAAGAAACCCGTGCTCGCGGAGCTCGTCGATCGCTTCGAGGATCAGGTCCTCCTCCATGCTGCAGATTGCTGCAACGATGGCAAACGTTGATCGTGGGCTGGCAACGGCCACGATCCCGACCACGTCCTTCGCGCCCTTCCCCAGCCCTCCGAGTCGACCGGTGATTGCCTCCCCAATCGACGCGGGCACGTCTGTTGGACGGGACTCCCACCCCACCCAGGTGCCGTCGCGCTTCTGAAGACTGTTGTTGGCAACGCTCGCCTTCAGCACCTCATGGATGAAGAACGGGTTGCCGCCGGTGCGCTCGTGAAGCCAGCCGCTGAAATCCGCAGTCAGGTCCTCGGCCGTCCCGAAGCCCCGGGTGACGAGCTCATCGACTGCCTTCGGAGCCAGCGGAGCCAGTCGGGTCTCTCCACCCCCGGCCAGTTCGTGTAGCCAACGCTGCGGGGACCCGAATTCGGGTCGTAGCGAGCTCAGATCGGTGTTGTACGTACAAAGCCAGGAAATGGGAGTATCGCGAAGCTGGCGAAGACAGAAGTGCAGGAGCTCCAGATCCGACTCTCCCGCCCAATGGATGTCTTCCAGGATGATGAGGAGGGGTCGTCGGCTAGCCATGCCACGCAGGAGGTCACCCAGAACCCATTGGGTCCGAGCGAGGAAGTCACCCGGTACGGATTCGTGGGTACCCTCGGATCCACCGACAAGGCCCGGAAACATCCGCCTGAGCACGTCCCCGCCTCCTCTGGTGAGGGTGGCGAGCGAAGCCTCGTCCAACTCTCTGAGGTGGGGCAGAAACGCTTCTGCCCATAGCGCGAACGGAACGCCATAGTCCACTGGGAAGGCAGCTCCGCGCCGGACCACGACACCTGCACGCCGGGCGCGGGCCTCAAACTCGTTCGCGAGTCGGGTCTTTCCGATTCCACTCGGCCCGCAAAGCAACCTGTAGGCGCTCTCACCATCCTCCAGATGCCTCAGGGCTGTGTCAAACTCCTGTAGCTCCCGCTCCCGCCCAACGAAGGGGAGGATCGGAAAGTTGCCAGGTTTGCTGGACATCGTGCCGGCTCCTATTCCCGAAAGATTTTGTTCATTATTGTGCCCACCTGACATGATATTCAATGGTGCTCCGGGCAGCGGGTTACCCAAAGCATCATTGGCCGGGGGCGATTTCTCTCTAGCCTACTGGCCCCCGAATAGTCCCGAGGGAAGCCTGAGTCCGACCAGCAACCCTGCGTGGTCGGAGGGCCAGAGGCTGGTTGGACTTGTCCGGTCGGCCTGGTCCCTACCGATGATGCTTGCATCGACTCTCCCTGGAATCCTGCCGTCCGCACCCTGGGAAAGGGCGGTCCGGAGGAGCACGAAGTCGAGTCTCTGGTCGAGCGCCGAGGCGTCATTCCTAAGGTCGGGGTCCTGACAGCAGGTAAAGCCAGGGTCCTTGCGCTTCCCACCCTGCTCCCAGGCGTCTACGAATCCGACGGAGATCAGGTCACCGTACGTTGGGGTCCACGACGGATCGCCGGGCAAAGCCTCAGCATCGGAATTGAGGTCACCGACGAGAACCGTTACGCCGTCGAGCCCTTCCAGAACCTGGTCTCGGAGTTCGGAGGCTTGTCCGGCCTGGACCGGAGCCAGCGACTGCCCCTCGAGGTGGGTATTCACGAAGTGCAAATTGATTCCGTCGTGTTCCGTATCCACGCGAATCCAGCCTCGCGTCAACTCCACGCCGGGTGCTAGCGGAAATCCGGTGGCGTAGTTGCTCTGGTCCACGCCGCTCACCGGTACATCGGCCCGCGCGAGCACGGCGATCCGGTCTGTGAAATTGACCAGCTCGGTGACTACCGGCACTCCTGTGCTGAGGTCGACTGCGATTGGGAGCGTGGCCGTGGTGTTGTTCTGAACGGCGACGGTGACGTAATCAAGGCCTCGATCCTGAAGCTCCCTCTCGAGCTCAGCCAGAAGGTCGATGATCAAGCCGGTGGGTGCGCCTGATCCGTCGAGGTGGATGAAACGGAAGGCTTCCTGGACCCCGACCATCTGTGGATTCTCCCGTTCGATCTCGTCGGCGATGGCCGACATGCGCTCATCGGCGTTGGCGGTCAAAACCTGAGCCCATACGGTGGCGCCCGCCGTAATCACCGACAGTGGATTGCTGAAGTCCGCCTGGAACACGGGGGTGATGTCTGCACCCAGATACAGATTGCGCGAGACCATGCGGAGGGACGTCGAGAGTCGCTGCGTGCCGTCATTTGCTTCTACATCAGGGGCAACAGGATCAAGAATACCGCCCGAATCGGGGGTATCTGAGCAGCCCTGAAGCACGAGCAATCCCGAAACGAGAATGCCTGCGAGCGGGAGTCGTGAGGTAATGCGTTTCATGATAGGACCTCCTTGGGGGTTCACGTTCTGGGCACTTTCCTGGCCCGGGGAGAACGATTGCCAAAAGAGGCATCGGATTATCTACGCATGATGACGTAGAAGGGGGGGGTGAACTACGTAGGTGGTGGTGGGGGCAGGGGCACGCGATCTGGAGTCGGCCGGGTCAACCTCTGGGCAGGACTCTAAGTAGCGAGTTGGGCTCGTCTACGTCGTAATACGTAGATCGGGAGATCCCTGGAATGTGCATGGTTCACCGTTCGAAAATTCATTCGAACCAGATTGTGAGGACGACCATGCATCTTCGTAACTTTGTACCCCTTGTGGCGCTTCTGGCACTGCTCACTGTGGGCCCCCTGCATGCCCAAACTGAGGGGGGATCTCCCGAAAACAGGCAGGTGAGGGACGGATTCTGGATCCAGTTTGGTATAGGATACTCGACGTTTGGGTGTGAGTTCTGTGACGGGCGGGGCAATGAACTGGCCGGTGATTTTGCGATCGGAGGTGCGGTTGGGGACCAGTGGCTGGTGGGCTTCGTCGCGAACGCATCGCTCGATAGCGAGGGCGGCGGCACCAGGACGATCGGTGTCAGCGGCCTTGGCGCTCAATACTATCCCACGCCTACGGGTGGATTCCACTTAAGGGGTACTGTTGGCGTTTCATCGGTTTCGGTGAGCAGTGGCACCTTCAGTTCGTCCTCGACCGGGGGCATCGGTGGTGCCTTTGGGGTAGGATACGACACGCCCCGGTCAGGGAGCTTTGGGTTCTCTCCCTTCGCGGACTTCATGCTTGGGAGCGTCAACGAGAACTCGTTCAACGCGGTTCGCTTTGGAGTCGCTGTGTCCTGGCACTGAGGAGTGGGGTGGGGACCCCATCGGGGGCTCCCACCCGGCTCTATCGGATTTGTCTCACCAGGTAGGGTGGACCGACGAAGGGCGAGTTCACCACGCAGGAGAGCTGTCCGCCCGCGGCGAGGATCGCCTGGAAGTTGGGTCCGCCACCCCCACCGCCTGAGGTGGCACTCGCCGCTGCTCCGGCGCCGCCGCCGATCAGCGCGCCCTTCTTGCCACCGAAGAGTCCGCCCAGGATTGCGCCCGTAATGGCGCCCCGCGCAGCCCGTGAGCCGGTGCTGGGCCCACTTCTCTTCGTCTCGACCGTCTTGAGTGCCGTCTCGGTGACGGCTGTGGCGTCGATCGGGTAGCTCTCTCCGTCGATGAAGACCCTCTGGAACTGAACCTCGATGGACCCATTCCTACCGGAGTCGTCAGGAGCGCGCACGCTCACGACCTCCCCCATGATCTCCGAATCCGCCGGAATGATCTCACGGCCTTCAGCGTCGAGGATCGGCTCTGTAATGGTGGCCATGAACACGTCGCCGGGCTGGCTCCACTCGGTGTTGAGCTGCTGCTCGAGCTGGACGTCGAAGGGGGTGCCGCTGGGCAGGATTGGGCGCACCTCCTCTGCGGGCTCGCCGGCGTCGGCGAGGATAGCTGCGTCATCGGTCGGTTCCACCTCGGCATCGGGTGCCTCTGCGACCTCCGGTGCACTCGGCTCCGGCTCCGGCTCCGGTGCGGGTTCCGGCTGAGGTTCCGGCTCAGGCGTCGGCTCGGGTGCAGGGGGCGAGGCCTCTGCCTGTCCTGCCGGCTCTGGAGGTGCAGGGCGCCGGATCTCTGGTACGCCGGTATCCTTCAGCTCGGGCTCATTGTCGAGGTCTGCGAGGGCGAGGTTCAGTTGACGATCTACCTCGGCCTGCTGTACCCGCTGCTCATCCTGGTCGTCCTTCGCAGGCGTGTCTGCGGTGCATGCGATGGGCAGGATGGCCACGAGTGCCAGGAGTGCCCAAAGCCCAAACCGGTTCCTCTTCGTAGACGTCCCCATATCCGCAGGTCTCCTCATCAGGGTCGGCTCTCGGTCAGGACCACGGGCGGCGGCCGGGACGTCGGTCGAACGTTTCTTAACCAACACATTTGCGCACCTGACGGTTTCGTTGGGAACGACGCCATGCGTGAAGGGAGTTCCATTACACTAGGACTACGCCATTCTAGACTGAGCGCCGCAGGAGTTGGGCGGCAGCCAACACGCGATCACGATCAACGGAGGAGCGGACCGCTGATGAGCCAGGGAGTCGCGGAGCGCAGGCCTGATGATGGGCTCCAGGAAGAGGAGATTGCGGCACGCTCCGAGCAGATCGTCGAGGCAGGGGCGTTCGTAGAAGACATCCGTCGCGCCATGGCGACGCACGTCGTCGGACAGCGAGAGCTCATCGACCACCTTCTGATAGGGCTCCTCACGGGGGGTCACGTGCTGCTCGAGGGTGTGCCGGGGCTCGCGAAGACGCTCACGGTCAAGAGTCTCGCTGATGCCCTCCACGTCGTCTTTCGGCGGATCCAGTTTACGCCGGACCTGCTCCCCGCTGACGTTACCGGTACGTTGGTTTGGGACGAGCGGAGTCGGGAGTTTACGCAGAAGCGCGGCCCCATCTTTGCGAATATCGTGCTGGCCGACGAGATAAATCGGGCTCCGGCCAAGGTCCAGTCGGCCCTTCTGGAGGCCATGCAGGAACGCCAGGTGACGATCGGGGATACGAGCCATCCCCTGCCGTCTCCCTTCCTCGTTCTCGCCACCCAGAATCCGGTCGATCAGGAAGGAACGTATCCTCTGCCTGAGGCTCAGGTGGATCGGTTCATGTTCAAGGTGCGCGTCGATTACCCGAACCGAGAGGAGGAGCGGGAGGTCATGCGCCGCATGGCCGGGGAGGCTCCACCTCCAATCGAGGGTGTGGCGGGTCCCGAGAAGATCTTCGAGGCGCGAAAACTGCTTCCGGGCATCTACGTGGACGAACGCGTGGAGAACTACGTGCTCGATCTCGTCGGTGCGACTCGCGATCCTGAGGCGGCAGGGCTCCCGGAGTTAGCCGGATGGCTGGAGTATGGGGCATCACCCCGCGCCACGATCTACCTGATACAGGCGAGCCGAGCCGTGGCGTTCCTGGAGGGGCGCGCTTTCGTGGTGCCCGACGACATCCGTGCCGTGGCTCGCCCAATCCTGCGACATCGCATGATCCTGACATTCCAGGCCGAGGCAGAGCAGGTGGACGGTGAACGGATCCTGGACCGGATCCTGGAGATGGTCCCCGTTCCGTGATTGGATCCTGGTTCGCGACACGTCGGGGAGAGGAGGAGGCACCCGAGACCGAGACCGAGGCGGTGATCCGTGAGGTCCGGCAGATCGAGATCGGTGCGCGGCGGCTCATGAACAGCCAGGGGCTGGGTGTGTACCAGTCCGTCTTCCGCGGCCACGGGATCGAGTTCTCCGAGGTGAGAGAGTACCAGCCCGGAGATCCCTTCCAGTCCATCGACTGGAAGGTGACGGCTCGGATGCGGCGTCCCTTCGTGAAGAGGTTCGTCGAGGAGCGCGAACGCACGGTCCTGCTTGTGGTCGACGGCTCGGGGTCCACCGGTTTCGGGTCGAGGTGCAAGCTCAAGAGCCGGCTCGCGGTCGAGGTGGCCGGCATCCTGATCCTGGCAGCCATGCGTGCACAAGACCGGGTGGGGCTCCTCATCTTCACGGACCGCTGCGAAAAGCTCGTCAGGCCCCGCCGCGGACGAAACCGCACGCTTCGCCTGCTCTACGACATGCTCTCGTTCAAACCGGAGGGAAAGGGCACCGACCTCGAGGGGGCGCTGAAGGCCGCTGCCCAGATTCTACCCACCCGTTCCCTGGTGTTCGTCGTCTCCGACTTCATGGTGCCCGAGGTGACGGGGCACGCAGACGATGCTGAGCGCCAGGGCCAGCCTGGGGGCCTCGTACGCGCGCTCGCGGGACTCACTCATCGCCACGACGTTGTGGCGATCGAGGTGCGGGATCCGGCTGAGGAGGCGCTTCCCGAAGCGGGGTTGGTTGAGGTGGAGGATCCCGAAACGGGCCATCGGAGGGTGCTCGATCTCTCGGATCGGGATGTACGAAGGGGGATTGAGGAAAAAGCAGCGGCGGAGCGTGAGCGCTTCGCGGCGATCGCCAGTCAGGCTGGAGCGGAGTGGATGTCAGTGTGTACAGATCGATCCCACGAGGTAGACCTTCATGCCTTCTTTGCGGCGAGGGAGCGGAGGAAGTCACGCATGAGGAGCGGTCGTTGAGGCGCCTGATCCTGGTCGTGGCCGGAGCGTTGGCTTGTCTGGCTGGCCCGGTCCGGCTGGCTGCACAGAATCCAGGCGGGCAGCGTACCGCGCCGCGCCGCTTCTCGTCGGCGACGGTTTCGAGCAGCGGGGCGACGTGGAGACGCGGCGTCCCGAGCCAGAGGTCTGGCGGGCCGACTATCGACTCGTCGCCTGGACCGTCGACGCTGGGCCGCTTCCTGATGTAGAGGTCGAGCTCGTCCTGGACGGTAACGTGTACAGTGCCGTGTTTTCGGCTCCACCGCTCACCGTCCTTTCTGTGCTCCCTGCGGGCGAGACCGAGCTTGAGCTCCGGGATGCGCGACCGCTTATCGAGCGCACGAGCCTCTGGTGGCTTCTCTTTCTTCTTCTCGCGATCGTCGCACTGCTGGCCTGGATCTACCGTCGTCGACGACGCGCCGTGATGGAGGATGGCGTCAGCGGGGTGCCTTTGGTCCCGAAGGCACCGATTGAGCAGGCCCAGGCGGGGCTCGCTGAGCTGAGAGAACGGTGGAGTTCTGGAGGGCTGGACGGGCCGGAATTCCACGATGGGCTGGAGGCGACGCTCCGCCTCTACGCCGAGGCGACCCGGGATTGGCCGCCGGGAACGCCGATCGGCCAGCTTCCAAACG
>JAZDDA010000226.1:0-2997 GCA_036679625.1 Gemmatimonadota bacterium | reverse complement strand
CTTCTGGCAGACATCCGCCGAGTCAGTCGTGACGCCCAGCGCGCAGTGCCACTGCAGGTTGAACTGCAGGTTCTCGATGACTTGGTTGTCGGTGAGGTCGTGCCATTCCTTGAGGTCCTCGTAAAAACACGCCAGCCCCCCCGATTCCGCTCCCCACGCGCGCGCGCGCGTGAGAGAATAACGCCAGTCTCCCTCCCCCGGCGCCTGCGCGCTGGGGGCCTGAGCCCGAGACGACCCACACGAAGGAGCCCCGCCCGATGGCCTTTCGCCCCACCGACCCGCAGCGCCCGATGGCCTTTCGCCCCACCGACCCGCAGCGCAGCTTGCTGGAGAGCGAGTTCCTGCTGCCGGCCAAGAAGCGGCGCCTCCTGGAGAGCTCCTGGGCGGTGCCCTTCAGGGAGGTGATCCTCCCGCTCATCAACGAGGATCTTTTCCGCGAGTCCTTCAAAGAGCGGGGCCGGCCCAACGTCCCGATCAACTCAAGGAATGGCACGACCTCACCGACAACCAAGTCATCGAGAACCTGCAGTTCAACCTGCAGTGGCACTGCGCGCTGGGCGTCACGACTGACTCGGCGGATGTCTGCCAGAAGACCCTCCACAACTTCCGGCGGAGGGTGCTGACCTTGGGCGTCGGTGAGCGCCTATTTCGCGACATCACCGCCGGGCTCGTGAAGAAGACCCGACTGTCGGTCGCGCTCCAGCGCCTCGACTCCACCCACATCATCAGCAACATCGCGGTGCTGACCCGCTTGGGGCTGCTGGTGGAGACCGTGCTCGTCTTCCTCAGGGCCCTCCGTCGCGAGCACCCAACGCACCTCGCCGGCCTGCCTGCCACCTACCAGAAGCGCTATCTGGACCGCGAGGGCTACTTCGCCGACGCCAAGAAGGCCGAGGTCCCGCGTCGCCTCAAGCAGACCGCGGCGGATATGCACCGGCTCATCGAGCGCTTCACACAGGTCCCTGAGGTGGCCGCGCTTGAGTCATACGCCATCATGCTGCGGGTCTTCTCCGAGCAGTGCGCGGTGCAGGAAGTGGCTCCCGAGTCGGCGGACGACGAGGCCGTGGAGCCGACGGTGGTGGTGAAGGAGCCCGCGGAGATCAGCGCCGACAGCGTGCAATCGCCCCACGACCCCGACGCCCGCTACGGCCACAAAGGCAAGGGCTACGAGGTCCAGATCGCGGAGACATGCGGGGACGCGGAGGCACCCATCCGGCTCATCACGCACGTCTCGCTCAACGGCGCCAACGAGTCGGACACGCGGGCGACCATCCCAGTCATCGACGCCCTCGACGAGGCCGGGCTGAAGCCCATGGAGCTGCTCGCCGACACGGCCTACAGCGGCGGCGCCAACCTCATCGAGGCCGCCGCCCGGGAGGTCGAACTCATCGCGCCGGTCCTGGATCCCAACAAGGACAAGCGCGACGCCGACCCAGCCACCCATCCACCGGGGCTCGCTGGCTTCACCTTCAACACCACCTGCGACGAGGTGTTCGCCTGCACCGCAGCTCACGAGCCGCGCGCTTCAGCCATGCGAGACGGCCTCCTCGTCGCCGTGTTCGCCGCCGCTCAGTGCGCCGACTGCCCCTTCGCCCATGACTGCCCGACCCGCAGAGCGAAGAACGGCGACCGGCAGCTCAGGCGCCGCCCCAGCGCCATCGCCACCGCGTTGCGGCAGTACGAGCAGCGACAGGCCTACTTCAAGGAGCGGTACAAGCTCCGCAGCGGCATCGAGTCCCTCAATCGAGAACTCAAACAGAGACATGGCTTCTCCAAGCCACGAGTCCGAGGCAGACCGCGGCTCGAGTTGGCTGTCCAATTCAAAGCCATGGCGCTCAACACGAAGCGCGCGGTGGAGTACTACGCTTCGCTGGTGGCTCCCCCCGCCGAACTACTCCCAAGTGCCATCGGATAGACCAGAGGGGGGGATCCCCCGCATCTCGGCCGGCGCCCCACAGCCCCCAGGGCGCCCCTCACCCCTCAGGGTCGAATTCTCGCCACACCATCCGACATGGGCGCACATGTCGCCGACGCCCAGGCGACTCGCCGGGGTGATTCGGGGGCTGTCGCGCTCGCGTTCTTACGAGCACCTCACTTATTGAGATGTTACGAATCGCGGTGTGAATCACGGAGTCAGCGCAGGACAGCCTTCACATCCCCCTCGGACCGAAGATAGAGCCCACAATCGCAGCCGCCGAAATCAAGGTCCCCAGAACCCTCATGCAGCTGGCCGAGAAAACGCCCGTTCTCGCTCTCGGCATTCCAAGGGTCAACTCCACCCAACTTCGACAGGAAGAACCGGCCACCATCTGGATCTTCGGTAAGGTCGGTCATTACATCCGGATCGTCCTTCACGTGCATTCGAACAGTATGCTCTTCGAGCCGGGGATGACTGTTGGCGAGATCCCCCGTCTTGGTTTGCTCTCCGACCCGAATGACGACCACCACAGGCATCGGATCATCCCCTTCATCAATGCTTTGGTACAGTTGAATCCATCTCACGCCAGGAAGTTCAAAGGGTAAGTCCGCAACGCAGATCTGGACACTGAAGCCCATCACTTCGTGATCATCAGCCGCCCAAGGCCACTTCGTTGGGGTTTCCGCTGGGCGTCCTCCAATACACGTGCCAGTGGGATTCGAGCCTGTTTTGAACTCCAGGTAGTGTGCCGTCTTCATTTTCCCTCCGTGAACTCAGGAATCAACCGATGACGCCTACCAGGCAGGATCTGGCTCCGGCGGGTTCGCCACAGAGAGCCAATCGTCCGCTGCACAGGGTCTCGACCACCGATGATGTTGTGCGTCCAGCCACCAGCCACGCTGTCGAGCCCGTGTGCTACATCGAGCCCTGTGCCCCGTAGGCTGAACCGAGTAGCCCCCATTGCCCTTGAGCGGGAGACAGCCCCCGAACGGTTCAGGAAGTCATAGCTCGCCAAGTGCAGCTCGAAGTCTCCTCGAAACTGCGTAGACATCACATTGAGTACACTCTCCTGCTCGGCC
>JAZDDA010000225.1:0-3358 GCA_036679625.1 Gemmatimonadota bacterium | reverse complement strand
GCATGATGGTCCAGCCTTTCGAGAAGGCGACTTTCGAGTTGGAGGCGGGCCAGGTGGGAGGGCCCGTGAGGACCCCCTTCGGCTACCACATTATAAAAGTGGAGGAGAAGGAGCTGGCTTCGGTCAAGCCCTTCGAGAAGGTCGAGAAAGAGATACGCCGCATCCTGGTGGCCCAGGAAGCCCGCTACCTCGCTCAGGACGCCGCCTACGAAGTTCTCGATGAGATTCAGTCCTCTAAGGAGCAGGGAAAGGTCCTGTTGGAGGGGAAGGGCCGCCCATTGCTCACCACGGCCCCCTTCACCCAGGAAGAGCCTCTGGCCGACCTCGCGCCCGATGACGAGGCGATTCGCAAAGCGGCCTTCGGCCTGGGCGAGGGCGAGGTGAGCGGCATCATCGAAGGCGAGCGCAACAGCTACCTGTGCGTTCTGCTCAAGCGCGAGCGCGAGCACGTCCCGCCCCTGGAGTCCATCAGGGCGGAGGTCGAGGCTTCCTACCGCCGCGTACAGGGCAGGAATCGGGCCTTTGCCGAGGCCGAGGCACTGGCCAAATCGGTCAAGAGCGTAGATGAGCTTACCCGTGGGGCGAAGCGGCTCAAGCTCTCGACGTTTCCGGACTCCACGGGGTGGTTTTCCCGCAAGGATCCGGTGCCCAAGGTCGGGGCCGCCTCATCCGTCTCTTACATCCGAGCCGCCTTCAGCCTCAAGTCGGGTGCTTTCGCCTCCGTCCCCGCCGCCGAGGGGGCCTACGTGCTCACGGTGACGGGCAGGAAGGGGGCGACGGAGGAAGGTTTTGCCTCGGCCCGGGAGGCCCTGGCCAAGCAACTGCGCCTCGACAAGGCCAACGCTTTCTACAGCGTCTGGATACAGCGGCTTCGCATGACCCGAAAAGTTGAGATCGACTCCAACTTCTTCCCCGACTACCGCGTGAACAAAGACAAGTCGCCCTGATCGAGCTCCGTCTGTCTCGCTTTCAAGTTATGCCCACCGCCCTGGCCTGGGCAATGATACTCTTCGCCTTCATCTTTCTTACAGAGAAGGAGCTCAAGGCGACGAGGGATATTCCGCACGGAAAGACCTTGACACTCGAAAGGCCCATTGTTAGCATAAAATTGTTATAAGCTTAGGAGTTTTCAGGCGCTAGACGACCCCGGAGAGGGTCTTCGGTCTGCGGCGAAAGGGGAGTTATGTTCGGTCTGGGGCTGCCAGAGCTGCTCATCATCCTTGCTATCTGTATATTGCTATTTGGCGCTACCCGACTGCCTAAACTGGGGGAGGGTCTCGCGCAAGCAATCAAGAACTTTCGCAAGACCTACCGGGAGCCCGATGAGATCGACGTCACCCCTAAAGGCCCTGGGCCTCCGGGAGACCCGCCTTCGGTTACTTGAGTAGGCTCGGTCGGCTGGCCCATGGAAGCACAGGAGCCTACAAGGGCAGGATGAACACCAGTGGTAATTCGCATAGAAGACATCCGAGACGCCGTCATATCCTATTATCCCCAAGCCGACATCGAGGTAATTGACCGCGCCTACATCTTCTCAGCCAAGGTCCACAGGGGTCAGGTCCGTCTCTCCGGCGAGCCCTACCTCCTCCACCCCCTCGAAGTCTCTTTCATTCTGACGAAGCTGAAGCAAGACCCCGTCACGGTGGCCGTGGGTCTGCTTCACGACACGGTCGAGGACACCCACACAACCCTGGACCGCATCGGGGAGCTCTTCGACCCCGAGGTGAAGGCCCTGGTGGACGGGGTCACGAAAATATCCAAGATATCTTTTTCCAGCAGCGAGGAAAAGCAGGCGGAGAACTTCCGCAAGATGATTCTCGCCATGGCCAAGGACATTCGGGTGATCCTCATCAAGCTTGCCGACCGGCTTCACAACATGCGCACCCTCGAATACGTCCCCGAGGCCAAGAGGCGGCGCATCTCTCGCGAGACCATGGACATCTACGCGCCCATCGCCGACCGGCTCGGCATCAACTGGATGAAGGTCGAGCTTGAAGACCGGGCCTTCGCCCACCTCCACCCCAAGGCCTTCGCCGACCTCCAGAGCCGCATACAGCACTCCCAGCGCGACCGGGGGAAGGCTGTGAGCGAGCTGCGCGAGCTCGTGAGCAAGGCTCTGGCCGAGGCGGGCGTCGCGGGCCACGTGGAGGGCCGCTCCAAGCACCTGCTCAGCATCCACACCAAGATGGTCAAGCAGAACATCCCCTTCGAGCAGGTCTACGACATCTCCGCGCTCCGCGCCATTACCGGCACGGTCCGAGACTGCTATTCCGTGCTGGGCATCATACACTCTTTGTGGAAGCCGGTGCCCGGGCGTTTCAAGGACTACGTGGCCATGCCCAAGCAGAACATGTACCGGTCGCTCCACACCACCGTCATCGGCCCCCGGGGCGAGCCCGTGGAGTTTCAGATTCGCACCGAGGATATGCACAGGACCGCCGAAGAGGGCATCGCCGCCCACTGGCGCTACAAGGAGGGCAGGGAGGGCGAGACCGGCGACGAGGAGCAGTTCCGCTGGCTGCGCCAGCTTCTGGAGTGGCAGCAGGAGCTCGAAGACCCTCGGGAGTTCATGGAAACCGTCCGCGTGGACCTCTTCACCGACGAGGTCTACGTCTTCACTCCCAAGGGGGACGTCAAGGCCCTGCCCCTGGGCGCGACCCCCGTGGATTTCGCATACTCCGTCCACACCGAGGTGGGCAACCGGTGCGTGGGGGCCAAGGTGAACGGCAAGATGGTGCCCCTGAAGACGCCCCTTAAGAACGGCGACATCGTGGAGATAATCACCGACGCCCGCCACCAGCCGAGCAGAGACTGGCTCAAGTTCGTCAAGACGGCCCGGGCCCGGGAGAAGATACGCGTCTTCGTCAAGGCGGAGCAGAAGAAGCGCGCCTTAAGCCTCGGCGAGGAGATATTCCGAAAGGAGCTCAAAAAGTACGGCCTGGACCCGGCGGCGGTTCTCAAGGACGCGGGGTTTCTCGACGTGACCAAGCGCTTCGGCAGTAATCGGGTCGAAGACCTGATGGTGCAGATCGGCTACGGCAAGGTCTCGGTGCGCCAGGTGGCGATGAAGCTCCTGCCCGAAGAGAAGGTCGAGGCGCTTCGGGCCAAGGAGCAGGAGGCCGCCGTGACGGCCCCGCACCAGAAGCCTAAGGAGACCGACGGTGTCAAGGTCAAGGGGATCGACGACATCCTCCTGCACTTCGCCAAGTGCTGCAGTCCCGTGCCGGGAGACGAGATCGTCGGATACGTCACCCGGGGCCGGGGCGTCTCCATCCACACGTCCGACTGCCCGAGCCTGACGGCCGTCGACCTTAATCCGGAGCGGAGAATCGACATCGAGTGGGACGTTACCAAGAAG
>JAZDDA010000224.1:0-4397 GCA_036679625.1 Gemmatimonadota bacterium | reverse complement strand
ACGGTGGAGGGCGGAGAGTCAGCGCCGACCGCCCAGTCGTTTGCGGTGTTCGAGCATCTGTCGGGTCTCCTGGACGCCGAGCTTCAGGAGTTGGAGATCGTGATCCAGCAGGACGTGGCTCGTCTGAACGAGCTGCTCCGGCAGCTGGGGATGGACCCCATCCAGACGGAGAACCTCATCACGGATTGAGCGCCTCGTCTATCTGCCTACGGGCTACTCGCCGTACGGCACCCAGATGTTCTTGATCTGGGTGGCTTCGCGCAGGAACTCCCTGCCCTCGCCCTGCTCGCGGCTCCACCAGTCACGATGCTTGCCGTCGCTGACCCAGGTGCGCTTCATGTTCCCGGTGGAGAGCCGCTCGACCTCGGTGCTGCCCGCGCCGTCTGCGGCGTGGTACCAGATCCCGTCGACGTCGTCGTGAGCCGCGAGCACACCCGTGAGTTCGGCCCGCCGACCCGTGAGGATGTTCACCACTCCCGCAGGTACGTCTGAGGTCTCGAGCACCTGGTAGAACTCGGTTGCCATGAGTGGCCAGCGCTCTGAGGGGAGCAGCACCGCCGCGTTCCCCATAGCGAGAAGAGGCGCCAGCATCGAGATGAACCCGAGTAGCGGAGCCTCGTCTGGGCACACCGCGGCCACGACCCCGATCGGCTCGGGCATCGCGAGCGTCACATTGCGGAACGGCGTGTGGTGCACGCGCCCGTCGTACTTGTCGGCCCATGCGGCATACGAGAACAGCCGGCGGATCGAAAGCTCCACCTCATCGGCTGCCGCCTTGCGGCGCGTGCCCTGCAGCTGACGGAGGCGGTCTGCGAACTCGTCTGCACGGTACGAGAGGTTCTCGGCGAGGTAGTAGAGCACCTGAGCCCGGTTGTGGGACGTCCTGGGTGCCCACGCCTTTGCGCCCTTGTGGGCTGCCTCAACCGCGTTGCGAACGTCTTTGCGGTTGCCTCGGGGGACCTCGGCGATGCGCTCTCCGTCGGGGCTAAGCACGGCCAGGGCATACGCGATCAGCGCGGTGGATGCCGACCCGCTCGGGTCGACTTCATCGAGGTCCCTGGTGCCGGAGTCGTTCGAGATCTTCGGCCCTGAAACCTTCGTCCCGTCGGCCTTGGCCTTCCAGGCGGGCTTGGTGTACTCCCAGAGCCCCTCGAGACCGCCCTCGCGGCCGTAGCCACTCTCGCGGTATCCGCCGAAACCGGCCGCTGCGTCGAAGAGGTTGGTGCAGTTCACCCACACGGTTCCCGCCTTGAGCTTGGGGGCGATGTCGAGCGCCAGGTTCACGCTCTCGGTCCACACGCTCGCCGCGAGCCCATACCGGGTGTCGTTCGCGAGCTGGACCGATTCGGAGGGTGTGCGGAAGGTCATCAACACAACCACCGGTCCAAAGATCTCGACCTGTGCAATGGTCGAGGCCGGAGAGACATCGGTGCAGAGGGTGGGGGGATAGAAGTATCCCTCTCTGGGCGTGGCCCACGACGGCTGCCAGATGCGGGCGCCCTCTTCGCGCCCCTGCTCGACGAGCCGCTCGATGGCCTCCAGCTGCACCGGGGCGACGATGGCTCCGATGTCGGTGGTCTTGTCGAGCGGGTCGCCCATGCGGAGCGTTTCCATGCGCGCGCGCAGTTTGCGCTCGAGTTTCTCGGAGATCCCCTCGTGCACCAGGATTCGCGAGCCCGCGCAGCAGACCTGCCCCTGGTTGAACCAGATTGCGTCCACTACGCCCTCAACCACGCTGTCCAGATCCGCGTCGTCGAAGACGATGAATGGCGACTTGCCGCCCAACTCGAGCGAGAGCTTCTTGCCGGAGCCTGCGGTCTCGGCGCGGATGATCCGTCCAACATCGGTGGAGCCGGTGAAGGCGATCTTGTCGACATCCGGGTGGGCCACGAGCGCTGCTCCGGCGCGTCCGTCTCCGGTCACGATGTTCACCACGCCCGGCGGGAGCCCCACGTCGTGGCACAGCTCCGCGAAGAGCAGCGCGGTGAGGGGAGTGAACTCCGCAGGCTTGAGGACTACTGTGTTACCCATGGCCAACGCAGGAGCGATTTTCCACGAGAGCATGAG
Organism: Gemmatimonadota bacterium; assembly: GCA_036679625.1. Taxonomy (GTDB): domain Bacteria; phylum Gemmatimonadota; class Gemmatimonadetes; order Longimicrobiales; family Gaopeijiaceae; genus JAZDDA01. The sequence goes on along the minus strand of JAZDDA010000224.1, from coordinate 2,330 downwards.
GAGCGGGAAGTTCCAGGGGATGATCTGCCCCACTACGCCGACCGATGTCTGGCCGGGCAGCTCGTCTTCCATGAGCTGGGCCCATCCTGCGTGATGGTAGAAGTGCCGCGCCACGAGTGGGATGTCGAGGTCCCGCGATTCGCGGATCGGCTTTCCGTTGTCCATCGATTCGAGGACGGCAAAGAGGCGAGCTCGCTTCTGGATCCCGCGGCCGAGCGCGTAGAGGTGGCGGGCCCGTTCGTGTCCTCCGAGCGCCTGCCATCCGTCGAGGGCCTTTCGTGCTGCGGCGACGGCATCGGCGATGTCCTGGGCACTCGCCTGGGCTGTGTGAGCGATCGGGAGCCCGGTCGCCGGTGCGACGATCTCGAGCCTCTCCGCATCGGTGCCCCAAGCGGGCGTCCATTCTCCACCGATGAAGTGTCCAAAGGTGCGCCCGTGGGCCTCGAGCCAGGCCGTTACCCGGTCTGCGCTCTCGGGGGCCGGGCCGTACTCCATGGTCTCGAAGATCTCAGCAATTTTCGACATCCGAAGCTCCGTCAGGCGAGGGGGTGACGATGGGCCGCCGAGTAGCGCCCGGTCAGGTGGTGCTCCAACTGCCGCTCGATGTCTCCCAGGAGGGAGCTGGCGCCGAACCGGAAGAGTGCGGGCTCAAGCCAGGCGTTACCGAGTTCTTCCTTCATCATGGTCAGCCAGGTGAGAGAATCCTTGGCTGTTCGAATGCCACCGGCGGGCTTGAATCCGACCTGCACGCCGGTGCGCTCGCCGTATTCGCGGATTGCGCGTGCCATCGTCAGACCCACAGGGAGGATGGCGTTCACGGGTTCCTTGCCGGTGGAGGTCTTGATGAAGTCGGCGCCGGCCATCATGCAGACGAGGCTGGCCCTGTAGATGTTCTTCAGCGTGGCGAGCTCGCCCGTCGCGAGGATCGTCTTCAGGTGGGCATCTCCACAGGTCTCCCGGAATGCTCGCACCTCATCGTAGAGGGCCTTCCAGTTGCCCGTGAGCACATGTCCACGGGTTACGACGATGTCGATCTCAGCGGCACCGGCGGCGACGGAGGCGCGAATCTCGCCCAGGCGCTGCGCGAACGGGGAGAGGCCGTGCGGAAATCCGGTGGAGACCGCGGCAACGGGGATTTCGCTGCCCTCCAGCGCCTCCACGGCGGTCTCGACCATGGTGTGGTAGACGCACACCGCGGCAACCCTCATGTGAAGGTGAGTCACCCCGAGCCCCTCGAGGATGTCCTGACGTACCGGCTGCCTCGCCTTTGCGCAGAGCCTCCGGACCCGACCGGGCGTGTCGTCACCGGCGAGTGTCGTGAGGTCCATGCACGACAGCGCCTTGAGGAGCCACGCGGCCTGCCACTGCTTCTTCACCGAGCGTCGCGTTCCCATCGTCGCGGCACGCCGCTCTACGGCACTCCGGTTGACCCGCACCTCCTCGACCCAGTCGAGCTCGAGCGGCAGACCTGGGTTACGGACGCGCTCCGAGGTGGGGTCGGCGGCGCTGACTCGCCGGGTCGGTTGTTCCGTCCTCGTCGTTGCCATGGGCGTGCTATCCGATTCACGGGTAACGGACAAGGAAGATAGTCCCGGTGCGGGGAAGGGTACAGATCGCACGGACATCCGGCGTCCCTTGCTCGGCGCGGCGAATCCCGGGGGCGGAGGAGGTCTGGTGGTCTCACCGGTCTTCAAAACCGGCTCGCCCGGCTAAAACCCGGGTTGGTGGGTTCGATTCCCACACGCTCCCGCCATAGGGCGGTCCTGGAGCACCTGCTCCGGGACCGCACAGTGTTCACAGGTGCCTGGATTTTCTAGAGCTCGATGAGACGTCCCCTTCGCATCACCCGAGCGCTGCTGGTCGGCGCGCTGTTCATGGTGATGGGAGCGGGCGCCGTCTCGGCCCAGGAAGAGGGAGGGGCGCCATTCAGCCCCGATTCGATCTCGATCCCGATCACAATTTCGCCCGGAGGCGCCTTTATCCGGTCGATGCTGATTCCTGGGTGGGGTCAGGCGGCGGTGGGGTCGTACGGACGCGGCAGCTTCTACTTTGTGACGGAAGCCGCATCAGTGTGGATGCTCCTCAAGACCGCGAGTCGCCGTTCCACGGCCAGAGATGGGCTCCAATTCCAGCGCGCCGAGGCCGAGCGACACCTTAGAGCCCAGGGGATGACCAACCCGGACTCCATCGCGATCCTGGTGTCCGAAGACGACGCCGTGCTCGGAGCCGAGAACCTCGTCGACACCCGGTCTCAGCAGTTCGAGGATTGGGCTGCGTTCGGGCTCTTCATGCTCCTGGTTGGAGGCGCAGACGCCTTCGTGTCTGCACAC
>JAZDDA010000223.1:0-2491 GCA_036679625.1 Gemmatimonadota bacterium | reverse complement strand
GCTCCTTCGGAGCGAAGGAGGACGCCGAGCCCTAACCAGCGCTCCGCGCTGACCAGGGGCCCCTCGACGTCAAAACACGCGAAGTCATGCTGCAACTATCCTGACGCAGGGGGCGAGCCGCAGACAGCAAGGCCGTGGGCGTCGAGCCCGATTCCCCCAGCACGGCCCCGCATTGGCCGGATTTCTGCACTCGGTCTATGATCGCCCCCATGACGAGCCACTCCGATCGCCGCGTTGGCTGGGTCGGCGCCTGCGCCCTCCTCCTGATCGGCGGAGGCGTGGGAGCGCTCCTCGACCGCACGCTGGAGAGGGCTCCCGTTGGAGGGGACCACATGCCCGCCGGCCCCAGGTCGACGACTCCAACCGCGATCGAACTCTCTGGGTTGAAGGAGCTTCCGGGAGTCCTCGAACGCCTCGACGAAACCTTGCGGGCCTTCGGGACAAGGGTGGGTGAGCGTGCGCGGACTGACATGGCGCCCACGACACGCCGACCGATCGAGGCTTCCTTCCAGGCCGACCGCGACGACGACGACACCCTCGCCGCGGCTCTGCGCGAACTCTCGACCGCGCTCCAGACGCTCCCGGGTAACTCCGGGGCTTCGTCCCGGCCCCCCCGTTCCGCGAGCCCCCGCTACGTCGATCGGGATTCAGCCTTCGCCTTCAAACAATCACTCCGACAGGCGACTCTCGCCGAGGATGGCACGCTCGAACGCACGCTCGAACGCATCAACGCGGGCCATTTCCTCTGGACCACTCAGGACGTTCTCAACACATACGGCACTCCCGATGCGATCTCCGGCTCGTTTCCCGGGAGTGTGGACTGGACCTACCAGTTCATCCAAACCGAGACCGAGGATGAGGACATCTCGTTCTACTCCTCCTAGTTGCAGACTTTGGGCGGTATTGAGCGAGTTATTGTCAAACAGAGGCCTTCCTGGCCGTAGTAGCGGGTGATTGAAAGCCGCTTACCACAACGACCAGAAAGGCACTCATGGTGAAGTTTAGTAGAGCAGACACGCGGTCATCCATCCACAAGATCCCGGAGATTCAGTTCACCGACGATGGACATCTCACCTCGTACTCAGGACTGGCGATCTTCCAGGCTTTCTTCAAGACGATCGACCTCAAGGTCAAGCTTCGCCGTTGCTTTGGCCACCTGCGCAGCCACGCGATCTACGACCTCGGGTCTGTGACGCTCTTGCTCATCACGCATGTGCTGCTTGGATTCCGCAGGTTACGGGGCCTCGACTATTACCGCGATGATCCGATGGTCTTACGACTTCTCGGCCTGCGCCGCCTCCCTGACGTCGCAACGGTTTCGCGTGCACTTAGCGAAGTCGACGGCAAGGGCATCGGGTCACTGCGCACCATGATGCGGACGATGGTCACCGATCGTCTTCGCGCCGAAGGGCTCCGGCGCGTCACCCTCGACTTCGACGGTTCGGTTCAGTCGACCACCGGTCATGCTGAAGGCACGGCCGTCGGCTTCAACAAGGTCAAGAAGGGGGCGCGCAGCTACTACCCGCTGTTCTGCACAGTGGCCCAGACAGGACAGTTCTTCGATCTCCATCACCGACCCGGCAACGTCCACGACTCGAAGGGCGCTGCGGAGTTCATGATGGAGTGCTTCGTTGCCGCTCTGAGCGACCTTGGCAAAGTCCAGCTCGAGTCCAGGTTCGATTCTGCGTTCTACAACGACACGATCTTCGATGCGATGGAGACCGCGGGCGCCGAATTCGCGTGCTCGGTGCCGTTTCAGCGTTTTCCGCAGATGAAGACGCTCATCGAACGCCGGAAGCGTTGGACGAGGATCGATGATGAGTGGGCGTACTTCGAGAAGGCCCACAAGGCCGAATGTTGGGATCGGGAGTACCGCTTCATCTTCCTTCGTGCACGCCGGGCGCGTCGACACAAGGGGCCGCTGCAACTCGACCTGTTCGAGCCCAAGGACTTCCAGTACGAGTACAAGGTCGTCGCGACAAACAAAAGGGGCTCCGCCAAGGCTGTGCTCCACTTCCACAACGGTAGGGGTTCGCAAGAGAAGATCTTCGGTGAAGCGAAGCAGCACGCCGCCCTGGATCTCATTCCCACCCGGACCCGACACGGAAACCAGGCCTACACCCTGTGTGCCATGCTCGCTCACAACCTGGCACGCGAACTTCAGATGAGAACGGGGAGGGCCGAGCGTGGAACGACATCCAAGCGCCAGGCCCTCTGGCAGTTCCTGGAGCTGGGGACGCTCCGGCAGCGACTGATCCACCGCGCGGGCATGTTGCTACGCCCGCAAGGTCGCCTGACGCTTCGAATGAGCACCAACGAAGCCATCAAGACCGAGATTCTCTCCTATCTCGAAGCTCTCGCTCCGGCAGTCGTTCACGACGCCGCTTGATGCCACGGCATCGCGAGGGGCAACGGGCCGCCCAGGCCCGGCGTTGCAGAACGCGAGCTCAGGATCTGTCCTGAATGGCGTGAAAGTCTGCAACGTTGGGGT
>JAZDDA010000222.1:0-15537 GCA_036679625.1 Gemmatimonadota bacterium | reverse complement strand
TACGGCGCAAGGCGCGCGGAGCTGGGGGGCGAGTCGATCGTTCTGCGCATCGCCGCGCCGATGACTGAGATCGAGGCAGCGATGAGCGCGAACTTGCGTTCTCTAGGCATCGCAGGCGCGTTGAGCCTCACGATTGCGCTCATCCTGGGGTACCTCATCAGCGTACGGCTTTCGATTCCCCTCCAGGCGCTCGCCGGCCGCATGACGGCGCTCGGCCGCGGTGACTTCGCTCCACAGCCCATACGGCCCTCGCGCCTTGTAGAGGTCTCGCAGCTCTCCACCTCGTTGACCTGGCTTTCCGATGAACTGCAGGCTCACCTGGCCGAGATCCAGCGCGACCACAGCGAGCTGGCTGCGATCCTCGAGCGTCTCGCCGAAGGGGTCGTGATCCTGACCGAAGACGCGAAGGTCGTGCGGGTCAACGAGGCGGCTCGTGTCCTGCTCGAGTTGCCCGAGGACATCCCTTCGCTCGTCCCGATCGGTACGCTGCTTCGTCAGCCTGAGCTCCGGGAGTTGCTCGAGGGGTCCGTGGCTCGGCCGATTGCGGACACCGAGGTGGCCTTCGGCGAGAGGCACCTCATCCTCGAGGCTCGCCCCCTCGAGTGGGGGGGCGCGATGATCACCCTCCTGGACGTCACGGAGATCAGGAGGCTCGAGATCGTGCGGCGAGACTTCGTGGCGAACGCATCTCACGAGATCAAGACGCCGCTCACTGTGCTCCGCGGATTCGCGGAGACGCTCCTCGAGGACGATACCCCCCCCGAGGTGCGGCGGGAGTTTCTCCAGGGGATCCATGCGAATGCCGTGCGCCTCCAGCATCTGGTGGACGACCTGCTCGACCTCACTCGGCTGGAGTCGGGTGGCTGGGTCGCGAAGGCCGAGACGCTGGGCCTCGGGGCTGCCGTCGCCGATGCATGGGCAGGGTGTGCGGTAGACGCCAAGGATCGGCAGGTCGCCTTCAGGCTGGACGGGGATGCCGAGGTCGCGGCCGACGCTCGCGCGCTGAACCAGATCTTCACGAACCTCTTCGACAACGCGATGAGGTTCGTGGGCGAGGGAGGCTCCGTGGAGGTATCCATCCGGCCGCTTGGAGACCTCGTTTCCATCGAGGTTCAGGACGACGGCACAGGAATGCCCTCGGCGGCGCTACCCCGCATCTTCGAGCGATTCTACCGGGTCGATCCGTCGAGGTCCCGAGCCGAGGGGGGCACAGGCCTGGGGCTCGCCATCGTGCGTCACCTCGTGGTGGCGATGGGAGGGGAGGTGTGGGCAGAAAGCCAGCTCGGCCAAGGCACCACAATCCATCTGACGCTCCCGAAATCGGTGGTGGAGCGGCGCTGAACTGAGTTACGGGTTCGTTACACGAACGTCACGAGTCCGATGCCCAGCGTGGGTATTCTCCATGAGACCAACAACCTCATGGAGAATATGTCGATGCGACTTACGCCACTACAGCTTCCCGCTCTTTTACAGCTTCCCGCTCTCTCACTGCTTCTTACCGTGTCGGCGTGCGGTGGAGGCGCCTCCGATACGTCGCAGCTTACCGGGCGGGTCGAGATCGACGGCTCCAGCACGGTGTTTCCCATCACGGCAGCAGTGGCCGAAGACTTTCAGGCCCTCAACCGCGGCGTCCGCGTAACGGTGGGTATCTCGGGTACCGGTGGCGGGTTCAAGCGATTCTGCGCCGGAGAGACGGACATTTCAGACGCCTCGCGTCCGATCAAGCCGAGCGAGGCCGAGCTCTGCGAAGAGAACGGCGTCGAATTCGCTGAGGTGCCCGTCGCGTGGGATGGTCTTTCTGTGATGGTGAACGTCGGCAACGACTTCGCCGAATGCCTCACGGTGGAGGAGCTCAGGCGGGTGTGGGAGCCGGGGTCAGGCGTCACCACATGGCGCGATGTGCGCGCTGAGTTTCCGGCAGAGGAGATGCGGTTGTATGGCCCCGGTACCGACTCCGGCACCTTCGACTACTTCACCGAGGTGATCGTAGGTGAGAGCGGTGACAGCCGCCCCGACTACCAGGCCAGTGAAGATGACAACATCCTGGTGCAGGGTATCGCGGGCGACGAGTTCTCCCTGGGGTACATGGGGTTTGCCTACTACGTCGAGAACACCGACAAGCTCAGGCTCGTTGCGGTCGACGGAGGCGCCGGGTGCGTCGAGCCGAGTGCGACCACGATCGAGGACGGCAGCTACGCTCCACTCTCGCGGCCGCTGTTCGTCTACGTGAATCGGGCGGCGATGGAGCGAGCCGAGGTCGCGGCCTTCCTGGATTTCATGATCGAGAACGCCGGGGAGATCATTCCCTCCACCGGCTACATCCCGCTCCACCCGGAGCAGTATGAGGCCGCCCTCTCCGCCCTCTTCGACATGCCCGACCTGTCGGAATCCGAGTAGCGGTTTCGGAAGACGTGCGATGAACGATGCCAACCCGGGTGCGGCGGCGGATGGCACAGCGAGTCCTGGACTGAGCCTGACGTCGAGTGGGTCGGGGGGGCTCCAGGAGAGGCTCATCGGCTGGGTGCTCTTTGCGGCCGCTGCGACCTCCGTCGCCGTCACGGTGGGCATTGTGGCGGTGCTTCTGGGCGAGACGGTCGGCTTCTTTCGGGAGGTCCCAATCTGGGACTTCCTCACCGACACCCGCTGGACTCCCCTGTTCAGCGAGAAGCACTTTGGGATTCTGCCGCTTGCGATGGGTTCGGTGATGGTTGCGGTGGGGGCCGGGGTCATCGCGCTGCCGCTGGGTCTGATGACCGCGATCTTCCTCAGCGAGTACGCGGGGGACACGCTCCGCGGGATCCTCAAGCCGATACTCGAGGTGTTGGCCGGCATCCCCACCGTCGTCTACGGCTACTTCGCACTCACCTTCATCACGCCGGCGATCCGGAGCGTGCTCCCCGAGACCGATGTCTTCAACGCCGCCTCCGCTGCGATCGTGGTGGGGTTGATGATCCTCCCCATGGTCTCTTCGCTCTCGGAAGATGCGCTACGGGCGGTACCGCAGTCTCTGCGGGAGGCCGCATACGGCCTGGGGGGGACCCGGATGGAGGTGTCCTTGAGGGTGGTCGTGCCGGCGGCGCTCTCAGGAGTGCTCGCGTCGTTCATCCTCGCTCTCTCGAGGGGCATTGGCGAGACGATGGCAGTCACGATCGCTGCGGGAAACCTCCCGAACATGACGCTCAACCCGCTCGAGTCCATCCAGACGATGACCGCGTACATCGTGCAGGTGAGCCTCGGTGACACTCCGCAGGGGACGCTCGCCTACAGGACTCTATTTGCGGTCAGCTCCGCCCTCTTCGTGGTCACTCTGGCGATGAACGTGCTCAGCCAGTGGGTGCTCGCTCGTTTCAGGGAGGTCTACGAGTGAGCCGCCTAGGGCCGCTGGGCACGACCCCGACGCCACGCAACCTGCGCCGGAGGGTGCTGGGCGCTGCCTTCGCCGGTGTTGGGGCGGCAGCCACATTGGTTGGGGTCCTGGCGCTGGTCGTCCTACTCGCCGACGTGGTTCGCGACGGCGTGGGGCAGCTGGACCTGGATTTCCTGGCGAACTTCGCCTCCCGCATACCGGGGAGGGCGGGGATCAGGGCGCCACTCTTCGGCACGCTCTGGATCATGGCGCTCACAGCGGCGATCTCAATCCCGCTCTCGGTTGGGGCGGCGCTCTACCTGGAAGAGTACGCCCCCAGGAACTGGGTCACGCGCGTCATCCAGGTGAACATCGCCAACCTCGCGGGGGTGCCCTCGATCGTGTACGGCATCCTCGGCCTCGCGGTGTTCGTGCGCTGGATGTCTCTCGACCGGAGCGTGCTCGCGGGGGCGCTCACGCTCTCCATGTTGGTGCTGCCCGTGATCATCCTTGCGGCACAAGAGGCGATCCGCGCAGTGCCCGGCTCGATTCGTAACGCAGCGTATGGTCTGGGAGCCACGCGTTGGCAGGTGGTGCGCCATCATGTTCTACCGATGGCCGCACCGGGGATCCTGACCGGGACGATCCTGGCGCTGTCCCGCGCGGTAGGCGAAACGGCTCCGCTCATCATGGTCGGTGCCGTGGCGTTCATCGCCTTTACGCCCACCGGATTGGGGGATCCGTTCACCGTTCTCCCGCTGCAGGTCTACGATTGGATTCGTCGCCCCCAGGAGGAGTTTCGCCTCCTCGCGGCGGGGGCAATCCTGGTTCTTCTCGCGATTCTCATGACGATGAACGCGACCGCAATCCTCCTTCGGAACCGCTTCCAGCGGAACCGCCCATAGGGCTGACAATGGCAGGCAATGGCTAGGGTTCACGACATCGACATGAGGGGCAAAGCCCCCGCGCTCGAGGCGAGGGACCTCTCTGTTTTCTACGGAGAGGTCGAGGCCGTCAGGCGGATCTCCCTCTCGATCCCATCGAATCGGGTGGTCGCCCTCATCGGGCCCTCTGGGTGCGGCAAGAGCACACTTCTGCGCTGCTTCAACCGGATGAACGACATGGTCCGGGGAGCGCGAGTCGACGGGGAGGTGTTGTTCCACGGCCAGGACCTCTACGACGCCCGCATCGATCCGGTGGAGGTGCGACGGCGGATCGGCATGGTGTTCCAGAAGCCGAATCCGTTTCCCAAGTCGATCTTCGACAACACCGCCTTCGGGCCCCGCGTGAATGGGTTTCGGGGCAACCTGGACGGCCTCGTCGAGGACTCCCTGCGCCGGGCCGCGCTCTGGGAAGAAGTCCGAGACCGGCTTGGGGAGTCTGCCTACGCACTCTCGGGGGGACAGCAGCAGCGCCTGTGCATCGCGCGTACGCTCGCCGTCACTCCAGAGATCATCCTCATGGATGAGCCTGCATCGGCCCTCGATCCCATCGCGACGTCCAAGATTGAAGACCTTATTCAGGAGCTGAAGAAGGAGTACACGATCGTAATCGTCACCCACAACATGCAGCAGGCAGCGAGGATTTCAGACTATACAGCCTTTCTTTACATGGGCGAGCTGGTCGAGTACGGTCCCACCGATTTGATCTTCACGAATCCTGAAAAAGCGCGCACCGAGGCGTACATCACCGGGAGATTTGGATGACCGAGGGCAGACGACACTTCCACGAAGAACTCGACGCTCTCCAGGAGCGCCTGATCGAGATGGCGGGGAAGGTAGAGGAGCTTGTGCGGCTGGCCTTCGACGCCTTCACGACCCGCGACGCCGACCTTGCCCTTCAGGTGAGGGATCGAGATTCGGAGGTCGATGAGATCGAGGTCGAGATCGATGATCGCGTGATCGGCCTGCTGGCGCTCCAACAGCCGATGGCGGTTGATCTTCGCCAGATCGTCACCAGCCAGAAGATCGCGAACGACCTCGAGCGGGCGGGTGACCATGCGGTGAGCATCGCGAAGTCGGCGTTCAGGCTCTCGTCGATGCCGGCGCTCCCGCTGCCGGCTGAACTTGCTGAGATGTCCTCGATCGCTCGTGGGATGCTCTCTGACTCGCTTGCCGCATATGTCGCCCGCGACGCCGACAGGGCCCGCCAGGTCCTGGGCACCGACGACCGCGTCGACGACCTCCACGACGCAGTGTTTCGGCTGCTCCTCGAGGGTATGGCCGAGGAGGCGGAGATGATCGGGCCGATGTTGGAGTACCTGCGCGTATCACAGAACATCGAGCGTGTGGGCGACCTCTCCACCAACATCGCCGAGGACGTCGTGTTCCTCGTGGAGGGACGAACGATCAAGCACGGTAAGGGACAGGAAGAGGGAGGGTAACGGGCGCTCCAGACCGCGGGATCTGTTGCGCCCCCCGATCCCACAGCGGTAAGATCGGCGTTCCGGACGTCGGTATTCCTCTGCGAGCGTTTACCTGCTGACCCATGGCCCACACCCATCCCCCCCGCGGTTCTCGTGCTTCTGACGAAGAAAGCCCGGGCCCTAACGTTGCCGAGGCCATCCCGCGGAATGTGGGAGAAGTCGTGGATCGGCTTCTCGATGAGGTCGGGATTGAGACGCAGCCCGACCCCGTTCTCGGGTTGGCGAGGCTCCGTGGGCGGGTGGCGATCGTTACCGGTGCTTCGACCGGGATTGGACGGGCGATCGCGTTGGGCTTTGGGCGCGCGGGGGTTCACGTGGCCTTCAACTTCCTCGACACGGGGGAGGCGTCCCAGGAAGAAGCTGCGAGCCTCGAACGTTGTCTGAAGGAGCGGGGCGTGCAGGTGTTCTGTCGTGCGTGCGATGTCCGTGAACCGGGTGATGTGGGGGAGTTCGTCAGCGAGGCTGTGGATCACCTCGGTAGCCTCCACATCCTGGTCAACAATGCGGGCATCGGGCGTGACAAGGCTCTGTGGCGCATGTCGGATACCGACTGGAAGGATGTCCTCGACACCAACCTTTCTGGGGCGTTCTACTTCACGCGTGCGGTCGCCTCGCACATGCGCGCGCAGGAGGCCGGCAAGATCGTGAACATCGCTTCGGTACATGGCGTGCGGAGTGAGTTCGGGATCATCAACTACGCCGCCTCAAAGGCTGGCCTGATCGGTTTCACGAAGAACTCCGCGGTGGAGCTGGGGCCGAGCAACATCAATGTGAATGCGGTGGCGCCTGGATATATTCGAACCACGAGGCTCACAGATGGGGTCTCTGCAGAGATCCTGGACCGAGCCAGGGAGCGCAGCGCGTTGGGGCGTCTGGGGGACCCGCAGGATGTTGCGGATGTCGTCATGTTTCTCTGCTCCGAGGGGGCTCGGCACATCACCGGTGCGGTTATCCCCGTGGACGGTGGCTACATACTGTAGTCTCCCGCCTTGAACCCTCGGCGCCCCGACCTTTTTTGTGGCTCGCGAACTTTCGCAACGGAACACTTGAAGGTGGGTAGCGCGCCCGTTGTCCCGGTCCCGGGCCATGGTTAGCGTTCCTTCGGGTGAGATCCACACCGGGCTCGCCCCCCATCACATGAGCAACGGTAGTGCTTATGAAGCAGATAGATCGCCCCGTTCGCTTCCTCGTGGAGCACGGGATCATGTTCGAGCTAAACCGACAGGTACTACACCCCCTCGGGATGCAGTTGAACATCCAGCTCGACGAGCAGGGTGACGGGTATCGGGTGGAGCTTCTCGACAATCGGGCATCCCCCACACCCATCACGTTTTCTCGTGAGGAATATGAAGAGGGACGCGAGCAGTACGAGTTGTACCTCCAGGAGCACGGGAAGAAGAACATGCAAAAGCGCCGTCGCGTCGGCGCCGTGATCCAGACCGGCCCGAATGTGCCGCACCATGTGGAGCCCGAGGATTCGGAACAGGAATAGAAACAGAAGGAAGAGAGATGTCGTTCACCGAAGACCAGTTGAAGGCCATGATCGAGGGGGGGCACGGGATCTCTGTGCTCCGTGGGGGTGAGATCTGCCGTGAGTGGAACAACATCACCTATCGGCCGGGCCTCTCCGCCAAGAATGTGCCGGCCAAAAAGCTCTCGATGAATGTGGCAACTGTGCCGCCCGGTGGGGTGGCGTTCTCCCACATCCACGTCGACTTCGAGGTGATGCTGTACATCCTCGAGGGCAACGTGCGGCACCGATTCGGGCCCGGCCTGCGACACACGCTGGAGAACACCGCGGGCGACTTCATCTTCATCGAGCCGGGCGTGCCCCACGAGGTGTACAACATGAGCGACACCGAGAACCTGGTCGCTGTCGTGGCCCGTTCGGATCCCTCCGAGTGGGAGAACATCATCGACTACGATCCGGAGTCGGAGTCGGAGTCGGAGTCGAACGCCTGATTCTCCTCCCCAACCGCGCGAGTGCGACCATGAAGACCCCCCCGCTCCTACGCTCCTCACGGCTTACGCTCACCCTTGCCCTCCTCGGGCTACTCCTGACCCCAGGGTGGGCCTCTGCGCAGGCGGTCCGTGCACCGAGCGGGATGGTGGTGTCGGCCAACGTCCTCGCGAGCAACGCGGGTGCGGCGGTGTTGGAGGCCGGTGGCAACGCGGTCGATGCAGCGATTGCGACCGGGTTCGCGCTCGCGGTGACCCACCCCGCGGCAGGCAACATCGGTGGCGGCGGCTTCATGGTGATACGGTTCCCGGATGGAAGCGCGACCACCCTCGACTTCCGCGAGAAGGCGCCGCTCGCGGCCCACCCCGAGATGTTCGTCGGTGAGAACGGTGAATACTCCTCGACCATTCACCACAACGGGCCTTTGTCGGTGGGCGTGCCAGGAACGGTCGCGGGCTTCTGGCGCGCACACCGCCTCTACGGTCGGTCCGGATGGTCGGGGTTGGTCGATCCCGCAGTGGCGCTCGCACGGGACGGCTTCACGGTCTCGCCCGCTCTGGCGCGTGGCCTCGCGTCGTTGGTCGAGCGCAGGGGCGGTGACTACCCGGCAACTGCACAGGCCTTCTCGACCCAGGGACGGCCGTTCGCTCCGGGTGAGATTCTTCGACAGCTCGACCTCGCGAACACCCTCGAACGCGTGTCGAAGGACGGACACGACGGCTTCTACAGGGGAGAGACCGCGCGCCTCATCGCAGCGGAGATGCGGCGCCTCGGGGGGATGATCAACGAGCAGGACATGGCGCGGTATCGGCCGCGCGAGCGGGTGCCGGTGCGCGGTTCGTACCGAGGGTACGAGATCATCTCCATGCCACCGCCCTCGTCGGGCGGCATCGCCCTCGTCGAGATGCTGAACATTCTCGAGGGGTACGACCTAGCGGCGATGGGGCACAACTCCGCGGACTATGTGCACGTGCTGACCGAGGCCATGCGGGCCGCCTTCCGCGATCGAGCGCAGCATGTGGCCGATATGGACTTTGTCGACGTGCCGCTGCACATGCTCACCTCCAAGGCTCACGCCGCAGCGCTCCGATCTGCGATCGACCTCACCGTGGCCGGAAGCTCCGCTCCCTCTGATCTCAGTGAACCACCGGAGAGCCCCGAGACCACGCAGTTCTCTGTGGTGGACGGGGATGGCATGGCGGTTTCGGTCACCTACACCCTGGAGCAGTCGTACGGATCGGGAATCGTCGTCCCGGGGGCCGGTTTTCTGCTGAACAACGAGATGGGCGACTTCAATGGACGCCCAGGGCTGACCACCGAGCGAGGGTTGATCGGCACCCCAGCCAACCTCGCGCGCCCCGAAAAGCGCATGCTCTCTTCCATGACGCCCACGATCCTGGCCAGGGATGGTCGGCTCGTAGCGGTCACGGGGAGCCCGGGTGGGCGCACGATCATCAACACCGTGCTTCAGGTGGTTCTCAACATCGTAGATCACAGGATGGATCCCGAGAGTGCCATCGCGGCGAAGCGCCTTCACCATCAGTGGCTGCCTGACGACGTTCGCATCGAGCAGGACGGCGTGAGCGAGGCCGTGATGCAGGAGCTCACGCGGCGCGGATTTGCCGTCACGATGCGTGGTGGACAGGGCGTCGCCCATTCGATCTTCATCGACCTCGAAACCGGGGAACGGATTGGGGTGCCAGACCAGCGGCTTCCAGACTCAGGGGCTGCAGGACACTAGTGTCCCGTTACGAAAGTATCTCGGCCAGTCATGGGCGCGGTGCATCCGTGGGTTCGGCGTTGGGACTCCTCGCCGTAGCTATGGCTATGCCTCGTCGTCCCGCCTTGAACCCTCGGCGCCCCGACCCTTTTTGTGGCTCGCGAACTTTCGCAACGGAACACTAGCTGCGGGGCGTTCAGGAACCCTGATCGCGGGGCCATGGGTTGGATGTGCGGCAATCAACCGACATCAACGGAGTCTCCATGCCCACCAGCTCCATTCGCTCTGCGCTGTTCGTCACGCTCGCTCTTACCATGGCGTGTTCCTCGGAGCCGCCTGAGGTCTCGGGTCAACAGGCGCGGCCTCAAGCCACCAGCAACCGGGACATGCCCGCCTTCGCCGGCAGTGAACCGTGGACGACTGACTTCTCCAAGATGACGGTTCCCGCCAAGGAGATCGCCTCCGGCGGACCGCCGCGCGACGGCATCCCTGCGATCGACAACCCCAAGTTCATCACGATCCGCCAGGCGGAGAGGGACCTCGACGATCGGGACCCCCTTGCAGTCGTGCGCATCGGCGACGAGGTGAGGGCCTACCCGCTGAACATCCTGATCTGGCACGAGATCGTGAACGACGAGTTCGGTGGGGTGCCGGTGAGCGTGACGTTTTGCCCGCTCTGCAACACGACGCTGGCCTTCGATCGCCGCTTCGACGGCAAGGTACTCGACTTTGGCACCACCGGCCGGCTGCGTCACTCGGACCTCGTGATGTACGACCGGCAGACCGAGACCTGGTGGCAGCAGGCTACCGGAGAGGGGATCATCGGGGAGTATGCCGGCGAGAGGCTCACCTTCATCTCGGCACCGGTCATGAGCTGGAAGGATGTGAAGGAGCTCGAGCCCAACGCAGCGGTACTCTCCCGCGATACGGGGCATAACCGGGACTACGGACGAAACCCCTACGCCGGGTACGACACGGGAAGAGGGCCGATTGGCCGGTTCTTCGAGTTCGGGCGGAAGGATGATCGTCTGAATGCGATGGAGCGCGTAGTCGCTCTCGAGTCGGGCGACGAGTTTCTCGCGGTTCCCTTCGGCCGCCTCGCGGACAAGAAGATTGCAGACGTCGACGTCGGTGGCGTCGAGATGGTTGTGTTCTGGGCGCCGGGTACAGCCAGCGCCCTGGATGAATCCCAGATCTCAGACGGGCGTGATGTGGGTTCGAGCGCCGTCTTCAATCCCGAGTTGAACGGTCGTCGGTTGACCTTCGAAGAGGCCGGAGAGGGCCTCTTTCTCGATGACCAGACCGGGTCGCTCTGGAACATGAGTGGTGTGGCCACAGAGGGTGAGCTTGCGGGCCAACGCCTGGAGCCGGTTCCGCACGGGAACCACTTCTGGTTCGCCTGGGGCACATTCCGGCCCGAGACGGAGATCTGGAACGGTCGCTAGGGCGGGCGGGTACTCGCCCGCATGTCATCCAAGATCACGAAGACCGACCGCGAGTGGCGCGACTCGCTTACAAAGGAGCAGTACCGCGTACTGCGCAAAGGTGGCACCGAGCGCGCTTTTACCGGCGATCTCTGGGAGACCAAGCAGGCTGGCGTGTACCGGTGCGCGGGGTGTGGGGCCGAGCTGTTCGCATCCGAGGCGAAGTTCGATTCGGGTACCGGGTGGCCCAGCTTCTGGACGGCTGTTGCAGAGGAGAACGTCGAGACTCGCAAGGACCGGAGCCTCTTCATGACCCGCATCGAGGCGCGCTGTGCTCGTTGTGAGGGGCACCTGGGGCACGTCTTCCCAGACGGCCCCGAGCCCACAGGACTTCGCTACTGCATCAACTCCGCGGCGCTGGAGCTCGACGAGTCGGACCCGGACCCGGAGCCGATCTAGCGAGGCGGCCCGCAGCACGCAGCGGCGGGATTCGCTGAGGGATCCGTTTCATACCAACCAGGGTTCCGTACATAGGAGCTTTGTAGCGACGGTCCCATAATAGCCCCATATCCAGTTATCTTTCACGGCTGGCTGTCAAAATTTCGAGAGGGGCGTGGAATCACGATGAAATCAAGACTCGCGTCTGGTGCGATGCTCGCCATGCTCGGGACGCTCGCCTGCGCTTCGGCGCAGCAGGCTCCTGTGGCCGGAGACCAACGGGGCGCCATGCCCAGCTTGCGCTCCGTCAGGGTGATGGTGATGCCTGTGCAGCGCAGGCGCGGTGTGCAGGGAGACCTGGACACCGAGCTGGCGTTCCATCTGAAAGAGAGGGGTGGAGCCAGCGCGTGGATCTTCCCTCCTGAGCAGAGGCGGGTCGCGGCCCGGGCGCCTGGCATCGAGGTCGGCATCGACGCGCTCCCGGTCGGCGCCTTCCTGGTAACCGAGGTGAATCGGGTGGGGGACCCGCTGTTTGGGCTCCTCACACGCCTTGGGGCTCTGGTGGATGCCGAGGTGGTACTCATCCCCATCGAGGTCAGAAAGCGGGTGGCTACCTCGGAGCGCGAGGGCGCTGTAGAGGTGGTGGCAACACTCATACGGATTCGCAGTGGCCGCGTAGTCTGGTTTGGCGTGGTCGAAGGTACCCCGTCGGAAACGGGGGATTTTGGAGCTGCTGCATCGGCTCTCGAGGTCTTGGCAGAGACGATCGTACCCACACTCAGATGATCGTATACCGGGCGGCAGGCCTGCCCGTAGAGGTTATATCGATGAGACGCTGCACCCTTTTATTCCTGGGCGTGTTGGCTGCCGTTAGTTCCGGCTGCGAGACCCCAGACCTTACGCTTCCGTCCGAAGCAGAGATGGCGACGTACTTCACCGCGGCCGCAGGGGCGGAGGTCAGCCTCAACGGGAACGTTGTAGAGGTCCGGGTCCCTCAGTCCCAGCGGGATGTCCGCCGTGGTGGTTCTCTGTGGGCCAAGGTCGGTCCGTACATCTACCTCTTCACAGAGGACACCCGGTCACTCTTCCAGGACTTCACCGGGTTGGCGGGCGTTCGGGTGGTTACCTACACCGACGGTGGCAGCATCGAGTTGGCGCGGGCTCTGCTCCTTCGGGACGGGCTCACAGACATCCTATGGCGTCGCTCGCTGAACATCTCGGGGAGGGCGCGCCGCGACGGCACGACCCGCCCGTCACTCATGGAGAATCTCGTCATCTGGGGCGAAGACCACACCGATTTCACATACAATCCGAGGTACGCTCCCAGCCGGTAGGCGGGGAATGCTGAGGGAAGGCACATACATGGCAACGCCGATTACCGTGATTCCCGGAGATGGAATCGGACCCGAGGTTACAGAGGCAACGCTCGAGATCCTCGACGCCGCCGGTGCGGAGCTCGAAATCGAGCAGTGCATGGCCGGAATGTCGGCTCTCGATACCGTGCGCACGCCTCTTCCCGAAGAGACCCTCGACTCGATCCGCCGGACCCGGGTGGCGCTCAAGGGACCTCTCACCACGCCGTCCGGATCGGGATTTCGTTCGATCAACGTGTCGCTTCGCAAGGAGTTCGATCTCTATTCCAACGTCCGTCCGGTGAAGACACTCGTCCCCGGGGGGCGCTATGAGGACATCGACCTGGTGCTCATTCGCGAGAACACCGAGGGCCTGTACGTAGGGGTGGAGCACTACATCGGAATGCAGGGTGACCCGCGCGCCGCCGCCGAATCGGTGATGATCGTCACGCGATTCGGCGCCGAGCGCATCGTCAGGTACGCCTTCGAATATGCACGGGCGAATGGGCGCAAGAAGATCACCCTCGCCCACAAGGCCAACATCCTCAAGTACACGCAGGGGCTGTTTCTGGAGGTGGGCCGTGAGGTGGCGAAGGACTACGAGGGCGAGATCGAGTTCGAGGACCGCATCATCGATGCAACCTCGATGGCGCTCGTCCTGAACCCCTACCAGTTCGACGTCCTGGTGATGGAGAACATGTTCGGGGACATCCTCTCAGATCAGATGGCTGGGCTCGTGGGTGGGTTGGGCTTCGCTCCCGCCGCCAACATGGGGGTCGATACCGCAATGTTCGAAGCCGTCCACGGTTCTGCGCCCGACATCGCAGGGCAGGGGGTTGCGAATCCGACGAGCATACTGCTCTCTGCCTGCATGATGATGGAGCACGTGGATCAGATCGAGGTAGGGGCCCGCATCCGAGCCGCGGTAGACACCGTGCTTCAGGGCGGAGAAGTCCGCACCTACGATATGGGCGGGCAGGTCGGGACGAGTGAGTTCACCCAGGCAGTGATCCAGGCGCTCGAGTAGGCTCGCCCCACTTCCTCAACGGCGTTCTAAGCAATGGAGCTATTCCACACCGAAGACGAGGCACCCTGCCCGCGCTGCCGGATCACATTTCCGCAGAGCGACCTCGACCGGCTGCATTGGTGTGATGGCTGCGTAGGCCGGGCCCGGGAGCGGTGCGTGGGGCAGGGGTGGATCGCGGGGGGATTCGTGGCGGTGGGACTCAGCGCCTGGATCTGGCTGGTGGTCCGACCCTCCGATCTGCTACTCGGGGGCTGGGTCGGCGTCACGCTGGCAGCGGTCTACCTGTCGGCCCGCATCGTTCGCGAGGTCAGCTACGGAGTCGAACGGTACCGAGACGTAGAGGGGGTGGAGGAAGCGGAAGAGGGGAATCCTCCGGGCTGACGCCGCCTCTCTGAGTCGCTAGCTTTTGCACGCATTCGTATTCGTCGAGCACCAAGAGATTCAACGAGCAACACGAGGCACTCATGGCCGGCAAGTTCCAGGGCATCGACTTCTACAACGTCGACTCTCTCCTCAGCGAAGAGGAGCGGATGATCCGCGACACCGTGCGTGAGTGGGTCGAAGACAAGGTCATGCCGATCATCGGCGAGGCGTACATCCAGCGCCGCTTCCCGCGCGAGCTCATCCCTCAGATGGGCGAGCTGGGGATTCTGGGGGCCAACCTCCCCGAGGAGTACGGCTGCGCCGGGCTCAACAACGTGGCGTACGGCCTCATCAACCAGGAGCTCGAGCGCGGCGATTCGGGCATTCGCTCCTTTGCCTCGGTGCAGGGTGCGCTGGTGATGTATCCCATCTTTGCATTCGGGAGCGAAGAGCAGCGCCAGGAGTGGCTTCCCGGGCTGGCGTCCGGCGAGAAGATCGGCTGCTTCGGTCTGACCGAGCCGGACTTTGGTTCGAATCCGGCCGGGATGATCACCACTGCCAAGGAGACCGACGACGGCTGGCTCCTCAACGGCACCAAGATGTGGATCACCAATGGCTCGATGGCCGATGTGGCCGTGGTTTGGGCGCAGACCGGTGAGCCAGGCGAGGTGAAGGGCATCCGCGGATTCGTGGTGCCCACCGACACTCCCGGCTTCTCAGCCCGCGATCAGCCAGGCAAGCTGTCGCTTCTGGCGTCGGACACGAGCGAGCTTCACCTCGAAGACGTGGCGCTCCCCGAAGACGCCATGCTGCCAGGGAGCACCGGGGGCCTCAAGAGCCCCCTGATGTGCCTCACCCAGGCGCGCTACGGAATTTCCTTTGGAGCGGTTGGGGCAGCGATGGCGTGCTTCGACGAGGCGCTCAGCTACGCAAAGGAACGCGTGATGTTCGACACCGTGATCGGCGGCAAGCAGATCCAGCAGGTCCGCCTGGCGGACATGCTCACCAAGATCACGCAGGCGCAGCTGCTCTGCATTCAGCTGGGTCGCCTGAAGGACCAGGACCTCATGAACCCCCAGCAGGTCTCACTCGCCAAGCGCGCCAACTGCGACATGGCGTGCGACATCGCGCGCGAGGCCCGACGCCTCCTCGGCGCCAACGGGATCCTCGTCGAGTACCACTCGATGCGCCACATGGCCAACCTCGAGTCGGTATACACCTACGAGGGCACGCACGACGTCCACAGTCTGATTCTGGGACAGGCGGTCACGGGGATTTCGGCCTTCTAGGTCCCGCCCGCGGCCGGCGGCCATCACGGAAGCGCCGATCGTGGTTCGCCACCTCATGAAGGCGGAGGATTTCGACGCCGGCGGCGGCCAGGTGGTCGCTCACCTGCAGCGCCCTGGCGTCTCGTTCCTCCCACGGTGTCTCCGCAACAATGTCGCCGAAGTATTTGCGGCTGTGCCCTACCATCAGCGGCAG
>JAZDDA010000221.1:0-2915 GCA_036679625.1 Gemmatimonadota bacterium | reverse complement strand
CGCGGGCGACGAGGCGCTCAACCGGAATCCCGACTTCCTCTACACCCTCTTCGTGCCCGATCGGGCGCACTTCTCGCTACCGGTGTTCGATCAACCCAACCTCAAGGGCCGCTTTACCCTTGAGCTGGAGCTCCCCGCTGAGTTTGTGGCGGTCGCCAACGGGCCGGAGCTGGAGAAAGTGGAGGTGGGCGAGGGGCGCGTCTCGTACCGGTTCGGAGAGACTCGGCCGATCTCCACCTACCTCTTCGCCTTTGCCGCCGGTGAGTTCCAGGTTGAGGAGGCCGAGGTGGATGGGCGCCGGATGCGTATGTTCCACCGCGAGACCGACGCCGAAAAGGTGGCGCGCAACCGGGAGGCGATCTTCGAGCTCCACGGGACGGCGCTCGCATGGCTCGAAGACTACACGGCGATCGACTACCCATTCCAGACCTTCGACTTCGCGTTGATTCCGCCCTTCCAGTACGGTGGAATGGAGCATCCCGGGTCGATCTTCTACCGGCAGTCGAGCCTGCTCCTCGATGAAACCGCTACGCAGGGTCAGCTCCTCGGACGCGCGAGCGTGATCGCGCATGAGACCGCGCACATGTGGTTCGGGGATCTCGTGACGATGAACTGGTTCGACGATGTCTGGATGAAGGAGGTGTTCGCCAATTTCATGGCGGCGAAGATCGTTCATCCCTCCTTCCCAGAGGTCAATCACGACCTCCGCTTCTACCTCGCGCACCACAACACCGCGTACGGGGTTGATCGGACTGCGGGCGCGAACCCGATTCGCCAGCCGCTCGAGAACCTGAACGAGGCGGGGACGCTCTACGGCGCGATCATCTACCAGAAGGCGCCAATCGTCATGCGGCAGCTCGAGGTGCTGATCGGGGAGGCGTCGTTCCGTGACGGCCTTCGCGAGTATCTGGCGTCGGTGCCGTACGCCAACGCGACATGGGGTGAGCTGATCGAGATTCTCGACGCCCGGACCTCAGAGGACCTTCGCGCGTGGAGTAGCATCTGGGTCGAGGAGCCGGGGCGTCCGGATATCGTTACCAGCGTGCATCACGCCTCGGAGAACCGAATGGCGAGCCTGGTCCTGTTTCAGGAGGATCCACTGGACGAAGACCGGGTGTGGCCGCAGACTCTGAGGGTGGTCCTTGCGTACGGAGATTCCCTCGAACGGGTGACCGTGCCGCTCCTGACCGAGGCGACCGCGATGGACGACTATAAGGGCAGGGCTCATCCCGACTTCATACTTCCCAACGCTTCGGGGGTCGAGTACGGACACTTCCACCTCGACTCCCTGAGTCTTCGCTACCTGGGAACCCACCTCCCTGAGGTGAAGGACGACCTGGTGCGTGGCATCGCGTGGGGCACGATGTGGGACGCCGTGCTACAAGGCGAGGTGCCCGCCGACAGCTGGTTCGATATGCTGTTGCGGGGGATTGCCACCGAGAGCGACGAGCAGAACGTGCAACGTCTGCTTGAATTTGCGGGGACGACCTTCTGGAGTCTGCTGCCACTGGACCAGCGAGGAGAGGCAGCCGGCCGGCTCGAGGAGGTACTTTGGCGTCGCCTCGAGGCCGCGGAATCCTCAACTCTCAAGTCCTCATTCTTCGCCGCGTGGCGCGGGATTGCGGTGACGGCAGAGAGTCAGGTACGGCTCCGGCGCCTCTGGGAAGAGACCGAGACAGTTGAAGGGCTACGGTTCTCGCCACAGGACTTTACCGCCATGGCTGTGGCGCTCGTCATCCGTGGGGTCGACGACGAGCAGGAGGTGCTCGACCGGCAGGCCAGCCGGATTTCCAACCCGGATCGACTCGCTCGCTTCGAATTCGTTCGACCGGCGCTCTCGAGTGACACTGCCTCGAGGACGGCATTCTTCGAGAGCCTCAGCGATGCTGCCAATCGAGAGCGGGAACCGTGGGTTCTCGCGGGGCTGGGTTACCTGCATCACCCCCTGAGGGAAGCGCAGTCGGAGCAGTTCATTCTCCCCGCGCTCGAGCTCGTCGAAGAGATCCAGAGGACGGGCGACATCTTCTTCCCGAAGCGATGGCTGGATACGACGCTCCGAGGTCATGCCTCGCCCGAGGGGGTGTTGATCGTGGAGGACTTCCTCTTGGGGCTCCCCGAGGGTTATCCGGCCCGATTGGAGGGCAAGATCCGGCAGTCGGCGGACCTGCCCGCTCGTGCCGCCCGCATCAGGGCTGCCGGGGTGCGTTAGCGCGGTACCCGCGCCGCAACGCACGAAGGGGAAGGGCCCTCCTGGACCCTTCCCCTTCTGTGTCCGGCATGGTCTCTCCTACTGAGCGTCAGTCGCCGTTCGGATCCAGGATGTCAGCGATCCTCGCCTGGACGTCCGCGTAGTGGAGCCGAGTTGCGCGGTGGCGGGTGGAGCTACTGCCCAACTCGCGATCCAGCGCCTGAAGCTGCCCGCGTACGAACGGTGCGATGTCCGTCTGCTGGGCATCTTCGTCTTCCATGAGCGTCTTCATCCGGTCGATGTAGGCGCGTTGCTCCAGACGAGACCTCCGCCCAGATGACGGCGCGAAGTCCGTCCATCATCTCGCCTAGCGTGTAGGCCTCATCGCCGTTGAACGCTTCCTGCTCCACGAGGCGCTTCATGCGGTCCACGTTGAGCACTCCGCGGAGCGCGAACGCCTGCAGACCGCGAATCTGGTCCGGGGCGCCTGAGCCCTGGAAGCGGTCCAGGATGTCTGCATCGAGCATCCAATCCGGTGTGGCAAAGACCTGTCGCCCCAGGTACTCCATCGCACGCCGCTGCTCTGTCTCCGGCACCATCTCGTACTGCGGCCCCTCCTGCCCCTGAGCCTTTCGGGTGTAGACCACCCCGCCGATGTTGGTGAGGACATGGCCGGTGTAGCGATTCCACTGGCCGATCATCTGCCCGTAGAGAGTCTTGGGCTGCG
>JAZDDA010000220.1:0-18885 GCA_036679625.1 Gemmatimonadota bacterium | reverse complement strand
CCCGCGGCCACGTCGAGATTGAGGGCAGAGGGAGCGCCGTCCTCGAGAAAATGGACGGACGCTGGCAGATCGTGCATTTGCACACGTCTGGCCGTCCGAAACGAGACGGTGGCTGATCAGAGGGATCCTCGAAGGCATAGGCATAGTGGCGTGACCTGCTGAAGCTCCCACCCGATCCAAATCCTAGCATTCGGATCGGTCTCGTTTCAGGAGGTTACGTCAGCCACGCCATGCGATTGGGCGCTGTCGACATCCACACGCCCGAGTCGAAGGGCATTCAGCGTGACTCCCAGAGAGACGCCCATGTCTCCGACCACCACCGCCGTCACTAACGAAACCACTCCGAGCGGTACTCCGACGGCTAACACAGCCTTTATGAGGATCGCTGCAGCGATGTTCCCCCGAATCACCCGCCGGGCTCTGTGGGAGAGAGCGTAGAGGTAGGGTAGCCTCGTCAGGTCGTCTCCCATCAACGCGATGTCGGCCGTTTCCAGCGCGGTATCGCTCCCGGCGGCCCCCATCGCGATCCCGACGGTGGCAACGGCGAGGGCCGGCCCATCATTCACGCCGTCGCCCACCATGACCACCGCGCCGTAGTCTGCCTCCAACGCTCGGATAGCCTCGACCTTCTGCTCGGGCAGCAGACCGGCCCTCACCTCATCTATGCCGATAGAACGTCCAATCGCCTCGGCCGCCTCCTGGTTATCGCCGGTGAGCATCACGACGTGGCGGAGTCCCGCCGCTCGAAGTGCTCCGATCACTGCCTTGGCGGCCGTCCTCGGCGCATCCGCGAGCGTGAACCACGCGAGCAACTCTCCTTCCCGGGCGAGGCCGACCACGGTGCCGCCGCCGGTCGCGAGCTCATGGGCTTTGTCCCGAGCTGGCCCGGGTTGTGTGACAAGCGAGGGTTTGCCGACGACGTATTCGATGCCGTCGAGGCGGGCACGGGCGCCCATTCCGACCTCGGCGGCGAACTCAGTGACCGTCCACTCGAGGCGGTCCATGCCACGGTCCTGGGCTGCGTCCACGATCGCCGATGCAATCGGGTGTTCAGAATGCGCCTCGATCGCTGCGGCGCGGGCGAGCGCTTCGCTCTCGGCCATGCCGCTCTGCGGATGCACGCCCACGACCCTAGGGTGCCCGACGGTGAGCGTGCCGGTCTTGTCCATTGCGATCACCTTGACATCGCCCATGGCCTCGAGGTAAGTGCCGCCCTTGATCAGCACGCCGTTTCGGGCCGCCGCCGTGACGCCGCTCACGACCGCCACGGGGGTCGAGATCACCATGGCGCAGGGACACGCAATAACGAGGAGCGTCAGGCCCCGCACGAACCAGGGGGAGAACGGTGCGCCGAACACAAGCGGAGGCACCGTCATGACCAGCACCGCCCCAACGGTCACGATCGGGGTGTAATATCGGGCAAAGCGCTCGACGAAGCGCTCGGTCGGACTCTTGTCCGCTCCGGCCTGCTCCACCAGCTGGACAATGCGGGCAAGCGCACTCTCCGTCGCCGGCTTCACCGCACGCACGCGCAGGAACCCGCTCTGGTTTATGGTCCCCGAGAAGACTTCATCCCCCGGGCCCTTGTCGACGGGAATCGACTCGCCAGTGATCGGCGATTGGTCCACGGCCGACGCCCCATCCTCCACGGTGCCGTCGGCTGGCACCCGCTCGCCGGGGCGAAGGAGGATCATGTCGCCCACGACCACTTCGTCGGCGGGAATCGTGACTTCCCCTCCGTCTCGCTCGACGCGCGCCGTGTCCGGAGCCAAATCCATGAGCGCCTCGACCGACGCACGCGCCCGGTCCACTGAATAGCTCTCGAGCAGCTCCGCGATCGCGAAGAGGAAGGCGATCGCCGCAGCCTCGGTCAGCTCCCCGATGCCCACCGCACCGAGAATGGCGACGGTCATCAGGAAGTTCATGTCGAGCGACAGCGCCCGTGCCGCCCTGAATCCCTTCGGAAAGAAGTTCCACCCGCCCACGACTGCGGAGGCAAGCAGAAACAGGTCCGTCAGCGAGAGCGTGCGGAAGGGCAGCGTGAAACCAACCGGGTTCACACTGACCGCCCGCAGGAGCATCGCGAGGACAAAAAGGCCCACGGAGGCGTAGGCGATCCGCGCCTGAGGGCTGGTCCACGTGGGGGCCTCGGGTGGAGGCACCCCCCCCTCGTCGAAGAAACGCGCGACGTAGCCCAGCTGCCCGACCGCCTCGCGTACCTGGTCGTCGGAGGTCCGATCGGGATCGAGTTCCACGCTGAACGTCCGAGAAATCGGGCTTCCATCCGCACTCAACACGCCGTCCAACTTCAGCAGATGATCCTGGATCTTTTGGACGCAACTCGGACAGTCCATCGTGGCGATGTGGAAGCGAACCGACTGCGCCTCTGTCGTTGACGACGCTCGAGGATCCGTCATGGCGGCTCCTCTCGGTAGTCCATTTCGCGAACGTGTTCGAGGCCAGTCGAGAACAGGGTTTCGATGCAAGGATCATCGAGTCGGTAGAATGCCATGCGACCCTCTCTTCGATACCGAACGAGCCGCATTTGCCTCATTTGGCGCAACTGGTGACTGACAGCGGATTGGCTGACCCCCACCACCGCAGCGAGGTCACAGACACATAGCTCCCGGACGGCGAGCGCTTCTACTATGCGCAACCGAGTCGGACTCGCCAGCAACTGGAAAATATCGGCGAGGCGGACCACCAGAGCCTCTGCGCTTCGGCCCTCTGACGCCGCAGCCACGGCATCTTCGTGAACGAGATGGATGTCACACAGTGGGGCGTCTATCATCTTGAGACTCGTCAGGGAGAGTGAATGTCGGGCAGACCCGTGAGCATTTTCTGCTGCCACTAGACTTATGAACATCTGCTCATATATTCACTCACGCAAGAGTTCCGATCGCATATACGGCTTTGAATGTATTTCCCCTGGGATTAGCTTTAGACCCATGAACCTCGCGAATCAAGCTTCCGGCAGAGCCCGGCGAAGGGCCATCGCCCTGACGCTGACGCTGGCTCTGGGTATGTCCGCCACGGAAGCTGTCGCTGGACCGGTTCGTGATGGCGCGGTGCACCATGAAAGCAGTGTTGAAGCCTCCTCCCACCAGTTCGCCGTCGGGATTCGACACCACCACGATGGATCGCCTGAGTCGATGACCGGTGCACCTGTCGACGCATCTCATTCTGACCTGACTCCATCCCCAGCCGAGGCGCAGCATGAGCACCCCGGCGGCGATGACCATTGCGCTCACGTGCACGGCGTCGCGCTGGTTCCCACCCTCTCGCTTAGCTTTTCTGTGACCTTTTTCGATGCTTTGCTAAACCCCTCTGAGCATCACGATGACCCCTTGGGGACGGTGATCCACCACCCGCCCAGGCCCTAACCTTCATCTTGCCAGCCCACGCTTTCCTTGGTGGGCAGCCCACGGCGAGAACCTGACGCTCCCGAGCGACGGGACTGGGGCCAAGACGCACCAATCATGATTTGATTGGACGTCCGTCAGCTACGACGAGCGCCAGCCCCCATCGATCGGACCGAAGACGTTGGTGGACGACACACCCGGAGAAGTCGGGAGTCTCGAACCCATCTCGTCACGCGCCCACGATGACCCCATTGAGACATGACTTCAACGAAAATGATCAGCCGATTGCTAAGCGCCGGCCTCGCCGCCCTGCTCACGGTGACTGCCCCGGCGGCCTCCGGCGCCCAGTCAACCCCGAACGAGCCCGTGGCACAGGCGAGCGACACGTTATTTCTCACGCTCGTCCAGGCACAGATCCACTCCCTGGTGAACAACCCCGAGCTCCTCGCGACCCGACGCCTTCGGGAAGCGGCGGAGGGCCGCCTTCGTCAAGCCCGCGCCTACCGCTTCAATCCCGAGGTGATCATCGAGAGCGAACAGGTGGGAGGTGGCCGCACGCTGGATGCGTACGAGGGCGAGGTGAGCCAGGAGATCGAGTGGGCCGGGCAGTGGGGTCTGCGCAAGAACGTCGCCGAGTACGGCCTGAAGAGCACCGAGGCGACCGTACGGGACGCGGAGCGCCTCACACGAGCTGCCGCTTCAGGTGCGTTCTACCGAACTCTTGCCGCGCGAAGCCGAGTCACTCTGGCCGTGGAAATTCTAGCACTCAACGAACAGTTGGTGGTCGCGGTCTCGGATCTTCTCGAAGCTGGATCGATCAGCGTTCTGGAGGCGAATCTCGCCCGCATCGAGTCAGGGCGAGCACGCACGCGGGTGCTCGAGGAGCGGAGGAATGCCAACACGGCTCGGCTCGAGCTGAGGCGCGTCCTCGGCCTGCCCGGCAGTCAGCCCCTTCGCCTGTCTTCCGAGGTGCCGACGCCGCCCGAGCCGTCGGCGCTCGACCCCGACTCGCTGGTGAGGATCGCGCTGGCCCGCCGTCCCGACATCAGCGCCTCGGCGTCACGAGTCGACGCAGGGCAGTCGCTCGTCAGCCTCGCCCGCCGAGACCGAATCCCGAACCTCCGCCTGAGTATGCCGTTCGATCGCCTGAACGGTCCGGGGAGCGGACAGGTGGGCATCGGCGTCGGGATGTCGATTCCGTTGTTCAACAGGAATCAGGGAACGATCGCAGAGTTTCAGGCCGACCTGGCTCGGACTCGGTTCGAGCTGGATGCGGTCGAAATGACCGTGCGCGCGGAAGTCGTCGATGCCTACCAGCGTTACGCAAGCGCTGGGGAGGAAGAGGCGGTCTCGGCGTCGTCGGTCCTCGAGCCCGCCCGATTCAACCAGGGCCTCCTCGATGAGGCCTTCCGCAGCGGCAAGATCGACTTGCCCACGCTCCTGCTCGTCCGCAATCAACTTCTCGACGCGGAGTTGGACTACTGGGGGTCATGGCTCGAATTCCGTCTCGAATTCGTTCGCCTCGCAGCAGTCATCGCCGAACCCCTACCGAATCAGTGATCTGGAGATCCGAAGTGATAAAGCAACCTAAAGAAATCGCATGGTTCGCAAGGACGGGCCTTTGCACCCTCGCGGCCGTTTCCCTGATGTGGTCGGTTGCGTGTTCCGGTGGCCCGGGAGAGTCCGAAGAAGTGGGTGGCGAGACCCCCTCCCTCGAGGGCTTCGTTGAGATGGCCGCCGCCGCGATGGAGAATGTAGGTCTCGAGGTCGTCCCGGTGGCTACCGTCACGGAAGCCGTGCTAAGTGCGACGGGCTCCGTTATCTACGACCTGAACCGCGTTTCCAAGGTGGGTCCGCGTGCCGAAGGCCGGGTCGTGAGCATCGAGAGGGATCTGGGCGATCGAGTCCAGGCGGGAACAGCGCTCGCCGTCCTCGAGAGTTCCGAACTCGGCGAGGCCGAGGCGACCCACGAGCAGGCCCGCGCCGAGCTTGATTTGGCGCGCGAGAACTACGATCGGGAACTGGGCCTCTTCGAGAAGGGCATCTCATCGCGAAGGGAGATGGTCGAGGCTCGTACCGAATTCCAGAGCAAGGAGGCGGCGTTCCGGTCGGCCACCGCACGTCACAGAACCCTTGGAGCGATCGACCATCCTGAGGGCACGACGTCCGTCGGTGGCCTTTATACGCTGTCAGCTCCCATCAGCGGGGATGTCGTCGAGCGGGATCTCGTCCGCGGCCAGATCGTCGGCCCGGAGGACGACCTCTTTACCGTCGCCGATCTAACCCACCTCTGGATCGTCCTGGATATCTACGACCGGGATCTATCTCGTCTGAGCGCGGGCCTTGAGGTGGAGGTCCGCACGGCGGCGTTTCCCACGGAGACGTTTCGCGGCACCCTCACCTACGTTGGGCAGGTGGTGGATCCCATGACTCGTACCGTCAAGGCACGGGTCGAGATCACCAATCCTGAGCGGACTCTCCGCCCCGGGATGTTCGCCACCGCGATCATTCATGGGCTCGAGGCCGACGGTGGACTCTCCGTTCCCGAGGGGGCGATTCAGGACCTCGACGGGCGGACCGTCGTGTTCGTTCCCGCCGGCACGGGACGCTTCGAAATTCGTGATGTGACCGTCGGATCGGTGGTGGACGAAGGATCCGTCACGATCATCGAAGGGCTTTCCGAGGGTGAGCAAGTCGTCTCACGGGGAAGCTTCTATCTCAAATCCGAGCTGCTGAAAGACATTTTCGGCGGCGATGAGAAGTAGACGGGGAGATCCAAAGTGATTGATCGCATTATCGAGTTCTCTCTGAAGAACCGCCTGGTCGTCAGCATGATGGCGTTGCTGGTGGTCGGGGTCGGGGTCCGGTCGTTGGGCCAGTTGCCCATCGACGCATTCCCGGACGTTACACCGGTGCTGGTACAGATCTTCACCGAGAGCCCGGGCCTGGCTCCCGAAGAAGTCGAGAAGCTTGTCACCTACCCGGTGGAGGTGGCCATGAACGGTCTCCCCGGAATCGCACAGGTCCGCTCCGTCTCGATGTTCGGGTTGTCCGCGGTCTACGTCTACTTCGAGGACGACGTCGACATCTACTTCGCGCGACAGCTCGTTCTGGAACGTGTCCAGTCGGCCCGCGAGGACATCCCGGAAGGCTTCGGTGAGCCGAGGCTCGGCCCGATCACGACGGGGCTGGGGCAGGTGTATCAGTACACGGTCGAGGGTGAGGGACTCACCAACATGGAGCTTCGGACGATCCAGGACTGGATCGTCCGTTTCAACATTCGAACGGTGCCCGGGGTGACGGAGGTCCTCTCGTTCGGCGGTGAGGTGCGGCAGTATCAGGTGCGGGTCGATCCGGGCCTCCTGCTGCAGTACGACGTAACGCTCGGCGAAGTCATGACAGCCGTGCGCGCGAATAACCGGAACGTCGGCGGCAGCTATATCGTCCGAAACGCCGAGGAGTACCTCGTCCGCGGAATCGGGTTGGCCGAGGATCTGAACGCCATCCGCAACATCATAATCGAGACGCGGGGTGACGGTACGCCGATCTACGTCAGCAACGTCGCGGAGGTCGAGCTGGGTCCGGAGATTCGCCGGGGCGCGGTGACGAAGGACGGGGACGGCGAGGTCGTGAGTGGCATCGTCCTCAAGCTGATCGGCGAGAACACCTCGGACGTCATCACGCGGGTCAAGGACAAAGTCGCCGCAGTCAACGAGATCCTGCCAGAGGGTGTGCGGGTCGTGCCGTTCTACGATCAGGCGGACCTCGTGGAACGGGCGGTGGAAACCGTTACGAAGGCGCTCCTCGAGGGTGGCGTCCTGATCATGGTCGTACTCTTCCTCTTCCTGGGGAACATTCGGAGCTCGCTCATTGTGGCCGCGACGCTGCCTCTCTCGCTCCTGCTCGCCTTCATTCTAATGGACACCTTCGGCATGAGTGCGAACCTCATGTCGCTCGGGGGACTCGCCATCGGAATCGGTATGATGGTGGACGGTGGCGTCGTCATGGTCGAGAACATCTTTCGACACCTCTCCGAATCCGAGCAGGAGGCCGAATCGGAGGTCGGCTCCGGCTTTCGGGAGGCTCGCTCCCACCGTGTCCTCAGGGCGGCTCTCGAGGTGGGACGCCCCATCACCTTCGCGATCGTAATCATCATCGTGGTCTTCCTCCCGCTTTTCACACTCGAGGGAGTCGAGGGCAAGCTCTTCAAGCCGATGGCGTTTACGGTGAGCTTCGCGATGGTGGGCTCACTCATCTTCAGCCTCACCGTCATCCCGGTCTTGTCGTCCTTCTTCCTCAAGGGAGGTTCCGAGGAGGACACATGGATCATGCGAATCATCCGCCGACCCTATGAAAAGGCCCTGGATTGGGCCATGAAAAGCCGTGGACAGATGACGGTCGGGGCGGTGGTAGTGCTCGTAGCCAGCCTTGCGCTCTTCCCCTTCCTGGGAACCGAATTCGTACCGGCCCTCGAAGAGGGGTCGATCCTGCTTCGAGTGACCTTTGCGCCGAGTACGGGTCTGGATGAGGCGACGACCGCAGCGACTCGAATGGAGCAGATGGTCCGGGCCGACTTCCCAGACGAAGTCGAGACGCTCGTGTCCAAGATCGGGAGGGCGGAGGTCGGCGGAGACCCCGAGCCCGTGAACAACGTCGAGATCTACATGGGGCTCGCCCCGCAGGACGAGTGGCGATTCGAGTCGAAGGTCGAGCTGGTCGAGGCGATCGAGCAGACTCTGTCCGACTATCCGGGCGTATCGCTCAATTTCTCCCAGCCGATCGCCACTCGCGTGGACGAGCTGCTCAGCGGAGTGCGAGCGCAGCTCGCCATCAAGCTGTTTGGAGACGACCTCGACATCCTGAAGGAGAAGGCGGACGAGATTACGAGCGTCATCGAGCAGGTCGAAGGGGCCGAGGACGTTCAGGCTGAGCAGGTCTCCGGGCAACCGCAACTCCAGATCGAAGTGGATCGAGACGTCATCGCCCGCTACGGCCTTAACGTGGACGACGTCCTCGAGTTGGTCGAGGTGGCGGTCGGCGGCGAAGAGGCCGGCCAGGTATTCCAGGGACAGCGGCGCTTCAGCATCTTCGTTCGCCTCGGAAAAGATTTCCGAGACGACCCGTCGTCGATTTCCAACATCCTTCTCACAACGCCCTCCGGGGCACAGATCCCTCTCGCACAGCTGGCCGATATCCGCGAGATCATCGGGCCGAAGCAGATCAGTCGCGAGGCCAATCAGCGGCGCATCGTCGTGCAAGCCAACGTTCGAGGCCGTGACATGGGAGGATTCGTAGCCGAGGCGCAGGCCGCCGTCGCCGCGCAGGTGGACCTGCCCACAGGATACTTCGTGGAGTGGGGTGGTCAGTTCGAGAATCAGCGACGGGCCATGAAACGCCTGTCGATCATCGTTCCCATTACGGTGGGCCTGATCTTCGTTCTCCTCTTTTTCAGCTTCAATTCTCTTGGTATGGCGTCGCTCATTATCCTGAACGTCCCGTTCGGTCTCATCGGCGGCATCATCGGGCTCTGGGTGAGTGGTCAGTATCTCTCCGTGCCCGCATCGGTCGGGTTCATTGCCCTGTTCGGTGTCGCGGTCCTGAATGGGGTGGTCATGGTGAGTTACATCGTGGACATCAGACGAAGGGAGGGGAGCACAGCTGAGGAGGCAGCCAGAAAGGGGGCCCGCCTCAGATTGCGGCCCGTTCTGATGACAGCGCTCGTCGCGAGCCTCGGGCTGGTTCCGCTGCTCTTCTCTTCCGGCGCGGGTTCAGAGGTTCAACGGCCACTCGCGGTCGTCGTGGTCGGGGGGCTTGTAACCTCGACGATCCTGACCTTGCTGCTCCTACCCAGCTTCTACGTGCTGTTCGACAAGGACGCTCCGCGTCCGAAGGGAGATGTAGCATGAAGATGATTGTGGCGATGATTAAGCCATTCAAGCTCCAGGACGTAGTACTCGCCCTGGAGTCGGTGCCGGGATTCCCCGGAATGACAGTGTCCGAATCCCGCGGATTCGGGCGCACCCATCTCGACGGCCCCCCAGATCGCCTGAAGGACCTCACGGACTTCAATCCGTGTGCGCGTGTGGAGATCATCGTCGACGACGGTCTGAGCGACATCGTGGTCGATGCGCTCCTGCGAGGCGCGCACACGGGGACGGATGGGGATGGAATCTTGGTGGTGCACGCCTTAGATGAGTCCTACAGCGTCCGGTATGGCGGGGGAGAAAGCGAGCCTGCAATCGGTCTCGGCGCTCAGCCGGAAGGCAAGGCAAGCAGGGAGTCGTGTGATGAGTAAGACCGTCACGCTCGACCTTCTGATGCTCGCTCCAACGCTGCCGGATATACCGGACGCCCGTTGCCACCAGTTGGCGAGGACAATCCTCGGCTCCCGTGGCGTGGAGCACTGCCACGTGTCGAGCCAAGAAGGCGCTCCAGAACTCGTGATCACATACGACGAGGATTTGTTAGGCGAAGACGAGGTCCAACGGATCGCACGGAAAGCGGGAGGCGCCATAGTGGAGTCCCGCGGGCAGATCCTCCTATCCTTGCCGCCAATGGTGACCTCTCACGAGGCCAGAAGACTGGAGGGCGGCCTAAGGGCTCTCCCCGGGGTTCTGTCGGCTTCGGTAAGCCGTCGAGGGTGCTGGGTGGAGATTGAGTTTCAACGTGATCTTACATCTGCTGATGAGATCGCCCGACACTCGCGAGTCCTGATCAGCCCAGATACGAACGTAGTTGATCCGAGTGACTGACCGTGCGCGGATCATCGTGGGACTCCTGCACATCCATCACCACATGTAGTGCCGCTCGCCGCAGATCTTCACGAAAACCTCGTCCAGGTGCCAGATATCGACCAGCCGACGCTGGCGACGTTTGAGATTACGTGCGTACTGGGTCCAAACTTCCGACACCACTGCCTGGCAGTCTCGTAGGTGACAAGAATTCCCCGCTTCGCGAGGAGTTCCTCGACGTCACGGAAGCTCAAGCGGAATCGGTGGTACAACCAGACGCCGTGACTGATGATTTCAGGCGAAAACCGATGGCCGCGGTAGTCATTCGTAACCTGACCACCATCTTGCTCTCGAATTGGAGAGCTTCGAGAATTTCCCCGCGGCCACGTCGAGATTGAGGGCAGAGGGAGCGCCGTCCTCGAGAAAATGGACGGACGCTGGCAGATCGTGCATTTGCACACGTCTGGCCGTCCGAAACGAGACGGTGGCTCCTAGCGCGGCGGGCCGATGAGCTGAAGCGGGTCCGGCCCGTACTCGTTTGCCCCCTCGGTACCTCGGAAGAACATGACCTTGATCGAGAACCAGAACATCGCGAGGGCCATCAGAAGGGCTGGAATCATCACGAGGAGGCCCATCATCCCGAGGAAGGGGACGGCAATCGCGGTGAGAATTCCCCCGATCACGAACCCGCCGTAGACGGTTCCGAGGATCCAACCCGAATGTCCAAGATCGTGCAGGCGTTTGACCATGCCGACGACGCTGGGCCAACCGAGGACGACGGTCGCGATCATGCTCAGCGGTGAGATTCCTATAGTGGTTACCCACCCGGCGGCGAGGTCCACAAGCATCGCACCCCAGTTGAGCGCCGCGATCGGAAGCAGGAAGTGGAGCCAGTAGGTGCGCCTACTGATGCGGCCAGAGAGGGAGAACCACTTCGACAACCCTTCACCCTCCACATGGGCGTCGGCGACAAAGTGATCCCCGGCGACTCGCTCGATCTCGTTCCAGGGTTGTTCGGACATTGCGCCTAAACTGCACCTCTACGCCCTGCCACGCAAACGAGTGCCGTAGAGTTGGGAAGTGGGGAGCGGGGGAGTTTGTGAGACCGCTTCTTCTCAGCCTATGCGCCTCGCTCCTTCCAGAGCCAGATCGCGAGTCCACCGGTGATGAATACCGCGACGACACTCGCCGACATCGGAATCGCGACCGAGCCGACGATCAGGGGGAACTGATATACGACCCTGAGCAGGTGGCCCACGGCGACAAGGGCGAGGAGCAACGTGGCGAGAAGAACAGACTGTTTCATCGGAATGCCTCCTTGCTCGAAATATAGCCCCCTACTGCGTCGCCCTCCAGGCAGCGATCACTCCCTTTTCGAGGGTGAACATCGAGCGCGGCCCTTCCAGGAGCCCCGTTCGGCGTTCCTCGCT
This sequence comes from Gemmatimonadota bacterium, assembly GCA_036679625.1. Lineage (GTDB taxonomy): Bacteria > Gemmatimonadota > Gemmatimonadetes > Longimicrobiales > Gaopeijiaceae > JAZDDA01. The sequence continues at coordinate 7,362 of JAZDDA010000220.1, read as the reverse complement.
CACTGCATCGGAATGCCACCAATCGAGGATGGCCCTGAACGTGTCGGCCAGCGGCCTGTACGTGAGCCCGCTCGCGACCGCTCGCTCCATGTTGATGTGTGCCGACCCTTCATAATCGTCCACGGGCATGATCCATGGGATCACGAAGCGCACCTGGTTCTCTCGAAGGAATTCGTAGTCGTCCGCCATCACCCAGGTCACGTCGGAGGATGTCGCAGCGTGAACCCCGTGGATGAAGGCGTGCATACCGAGCGGTGACGCAGGGCCTGCAGCGTTGAAGGTGCCTGCGGTCTTGTTCTCGAGTAGGCGGATCATCCATTCGGTCAGGTCGCGCACGTCGATGTACTGCACCGGATCGTCCGACTTCCCGGGCACCAGGACCTCGCCACCCTGCTCGATTCGCACAGGCCAATACGCTGATCGCGTCGTCTGGTCGGCGGCTCCCAGAATGTACGTGGGACGCACCACGATCGTGCGGTGCTCTCCGAATGCGCGGCGTACCTCGATCTCAGAGAGGGACTTCATCACGCCGTACGTCGGCCGTTGAGCTTCCGGGATCTCAGGGGGATCCTCGAGCAGGACGTCGCGGTCCTCTCTGAGGTCATTCCCGAGGTACGGCAGATAGACGCCTGTCGACGACGTGTACATATAGGTTTCGACCGAGTCCTTGAGGAGCTGCGCGGTGTCACGCGTCCATTCCACGGCGCGTCCCGAGTTGTCGATCACCGCGTCCCAGCTTCGCCCTCGCAGGGCATCGAGATTGTCCGCACGGTCCCCAACGAGGTGCTCGACCTGGTGGAAGAGATCCCGGTGGAGTGAAGGTTCGGTCTGGCCTCGGCTGAAGATCGAAACCTCATGACCTCGCTCGAGGGCGTAGCGGATCTGGTGGGGACCGAGGAAGCTGGTGCCCCCCAGGATCAGGATCTTGAGCGGTGCGCCTCGTCGAATCCCTGTACGGGCAAGATCACCGGGTTGGGCGTGAAAAAGTCCGGGTGTGCCGGCCACGGACCCGACTCCGAGTCCAACTGCTCCGGTGGCTACGGCGCTTGCGCGCAGGAAGTCCCTACGCGTGGTCATCGGCCGCCGCCCGAGCCAGATGCGCCGCTTCCGTCGGTGGCGCGGTATCGGAACCCCTTGTTCGGATATGCCGGGGGCGCCGGAACGTCGCGTGGGTCCTTGCGAATCTCCTCCAGGAGGTACGCGATGGCGGCGTCGAGCTGGGCGTCTTCGCCGTTGAATGTGGCGTGTGGGAGGTTATCGACCTCCATATCTGGGATGACCCCTACCTGCTCGATCAACCACTCACCCTCGGGTCCGTACACCCCCATCATCGGAGCACGGGCCAGGCCTCCATCCGTCAGGCGGTTGTTGGAGCTGAGCCAGATTTCGCCCCCCCAGGTCCGCGTGCCGATGAGGGGTCCCAGGCCCAGTCGTCGGAATCCGTCGGCGAAGGCCTCACCGTCTGAGGCAGTGTTCTGGTCTACCAGCACGACCATGTGCCCGCGGAAGGCGTACTGCATGTTCCAGCTGGGCTCACCAGCGCGGTCCTTCCAATACATCCACGCCTGACGCATCAGCTTTTCGAGGATGAAGCTGTCGATGTTGCCGCCATTGTTGCGGCGCACGTCGATGATCAGTCCCTGGCGGTTGAAGACCGGGTAGAAGTTGCGATACCACTCTGTGAGGTTGCCGCCACCCATCGCCCTCAGGTGTACGTATCCGATGCTGGCGTCTGAATCCTCGTCGACCCTGAGTCGGCGCGTGTACTCCCAGTCGCTGTAACGGAGCCCCCGCTCGCTCGTGGTGGGCGTGACCATCACCTCGTGTACATCACCGCCTGCGGCCGGACGAATGCCGAGGCGGACGGGATTGTTCGCCTGATTGCGGAGCAGGGCCCCGATGTCGGCTGCGGCGAGCGCCTCGATGCCGTTCACCGACTGTATGACATCTCCGTCGTGGACATTCAACGACGGGTCGGAGAGCGGTGACATCTCTTCTGGGTAATCGGGATCGGACTGGTAGATGTAGTCGATACGGTAGCCACCCGCCGCGGGATCGCGCACCAGACGCGCTCCGAGTGAGGCAATGCGCACGTTGTCATCGCCAGCGCGGGTATCCCCGCCGCGTACGCTCGTGTGAAGCGCGGAGAGCTCACCAACCACACGGCCAATCAGGTCGGACAGCTCACCGCGCGTGGTCACGCGGTCGACGAGCGGTAGGTACTTTTGCAGCGTCGCATCCCAGTCCACACCGTGCATGCCAGGATCGTAGAACCAGTCCCGCTCCAGACGCCACGCATCCACGAAGATCTGCCTCCAATCCTCGCGCACATCGATCGAAAACGTCCAGGCCGAGAGGTCGACCTTCGAGTCGTTGAGATCCGCTGGTTTGCGCGGTTGGGCATTGATGATGAACAGGTCGTTCGCCCGCCTCACCAGCATCTTCTTACCGTTTTGCGCGAGCTCGTAGGAGCGGGCGTTCTCCACGACCGCCTGAAGTTCAGCGTCACCCGCCGATTTCGCGATCGCGGCGAGGTTGTTGCTCGCACCCGGACCCGATCCGCGCGACATGAGGAAGAGCGCGTCCTGGGTTGAACTCAACGAGGAGTAGTTCCCGGCCGCCACCGGCACGCGCCTGAGGCGCCGTGCAATTCCCTCGAGGCCGATCTCTACAGCGCTGGCTTCATCCTCTGAATCCGCTTCGCGCCGCGCCGAACGGCCGTCCGATTCGTCACTCGCGGGGGTCAACTCGTCCGTCGGCACGAACGGCGACCTCAGGCCCGGCCGCAACGCGATCTCGTAGACCTCGATCGGCTTGTCGAAGTATGGCTCGGGTTGGCGAGGCCCCCAGGGTGCCCCCACGAGGGAGCGGAGATTGCGATCCGAAAGAAAGTAGATGAAGTCTCCTTCCGGGCTCCATGTCGGGCTGAAGCTGTTCACGCGATCGCTCGTGAGCGCCGTAGTGGAGCCGTCTGCCACCGAGTAGAGCTTGATCTGCGAAAAGGTGTTCAGCGCCGTCATCGTGAAGGCGAGCCACCTGCCGTCCGAAGACCAGGCGCCGTCCCGGATTCCCTCGCGATTCTCCGAGATGAGCGTATGGCGTCCGCTTTCGACCTCCAGAATCCAGAAGTCGCGGTTGTTGTCCATATAGGCGATGCGCTCCCCATCGGGGGACGGAGTCCCCTGGAAGCGCAGGATCGCCCCGTTGCTGGTGAGCGCCCGTTCCTCGCCGATACCGTCGGCCGGTAGCGTGACCCATTCGAGTTCGCCAGTCTCGTCAGACAGCCCGGCCAGGCGTTCGCCGTCGGGCATGAACATCACGTCCCGAAGTCGAACTCCGGGCTTCGTGGACGCCCGTACGAGGCGTCCCTCCCCAGCAGGTGCGACGAAGACGCGCCCACGGGCCGTGAGCACGACGGACTCACCCTCAGGGTGAATGTGCGCCGAGGTCAGATACTGCATCGGGTTCGTGATCCACTTCTCCCTGAGCTGATCGAAGTCCGAGGCAAGCGTGATCGGAACGAGGGAGGTCTCGGTGGAAGCGATATCGTAGAGCCAGAGGTCCGCGCCGAGCTGGTAGGCAATGCGGCCTGACGAGAGCGAGGGTTCCTTCACGTCCCATCCGGAGTGGAATGTGTGCTGGCGTACGCCGCTTCCGTCCTCGGCCATCGAGAAGACGTTCATCGTGCCATCGCGGTCGGACACGAAATAAACGCGCCCCTCCCACGACATTGGGGAGTGGCTCTCGCCCGCGTAGTCGCCGGTGAGTTCGACCGCTTCGTCGGCGCCCTCTGTGAAGCTCCAGACGTCCCGGGCCGTGCCGCCGGTATAGCGCTTCGTCACATTGCGGTGAAACGCCGGCCGCACAAAGAAGAGGGTGGATCCCGAGGCGTCGTAGTTGCCTTCGGTGGCGGTCGCCAACGGAATTCGCGAGGTCGTACCGCTTGCGAGGTCGAGCTTGGCCAGCTCAGGAACGGGGAGCGTGGCGAAGTGCGTTGTGGTGTAGACGAGCTCGCCGGACGGCGTCCAGGTCGTCGCGATCGAAGCTTCGCCCTCGTAGGTGCGACGGGTCGGTAGACCTCCGTTCACCGGCATCGTGTAGACCTCGGCCGGTCCCTCGTACCGGGCGGTGAACGCCAGTGTTTGTCCATCTGCGGAGATGATCGGGTCGGTCTCCTCGGCCGGGTGGGTGGTCAGGCGGGTTGCCACCCCACCCGTCACCGGCACACGCCACAGGTCTCCCTCGGCCGCGAAGACGATGAAGTCGTCGTGCAGAGCAGGGAAGCGGTAGAACCCGAGCGCCGCGCCAGAGGTGGCTTCCTGCGCCGATGCCGGCGAGGGTGTCAAGAGGGCTGCGACCCCGACGAAGAGAGCGGCGGCGATGATGATTGGGACCCGACCCATGATTGACTCCTCTACCCACAAATGGCCATTCGAAAATCGTGTAGGGCATAGGCTAGACCGTCGCCGGCTGGCCAGCAACCGGCAGCCTCGTGTCGAGGGGTGTCCTGGCGTTAACCTGAAGCATGTCCAGAGCATTCGTAAACGAAGATGCGGCGTACGAGCCTGACCCGGAGTACGAGCTGCCCGACCCGGATTCGCCGGAGTACGACGAGGCGGCGGCGTGGGCGCTCATCGAGGGTGCCAACGCGGGGAACTCACGTAGCGCGGAGTTGGCGACCGGATACAGGTGGGGTGCTCAGGCGCTTGTTCCGCTGATGGAGCGAATTCTCGAGGACGCCGAAGCCGAGGGTGAGGACCGCACCGCACAGCTCGCCCGCCGGTTTCTTCGAGCGGCTGGAGAGCCCTAGCCGAAGGGCAGGCGGTTCATGCCCCCCCGACGGCTCGCACCTGATACCGCGTAGTCATCCCACCCTCCATGTGCTCACCGAAGTGACAGTGGAACTGCCAGACGCCCGGGTTGTCGGCGATCATATCGGCGGTAGCCATGAGGAGCGGCCCCGAGACGTCGAGCACGTCGGTGCGCCGATTGTTCACCAGCACCGTTCCGCCGTGCCAGGTCGGGGTGTGAAAGTCGTCGAAGCTGGTCGAGGTGAAGACATACCAGCGGACGCGGTCCCCCTCATCCATCGACATCGCTTCGAGCGGCATGTTTGAGAACATGAAGCCGTTGATGCTGGCAAACCCGAATTGGAAGAAGCTGATCGGCCGGTCCTCCCCGGTAGTCGCGGTGCTTCCGGTGTACCGCTCGAGGTTCTCCTCGAAGTAGTTAGTGCGGTGCTCCAGCTGAGCCCCGAACATCACGACGAACTCACGCTCCACATCGGTGGGACGGCCATCCTCGTCGCCCCACCCCTCGCGGGTGATGATCATCGCCCCGATGAGGCCCCCGTTTACGTCGTTGACCTCGTGCGTGTGGGAATGGTAGGGCCACACAATCGAGTTGGGCTGATTCGGCCCCGGACCCGCCCGTTCAGGGATGGGCCACGTATAGATGTGCAACTCGCCCGTTGGCACGCCGTCGTCGTGCTTGAGGGTGGTCCCGTCGCTGTACGGTGCGCCTTCGGAGTCTTTGTCGTAGAGGACGCCGTGCGGGTGCATGCTCACCGGGTGTACGGTGTTGTTCTTGAAGACGATTCGGATCGTGTCCCCGACCTCACCACGAAAAACGGGCCCCAGAAGGCCCAGGTGTTCCCACTCGGCCGGGCGGGGCTTGAGCTCGGTGAAGGTGCTGTCGGTGTATTCCCGGTAAAGCGCCTTCTTGAAGGTGGTTGCCGTGATTCGCTCATCGATGCCGAAGACGCGCATCGAGCTGTTGGTCGCGTCTACCGGCTCACCGGTGAGGACGTCCGTGCCGGTAGGGACGTAATTCCAATCGACCTCGTCCGCCGCCACGTAATACACGCGGGTCACGCCGGCGTCCTGTGCATTCGAGCTGGCCACCAGAACCGCCGCGAGGGCTGCGGTCAGGGCAACACCCCCGAGGTCGTGTCTTGAGAATCTCGCTCGTGTCATCTCAATCTCCCGAGGCCGGGAGGATCTCGAACCGAGCCGACATGCCTTGCTCCATATGCTCACCGAAGTGGCAGTGGAAGAGCCAGATACCTGGATTGTCCGCGAGCATGTCCGCCGTAAGCATCAGGAGGGGGCCACCGAGGTCTGCGACATCCGCCCGCTTCTCGTTGATGAGGAGCGTTCCGCCATGCCAGTGCGGAGTGTGGAAGTCGTTGAAACTCGTCGACGAGAACACGTACCAGCGAACCCGTTCTCCCTCCGTCATCGTGAGGGACTCCAGTGGGAGGTTGGCAAACATGTACCCGTTGATGCTGTGGTACCCAGCGCCGAAGAAGAAGCGCGGGCCGTTCTCACCAACCGCAAGCGTGTCGCCGGTGTACCGCGCGAGGTTCTCCTTCGTGTATTGGGTGGTGTTCTCGATCTGAGCCCCGAACAGGGTGACGAACTCCCGCTCCACGTCGCGGGGCCGACCCTCTGCGTCGGCCATCCCCCGCCGGGTGATGATGATCGCGCCGATGAGGCCGCCGTTGACGTCGAGCACCTCTTCGGTGTGCGAGTGGTATGGCCATATGATGGAGCTCGGGTCCGCGGGTCCGGGCCCGGCACGCTCGGGCACCGGCCATACGTATCGATGCACTTCGCCGGTGGGAACGCCGTCGTCGTGCTTCTCGGCGGTGCCTTCAGCGGTGCCGTCGCTGTACGGGGCACCCTCCGAGTCCTTCTTGTAGATGACGCCGTGAGGGTGCACGCTCACCGCGTGCTGCGTGTTGTTCTTGAAGACGACGACGATCGTGTCTCCGACCTCTCCGCGGAAGACGGGTCCGAGCATACCAAGGTGCTCCCACTCCGCCGGCCGTGGCTTCAACTCCGAGAAGGTGCTGTCCGTGTACTCTCGGTAGAGCGCCTTCCTGAGCGTAGTGGCGATGACCGTATCTGCCAGTCCCTGGATTCGATAATACGTGCCGTCGATGGGTTCGTCGGTCAGGAGGTTCAGCCCCGTGGGGGTGTAGTCCCAATCCAATTCGTCAGCAGCGACGTAGTAGGTGCGGGTGACGCCCGGGTCGGTACTACATGCGGTTGCAGCTGTGATGACCAGCGCCGGCACAAATACGCGGATGATCCCGATGACGCGTCGTCCCATCGGTTCGACTCCTGGTAGTGGGTTTGAGTGGCCTCGCCCGCCCGTTCTCCGCCCCGAAAGAGATAGCCACCTTAGTACCCGCTCCGCACAAAGTGCAATAGATTCTTCCTTCGGACTCGAGCCGGATGCTTGTTGGGGGCGTGGCCGTGAAGGTGACACCCACTCGGCGCGTACCCACTCACGGATGGCTCAACCTCTAATTCGGACTAAACGATGAAACGACATATTCTCGCTACGGGCCTCGTC
>JAZDDA010000219.1:0-42465 GCA_036679625.1 Gemmatimonadota bacterium | reverse complement strand
AACTCTGCCACGCCCGCACGACTGTCGATCGTGGGGAAGGGGCCGCGGTAGTGATCCAGCACCTCCTCTGCGAGCTTGTGCTTCACCGCGAAGGGCATCACGCGCTCAACGAAGAAGTTCTTGTTGAAGATCTGCTTCTGCATCGGGCCGCTGGACATCGTGTGCGCGAAGGCCCGCATCGTCAGGCGGTCGAGGGGCCAGTACCACGTGTTGCCCATGACGAGCGCGCGGATCCGGGCCACGTTATCGAGTGCTGCGCGCAGGCCGATCGGCCCACCCCAGTCCTGGCCCATGATGGTCAGGTTGTCGAGGTCCAACGACCGGATCAGCTCAGAGACGACGCCTGAGTGCTCGGCTGCCGAGTATCCGTAGGTGGGCGGGTGAGGGGAGAGCCCGAATCCCGGATAGTCCACCGCGATGCAGCGAAAGCGCTTCCGGAGTCGGATGATGATGCCCCGGTAGAGAAAGCTCCAGGTTGGATTCCCATGGAGAAACAGGATCGCGGGACCGGATCCCTCGTCCACGTAGTGTACTTGGCCGACGCTGCTCTGCAGCCACCGCGACTCAAAGGGAAAGAGCGTCGGGTTGGGCGCGAAGGGGCGGCTCAAACCACGGCCAACTTCCTTGGGGCTGCCGGCTGGATTGGTTGACCCGGAAGCCACTGGGTCACGTAACCGGCCACGGCGCTCGCCGCCACAGAGTAGGGTGACACCAGATATAGCTGCCCTGGTCCCGACCGACCCGGGAAGTTCCGGTTCTGCGAAGAGACCGACACCTCGTCGGCGGAGCGCGTGATCCCTGGGCCGGCGTTGATGCAGGCACCGCATCCCGGTTCGATGAATGACGCGCCGATCTGCTCGAAGACCTCAAGGTAGCCCTGGTCTCGGCAGTACTCGCGCACCTCGATCGAACCGCACTGGATAAAGCATTCGAGGTCTGGGTGGATCCTCAGCCCGTCTGCGAGTGCCTCGCGAAAGACGCGGGAATACATGTCCATGTCTTCCTTCTTGCCGGCGGTGCATGAGCCCGCGTAGGCGATGTCGACGCGGACGACGTCCTTCTCGAGGTCTGATAGTGCGACGCCATTCCCCGGATCACCGGGGAGCGCCGCCATCGGTACGACCTGAGAGGCGTCGATCTCGATGACCTTCACGTACTCGGCGTCGGGGTCGGACTGCATGCCCACGATAAGGGCCTCGGCTCGATCGCGGTCCATCCCGCGCTCGTCGACAAGAAAGGCGAGGGTCTTCTCGTCGGCGGCGACGATTCCCGTGAAGGCCCCGACCTCTGCGGCCATGTTGGTCATTGTGGCTCGTTCGTCGACCGAGAGCGCCTCTACCGCCGGGCCGGCGTACTCGATTACCTGCCCGATTGCGTGTCCGTCGCGAATGTACGGATCGCGCAGGATCTCCAGCATGTAGTCCTTTGCGGTCACGTTGTCCGCCGGGGTGCCCGTGATCACCACCTTGAACGACTGCGGTACGCTCGCCCGAACGTCGTTCGTGATCCAGGAGTTGAAGATGGCGGTCGTGCCCACGCCGAAGGCGATGCATCCGATGGCGCCCGCGTGTGGCGTGTGCGAGTCGGAGCCGATGATGAGCATGCCGGGCTCGGCGTACTCCTCGAGGATCTTTGAGTGGCAGATGGCCTCGGAGCCGAGCTGCTGCCCCATCTGCTCACCGTAGAGGCGAATGCCCTGCCGCTCGGCGAATTCCCGTTGCTTGACCTCGAGCTCGTTCGCGACATCGAGGAGGCCCTGCTCAATGCGCTCCTGGCTCATCGCACGTGACAGGAAGGTCAGGTGATCTCTGAAGAAGAGCACGCTGTCTGGTTCGACGACCTTTCCGTCCAAGCCGACCTTCTCTTCGAAGAAGATCGCCGACATGGGTGTGACGTATTCATGCGAGAAGCGGACGTTGGTGCGGAAGAAGCCTGCTTCACCCGGCTCCACAGCGGGGACGCCGATCGAGTCGCTCGCGGCGTCCACCACCCAGTGCTGGGCGAAGATCTTTTCGGCGAGCGTCATCGGGGGTGGGCTGGCACCTTCGGCCGAGGCCTTCGCCGCGGGTACGTCGGCTTTGCCCTGCAACCGGGCGATGTTGAACTCGAAGAGACCACCGTACTCGATGATCTGACGCGTGATCGAGTCCTTGCCGTCGGTGAAGACCGAGAGCGGGATCTCCTCTCCGGCCCGGACCCTCGCGATGACGTCGAAGTCCGTCGTCGTCAGCATCCCGAGGTTCTGACAGTTCTCGTTGTAGATGCGCTCGATGCTTTCGGCGACGACGACCTGGATTCCGGCCATCAGCTCAGCGTAGGGACTCTGCTCGCGGCTGCTGCCCTTGCCGCGGCGCTTGCCGGCAACGGAGCAGACAAAGCCACCGGACTTCACGCTCCCGCGCTCCACAGGGGCGTCGCGCTCGCCGGTCGCGGGGTTCAGCGTCCGCAGCCCGAGATAGGGGAATTCGCCGAGCGTTTCGTCATAGAAATAGCAGATATACGCTGGCGTGATCTCGTCTGTGCTGATCTGGTCCCTGAGATTCTCGCGGAGCTCGTCGGTGAGCTGGAGGTCTTCTCCCCGCTCAAGTTGGGCGCGAATGAGCTCACTGTCGTCGACGAGAAAGAGGGTGCGTCCCTCAAAGCGGAGCGTGCTCGGGCGCTTTTCGATCGGGCGGGTCAGGAGGTCTTTGATCATGTACGTTGGCCGCAGTCGTAGTTTCTTGATCCGGGCGATATTTGGGGATCCGGTGCAGAAAGATCGCGAAACGTGAATGGCCTGGGCAAGGCGGACGGGAGAGCCGGGCAACCCTCCGGCTGGGTTGCGTCTCCAACAGCTGTAGTAGAAGTCGCGCCCCAACACCGGAGATGGTAGAACCATGAGTCGCAAAGATCTGTTTTTCGGCGGAGCCCCGTGGCTCCTGAGTGCCCTTCTTGTCGCATCGGTCGCTCCGCTAAATGCGCAGAGGATGGTTGACCTCCCCGGAGCGGACCGGCCGCTGGAGATGAGCATCTCCGACGAATACTCCGTCGGGTCGATGCTTGGGGACGAGTGGGAGACCTTCGCAGGGGTCAGCAGGGTGGCGTTCGACGCTGCGGGCAACCTCTACATCCTCGACGGTGACAACCACCGCGTTGTGGTAGTGGATGGCGACGGGAACTTCTTGCGGGAGATCGGAACCGAGGGAGATGGGCCAGGTGAGCTGCGTATGCCGTTCAGCATGGTGGTGCTACCCGATGGCCAGGTAGCCGTCCAGGACATGGGACACTCCGCCTTTGTGCTGTATGATGCCGACGGAATGTTCGTCCGCAACGTTCGGAATGATTTCCGAACCGGTCTGCTCACCAACGCGATCGATTACCATCCGCGGGGAGGCATCGTGGGTGCGTCGTCAGGTATTTCAATGCAGGTCTCGGGCAACGGGGGTACCACACGAAACATTCCGGAGGGTGCACCCATCCGTTTCGTTCCGCTCGACAGTGAAGACCCAACCATCGAGGACCTGGCGACTGCCTACCGGCCCGCCCCGGCAACGGGAAGCGGTGGCGGCGGCACCTTCAGCGCATCGGGATCCGGGGGTGGAGGCATCCGCATGCAGGGCATGCCACGCATGACGGCCTTCGCTCCGCCGCTCAGCACGACAGTGATGCCTGATGGACGGATTGCCGTCATCGATTCGGTCGGGTACAACATCAAGCTTCTGGAGTCGAACGGTGGGATCAGCAGCGTGTGGTCTCGCCCCATCGAGCCGCGAAAGGTCACCCGCCGGGATGAGGATGCGGAGCGCGAGCGTCGTACGGCTGCGATGGACTCGGGCGGTTCTGGCGGAATGCGCGTGGTGATGCGCACGACCGGAGGATCCGGGGGCGGAGGAGGCACTACGTCGTTGGGCGGGGACGCGATGATGGGCATACAGCGCCAGATGATCGAGTCTCTCGCGTTTGCCGAAGAGATGCCCGTTCTCACGCAGATCCGGGCAGACTGGGCCGGACGGATTTGGGTTGAGCGTACCGGTGAGGAGGTTGGCGAGGATGGCCCGATCGACCTCATCAGCGCTGACGGAGAGTACCAGGGTACGATCGCAGTCGGGGGTCTTCGGCTTCCGGACGCATTCGGTCCGAACGGCCTGGTGGCCTACATCGAGACCGATGAGTTCGATGTGGCTACGGTTGTAGTGAAGCGGCTTAGATAGGCAGATATTGGACGGTGGTCGATCCGTGCGGCCCTGAACCACGAAAATCTAAATGGTGCGAGGGTTTGATGACGAAGAGAATCTTATGGAGCGCCGCGTTCGTCTGGGCGCTCTCCGGAGTCACGGAGGGCGAGGCCCAGCAGCGCATTGGCCTGACCCAGGAGGCACGGTTCCCAGAGGGATTCGGGCTGATTACCTCGGTTCGTGAACTTCCCGGGGGTGGCTTGATGGTCGCCGATCCATTGGGCCAGCTCCTGGCTGTGCTGGACCTCGATGCGGGCTCGATGGAGACGATCGGGCGCGAGGGGAAGGGCCCGAACGAGTATGGGCAGCCTGATGCGGTGTTTGCGCTGCCGGGGGACTCTACCTTGCTAGTGGACCTGGGGAACGGGCGCCTGACCGTGATGGCCCCTGACCACCGGTTTGCACGTACGCGGCCGCTTGCGGTTGGTGAACCAAATCCCCGAAGCCCTGGGTCGCTCCAGATACTCCTCCCCGGTGCGGTTGATGCGGCCGGCAACGTCTATTTTTCGATACGGGCTACCGGGCAACCCGGGAACCCAAGCACTGGTGACTCTTCGTATGTGGCGCGCTTTAGCATGGCGACCGAAGTGATCGATACGGTCGCACGCTTCAAGCCCCAGGATGTCACGATCCAGCGCTCGGGCGGAAACATCCAGATGCGTGTGGCGCCCATGAGCCCTCAGGATGGTTGGACGGTAGCGCCTGACGGGACGATCGTGCTGGTGCGTGCGGGGGAATACCGCGTGGATGTGATTCATCCTGATGGACGCATAGCTCGGGGCGCTCCGGTGGATTACGATCCCGTCAGACCAGGGAATGCAGAAAAAATTCGTAATCGCGAGCAGGCTGCGAATGCGGGGATCGGTATCTCCATCGAAATCGGCGATGGTGGTCAGCGGAGCATGAGCTTTGGGCGTGGCATGGGTGGCGGCAGGGCCGGTTCGGACATCAACGACCTCGACTGGCCAGATGTCATGCCGGTGTTTGCGTCGGCGAGCGCTCGAGTTTCTCCCGACGGGAGGATCTGGGTTCGGCGCAACACCAAGGTGGGCGACCCGACCCTCTACGACGTTTTCGACGGTGAGGGCGAAAAGGTCGGTGAGGCCACCTTCGAGGCAGAGACGGCGGTCGTGGGATTTGGTGACGCGGGGGCTGTCTACACCGTCACCACCGACGACTTTGGGTTGCAGTGGCTGTCGCGCTACCGGACGAATTGAGCGCGCGTACTTCACCTTGCGTCCTGTCCCGGGAATACGCTGGCATTCGTGAACCGCTGCATCCACCCTGGCCGCGCCGTTCCTCCTCGAAATAGCCCTGCTATTCCTCGTCATCTCGCCTTGCCAGGGCGGCGCATCGTTCCCCTCGGTGCGTCACCGTATTTCCGGGACGGGACACTAGATAGCACCACCTGCGACCCCGGTCGAGCTGGCCGGGGTTCTTCCGTATGTACCGACAATGCTTGACGGTTGGGCCGTAGGTCGGTTCTTTTCGCCGGTTCCCGTCGGGATCGCCCGACGAGGGAAGGCCTCAGGAGGAGAAATTCATGTCCATACCGTCATCGACGGATTCGTCCACCTCGTCCGACCGGGGCGTTTGGGGATCCGAAATCGGCTTCCTGATGGCCGCGGTGGGGAGTGCGGTTGGCCTGGGGAATATGTGGAGGTTTTCTTCCACAGCTTCGTCGAGCGGCGGCGCCGCCTTCGTACTCCTCTACATCGTTCTCACCTTCGTCGTGGGCATTCCGCTCTTGATGGCCGAGTTGTCGATCGGGCGTCGCATGAGGCTCAGCCCGATCGGTGCGCTACGAGGGATGGGGGGACCCGCCTGGGTGCCGGTGGGCGTCCTCTTTGTAACTGCGGGCTTCCTGATCTTCTCGTTCTACGCCGTCATCGCAGGGTGGGCGGTGCGTTACGGGGTCGAGGCGCTCTTTACCGGACTACCGGCCGATCCGGGGGCTCACTTCGGCAACATTGCCACCGGCCCAGTGGCCGCGGTCTACCACGTGCTGTTCGTGCTCCTGACGGTGATTATCGTCTCTGCCGGCGTGAAGTCCGGCATCGAGAAGGCATCGATGATCCTGATGCCGATGCTCTTCATGATCCTGATTGGGCTCGCGATCTTCGCGTTTACGCTCGATGGCGCCGGCGCCGGCTATGCGTACTACCTGTGCCGGACAGACCTACTTCTCGCTCAGCCTGGGGATGGGCGCGCTCATCACCTTCGCGTCGTACATGGGCAAGAAGCACAACCTTGCGAAGCAGAGCGCGATCATCGCCTTCGCGGACTTCGCTGTCGCATTTCTTGCGGGGCTGGTTGTGTTCCCGGTCGTGTTCGCGCTCGGCTTCCAGGACCAGGTGATCGGGCTTTCGGCCTCTGATGCCGAGGGCGTGCTGTTCATTGCGCTGCCGGGTGCATTCTCGGCGATGGGCGCCTTCGGCCGCATCGTTGGCGTGGTGTTCTTCTTCGGCCTCTCGGTGGCGGCGCTCACCTCCACGATCTCGCTGCTCGAGGTCGTGGTGTCGTCGGTCATCGACGAGCTCGGCTGGAGTCGCAAGAAGGCGGCGTGGATAGTCGGTGCCGGGATCTCGGTTGTAGGAATCGCACCGGCGTACAGCCTGGGAATTCTGGGCAAGATGAACATGATCGCGGGAGAGATCTTCTTGGCTCTCGGGGCCTTCCTCACGGTAATCCTGGTAGGTTGGGTCATGGATGACCCGACCGGCGAGCTGGCTGAGGGGGCATCGCCGGGGGTAAAGAAGTCGTTGCCCGCCTGGTTCTTCGTTATGAAGTACGTCCTCCCCGTGATCACCGGTGCGGTGCTGGTAATGATGGTGAAGGCGCGCTTCTTCTCAGCCTGATCCCGAGGGTAATGATGCGATCACGGTTGGGGATGTCAGGGCTGGGAGTCGTACTCGCAATCCTGAGCTTTGCAGCTCCGCTTCTCGCTCAGGGTCGCGCTGATCCGGCCGGGACCGTTACGACGGGGCTCCTGCTCAGGCAGCTCGATGGGGTGAAGCGAGTGTTGATGATTGGCGCCCACCCTGACGATGAGAACACGGCCCTCCTCGCTGCACTCGCGCGAGGCACGGGTGCCGAGACGGCCTACCTGTCGCTGACCCGCGGTGACGGTGGTCAGAACCTGCTCGGCCCGGAGTTGGGCGAGGGGCTCGGAATCATCCGGACGGGCGAGCTCGAAGCGGCACGGCGAATCGATGGAGGACGTCAGTTTTTTACGCGCGCCTTCGACTTTGGGTTCTCCAAGAGCGCCGACGAGGCACTCGCACATTGGGGCCACGAAGCGATCCTGAGGGACATCGTGTGGATCATTCGCAGCTACCGCCCCCAGGTCGTGGTGTCGGTGTGGACCGGAACGCCACGTGATGGTCACGGCCATCACCAGGCTTCTGGAATTCTGGCCAATGAGGCGTTTGAGGTGGCTGCAGACCCGAGTCGCTTCCCCGAGATGGCGGAGTACGGGTTGGAGCCGTGGAGAGCGCAAAAGCTCTATCACTCGGCATGGTTTCGCAGAAACGAAGCGGCTGTACAGGTGCCGGTGGGAAGCTTCGACCCCCTGCTGGGGCGTTCGCACCTGCAGGTCGCGATGGACAGCCGCAGCCAGCATCGCTCTCAGGACATGGGGGCGCGACAGCCGATGGGGCCCAGCTCCTCTGGGGTGCGACTGGTGACGTCGCTCGTCGACATCCCAGCGGGAGACGACGGCATCTTCGCGGGGGTCGATACGACGTTGGTTGGGCTCCTCCCTGGGTTGCCAGCCTCCGAGGTGCGGCCGATCCGGGAATCGCTCCGGGCGTACCGCGAGGAGATCCGCGGAGCGACCGCGGCGCTCGACGCGCTGCACCCCGACGCTTCGGCCCCTTCGCTTGGGCGAGCGGCGCTGCACATGGCCCAGGCGTCTCGTGTGGCGGCGGAGCTCGGCCTCTCGGACGCGCATCGGGAGTTTGAGGCCAAGCTCACCCTGGTCCACCGGGCGCTCCTCGCCTCGGCGAGCATCGAGCTCGACGCGCGAGCCAGCACCGACTTCGTGGTCCCGGGAGGTTTGTTTGACCTGGAGATACTCCTCTGGAACGGCGGTACGTTCGAGGTGGACGCTTCCGTGACGATCGCGGGGGCGAACCGAATCGAGCCGGCCTCGGCGACCAGGGGGAACGGCGCGCCCGAGCTTCTCGAAGGACCCGACGAAGCCTCTGTAGCTGCTGGCTCGCTCACGAGGATTCAGCACACGGTTGCCGTGCCTGAAGAGGGCGCGACCTGGGGGATGTACTACCTCGAGGACCCGCGACAGGGCGATCTGTACACCTGGTCGCCGCTCGATCCCATGATCTGGGGAGCCCCTCGCGATCCACCGCCTGTAGAGGTGGACTTCGACCTCACGGTTTCGATCCCGGGGGTGGCCACGCCGATTCCGGTTCACGCACGGCGTTCGGTGGAGTACGTGGGAGTGGACAAGGCTCTTGGCGAATTCCGGGAGCCGCTACTGATCGTCCCGGCGCTTTCGGTCGCGGTCGACCCGGGGTTGGTTGTCTGGCCCAGCTCCGCTACCGAGGCCCGCTCGGTCTCAGTGTTGGTGCGAAACGAGTCCGACGAGGCCCAGGAGGGTGCTGTGTCGCTGGAGGTACCGGAGGGGTGGGCGGTCGAGCCTGCGCGTCAGGCGTTCTCGCTGGCCCAGGCTGGGGCGAGTCAGAGCGTCTCGTTTGCGGTAAGACCCCTTGGCCAGCCCGAGACCGGTCTGTATCTCCTCCGAGCGCGGGCAGTCACCTCCGACGGACGGAGCTACGACCGCCGTGTAGACATCATCGACTATCCGCACATCACCCGCACGGTCTACGATCGAAGGGCAGATGCAACGTTGAGCGTGTTCCCGGTGCAGATCGCAGAGGGTGTCCGCGTGGGGTACATCATGGGGTCCGGGGATGATGGACCCGCGATGCTACGTCAGTTGGGCGTCGAGGTGGAGGAGGTTGGCGCCGAGACGATTCAGGCTGGCGACTTTTCCCGATTCGACGCGCTGATCCTCGGGATTCGGGTGTACGAGACCCGGCCCGACGTGGTGGCCGCCAACGATCAAATCCTCGACTTCGCCCGCTTGGGCGGCACGGTGATCGTGCAGTACAACAAATATGAGTATCCGGCGGGCGGGTTCGCGCCGTACGAGGTTGCGATGGGCCGTCCTGCAGATCGGGTCACAGACGAGGACTCGCCGGTTCGCATGCTCAATGCGGACTCCCCGGCGCTACGGTCTCCGAACCGTCTCACCGAAGAGGACTTCGAGGGTTGGGTCCAGGAAAGAGGACTCTACTTCCTGCGGACGTGGGATGATCGGTTCACGCCGCTACTCGAGATGTCGGACCCCGGCGAGGAGCCGGTGCAGGGATCGCTCCTGGTCGCGCCCCTGGGAGACGGTCTGTACGTATACACGGGACTGTCGTTCTTCCGACAGTTCCCCCGAGGCGTGGCGGGGGCATACCGCCTCTTCGCGAACCTCATCGCATTGGACGCTGAAGATTGGCCTCGCGAATGACCGACCCCGAGATCGAACCCACCCCAGAGGACGGCTCCGCCGAAGCTGACGACGACGCCGAAGCTGACTCCGACTCCGGGGATGACGGTCGCATCGGAATCTTCCCCACCTGGAGGTCCCTGTACGTCAGCGTGGTGGTCTATACGGTGGCGTTGATCCTGATTCTCTACGCATTCACCGTCCTGCTGGACTTCAGCGGCTGATGGGGGCGATTGACTGGGGGGTCTTCACCGTCTACTTCGCCGGCGTGTTGGGGCTGGCGCTGTACCAGGCCCGCAAGAACGTCGGCGTCGAGGGATACTTCCTGGCCAACCGCAGGCTTCCCTGGGGGGCTATCGGGCTCTCGGTCATGGCGACGCAGGCGAGCGCCATCACCTTCATCGGCACCACCGGACAGGCCTTCGACAGCGGCATGGAGTTCATCCAGGTCTACCTCCCGCAGCCGCTCGTGATGGTGATGCTGTGTGTGGTCTTCGTGCCGTTCTTCTACAAGGCAAAGCTCTTTACCGCCTACGAGTACCTGGAGCGACGATTCGACGCCAAGACCCGCTCCCTGACGAGCTTCATCTTCCTGATCTCCAGGGGGCTGGCGGCGGGAATCGTCCTCTATGCGCCGTCCATCGTCTTGTCTGTCATCATGGGGTGGGATGAGCGAGTCACGATCCTGATCATGGGCCTCATCACGATCGGCTACACGATGGTGGGAGGGATTACCGCGGTGATCTGGACCGATGTGATCCAGATGCTGATGATGTTCGTTGGAATCGCCGTGGCGATCTTCGTCCTCTTCGGCACCCTTCCTCCCGAGGTCGGGGTGGGCGATGTGGTCTACCTCGGCGGCATCCAGGAGATGTGGAGGAGCATCGACCTCTCGTGGGATCCGACCAATACCTATTCGATCTGGTCGGGGATGATCGGCGGGTTCTTCCTGGCGTTGGCGTACTTCGGGACGGATCAGAGTCAGGTGCAGCGCTACCTCACCGCCAAGTCGCTGAAGGCCAGCCGGTTGTCGCTGATCTTCAACGCCTTCGTGAAGGTGCCGATGCAGTTCTTCATTCTCTCCATCGGCGTTCTGCTCTTCGTCTTCTACCACTTCGAACGGCCGCCGCTGATCTTCAACTCCGCTGAGGTCGCCCAGGTGGAGGCGAGCGCGCGTGCGCCCGAGTACCAGGCGCTCGAGTTGGAGCAGGGGGTGGTCCACGAGGCGAGGCGGCAGGCCGCCCTCGCGATGTTGGATGCGCGGGACCGAGGCGCGGACCCCACCGCGCTTCGGACTGAAATCGGACGCCACGATGAGCGGCTGCGGGAGCTGCGGAATGACGCCAGAGAGATCATCACCGACGTTCGAGGTGCGACCTCCAACGACGTGAACTACGTCTTTCCGTCGTACATCATCGAATACGTGCCCGTCGGGGTGCTGGGCCTGATGATCGCGGTGATCTTCGCGGCAGCGATGTCTTCACTCGACTCCGAGTTGACCGCGCTGTCGAGCGCGACAGTGATCGACTTCTATCGCAGGTGGGTGAGGCCGGACGGAACGGACGCACATCTCCTGATGGTCTCGAGGCTCGCCACTCTGTTCTGGGGTGCGGTGACGGTTGTGGTCGCCCTCTTCGTAGGTCAGCTCGGCTCGCTCATCGAGGCGGTGAACCAGGTGGGGTCACTCTTCTATGGCTCGCTGCTCGGCGTGTTCCTGCTCGCCTTCATGGTGAAGCGTGCGAACGGCACCGGCGCGTTCTGGGGGCTGATCGGGGGCATGGTATCGGTGGCCGTCGTGTCGCGAACCACCGACATCTCCTACCTCTATTACAACGTCGTTGGTGTGGTCGCCGTGCTGGTGATCGGGACCGGTCTCAGTTACCTGAGTGCCGAGTCCCAGGGTGGCCCGACGGAGGCCTCGGGATAGAACAGCCAGGGATGCCAGGTAGCACCCCTTACCTGCACCTTACCCGGATGTCCCAACCTCACCCGGGCCCTTCCTTATTCGACGAGCGCCTCGGCCTTCTCCGCGACGAGCGCGTGAAGCTCCTGTAACTCTGTGCTCGACATCTTCTCGCTGGATATGTCCAGCATCGCCTCGATGGCTCGCGACGGGGACCCACCGAAGAAGGTGTGCATGACGTGCGTCAGCGCCGAATCCCGAGCTTTCTCGTGTGGGATCGTGGGCTCGAAGATGTAGCGCTTTCCCTCGCGGCGATGTCGGACCCACCCTTTGCGCTCCAGGATTCCGAGCGTTACCCGGAGGGAATCGTAGGCGTCGTGATCGTCGAGGCGGTGCGCTACGTCGTGCACGCTGCCCTCTCCCATCTCGAAGAGGGTGTCCATTATCTCACGTTCCCGGCGGCTAAAGCCGGGGGGTTTGCTTCCCGTCATGCGAGTGTCCTGTTTGGCGGGTTGATGGGTGCTCTCTGCTGTGTGATGGCTATAGGAGAAATCACACGGGACGCTGGAGGTTCCTGACCGGCTATGCGGAGCCCGCGCAGGCTGGGTCAACGCCTCCCCGATTCTCAAGCGGATAGACGGCCAAATCCCAGTCTTCCTTGCCCGACTCGATCAGTCGCCGAAGGAAATTCCCAACGCGCGGGCGGTGCACACGACGTCCCCCTCTGGGGGCACATATTTGATCTGGGAAATCGCCTGCTTGAGGGGTACGGCGAGCACGTCGGGTGGGTGGAGCGCCACCATGCAGCCGAAGCACTCATCCTTTACGAGGTCGACTGCCGCGGCTCCAAAACGCAGGGCGAGGAGCTTATCGTAGGCGATGGGCTCACCGCCACGCTGGAGGTGTCCGAGCGCCAGCGAGCGGGTCTCCTTTCCGGTGCGTCGTTGGATTTCCATAGCGAGCAATTCGCCTACTCCGCCGAGGCGCTCGCTCCGCCCGGGCCCACCGTCTTCCGCCACGGTCGCCGCTCCGCCCCTGGGGTAGGCCCCCTCAGCGACGACGACGATCGCGAACCCGGAGTCCCCGTGATACCGCGATTCGATTTTTCGACATACGCTGTCGAGGCTGTAGGGGATCTCCGGTATCAGGATCACATCCGCGGTCCCCGCGACGCCGGCGAACAGGGCGATCCAGCCGGAGTGACGTCCCATGAGCTCAACCACCATCACCCGGCGGTGGGCCTCGGCGGTGGAGTGCAGGCGACCGAGAGCCTCGGTGGCGGTCTGGACGGCCGTGTGGAAGCCGAAGGTTTCCTGGGTGGCGGCGAGGTCGTTGTCGATGGTCTTGGGGACGCCCACCACCGGTAGGCCCTTGTCCGCCAGGGCGGAGGCGATGTGTAGGGACCCGTCTCCGCCGATCGCGATCAGGGCGTCGAAGCCACGCCGGTTGAACTCCCGGATGACGTCGTCCGAACGGTCTACCGCGATGATGGATCCATCGGGTTGCTTGGTTGGCCACTTGAGAGGGTTTCCCCGGTTGGTCGTTCCGAGAATCGTGCCACCGAGGTGTGTGATTCCACTCACTGAACTCGGGGTCAGGGGCACGACGCCGTCTTCCTCGAAAAGGCCTTCGTACCCATGTCGGATCCCACAGACATCCCAGCCGAGGTTGGTCGCAGAGAGTGCGACGGCGCGGATTACGGCATTTAGCCCGGGGGCATCGCCTCCCCCGGTATTCATGGCAATTCTCACGAACAAGGCCTCCGACTTCGGTTCACGATAACTACGGTCACCTAACACACCTGGCGGGGTCGAGGCTCCCGGGGGAGCCTCTGCATAGGCTCCCTAGGGAAAGACCTCCGCGCCCTCGGTGGCGGCGGCCACCTCAAGCGTGTGCCCGAGTTCGGCAGAGAGGGCTGCGAGACGATCTACGAGCGTGGTCAGTTCGCTGTCGCACCGAAAGGGAGCATGATGAAAGCAGAGAAGCTTCTTGACTCCTGCTTCGGCGGCCAGCTCCAACGTCGCCCTGTATGTGGAATGCCCCCACCCTTCTCGCGGGAGGTACTCGTCTTCGGTGAACATGGCATCGTGAATGAGGACGTCGGCGTCACCGATGAAGTCCAGCAGGTGGGACCGCCAGCCGGGTCCGTCCACAGGGTATTCACTCCCCTCCAGCTCGTTGTCGGGGATGTAGACCAGGGACTGCCCTCCATGTTCGATCCGGTATCCCATTGTGCACGACGGATGCCGTACCCTCATTGAGGTCACGCGTGTGCCGTTCTCTTCCCATGGGTCGTCGGGAACCTGCAGGAATTCGGTCTCTGCCAGCACAGATTCGTAGGGGATGGGGAAGTAGATTGGCCCCATCTGTCCGGCGAAGAGCGTCTGAATGTCGATTCCCTGTTGGGAGGGGCCGATAATCTGGAAGCGGGCTTCTGGATCGTAGAATGGCCTGAAGAAGGGAAAACCCTGGATGTGATCCCAGTGGAAATGGGTCACGAAGATGACCGTGTCCCGAGGACTCGGGCCGGTCATTGCCTCGCCGAGCGCACGCAGTCCCGTACCCGCGTCGAAGATCAACTGGCGCCCTCCAACGGACACCTCGACGCATGAGGTATTGCCCCCGTATCCGGCAGTTTCAGGCCCGGGGCTGGGGATCGACCCACGGGTTCCCCAACAGCGTGCCGTCAGCCCCTGTTGGTCGCCGGCGGTGGCGGGCGAATCCGACGCTTGACCCATGATCGACTCAGAAAAAGGAGGCCTCCACACGGGGAGGCAGGGCGGCCCGACTCCCCCTCGACGGCCTTACACTGCCGCCATCGAATCTTGAACCCCCGCGCGACCGCTTGCAAGTACCCAGAGATTTCGTTTTCCTAAGACCTCAGCCACCCAGACTGGGCGGTGGAAGAAATAGACTGAGTGGAAGGCAGGGAGTGATTGTGAGCGTTACGGAAAAAGAGGTTCAGAAAGCCCTCAAGGGCGTAAAGGATCCCGAATTGAACTTGGACCTGGTCGTCCTCGGACTCGTGTACGACATCGAGGTCGAGGGTGCTGACGTTCACGTCATGATGTCTCTAACTACGCCGCTTTGCCCCGTCGCACCGCAGATCGTGGAGGATGCCACCAACGCAGTCCTCGCCGTGGACGGGGTCGACAGCTGCGAGGTGGAGCTGACATTTGATCCGCCGTGGACCCCCGAGCGCATGAGCCCGCTGATTCGAGCCTCGCTGGGACTTTGATCGACGGCGATGGGGGGCTGAGGAGGGCCCGAGCTGGCGAGTAACAAGCGAAATCGCCAGAGAATTGACAGTCAGCACACTATAATTTGACCTTCAAACGTTCGTTCGAGTCTCCAGAACAGGCGACGACGCCGGGGAAAAGCATGGCAGCCTTCACCGAAGACGAGATCAAGGCCAAGGTCCAGGACGGATACATCATCGAATCCGTCGAGGAGATGACCGAGGGCTACCGCAAGTCATTGGTCGTGCAGTTGACCGTTCAGGCCGACACCGAGCTCATGAGTGCTCCGGCGTACTGGAACGCGGCGCGTTATGCCCCGTCCACGAACACGCAGGTGAGTGCCCACGCCATCATTCAGGATGAACTGGCGCACGCGAACATCGCCTACCGGCTATTAGAGGATCTGGGCGTTTCGAAGGAGCATCTGGTCTACGGACGGGAGCCGCACGAATTCAAGCACCCCTACGGCTTCGATCAGCCACTCGAAAACTGGGCCGAGCTGGTGGTGGCGACGGCGTTCTTCGATCGGGCGGGCATCACGCTCCTTACCGACGTGCATGAGAACACCTCTTACGGGCCGCTCAAGCGGGCGCTGGTGAAGATCGGCATGGAGGAGACCTTCCATCTGCGTCACGGTGAGGTGTGGATGAAGCGCCTCGCGAAGGCGGGTGGAGAGGCGCGCGAGATGGTTCAGCGTTCCGTCGACTGGATGTTCCCGATCACCGTGGAGTGGTTCGGGCTGCCCGATGACATGAAGCGGCACTCAGGCCAGTTGGACTACCGCCTCAAAGGGCTGACCAACGACCAACTCCGGCAGGTGTGGATGGCCTCAGCGGTGCCGCTATGCGAGTCGCTGGGTATCGATGTTCCTGCCCACTTCGATGAGGAGCAGGCCAAGTACGTGTTGGACTTCCCATTCCCCTGCCAATACATCGCCGAGGATAAGCGGTGGCTGGTGGACGAGGGGCAGATCAGTTGGGATAAGGTCTTCGAGCGGTGGAAGGCGCGTGGCCCGATGAATGTTGCCTATGTCGAGTCCATTCGCAGGTCTCGGGGCCAGGTTCAGAAGTGGCTCAACTAGTGACGACAGCACCCGGGTCCGCCGGCCTTGCCATGCCTGTCCTCAGGATGGCTGAACTTCCGCCGGTCATCGCTCATCACGTGAGTTCTCATGTGAGTGGAGGACGGGATCTCTGGAGCGCGCCGCTGGCGACGGCTCCAGGCGATATCGAGGCTGGGGTGTGGGTGTGTCTCGATGAGGTCCTGGATCCTGAAATTCCCATCTCCCTGGTCGAGCTCGGGTTGATTTATGGTGTCGAAATCGAGAACGAGGTCGTGCGTGTTCGGCTGACCTTCACCGCTACAGCCTGCCCCTGCATGGAGTTCATCCGCGAAGACATTCGTGATCGTCTCCAGCAGGAATCGTGGATCCAGGATCTGCGAATCGAAGAGGTGTGGGATCCGCCGTGGACGAATGAACGCATCACCGACCTGGGCCGCGAAAAACTGCGGCAGCTCGGCGTGGGTGTAGCTCTTTAGACGAAAAGCGAAATCATGGAAGAACACGTTTACGACGTATTCGCCAGGAAGGAACGGGGCGATCCGCTTCGCCACATCGGGTACGTGGACGCAATGGATGATGAGTTGGCGCGGGTCTATGCGTGGACCACGTATTCGGAGGAGCGCTGGTTCGAGATGTGCGTGGTGGCGAGAGCTTCGATTATCCCCGTGAACCGTACCGATGGTCCGTACGCCGCGAACGTATTGGGAGGCGCCTCGTGACCGCACCGTCGAAGATTACCGACCCGATGGAGCTTCCCGAGGAGGTTCGGGATGCTCTGGAGCGGCTCATTCTCGGACTCGCAGACGCAAAGCGTGTCCTGGGCATTCGCTATAGCGAGTGGGTACTCGGCGCCCCTTCACTCGAGGCAGGGATCTCCGCTGCCTCGATGTGCCAGGATGAGTGGGGGCATGCTCGGCTCCTCTACGCGATGCTCAAGCGGTTGGGACGCGACCCCGTCGTGGTCGAGCATGACCGACCCGCAGAGGCGTATGCCTCGCCCTCGGCCCTCGACGCCTCTGCAGATGACTGGGCGGAGCTCGT
This sequence comes from Gemmatimonadota bacterium, assembly GCA_036679625.1. Taxonomy (GTDB): domain Bacteria; phylum Gemmatimonadota; class Gemmatimonadetes; order Longimicrobiales; family Gaopeijiaceae; genus JAZDDA01. The sequence goes on along the minus strand of JAZDDA010000219.1, from coordinate 25,487 downwards.
AGCGATGATCGCGTTGACGGACGGAGCGATTACGGCCGTGCTTGAAGGCTTTGCTGAGGGCGCTCTCGATCTCGCCGCAAACAGGGTCCCCAAAATGCTCGCCGAAGAGCGATTCCACAGCGACATGGGTAGCGCGTGGGTGCACAGCCTCTGCAAGGCAAGTGACGAGTCCGCGGGAGACACATTGCGAGATTCAGCCTCAGCCATCCTTCCGGGCCTTCTGGCCTGGATCGATCCGCAGGACCCCGCGAGCCAGCTCCTCGTGGACTCGGGACTCATGCAGACCGGGGACCAGGTGCGAGAACGATTTCTAGCCGTGTGTGGTCCCCTGTTCGAGGCCATGGGGATCGACGCCACGCAGGTTGCGGCAGATCGGTCGGGATGGGACGCAGCGAGGGGTCGGGGTCCGGGGTGCCCAGACGGAGAGACGATCGAACGCGCCCGCGGCGACCGCAACCGAATGCTCTTCGTGGAATGAACGAGCCTACGCTTCCGCCTCCCGGGGGACTCCCTGCGAAGCCGAACTGCCCGTTTTGCGGAATGTCCGATACCGAGCTCATGAATCCGTTCGGCTCTCAGCTTTCTGTGGCTACCTATTGGTGCCTCAAGTGCAGAAGTCCCTTCGAGGTCATGAAGTGGACCAGCGTAGCTGCGGCAGAGCCGAGCGTCGCCGCGACCCATGAGGGAGACGAATGAGCGAGCGTACCAAAGAGTTCAAGGCCTTCCGAGAGCGGATGAACGAGCGGCTCCTCGAGGCGGGAAACCTGGATCTTCGCAGGTTCTTCGCACTCGACGACCGGATCTATCTGGATGGCGCGCTCAAGAAGGAGACCAAGGAGCTGCTCGGTCTGGTCGCCTCCATGGTGCTGAGGTGCGATGACTGTGTTTCCTACCACCTGATCGAATGCAAGGAGAGCGGATTCTCTGACGAGCAGGTGATGGAGGCGATGACGGTGGCCCTCGTGGTCGGGGGTTCGATCACGATTCCACACATCCGACGAGCGGCCGACTTTCTCGATGAACTATCCGAGGAGGCGGGCAGCGCAGACTGAGTCGCGCGCCACACCGTCAGCCGCCGTCTCCGTCTATGCGGAGATAAGCTCGACGTCCTCCAGGTAGTCTCTCAGAGGTCCGGCGACTGCCAAAGCGCTCTCTCTGAGCACCTCCGTCATCGGATCCGGAGCTTCGGGCTGCGCCGTCAAGTGTCGTACCACGGCCCTGCCCAGCTCGCTGTCCGAGTCCGCTGCAGCCTGGTTGTACTCGCTGTAGCGGGCACTCACACGCTGTTCAAAGAGCGGCATGTGAGAGCTGGGCGTCCCGTTCTCGATCATGTCTTCGAAGACCGCCTTGTGGAGTCCGTCGAGGGCTTCCTTGAGAAGCGGGCCGGGCGCTCGGGTGACGAAGGCCTGCTGGGTGGCCCGCGTGTGAGCCCACATGAAGAAGATCAACGCCTCTTCGATTGCGCGCTGATCCGGGTGGCCCTCTTCGTCGGTCAGGTCGATCGGCGTCGAGGTGGACTCGGTGTCGACGTCTGTGACAAAATCGGAAAAACTCTCCCACACGAGGCGGGCTAGGTCGTTCCCGAGATCCTGAGGCGTAATCGTTCTTGGTGCCTGGAACTCACCTGATTTTTGATCCATTTTATAACCACCGTGTGAAACCAAACTTGGATGCGGGTGGTACGCTTAATTCCACACCGCTCCCGTACCCCTGTCAAGAATTTCCAAAGAGCCTGTCATGCGAGTACAAACGGAATCCCGAAGTGCCCCAAGAATGTTTCTTGCCCTGGTAGCGCTGTTCGTCGTTGGCGGGTGCGCGGCAGGGGCGAGTCTCCCGAAGCCGCGGTCCATCATCGTTCCGTCGGGTGCGCGCATTCAGCCCGATGCGGCGAGGATGGCTCCCATCGACGAGTGGTTCCGGGAACAGACGAGAAACATCCAGGAGGATCCGAGCTTCTTCATCGGTAGGCAGGCGGTCGATACGCCGGTGTATCCGTGGGAGGAGCTGACGATTTCCGAGAACGGGGACACGATCTCGATCTGGGTGGAAGCCAGGGCAGGAGACGCGGTCACCATCTACGAGGTGTACGCGCACTTCTACATCATGAAGGAGAAGGGCAAGCTCGAGGAGTGGCTCCCGGAGGCGTTCGACGTTGAAGAGGGCTACGAAGCCGAGGGGTACGAGCTCGAGCGTATGATCATGAAGCGCGTTTCGGACGCATGGCTTTATGGACGATCCGTCTTCGACCTGAGTCCGTACCGACCGCTGGACGAGCTCATGTACGCGACCGAGAATGGGTTTCTGGACGCCTTTCTCCTGACCGCGCGGCCTGAGGAGTTCCGGGAGGAGCGTGGGCGGTGGCTCGATGAATCACCAGGGGAGCAGGAGCGATACCGGACGTGGTTCAAGGAGACCTTCGAGGTGGAACCGCCCGGGCTGAGGTAGGCTCCGGTGGGATCAGCCCCGGTGGGGTCAGCTGAGAGGGCCCGAAAGTTCCCATTTCGCCCCGATCGCGTCATAATTGCCCTCGATCGGTGAGACATGCACGTCGATGCGGCCCGTTCGTGCCAGCCGTTCGTCACTCGGCTTGCCCCCGAAGAGCGCGAAACTCTCGAGCCGAACGATACAGGTGGGTTCTCCGCCGGGCGCCCGTGCCTGCATTCGGGAGGAGCGCAGCTCGCTGAGGGACGGGGTCTCGCCCGCCTGAAACCGGAGCTTGAGAACGCGTCCCCCGTGCGGCTGATCCATGGCATCCAGGATCTTGAAGGTGGCCTTGTGGATCTCGCTTTTTCCAGCCATTAGACAACTCGGTTGGTGATACCTTCGTGGGAGCCTGTCGGGAGGTTATGGCAGACTCTGGTGCCTGAAGGCTAGGAAACCCCCCTTGGGGCGTCAACGGCCGATGTGCAATTTTTATGGGCTTGTGTACCTGGACCGGAGAATCCGTTGGAAGACTCATCTGAAGGCCCGTCTGCCGAATCTGCCCAGGATGGCCTGACGCTCTCTCCCGACGAGATGCGGCGGTTGGGGTATCGGGCGGTGGACGCGCTCGTGGAGCGTTGGAGCACCCTTCGAGATCAACCTGCCTGGCGTGGAGCAAAGCGAGAGGATCTCGAGGCGTTGTTACGGGAAGATGCCCCCGAGACGCCCACGTCGATGGACGACGTCATGGAGCGGGCGGTCGATCAGATTCTACCGATCGCAGCCAGAGTGGATCATCCACGCTTCTTTGCATTCGTCCCAGGGGCGCCGGTGTGGGTCTCGGCGATCGCGGGCTTTCTGACGAACGGGTTCAACATCTTTCAGGGGACGTGGCTGGGTTCTTCGGGGCCGAGCTTCGTTGAGTTGGTCGTCCTGGAGTGGTTCCGGGAGTGGCTGGGAATGCCCGAGGGCTCAGGCGGCCTGATGACGTCTGGTGGATCAGCGGCCAACCTCGACGCGCTGATGGCGGTGAGGGAGCGGTACGCCGATGCGGTGGACCCTGTGGTCTACATGAGCGACCAGGGACACAGCTCCCTCGAGAAGGCCGCCCGTATCGTGGGGCTGGGACCTGCCGGCGTCCGGTGGATTCCGACCGATGCGCACAGCTGCTTTTCTGCGGACCGCCTACGCGAGGCGATTGCCGAGGACCGGGCACAGGGCCGGACGCCGATCTGCATCTGCGCAAGCGCTGGAACGACCAACACAGGTACCGTGGACCCCCTCGCCGAGCTTGGCGCGCTCTGCCGTGAGGAGGGCCTCTGGTTTCATGTGGACGCAGCGTACGGGGGCTTCGCGGTTCTCACCGATGAGGGTCGGGAGGTTCTCAAAGGCATCGGCGAGGCGGACTCCATCACACTGGACCCCCACAAGTGGCTGTTCCAGTCGTTCGAAACCGGGTGTCTCATGGTTCGGGACCCGCGAACGCTCGAGAGCGCCTTTTCGGCGAAGCCCGAGTATCTGCAGGACACCGAATGGGGCGACGATCATCCCAACTTCGGGGATCGGGGGCTACAGCTCACTCGCACCTTCCGGGCGCTAAAGGTGTGGATGTCGGTCCAGACGCACGGACTGGCCGCGTTTCGAGTAGCGATCGCCCGAGGGATGAATCTCGCCGTTCGGGCGCAGGGCTACATCGAGGAGGCAGACGACCTCGAGCTTCTGAGCCCAGCCGCGCTCGGCATCGTTTGCTACCGGTTCCGCCCTCCGGGCCGCACCGTCGCGGCAGATGAGCTGGGGGGGCTCAACACACGAATTCAGGAAGCGGTGGTCGAGGACGGGTTTGCGATGGTCTCCTCAACCCGGCTCGAGGGTGAGTACGCGCTTCGTCTCTGCATCATGAATTATCAGTCGACGTGGGAAGACGTCGAGGGCACGCTGGCGTTGGTCAGGGAGATGGGGCAGAAGTTGTGCGACTGATCTGGGGTGGATTTGGGGTCACGGCGGGCGCCTCCGTGCTGTTGGCCCAGCAGACAACCCTCACCTGGGGCTCCGCGACATGGCTCTCGGTGCTCTGCGTGATGCTCCCCGTACTGGCCTTCGCTCAGATGCGTGGACCCCTGCCCGATATAGCCGCGATGAGGGTCTCCGTGTATGCGTCGTCGGGCGTTTCGCTGCTCGTGCTCGGAGGGATGTCCCTCGCTGGCATGGACGGCGCGTTCCTCTCTGAGTCTGGGATGGACGATGGTGGGTGGTTCGTACACAGCGCTGAGGGGTCTCCAGGCACCGTAGGCTGGACGGTTATCATCCTCGTGGTAGGAGTGGTCGGGTTGTGGGTGTTCAGCCGTGTGCGGCGACTGATCGGCGTCGCGGAAACGACTTTGGTGCGAGACATCCTCCCCGAGACCGCCAGGGAACGGTGGGCCTTTGCGGGGCTTTCCTGCTGCGCGGGATTCGGCGAGGAGGCCGCATATCGCGGGTTTGCCGTGCCCGCGCTTATTGCCGTCACGGGGTCACCTGTGGCCGCCCTGCTCATCACCTCGGGCGCATTCGGGGCACTTCATCTGTATCAGGGATGGTTTGGAGTCGTACGTACTACTGTCCTGGGCGTGGTTCTTGGGTGGGGGTTTCTCGCTAGCGGGAGCGTTCTTGCGCCTATTTTGGCGCATGCTGGAATCGACCTTGTGGCGGGATTGGTGCTCCGGGACCGACTTTTAGACTGACAAACAAAGGGTATTTGGGTAATGGATGTAGATCTCGCGTTGCTCGCAGATGCGGCGACTGTGGATAGTTCGGGAAAACTGAACATCCTCGGCGTGTTCGACCGCGTTACGACCCAACAGTTCCCCGCACGACATGGCCGCATTGCGCTGGTGCTTCGGTTTACCGCTGGCGTTGCTGAAATGGGCGTTCACGAAGTTGCGATTCGGCTCTGTGATCCTGAGGGTGGGGAGGTACTGGGACTCTCCGGGCAGATGGAGTTGGGGCCTGGTGCTACGGCGCCAAGGAACGGGATGCGGGTTCCACATGTTTTGAACCTGGACGGATTGGTGTTCGAAATGGCGGGGGCCTACGCATTCGATGTATCGGTGAATGGAGAACACCACGTGTCGATTCCGCTGCTCGTGACGGGGCCAATGCAGGGTAGCAGCGCCATGGCATGAGCGGCCTTTTTGAGGACAGAAAATCTTGCACTTGCAGAAACCAATCGGGTGCTGGAATAGTAGAAGTAGATAGGGACGGTGTCCGAGGGTCATTTTTCGGAGGGTTGATCCGATGATTGTCCGCTGTACGTATGAGGAGTTGACCGCGTTGGAGCACGGGGCGCGTGCGGTTCTTCACGACCACGCTTCGGAGGAGGGCACGGTTGCCGCTCCTCCACGTGAGGTCGTGGGTGTGGCGGCATTGCGACCCCGGTTGGTGGGCGATCTCACCGTCGAGACCCTGGCGGACAATCGGATGCTCACTGAGGCGGTCGAAACCATCGTCGAATGCCTGAGGGTGGAGATGGAGGTCATGGTCTCGGTGACCCATCCGGCGGATGAGGATGCGGTTGCGGCCTACTTCGGTTTTGCCCATGCGTTTGCTGTTCTTTCTCGGCTGAGGCAGGTCAGTTCCGAGATGGAGGCGCTCATCGGTCTGGTAACGGGGGAACGGCCCACAGATGAGGTCGCAGCCACCTTCCATTTTCCGGATTGACCCGGGCGGTTTCTGAATGCCCAAAAAGCCTACCCGAGCCTACGAAGTCCGGTTACTCTCCTGACTGAATCCTTGACTGCGGCCGATCGATCGCGCCTGGAGCCTTTCATAGACGAGCAACAGAGCAACGAGGAAGCCCCCCCCACGGGCCAAGCAAGTTTCATGGAGGAAGCCATTCCTCACATGGACGCTGTCTATCGCTTTGCCCTCCGCCTGGCCGGGTCGCAGGACGCCGCAGAAGACCTGGTGCAGGACACTTTTTTTCGTGCCTACCGGGCCTGGGATCAGTACACGGTGGGAACCCGATGCAAGAGTTGGCTATTCACCATCTGCCGCAACGTCTTCCTGCGACAACGGGAGAGACGCCAGCGGCATGACGAAATTCTCACGGAAACCGCGCAGGAGGACCCGCGGGCACTGAGTCGAGAGGCGCCGGTGTTCGCCGCCTCGAAGGATTCGGATCCCGAAGGAGAATTTTTCAAGGCAATCGTAGATGACACGATTCTCGAGGCGATCGACGCTCTCCCCGATGAATATCGCGTCGCAGTCGTGCTCTCGGATCTCGAGGACATGTCCTACAACGAGATCGCGGAGATCATGGAAATTCCCGTCGGGACGGTAAAGAGTCGGCTCTTCCGGGGGAGGCGACAGTTGCAGAAGAAGCTACACGGATACGCTGTGGAAATGGGATACATCGCGGATGCGTCTGGAGATCAAAAGTGACTGGATTCGACGCGCTTAAGAAAATATTCGCCTCGCTCAGGGGTAGTGAACCTGCGGGCGATGCCTCGGGTGAGATGATCCCCTGCGAAGAGGCCATGAGCCGGCTCTTCGAGTTCCTCGACGGGGAGCTCGATGAGGATTCGACAGCCGAAATTCGGAAGCACGTGGATGTCTGCAAGGCGTGTTATCCCCGTTTTCAGTTCGAGACGGAGTTCCTGGATGCACTTCACCGCGCACAGGAAGAAGGTGGGGCTGCTCCCGACCTGAAAGAACGAATTCTTCAGGCCCTCGCGGACGAGGGGATGGCCGGAGTCTGACCTCCGTCTGACAAGCACGAGAGCCTGACCGACCGACCGCAGCGCCCGAGAGGGCCTGCGGTCGGTCTGCTTTCGTCACCGAACACGACCCTCTCCTTGCATGGGCCTCCGCAAGCTGAGATTCTTTGCCGACACGAGCACCCACCTGGTACCCAGCCGTTCAGGAGAACGAATGTCGGCGCAGACGCGTGAACGCATCCGCCCTCGGATGATCGAGGAAGAAATGAGGGAGTCGTTCCTCGATTATTCCATGAGCGTGATCGTGCAACGAGCACTTCCGGATGTTCGGGATGGGCTGAAGCCGGTTCATAGGCGCATCTTGTATGCCATGCACGAGGCCGGCTTGCTGCACAACCGGCCGTACAAGAAGAGCGCCACCGTCGTCGGTGAGGTGCTCGGAAAATACCACCCGCACGGTGACTCGCCGGTGTACGAGGCGATGGTGCGGATGGTACAGGACTTCTCGCTTCGCTACCCGCTCGTTGATGGCCAGGGAAACTACGGCTCCATCGACGGAGATCCGGCGGCGGCGTACCGGTACACGGAGGCGCGCCTGGCTCCGATTGCCTCTGAGCTTCTCGCCGACATCGACAAGGAGACTGTCGGCTTCCTTCCCAACTTCGACAATCGGCTCAAAGAGCCGGCAGTGCTCCCGTCGCGGCTCCCGAACCTGCTGGTCAACGGGAGCTCTGGAATCGCGGTGGGGATGAGCACCAACGTGCCCCCTCATAACCTCCGCGAGGTTGCCGCTGCCGTCCGCCTTCTGGTTGAGAACCCGGAGTGCACGCTCGACGACCTCATGGAGGTCTTGCCGGGGCCGGACTTTCCGACGGCGGGATTTGTAGTAGGGCGCGAGGGTATCCGCTCGATGTACGAGACCGGGCGGGGTAAGGTCGTGATGCGCGCGCGGATCGTGAAGGAGACGCTTCGAGGCGGGAAACAGCAGTTGGTGGTCACCGAGCTTCCCTACGCGGTGAACAAGACGCGGATCATCGCCCAGATCGCCGATCTCGCTCGCAAGGGAAAGTTCGACGAAATCAGCGACATTCGTGACGAATCCGACCGGGAGGGGATCCGGCTGGTCATTGAGTTGAAGCGCGGCGTCGACGAAAAAATCGTCCTCAAGCGCCTCTACAAGAAGACCTACCTTCGCACGACCTTCGGTGGAATCCTCCTGGCCCTCGACGAGGGGGAGCCCCGGGAGTTCACGCTCAAGGGGATGTTGGAGCGCTTCCGGGACCATCGCCGCGACGTGATCCAACGTCGCTCCCGTTTCGAGCTCGAGAGGGCTCAGGCCGAGCGTCACATCATCGAGGGGCTGATCGCCGCGTTGGATGCGATCGACGAGGTGATCGCCATCATCCGAAGCTCCAATGACCGGTCCGAGGCCTCGGACCGGCTCCGGGACCACCTCGGACTCAGCGAGCTGCAGGCCGACGCCATCCTCAACATGCGCCTGGCCAGGCTGACTGCGCTTGAGCACGCCGAGCTGAAGCGGCGACTCAAAGAGATCTCCCGAATCGTCAAAGAACTCAAGGCGCTGCTCAAGAGCGAGGTACTGCAGCTCGAGATGCTGCTCGCCGAGCTCGATGAGGTCGTGAAGACCTATGGGGACGCTCGTCGTACCGTGATCCTGGACGATGACGGGACCGAGGAGGTCACGATCGAAGCCGCGCTCGCCGACGAGGATGTCGTCGTGACGGTGAGCCACGAGGGCTTCGTAAAGCGTGTTCCCATGCATCTCTACCGTCGTCGGGTCGAGAGCGGGAAGGCCCTCGCCGGCATGGACAAGTACGACGATGACTACCTCGAGCGGGTATTCGTGGCGCGCACGCAGGGTTGGGTATTGTGCTTCACTGCGAGGGGACACGTGTACTTCCTTCCCGTGCTGGACCTTCCCGAAGGCAGTCGCGCTTCGAGGGGTCAGTCGGTGTACGGCCTCACGAGCGCGGATCGCGAGGATCCCATCGTGGCTATGCTCCCGGTAGAGGACCTGTTCGCCGAACGGGTGCTCGTGTTTCTGTCCGAGCGAGGAGTGATGAAGCGGACGCTCCTCTCTGAGTTTGGCAGCCCCCGTGCGGGCGGAGTGCGCGCCTCTGGTGTGAAGGACGGCGACGCTATTCTCAACGTCGAGTTCTCGGACGGTACGGGTGAGATCATGCTGCTCACCCGGTCCGGGAGAGCGATCCGCTTTCCCGAGACGGATATTTCGACCATGGGTCGCACGGCCCAGGGCGTGAAGGGTGTGGACCTCAAGGGGGATGATCGGGTGGTGGGAATGCTCGTCGTCCGTCGCGATGCGTGGGTGCTTACGGTCACCGAGCGAGGGTTCGGAAAACGAACTGAGGTGAGCGAATTCCCCCTCCAGAAGCGGGGCGGACTCGGGAATCTTGCTGTGCCGTCCGGGGGTGGCGGCGGGTCGCTTGTGGCGGCGCTCGAGGTGCTCGACGACGACGAAGTCATGGTTGTTGTAGAGTCCGGGAGGGTGTTCCGCATCCCTGCTCTGGATATTTCCATTCAGGGCCGGCGCACATGGGGGGACAGGATCGTCAAGCTTCCCAAGACCGATCGCGTCGTCGAGGTCACGCGGGTGCATGGAGCCGGTGGAGCTGCGTCGGGTGGGAGGGCCAAACCGGCCGTGCCGCCCGTTGAGGGGGCAGAGGCCGACGCGCCGGATTCCGAGGAGTTGGAGTCAGTGCCCGAGTCGGAGTCGGAGGGGCAGTTGGATCTGCTAGGCGTCGACGGGGATTGATCTTTGCGGTGCCGAAATTCGTGAGGGAGCGTTACCCTCATGCCATCAATAACAATGAATTTCAAGGAACGACGATAAATGAAGATGTTGGTTCTCGGTGGGGGAGCGCAGGGGTCAGCGGCGGCCTTTGACCTCGTGCAGCGTCCAGAGGTTGAGTCGGTGCGAATCGGTGACCAGAACGTGGATGTGGTCCCCGAGTTTCTTGCACCCTACGTAGGCACGAAGCTCACCTACGTAGAGGTGGACGCTACGAGCACCGAGAGTGTTCGAGGCTCGATGGAGGGTATGGATGCGGTTGTCTGTGCTCTTCCGTACTACTTCAACCTCGAGGCCGCGCGGCTCGCGGTGGAGGCGGGCGCTCACTATTGCGACCTCGGCGGTAACACCGAGATCGTCGAAGCCCAGAAGGAGCTCGACTCACTGGCCCGCGAAAAGGGCCTCAGCGTGATTCCCGACTGTGGGCTGGCTCCTGGAATGGTGAACATCCTCGCGCAGGCCGGCATCGATGCGATGGACCAGACGGGTTCCGTAAAGATCTGGGTCGGCGGTCTGCCTCAGCACCCCAAACCCCCACTCAACTATCAGATCGTCTACTCGATGCATGGGGTCCTCGACTATTACACAACCGAGGCGCTCCTTCTCGAGAATGGCGAACCCAAAGAGGTGGAGGCGCTCAGCGGTCTCGAGACCGTTCAGTTCGCGGAGCCTGTAGGAGAGCTGGAGGCGTTCTTTACCGCCGGTGGGATCTCGTCGATGCCGCTCCGGTATCGGGGTGAGATTCCGAACATGTGGTACAAGACACTTCGGTATCCGGGGCATGCTCATATCATGGGCGCGATCCGGGACCTGGGCCTCTTCGATCTGGAGCCTGTCGAGTTCGAAGGCCGACAGGTTTCGCCCAAGGAGTTCTTCATCAACCTGGTCTCTCCCAAGCTTCGTAATCCCGACGGCGATGACCTGGTCGCGCTTCGTGTTGAGGTGGTGGGCGTGGTAGCCGGCGTACCCAGGACCGTGACATTCGAACTCATTGATCGGTACGATGCGGAGCACGGCGTCACTGCCATGATGCGCACCACAGGGTACTCGCTGGCGATCACTGGGGTGATGCAGGCGCAGGGATGTGTGGGCGATGGTGGGGTACAAACCCCGGACGAATGCATGCCCGCCGACGCATACATCGCTGCCCTGGCTGAGCGCGGGGTCGACATCCAGCGAACGGACACATAACGACGTTGGGTCCCATCGGGCCCAGAAGGAGCACAGCATGACGAAGACAGGTCGCCTGCTCACTTCCGCAGGCGTGTTCGCCCTCGGGCTCTTGTTGACCGGTGGGGCTGAGACGCTCTCACAGTCTGGTAATGGAGAGCTCCACGCACCCGACGAGGTGCACCTCCAGAACATCCGGCAGCTCACCTTTGGGGGAGAGAACGCCGAGGCGTACTTCGCCTTCGATGGGACCAAGCTGATCTTCCAGTCGACGCCGCCCGGAGCGGGGTGCGATCAGATTTACACGATGAACCTCGACGGCTCCGACAAGGAGCTGGTCAGCACCGGTGAGGGCCGGACCACGTGTTCGTACTTCTACCCTGGGGACGACCGGATTCTCTATTCGTCCACCCACCACTTCATGACTGCGTGTCCGGCCAATCCTGATTTCTCGCAGGGGTATGTGTGGGCTGTGTACCCCTCGTTCGACATCTTCGTCAGCAATGCGGACGGCTCCGATCTGACCCAACTGACGCACGAGTTCGGGTACGACGCCGAGGCGACGTTCTCACCTCTCGGCGACCGGATCGTGTTCACAAGCATGCGTGATGGCGATCTCGAGATCTATTCGATGGCCCCTGATGGGTCGGACGTGAAGCGCCTCACGAACGCTCTGGGGTACGATGGTGGACCGTTCTTCTCGCCGGATGGCACCAAGATCGTGTTTCGCGCCCACCGGCCAGAGACTGCCGAGGCTGCCGAAGACTACACGTCGCTTCTTGCGTTGGGCATGATCCGACCGAGTGCGCTGGAGATCTACGTGATGGATGCCGACGGCTCGAACCAGGTGCAGGTGACCGATAACGGGGCGGCCAACTTTGGCCCCTTCTGGCATCCATCGGGCGAGAAGATCCTCTTTGCGTCGAACCTCGACGACCCCACGGGGCGGGACTTCGACCTCTACCTCATCAATGTGGATGGGACGGGCCAGGAGAGGGTGACCACGATGGAGGGATTCGACGGGTTTCCAGTCTTCAGCCCCGATGGAACCCAGTTGGTTTGGGCATCCAACCGGAATGGAGACCAGGCGGGCGACACCAACGTCTTCATCGCCGATTGGGTGGATAACCCCTAGAAGGCTGTTGAGGAAGTACAGCGGGTCTCGCGCAGGGGTCTCGCTCAGGGAGCTCGTACGAGGAAGTCCGAGAGGATTCGGAATGTCAGTCCCCAGACGACCTCGCCGAAGATCTTGAAGCAAGGGAAGGTCTGGGGCCCGCCGGGGAGCATGATGCGTGTGGTTCCCCTGGACTCCGGGGCGCGCAATAACGGCACCGGCACCCAAAGTACGGTTTCGACCTCGGCGCTGTTGACCCACGCTTCTGCTTCGGTGGGTACGGCAAACACGAAGGGGTGCACGGTCAATTCTGGTACCCGCTGCGTGAACGGACCGGCGATGTCGAGTCCACCGAGATGGTGCCGGGGGGACTCCAGCTGAAGGCCGGTTTCCTCCTCCGTCTCGCGCACCGCGGTATGCAGCATGTCGGTGTCCGAGACATCCCACTTGCCACCTGGCAGCGCGATGTGTCCCGACCAGGGGTCCGTGTCTGAGCGTGCTCGCTTGATCAGCAGAACATCGTAGTCCAAACGTTGGCGAAGTACGAGCGCTACCGCAGCGTGCGTAGCTTCGCTGGTGGACTCAGTCGGCTGTTCGGGTGGGCGTTGTTCGAGCTTGGTGCGCAGTCGTTGCAGGCGCGGATCTCGGTGGGGTTCGATGGACACGGCGGATTCAGACCCCGATGGTGTCTGGGCCCCAGATGAGCTTGTGGAGCTGGATCTGGAAGCGCACAGGGAGACGGTCTTCGAGGATCCAGGCTGAGAGCGCCTCGTTGTCGATCTTACCCCAGACCGGAGAGATCAGGAGGGCGTTGATGCCACCGGACCTCACGCGTTCGTCGAGCCCCCGCTCTCGGATCACATCACGTGCCCACTCATAGTCCGCCTGGTCGGCGACCACGAACTTGATCTCGTCGAGAGGGGTGAGGTGGTCGAGGTTGCTCCACAGATTGCGTTCTGACTCTCCCGAGCCGGGACACTTGAGGTCCATGATCTTGCGCGCACGGGGATCGAGCGCGCTCACGTCGATCGCACCGGAGGTCTCTACGAGCACCGTGTATCCGCGCTCCACGAGGTCATGCACAAGCGTAAAGGCGCCGGGGTGGATCAGCGGCTCCCCACCCGTGATCTCGACGAGTCGAGTGCCGATCGCCTCGACGTCCTGAATGATCCGGGAGATCGAGCGGAGCTCCCCGCCCTGAAACGCATACTCGGTGTCGCACCAGACGCAGCGCAGCGGACACCCGGTGAGTCGTACGAATGTGCAGGGGTGCCCCACCCACGTGGACTCTCCCTGAATCGAATGAAAGATCTCGGTGACGCGCAGGGATCGATCCTCGGAGTCGGTCATTCGGATTTCTGCCCATCCTTCCGCTTGGGCCAGAGGAAGCCGAGAGGCGACTCCTGTACGACGCTTCCCGCCAGGAAGAGTACGTTCGCCGGACGCTCTGCAAGGCGCCGCATCAGATAGGGGTACCACGCCTCACCGAAGGGAACGTAGACCCTCACGCTATACCCTCTGGAGATCAGATCCTGCTGGAGGTCGCGGCGCACCCCGTAGAGCATCTGGAACTCGAAGCGGTCCCGGGAGATGCCCTCGCGCTCGGCGAACTCCACCGTGGCCTCGATCATTCGGTCGTCGTGCGTAGCGATCGCGGGATAGGTGCCGTCGCTGAGGAGCATCTTCATCAGCTTGATGAAGTTGGCGTCCACCTCCTTGCGATCCTGAAACGCCACCTCTGCTGGTTCGGCGTAGGCGCCCTTGCAGAGGCGCACGCGCGCGCCCAGATCGATCATACGTGCAACGTCGGACTCGGTGCGGTGCAGATAGGCCTGCAGCACGACTCCGATGTCTCGCCAGCCGGCTACCCAGAGCGTTTCGAAGGCGTCGAGCGTGCGTTGTGTGTACTCGGAGGACTCCATGTCGAAGCGGATGAAGGTGCCGTTCGATCTGGCGGTATCGAGTACTCGACCGAGGTTCTCCTCGAGGAACTCCTCGCTGATGGCCTGACCGAGCTGGGTGAACTTCACGGAGACGTTTCCGTTCAATCCACCGGCCGCGATCCGCTCCAGAACCGCGAGGTAACGGTCGCCGGCCTCGCGGGCGGTTCCGGGGCTCTTTTCGGCCTCGCCGAGGTAGTTCGCGGTAACGGTGAGGCTCTGGGCGTTCGCTTCTTTGATGGCCGTGATCAGCTCTTCGACCGTCTCGCCCGGCACGAAGCGCCGCGCCATGCCACGAAGCGGAGTCTTGGTGACCACGTTCTTGGCCGTGGAGGAATCGCTGAGGTAGATGAGTCCGTTGCGGAGCATTCAGTCCTGGTCGTGTTTGCGGGTGATGGCCTGGTCGAGGAGCACTTTGATGTGGGTGAGGTCCAGCACGCCGAGCATTTCCCTGACCTCGTCACGTCCCCGTCCCTCACAGAGGATGTCCGTCTGGACGTGGCCGACGACACCCAGGCCGGTCTCGGCCCACCGGGGGAAAACGAGGTAGCCGACATAGGGTGCTCGTGGGTCGGCAACCTGTTCAACCTCGAGCGAGACGGTGTAGGGCTGACGATCGCACCCTTCGAAGGCGGGAGGCCGGGAGTGAACGGAGAAGTATCCCCCGAGCGTGGAGTCTTCGACTTCTGATCTGGGCTCGTCCACCGCGACTCTCGGTCCCCTGTCTAGAGTTCGTGTGTGCATTCACGGGTCCGCCCATGAAACCCCGAAATCTAGACGCTCCCCTGGCCAGCGAGTAGTCCGAGGGGCCGCTCGGCTTCACGCCAGCGCGGTGACGGGCTAAGATAGAAGGCTGTTGGAGAAGTGGAGTGCGGCCGCGCGCAGGGGGAGCCGCCGATTTACGGCGGTGCCCGCGTGTGTTCAGGGCAGGAGAGACGACGAGTCGTAGCAAAAGCTACGGCGAGGAGGAAAGACGCAGCATGAACCGCGCGGGCACCACTGCGAAGCAGAAGGTCCCCCTGCGCCCTTCGGGTTACGGTCAGCACAGCGCGATTTCCGTCGTTGTATCGCCTCGACATAGCCACGGCTATCTCCTCGGCGATCCGCCTAGGGTCTCGCGCAGTGGTGCCCGTAACGCGGCTCGCTCCACCTCTCCAACAGCCTTCTAAGAGTCATGAATTCGAAATCCGGGGAGGCCACGCTCCCTCGCTCAGGTGGGTCATCGGAGGGCGGTGCCCACGATAGCACGGGGTGGGCTCTATCCCTCGCTGCGCTCGGCGTGGTCTTCGGGGATATTGGTACCAGCCCTATCTACGCCCTTCGGGAGTCGCTCGATCCGGGCCACGGCGTGGCCGCGACTCCCGAGAACGTGCTCGGTGTGCTGTCGTTGATCTTCTGGTCTCTGCTACTCGTCATCACGGTCAAGTACCTCCTCCTGGTCATGCGGGCCGACAACCATGGCGAGGGTGGAATCATCGCTCTGACCGCGCTGGTGTCGCCGCCGTCGTCGGAGACGCCCAAAGGCAGCAGGAAGCTGCTTGTGCTCATCGGCCTCTTCGGCGCAGCGCTGCTCTACGGCGACAGCATGATCACTCCGGCCATCTCTGTGTTGAGCGCCATCGAGGGGCTCGAGGTCGCGACGCCAGTGTTCCAGCCGTACGTGATCCCGATCACGCTCGTGATTCTCGTCGGGCTCTTCTCGGTCCAGCGCCGCGGGACGGCCGGAATCGGGGCGGTTTTCGGACCCGTGATGGTCGTCTGGTTCAGCGTCCTGGCTCTGCTCGGGGTAGGGCAGCTCGTGCAGAATCCCAGCGTTCTCGTGGCGCTCAGCCCGCACCACGCCGTGGCATTCTTCGGTCGCAACGGCCTGATCGGCCTTCTTGTGCTTGGCTCGGTGTTCCTCGTGGTAACGGGTGGAGAAGCGCTCTACGCCGACATGGGGCACTTCGGCAAGAAACCCATCCAGCGAATGTTCCTGATCGCGGTCCTGCCGGCGCTGATGATCAACTATCTCGGCCAGGGCGCGCTGGTGTTGAGCCATCCAGAGGCCCTTGAGCATCCGTTCTTTCTCATGGCTCCCGGGTGGGCGCTCTACCCACTGGTAGCACTCACCACGATCGCTACCGTGATCGCGTCACAGGCGGTGATCACCGGAGCGTTCTCGCTCACCAGGCAGGCGATTCAGCTCGGGTACCTTCCGCGCCTCAAGATCGACCACACCTCCGAGGAGCACATCGGTCAGATCTACCTGCCTGCGGTGAACTGGGCTCTGATGATCGCATGCATCGGGCTCGTGATCGGATTCCAGTCCTCCAGTCGATTGGCCTCGGCATACGGGGTTGCGGTAACCACCGACATGGTCTTTACCACGATTCTGTTCGCGGTTGTGGCACGGTTGCGGTGGAAGTGGTCGCTGACCGTGGTAATCGCGATCGCGGCGGGCATACTGGCGATCGACCTCGCCTTCTGGCTCGGGAATCTGCAAAAAATCCCTGCGGGTGGGTGGTTCCCGCTAGTGGTGGCGGCAGGCATGTTCGCGATCATGACCACCTGGAAGACCGGACGCCGCATCCTTCGGTCCAGGCTCAAGGATCGTCGCGTACCCACCGTCATGTTCGTGGACGATGTGCGCCGGAATGAGCCGCTGCGGTGCGACGGAACCGCCGTCTACATGGACTCCAACCCGAATGGCACCCCGCTTGCGCTGCTTCACAACCTGAAACACAACAAGGTGCTGCACGCTCGCGTGGTCTTCCTGACGGTGCAAATCCACGAGATTCCACATGTCGCCGACGAAGACTCCGTAGAGATCGAGGACCTCGGAATGAACATCTACCGGGTGATCGTGAACGTTGGGTTTGCGGAGAGTCCTGAGGTCATCGAGGCATTACAGGTGGCGCTCGATCGGGTAGAGGGAGAGCCTTTTGCTGCGATCAAGACGACCTTCTTCCTCAGTAGGGAGTCACTCATCGCGACGAAGAAGAAGGGCATGATGCGGTGGAGGAAGCACGTCTTCTCGGTCATGGCCAAGAACGCTCAGAGCCCAACCTCGTACTTCAGGATTCCGGCCAATCGGGTCGTTGAACTCGGTATGCAGGTTGAACTTTAGTAACGGAACACTAGGAGAGCGGTATGACGATGCGCGCGGCGGTCTTTGCGGAGTTTGGGGGTCCTGAGGTCATCGAAATTCAGGACGTTGAGATCCCCGAGCCCGGTCCGGGCGAGGTGCAGATCAGGGTTCACGCCGCAGCGCTCAACCACCTGGATCTCTGGGTGCGGCGCGGCCTCCCGTTCGAGATCACCATGCCACACATCGGCGGATCTGACATCGCGGGAGTCGTGGAGGCCTGTGGTGCCGGCGTCGAGTCGGTGCCGATCGGAACCCGGGTGGTGGTGGATCCCTCGCTCGGCTACGACTGGTACACCCGCCGGGACGAGGATCCGTCGACCCCTGCTCGGCCACTGAGGTTGATCGGAGAGCACACCCAGGGCGGCTTGGCGGAGTTCTGTGTCGTACCGGCCGCGAACTGCCTCGAGTTTCCGGCCGAGGTGCCGTTCGAGACCGCCGCGGCTGCGGCCCTGACCTTCGTCACGGCGTGGCGCGGGCTCGTGACGCGCGCCGCTCTCCGGGCAGGTGAGCGCGTGCTCATTACGGGCGCGTCAGGTGGCGTGTCTACCGCTGCGATCCAGATCGCGAAGCTGCTGGGCGCCGAGGTCTTCGCGGTCACGAGTGGAGCCGAAAACGTCGACCGCGTGAGCGGTCTGGGCGCCGATCACGTGTACGACCGCCTCGCCGGAGACTGGGGCAAGCTCGTCTGGCAGGATTCGGCGACGCTGGGCGTGGATGTGGTGCTGGACTCGGTGGGCGTCGCCGTCTGGAGTGACTGCATGAAGGCGCTTGCCGTGGGCGGGCGGTTCGTGACCTACGGAGCGACATCGGGGGCCAAGGTCGAGTCCGACGTGCGGGCCATCTTCTGGAAGCAGATATCGATTCACGGGAGCACGATGGGCACCCCGGAGGAGTTCCGTGAGGTGATGCAGCTGGTGTTTTCCGGGAAGCTGCACCCGGTCATCCAGAAGGTCATGCCGCTTCAGGAGGTGCGCACTGCGCATGAGCTTCTCGAGTCCGGTGCGGTCTTCGGCAAGCTTGTGGTCACTCCGTGAGGTCTCGCGCATGGAGCTGAGCGAGGCGCAGGCCCGGGTGGACGAGTGGATCTCCCAGTTCCAAGAGGGATACTGGCCTCCGTTGGCCAATCTGGCGCGCCTCATGGAAGAGGTCGGCGAGCTTGCCCGCATCATAAACCATCGCTTCGGGACCAAGCCCAAGAAGCCCGGCGAGGCCGACCAGGAGCTCTCGGAGGAATTGGCCGACGTGCTCTTCGTGATCCTGTGCATGGCGAACGAGCAGGGAATCGACCTCACCGATGCGCTCGACGCCGTTCTCAAGAAGTACCGAGCGCGAGACAGCGATCGCTGGGTCCGCAAAGCGGACGCCGACACCCAAGCCTAGGTGGTGGTCTTGGGGTAGCCAGGTCCTCCACTGGAAGATCCTTGCTTCAGGCCTTTGGGGGGCCCAAGGTGTGGCTCCACCTCGGTGGTGAGGACGACGGGTTCTGGGGGCGTTGGACACACGCAGGAGACGTCATGAAGCGTTCAGTGAATATGATCGGCGGCCTTGGCCTTCTTGCCCTTTGTGTGGGCGTGGGAGCGGGGGTGGCCTCAGCTCGGTCGACGGAGGCTGTTGCCCACCATGATCTTCCCGCCACGCCCGAGACGGTCGCCTGGGGCTACTACTGGAGTGAGGCCGAGCCGGTACTTCGCATCGAATCCGGGGACATCGTGCACGTCGAGACGATGATCACCTCGAACCCGACGCGCCTCGAGGGTGCTGGCGTTCCGCCCGAAAAAGTCCAGCAGTCCCTGCGGGACATCACGGAGCAGGTCACGGACAAGGGACCAGGGGGCCACATCCTCACCGGACCTATCTACATCGAGGGCGCGGAACCCGGTGACGTGCTGGAGGTCCGGGTGCTGTCGGTCGATCTCGCGCTTGACTACGGGTACAACGGCTGCAGCGGCTTCGTGCCGGAGCACTGTGAGGGTATTCCGATGCGGATCCTGCAGCTCGATGCGGAGTCGATGACCACCGAGTACGCGCCGGGCATCGTGATTCCCCTGCGGCCGTTTTTTGGGAGCATGGGTGTGGCTCCCCCTCCCGAGGCCGGGCGCTGGAGCAGCGTTCCGCCGTGGATTCATGCCGGCAATCTCGACAACAACGAGTTGGTGTCAGGCACCTCGCTCTTCATTCCGGTCCACGTGCCCGGCGCTCTCTTCGAGGTTGGCGATGGACATGCGGCGCAGGGCAATGGGGAGGTGGATCAGACCGCGATCGAGACCTCACTCGAGGGCGAGTTGGAGTTCATCGTGCATAAGGATATGAGCCTGGAGTGGCCGATCGCAGAGACGCCGACCCACTTTATCACCATGGGAACTGACGAAGACCTGACCGAAGCCACCAAGATCGCGCTCGAGCAGACCATCGTGTTCCTGATGGAGCGAAAGGGGCTCACCCGCGGAGAGGCCTACCAATTGGCCAGCCTCATGGCCGACTTTCGCATTACACAGTTAGTGGATCAAAAGGTGGGTGTACACGTGATGCTCTCCAAGGAGATGCTCGGGGGGTGAGACATCGCTGGATGAAGCAGAGGCTGGGTAAGCTCGGGGTCGCGGCCGTTCTACTCGCCGCTGTTGGCGGGTGCTACGTGCCGCCCACCGAAGATGCGCCAGCGGTGATTCTCGTTCACGGGCTCGGCCGTGGCGCAACGTCGATGTCGTGGATGGCTTCACGTCTGAATGAGGCGGGGTTCCGCGCCGTGACCTTCGACTATCCCTCGACCTCCGAGCCCATGGAGGTCCTGGTCGACAGCCTCGGGGCGTTGGTGGCGAATTGCTGTGCGGGAGAGGAGCAGACCGTCCACTTCGTTACGCACTCGATGGGTGGAGTGCTCGTGCGCACCTACCTCACGGAGCGATCCCCCGGCCACGAGGGCAGGGTCGTAATGTTGAGCCCCCCGAGTCAGGGCAGCGAAATCATCGATGCCTTCGCGGATACCCCGCTGCTTCGGGCGACGTTGGGGCCCTCGGCGGTGAGGTTGGGCACGGACTCCACTGGCTTCGCCAGCCATTTCGGCCCTCTCGACTTTCGCCTGGGTATCATCGCGGGAAACCTGAGCCTCAACCCGCTGGGATCGTGGCTCATCCCGGGGCCTGACGACGGGAAGGTCGGGGTGGATCGGACGCGGATCGAAGGTGCCGCGGACTTTCTGGTGATGTCGGCGACACACACCTTCATCATGAACGACCCGGAGGTTGCGGAGGAGGTTGTGCACTTCCTTCGGGATGGACAGTTTCGGAACCATGACTGACCAGGGTGCCAGGACTGGCACCCTCCTTGCAGTTTATCCCGCCAGTTGATCCGCATGAACCATCTGCAGGATTTGAGATCAGGAGAGATCACGATGAGTACCCTAATTCGTTCGCGCATTACAGCAACCGTCACGTTGGCAGCAGCCGTCTTCGTGGGCGCCTGCGCGCACGTTGGCCAGGAGCAGTACGATTCAGACCTAGCGTCGATCCGTCAGCAGATGGATGAGATGGAGACAGGCAATAGCTCAGAGCGGGCGGAGATTGTGGCACTCGAGCAGCGCATGGATCGAATGGACGCCCAGATGGACGGACTCGCTCAGAGTCTCGAGGGCCTTCAGAGTGAGTTCGACGTTACGGTCGAGCGGCTCGAGATGGCGGTGCGGTTCAACGTGCCGGTCTACTTCGAGTTCGACGAGTCCATGCTTCGTGCGCAGGATCTGGCGATTCTGGACCGCTTCAGCAGCGTCGTCCGCGAGTACTACCCGGACGCCCTACTCACCGTCGAGGGGTTCACGGACCCCATCGGCAATGAAGAGTACAACCGGGCGTTGGGGCTTCGTCGGGCCGAGTCCGTACGTGACCACCTCGTGGAGCGTGGGTCGCTCTCCATGGAGCACATCCGGGTGGTGAGTTACGGCGAGGCCACGAACCGACAGGTCGTCGAGGGCGAGGGTGGCGAGGAGCACGGATGGGAGAACCGCCGCGTGGCGCTCGTCGTGGAGCACAACGAGGCGATGATGCCGATGGAGATCATGACGCCAGAGGCCGGGGGCCGGTAGAGGACCCCAGGGCTCAGAAGTCCGGTCGAGATGAGGAGGGGCGGGGTGGGCACCGTGGGTGCCTGCTCCGCCCGTTTCGTTACCGCACCTCGGCAAGCGCCTCCACGAAGGCGTCCACCTCTGCTTCTGTGTTGTAGAAGTGGGGGCTCACCCGCACATGACCGGGGCGGTGGTCCACAATGATGCCTCGCTGCGCGAGGGCCTGTACCGCACGCGGCGGATCGTCGTGCCTGATCATGACGATGGCCGATCGGCGTTCGGGAGGCGCGATCGTAAGACCGAAACCTGCGGCTTGTGCACCCTCGACGATTCGGTCTGTCAGGGTGCGATTTCGAGCCGCGATGACATCGATTCCCACCTCATCGATGATCTCCTGACCCCCTAACGCAGTGTGAACGGTCGCCAGGGCCGGCGTGCCCAACTCGAAGCGGCGCGCGTCCTCCTGGTACTCGAACGATTCGAGGTCGAACCCGAACTGATCCTTGGATGCGAACCAGCTCGTGATGCGGGGTTCCAGCGTCTGAACGTGGTCGGAGCGGACGTAGAGGTACGCCAGGCCGGGACCGCCGAGTAGCCACTTGAGGGGCCCCGCGGTGTAGGCATCGACGCCGGTGGCGGGTAGGTCGACCGGAATCTGACCAGGGCCCTGATAGCCGTCGATCAGGCAGAAGGCACCCGCCTCGTGTGCGATGTCGGCGAGTGTCGTAATGTCTTGAATGAAGCCCGTCGTGAAGCAGACGTGGCTCGTGGCGAGGAACAGGGTGCGTTCGTCGACGGCCTCGCGGAATTGCTCGGGGTCGATCCCGACTCCGTCGTGGCTCTTGAGTACCACCACCTCGATCTCGGGCTTCACTTGCCACTGGAAGGCCAATGTGGGAAAGTCCAACTCGGTGCAGATCACACGATTGCGGCCGTTCGCGGGCACCGCTCCGGCGATGACCGAGAGAGCGGCCGATGTCGAGGGAAGCAGGGCGAGCTCGTGGGCACTCGCTCCCAGAAAGCTCCCGACCTGACCGCGGAGGTCGCCGAGGCGTCCCATCCAGTGCTCGTACCAGGCCGAGGCGCCCATCTCGTGCCAACGGTCGAGAAAATCGCGCAGGTGAGCCTCCGAGCGATTCGACAGCGCTCCGAGGGAGCAGGAGTTCAGGTAGTTCTTCTTGCCGAGGATGGGGAATTCATCTCGGAGTTTGTTCAGATCGAATTGAGCCATGGGGTCAGGTTGCGATCGTTGTGACTGTAATGTGGATGGTGCCCTGGATTGCCTTCGTTGCATTCCTCGTGCTTCGGGTTCGCCTTCCGCGCCCGCTACCGGAGGCTCCGCTACCTGCCCGCTGCCCCCAGGTTACGGTCATCATCCCTGCCCGGAACGAAGCGCGCAACATCGTGGCGTGCCTCGAGTCGGTCGTGGCCTCGAGCTACCCGGACTTCGAAGTCGTGGTGGTGGACGATCGGAGCGACGACGAAACGGCTGTCTTGGCGCGTGAGGTGGACCGTGGCTGCGCGACCCGTGTGGAGGTGATCGACGGAGCCGAGCTACCCCAGGGGTGGTTCGGCAAGCCGTGGGCCTGCCATCAGGGCGCCGCGGCTGCACGGGGCGAGGTGCTCCTGTTTACCGACGCGGACACCGTGCATGCCCCCGAGTTGCTGGGCCGCGCAGCAGCTGCCCTCGAAGAGGATTCCGCCGAGGCTGTAACCATCCTTGGTCGTCAGCTCATGGAGTCGTTCTGGGAGAAGGTCGTGCAGCCGCAGGTCTTCCTCATGATGACACTCCGTTTTGCGAACATGCGTCGGCCGTTCAAGCACTGGCGGGCGGCTGTTGCGAACGGGCAATACATCCTGATTCGCCGCGAGGCATACGAGGCTATTGGTGGGCACGAGTCGGTCCGCGGTGAGGTCGTTGAAGACCTACGGCTCGCGCAGCGGCTCGTTCGGGCCGGCCGACTGCTCTCTGTGCGCGAGGCTGAGGCGGTGTTCTCGACGCGGATGTACCAATCGCTGGGGGACATCATCGAGGGGTGGTCCAAGAACGTCGCCACCGGGGCACAACAGTCGGTGCACCCGGCGCTGCGGCCGTTCCTGCTCCCACTCATGCTGCTGAGCGGGGTGGGCCTGTGGCTGGCTCCGCCTGTCGTTCTGGCGCTTGCACTCATGGGGGTGATTCCTGGCGCGCTCGCGTGGGCGGCGTGGGTCACAGGCGGAAGTGCGGCCTTCTGGATGCTTGCTGCACTGCGCTTCGGCATCGGGCCGGGGTGGGGCTTGCTCTACCCGCTCGGCGCCCTGGTATCGATGCTGATCTTCGTTCGCAGCTTCGAGCGCGGCCGGCGTGTGGTTTGGAAGGGCCGGGCGTACCTGCGGCCGGAGCTGGGCGAGTGAGGTGGGGGCGGCCGTGCTGACCGACGCGCTCAGGGCCGAGGCGCGTGCGCTCGGATTTTCGCTCGTTGGTGTGGCCGGGCCGGAGGCGAGCGAGCACATGGGGCTGTATCGGGATTGGGTCGCGAGCGGGCACCATGGCGAGATGGGCTATCTGGCCCGTGCCGACTCGCTGGCGCGCCGCAGCGACCTCACGCTTACCTCGCAGGGTGTGCGATCGGTTGTGGTCGTGGCGCACGAATACGGGGCCTCGGACCCTGCTGGGGTGCCCGACGATCCATCCCGTGGAGTGATCGCACGGTACGCCCGCGGCGACGACTACCACGACGTCATGAAGACCAAGCTGAAGGCGCTCGGCCGCTGGCTGGAGGAGCGAGTCGGAGAGGCGATCAACGCTCGCCTTTACATCGATACCGGGCCGATCCTGGAGCGCGACCTTGCCCAACGTGCTGGGCTCGGGTGGTTCGGCAAGAACACCATGCTCATCCACCCCCGCCGCGGCTCGTACTTCTTCGTGGGGCTCCTGCTTCTGGATCTCGAGCTGGAGCCGGACGAGCCCTTCTCCGAGGACCGCTGCGGCAGCTGCACGAATTGCCTCGACGCCTGCCCGACCGGAGCGCTACTCGGTCGAGACGAGTCCGGGGCGCCGATCATGGATGCGACGCGCTGCATCTCGTACCTGACGATCGAGCTGAGGGGGCCGATTCCCATCGAACTGCGACCCCTCATCGGCAACCGGATCTATGGGTGTGACATCTGCCAGGAGGTGTGTCCGTGGAACGAGAGGTTTGGGGAGCCGGCTTCTGAGCCCGCCTACCGGGCGAGGGAAGGGCTGGATGGGCCCACGCTCCTGGAGTTGGCCGAGGCCCTTCTGGATATGGACGAGGCCCAGTTCAGGAAGGCCTTCAGGGGCTCCCCGGTCCTACGTACCAAGCGCCGGGGGCTTCTTCGCAATGTGTGTGTGGCGCTCGGCAACTGGGGGTCCAAGGTGGCGGTGCCGGTGCTGAAGCGAGCGTCCGACGATCCTGAGCCGCTTGTGCGAGCGCATGCGACCTGGGCGTTGGGGCAGATCGAATCCCAACGAGCTACGGAGGTTGGGGCTCGGGATTGAGCTTTGGCGGTTACCTGATGATCCCGTACAACTCCACGTATTCGACCTCGAGTTCGTCCTGACGAACGCCCAGAATGTGGTCGGGACCGATGTGGAGCACGCGCAGTGCTGCTGGAATACTTGCTCGGGCGATCAGCGCTCCTTCCACATCGAAGATCAACCACCCGTTCTCGGCGTTCAGCCCGATCACCTGTGCCCACAACCGCCCTTCCGTGTCGACGACGAGTTGATCGAGCGTCGGCTTGGTTTCCGGATAGGGGACCGCGGCCAACCACCGCTCGAAGTCCGCACGCCTGGTTGCCTGGCGGAGACTCGAGATGACCGCCTCGCGCGTGTCGGTGCGGTCGTCGCCCGTCACCGGCGCCTCCTCTCCACGCGGAATCCGCACCAGGTAGCCCTGTGCCCGGAACTCGGGCTCGCTCCCCCGAGCTGCCCAGAACTCGGTCTCATTCCCGTGAGATCCGTGCTCCCAGGCATCGGCCAGAAGCGACCCGTCTCGGAGGGGAGGGCCGGCCAATCCGGGGAAGTAGAGCCCGACCTGCGTGCGGCGGACGAAGTCACCGTTCGCAAGAAACCAATTCCACTTCCCGATCGGCCAGTCCGAAGCGATCAGGGTATCGCCCACAATCCGA
>JAZDDA010000021.1:0-2401 GCA_036679625.1 Gemmatimonadota bacterium | reverse complement strand
TGCGCAAGGCGCCTCTCGGTCACGTCGCGCACGACTGCGGTAGCGGCAAAACCGCTTCTCTCCTCGAGCTTGGCGATAGTGACCTCGATGGGAAACTCCTCACCACCTTTGCGCACTCCCCACAGCTCTGGACGGGAGCTCATCAACTGGCGGGTGACATCACCATGGATGAAATCCTGAAAATGGCACCCGTGCCCCGCTCGGAATCGCTCGGGTATGAGCATGTCAAGGGAGCGGCCGACTATCTCCGATCGCGAATAGCCAAACATGATCTCCGCTTGCTCGTTGACGAGAGTGATCTTCATGTCCCCGTCGACGGCCACGATGGCATCGCTGGCCGACTCGAACAGGACGCGGAACCGCCGATCGACGGCAGCAGCCCGATCCCGGGAGGCGGCGAGGAACGCCACCATCAGCCCGATCAAGAGAAGAAGGAAGGAACGGCTTATCACCACCGTCAGCGGGATGACCGATGTCTGGAACAGCGGCAACGATCCGTAGAAGGCGGCAGCAACAATCGCGAGGCCCAAGGCAGACCTCCGAGGGAGTTCCCCGGGGTACACGGCCACGACCACGAACAGCCACAGGAGGAAGAAACTCCCAGTGCCGCCCGAGCCGACGATCAGCCAGGCCGCCGCGACGAGCGTGACCGCCGCCTGCACCCAGATCTTCGGACGCACACCAGGCGTGATCACGCCGATGACTCCCAACAGACCCACCAACACAACCACCGTCCACTGGGTGACGGTCGATAACAGGACCACCCCGTGCACGGCAAGCCCCATCGGCGCCAGGAGAACGATCCTCTCCAGGTCCCACGCCTTCCTCTCCTGGTCACTCATGGCGAGCTGACAGGATCCCCATGCCCCGGGGCGTAGGCGCTTCGATCTGGCTGTGTAACAGTGCCAGACTTTCTCCCTGTGTAGCTGAGCTAAATCCTAAGGAGTTCGGCCCGCATTCGTCGGCAGGGCACAGCACTAATCCTTCACTAGTTCTTGGACTTGTCGCGCGAGGAACCGACGGGCGGTATCCGTCGGCGCAAGCTGTGCAGCACGTTTGTAAGCAGCCTTGGCTGCATCTCTTTGTCCCAGACGACCCAGCATCGCTCCGCGAGCGGCGTGCAACAAGTGATAGTTGTCGAGGTCGGAGCCAATAGCATCGAGCGCTGAGAGTGCAGCATCGGGACCCTCGACCTCACCGATGGCGATCGCCCTGTTGAGAGCAACCACGGGCGTGGGCATGACCGAGAAGAGCTGATCGTAGAGAGTGACGATCTGGTGCCAGTCGGTTGCTTCGAAGGAGTGGGCGCTGCAGTGCACGGCTTGGATGGCGGCTTGGAGTTGGTACGGGCCCGGCTGGTCGCGGCGAAGGCATGCCCGCACGATGGCCTGTCCCTCTTCGATCATCGTGGGATCCCACTTGGCCCGATCCTGATCGCGCAGCAGCACGAGGGCTCCCTCTGCCGTGCGAGCAGGGACGCGGGACTCATTGAGCAGCATCAGGGCGAGCAGCCCCGCCGCCTCGGGCTCGTCGGGCATCAGCTCGGCCAGAGTGCGGGCCAGCCGGATCGCCTCGGCCCGCAAGGAGGCCCGATCGGGATCGTCGGCTCCGGTGTTGTAGATGATGTAGAGGACGGTCAGAACCGACCGAAGGCGTTGGGGGAGATCGGCTTCCGCCGGCACCCGGTAGGGGATCCTGGCGGCCTTGATTTTGTACTTGGCCCGGACGAGACGCTTCGCCATCGCCGCCTCGCTCACCAGGAACGAGCGGGCCACCTCGCCCACGCTCAGCCCACCGAGGAGTCGCAGGGTGAGGGCCACCTGGTGTTCCGCTCGCAGGGCGGGGTGACAGCAGGTGAAGAGGAGACGGAGCCGATCGTCGCTCACGGGTTTGTCCCCCCCTCCTTCACCGGACTCGGCCGGGTTGCCGCCCAGCACACCGAGCTGATCCTGGAGTTCCCTGCCTCGGGTCGAACGGCGATGGGTGTCAATGGCTTGGTTCCGGGCTGTGGTGACGATCCAGCCGGCCGGGTTGGGCGGGACACCGTCGCCAGCCCACCGCTCGCTGGCCACCACGAACGCCTCCTGGACGGCGTCTTCGGCGAGGGTGATATCACCGAAGAGCCGCACCAGGGTCGCCACCGCCTGGCCGTAGGCCTCATGGAACACGTCCTCGACAGCCGTGGACGCCCGAGGGGCGTCGACGAGGCGGCTCGGGTCCTCAGCCACTCCGGGTGTCGAAGAACGGTCGGACCTCGATGGGGTGGTTGATCGCCTCCACCACCTTGGAGGCCCAGGCCAGCGCCTCGTCAAGGTCGGCGGCGTTGATGATGTAGAAGCCGGCGATGTGCTCCTTCGATTCGACGAACGGGCCGTCGGTCATCACCAGATCGGCCTCGCCG
>JAZDDA010000218.1:0-8222 GCA_036679625.1 Gemmatimonadota bacterium | reverse complement strand
ACGCCCAGCCCCGTTGTCGCCTGGGTGCCATTGATGAGCGAGAGGCCCTCCTTCTCGCGCAGCTCGATCGGCTCGATCCCCAGCTCCTCCAGCACCTCACCAGTAGGCCGAGACACGCCCTCTAGCGTGACCTCACCCTCTCCCATCACGCAAAGAGCTACATGGGCGAGCGGTGCGAGGTCCCCACTGGCCCCCACGGATCCCACGCTCGGCACCATGGGGTGGACGCGGTGGTTGAGGAAGTCGAGAAGCCGCTCGATGACGACGGGCCGACACCCCGAATGTCCGCGTGCCAGTGCATTCGCACGCAGGAGCATGATCGTCCGCACTGCGGGCGCGTCGAGCCGAGCACCCACGCCTGCCGAGTGGCTTCGTACCAGGTTTCGCTGCAGCTCCACCTGCTCCTCGGGCGAGACGTAGACATCTGCGAGCCGACCAAACCCGGTTGTGACGCCGTAGATCGGGTCCCCGGTTTCGAGGAGTCTCTCTACGAAGGCACGGGAGCGCTCAACCTCCGCGCGGGCGGAATCAGCGAGCCCGACTCTACGTCCGGCGTAGGCAACATCCTCGATGTCGGTTAACGTGAGGTCGTGCCCGTTAAGTATAAGTGAATTAGCCATTTACCTTACGCGTGGTTTTCGGTGTGCCCGTGCTGCGCGCTCAAAAACGCCTCGAGGGTGATCGTTTGGGTTTCGTCGGTCCAATATCCCTCGAGCTCCACGCCAAGGCCGTCGGCCATGCGGTTCACGAAGTTGAAGTAGGACGCGACCTGGCAGAGGTCGTGGATCGCGGCGTCCGAAAAACCGTGGTCTCTGAGGCCTTGTACCTGGTCCTCCCCCATTCCTCCGGGATCGCGCGTGAGTTCGGCCGCGTAATCCAGCATGGCTCGGTCGTCGGGGGTCAATTCGGCGGTCCGGTAGTCGACGACCAGCGCCTGCGACATCGTGGGATCGCCCTCGAGCAACGTACGGAGTCCCGCTCCGTGATGGTTGATTCAATAGAAACAGCCGTTGATCGCAGAAACGGTGACCGCCACCATCTCCCGCTGGGTCCTCGTCAGAGGAGAGCGGCCCCGCATGATGTGGGAGTAGTACTGAACATGTCCTTCCATGCTCTTCGGGTTCAGCGAATGAATCCGAATGATGTTGTCGGGGGCACCCTCTGGGCCACCGTACCTATCATAGAGCTCCGCTAGAAGTCCGGTCGCCTCATCGCGGGGAACGTAGGGGATGTAAGCCATTGCCATCTGAGGTTGAAGTCGAGGTCCTGGTCGTCAAACTCTTTATGGATCGGAGGGCAGCCGTGAGCCATCCATTCACGCGCGGAAAATGCCCCCCTAACCCACGCCGGGCAACGCCCTCCTGGCTAGACCCGAGGCCCCTGGGTCGGTAGACTTTTCCAGCCACTCTCGACACCGAAGCCAAAAGCGACCCCCGTGAGCCATCCCAGCACACCGAAAAGCGACGGTCGGGATTTTCTTCGAACGATCATCTCAAAGGACCTGGAAGCCGGTACGCATGGCGGTCGGGTGGTCACGCGGTTCCCTCCCGAGCCCAACGGGTACCTGCATATCGGACACGCAAAGTCGATTTGTCTGAATTTCGGCGTCGCGAAGGAACACGGGGGCGTCGCCCACCTCCGCTTCGATGACACCAACCCGCTGACCGAGGACATCGAGTTCGTGCGGTCGATTCAGGATGACATCCGGTGGCTGGGATTCGACTGGGGAGACCACCTCTACTTCGCCTCCGACTACTTCGAACGCCTGTACGGGTATGCGACCGAGCTGGTTCGGAAGGGACTCGCCTACGTCGACAGCCAGGATGAGGCCGAAATCCGGGAGGCGCGTGGCACGGTAACGGAGCCGGGCCGCGACAGCCCCAATCGAGATCGGTCGGTAGACGAGAACCTCGACCTGCTCGAGCGGATGCGCCTCGGTGACTTCCCCGACGGGGCGCATGTGCTTCGGGCCAAGATCGACATGGGTTCGCCCAACATGATCATGCGCGACCCGATCCTCTACCGGATTCTGCGCGCCCACCACTACCGGCAGGGCGACGCGTGGTGCATCTACCCGCTCTATGACTTTGCGCACTGCCTGGAGGATTCCATCGAGGGCATCACGCACTCCTTCTGCACCCTCGAGTTCGAGAACAACCGCGAGATCTACGACTGGCTGCTCGACAATCTCGATGTGCCGCGCCCGCAGCCACGGCAGTACGAGTTCGCCCGGCTGAACCTCGAGTACACGCTGCTCTCCAAGCGACGCCTGCTGTGGGACGATCCGCGCATGCCCACCGTAGCAGGTATGCGGCGGCGTGGCGTGCCTCCCGGAGCCGTCCGGGTCTTCTGCGACATGATCGGGGTGGCGAAGGCCAACTCCAGGGTAGACATCGGCAAGCTCGAGTACGCCATTCGCGACGATCTCAACCAGACCGCACGCCGGGTGATGGCTGTGCTGCATCCGTTGAAGCTCGTCATCACGAACTACCCGCGGGGTCAGATAGAGCAGCTGGAGGCGCCGTACTTCCCGCACGACGTGGGCAAAGAAGGTGCCCGCACGCTTCCGTTCTCCGGCGAACTTCTGATCGAGCGTGCCGACTTTGCAGAGGTGCCGCCCAAGGGCTTCTATCGCCTGAGCCCGGGCGTTGAGGTCCGTCTGCGCTATGGGTACGTGGTTAAGTGCACGAATGTCGTGAAGGATGACGAGGGAGAGGTCGTCGAGGTCCACTGCAGCTACGATCCCGACACACAGGGCGGGAATACGCCCGACGGCCGCAAGATCCGGGGCACGCTGCACTGGGTCTCTGCCGCTGAATCGCTCCCCGCCGAGGTGCGGATCTACGATCGACTCTTCCGTGTGCCCGATCCCGACGAGGTGTCCGAGGGAGAGACCTTTCTCGCCAATCTGAATCCTGACTCGCTCCAGCTCCTGAGCGAGAGCCGCGTGGAGCCCTCTCTGGCCGACGCCGCGCCCGGCACCTCGTTCCAGTTTGAGCGCCAGGGCTACTTCGTCACTGATTCAGACGCCACCGACGGCAGACTTGTATTCAACCGCACCGTGACGCTGCGCGACTCATGGGCCAGGTCACACACACCCGACACGACAGATGCGGATGCCAAGCGGGTCTCCAGAGAGACCAGAAGCGACTCGGCTACCGCTGTTCTCCAGGATCATCGACCCTCGGATGCAGCGTTGGCAGCGGTCTTCGACAGGCTGGTCGGT
This sequence comes from Gemmatimonadota bacterium, assembly GCA_036679625.1. GTDB lineage: Bacteria > Gemmatimonadota > Gemmatimonadetes > Longimicrobiales > Gaopeijiaceae > JAZDDA01. The sequence continues at coordinate 4,996 of JAZDDA010000218.1, read as the reverse complement.
GCGAATGTGCCCGAGACCGATGCGGGAGTGCTCACACGTGCTCCCGAGGCTCTCGCGCTGTTTGCGGCCGCGCTGGAGGCGCACGACAACGCGCGATTGGTGGCTACCTGGGTGGTGAACGAGGTGCCCCGTGCGGCCGAGGGCGTCGCGTTGAGTGCCCTGCCCTTCTCCGGCGCAGATCTGGGGGGGCTCCTCGGCCTGATCGCCGAGGGTGTTGTCTCGTCACGATCCGCGCGCGAGGTATTGGCCGTCATGGGTGAGCGTGGTGGAGACCCGGCGGCGATCGTAACCGAGCTGGGGCTGACCCAACTGGACGACGTCGCGGCGCTCATCACCCTCGTCGAAGGCGTCCTGCAGGCGTTTCCCGACAAGGTTGCGGCCTACCAGGAGGGCAAGAAGGGCCTCATCGGCTTCTTTGTCGGGCAGGCCGTTCGCGAGAGCGATGGCAAGGGGGACCCCAAGGTCGTAAAGGACCTTCTCCACGAGCGTCTCGACTGACGCCGAGAATCACACTACAATGGCCGTCGTTTTGGCCGCAGGACTCAATCCACATTGCGGAGGATGAATACCGGATGCTGACTGATATCCAGATCGCACAGGCGGCAGAGCTGCGCCCCATCGCCGAAATCGCAGAACGCATAGGGCTCTCTGCCGATGACATCGACGCCTACGGAAAGTACAAGGCCAAGGTCCCCCTCGATGTCGTGCGGGCCAAGGGCAATCCCGACGGCAAGCTCGTCCTCGTCACCGGTATCAGCCCCACCCCTGCGGGTGAGGGAAAGTCGACGGTCTCGGTGGGGCTCGGAGATGCGCTGAACATCCGGGAGCGGAACCCCGTGCTCTGCCTCCGAGAGCCGAGCCTCGGGCCGGTCTTCGGCATCAAGGGTGGAGCGACTGGAGGTGGGTATTCCCAGGTCGTTCCCATGGCGGACATCAACCTCCACTTCACCGGGGACTTCCACGCCATCACATCGGCGCACGGGCTTCTCTCTGCGATGCTCGACAACTACCTCTTCCGCCCCAACACCGCCGGCCTCGACCACCGCCAGATCGTGTGGCCCCGCGCGGTGGACATGAACGACCGCGCCCTGCGCAAGATGGTGATCGGCCTCGGGGGGCGTACCGGCGGGATTCCTCGCGAGGACGGCTTCGTCATTACCGCGGCCTCCGAGATCATGGCGATCTTCTGCCTGGCCGACGGCCTGCAGGACCTCACGCAGCGGCTCGGCCGGATCATTCTTGGATACACGCGTGAGGGCACGCCTGTGCGGGCTCGCGATGTAGAGGCTGAGGGCGCCATGACGGTGCTCCTGCGCGAGGCCGTGAACCCCAACCTGGTTCAGACCCTCGGGCGCACGCCGGCCTTCATCCACGGGGGACCATTCGCCAACATCGCCCACGGGTGCAACTCGCTCTCCGCCACACGGGCCGGACTCGCGCTGGGTGACATCGTGATCACCGAAGCCGGGTTCGGAGCCGACCTGGGCGCAGAGAAGTTCTTCGACATCAAGGCCCGCTTCGGCGGACTCGACCCACAAGCGACGGTGATCGTCGCCACGGTGCGGGCGTTGAAGATGCACGGCGGAGTCGCCAAGGACGCGCTTCGCACCGAGGACGTCGCTGCGGTCAAACGGGGGTTCGTGAACCTCCAGGGCCACATCGAGAACGTGCGCAAGTTCGGGATGCAGCCGATCGTCGCACTCAACCGGTTCGCGACCGACACCGGGGCAGAGGTCGCGGCGGTCCTGGATGCGTGTCGGGACATGGGAGCCACCGCCGTCGAGGCAGACCCGCACTCCCAGACCGGCACAAGGTGCCTCGAGCTGGCCGACGCGGTGTCGGACGCGGTTGCCTCGGGTGACGCGGCTTACAAGCCACTCTACCCGCTGGAGATGGGGATCACCGAGAAGATCGAGACCATCGCGACCGAGATCTACGGCGCCGACGGCGTCGACTTCCTGCCGATCGCTCAGAAGAACATCGAGCAGATCGATGCGATCGGGATGAGCAACGCGCCGGTCTGCATCGCAAAAACGCAGTATTCCTTCTCAGACGATCCGGCGCTGCTCGGGCGCCCCTCCGGCTTCAGGGTCGTGGTGCGCGAGGTGGTGCCTTCGGCGGGTGCCGGATTCGTGGTCGCCAAGACCGGCAACATCATGACGATGCCCGGGTTGGCCGCACGCCCGGCGGCGACGGGGATGAGCGTGAACTCCGAGGGCGAGATCGTCGGCCTTGCCTGACCGACTCCTCCGGGTACAAAAGAGCCCTCGAGACCAATCGGTCCCGAGGGCTCCTTGCGCCTTCGACGCCGTGCGAGCGCTCGCTATACGTCCGCGAGCTGCTCCCCGATCGGGAGTTGGCGAATCCGCTTGCCGGTGAGCGCGAAGACCGCGTTGGTCAACGCTCCGGCAAAGGGCGGAAGCCCGGGCTCCCCAATGCCGCCGGGTCGCTCGGAGCTCTGGATGATGTGCGTCTCGACCTTCGGCATGTCGCCCATGCGCACGACGTTGTAGTCGTGGAAGTTGCTCTGTACGACACGCCCCTTGGCGAAGTCCAGCTTGCCCCACAACGCTGCCGAGAGTCCGTACGCCACATTCGAGTCCATCTGGGCCTCGATCGTATCCGGATTGATGGTCTGACCGCAGTCCACCGCGACGTACACCTTGTGGACCTTCAGGCGGCCTCGATCCATTGAGACCTCCACAACCTGCCCGATGAAGGTGCCAAAGGACTCGTGTACGGCGATGCCGCGCGCCATGCCCTCGGGCAGCGTACTCCCCCAGTTTGCGGCCTCGGCAACCCGCTCCAGGGCGCCCAGGTTTCGCGCATGATCCTGCAGAAGCCGCGCCCGGTACTCCATCGGATCGGCGCCCGCAGCGTGCGCGAGCTCATCGATGAAGGCCTCGGTCGTAAAGCCGTTGTGTGAGTGCCCGACCGAGCGCCAGAACCAGAGCGGCACCTCAACGTCGAGGCGCACGTAGTCGACGTGCACGTTGGGGATCTCATAAGGGAGCTGGCGTGCACCCGAGACCGCGTCCCCGTCCACCCCGTTGGCACGATCCAGCGCTCCCGGCCCGAACTGGTAGAAGATCGAGGGCGCAACCACACGGTGCTCCCACGCCACCGGCATGCCATCCGACCCGAGCCCCGCACGGAACCGGTGCAGCGCAGTGGGCCTGTACTGCCCGCCACGCATGTCGTCCTCGCGGGTCCACATGAGTTTGACGGGTTCACCCACTGCCTTGGACACCTCGACGGCCTCACGCACGAAGTCCGTGTGCGAGCGCCGACCGAAGCCACCGCCCATCGGAATCGAGTGGATCGTCACACGGTCTACCGCAACCCCGGCGGCCTCCGCGGCGGTCTGCTGCGACGCCGTCGCGGCCTGGGTCGGAGCCCACACCTCAACGGTGCCGTCGTCCTTTACCCAGGCCGTGCAGTTCATCGGCTCCATCGTGGCGTGCGCGAGGTAGGGCACCTGGTACTCAGCCTCCAGGCGCTGCGCCGCGCCTGAGAGTGCACCCGCAACATTGCCATCGGAGCGTGCTTCGGCGGCCTCACCCTCCGCCAGCTCGCGAAGGCGGGCATCCAGGCTCTCTGTGGAGAGCGAGGCCAACGCCCCTTCGTCCCATTCGGTGCTCAACTGCTCGCGACCCTTGAGCGCCGACCATGTGTCGTCCGCCACAACGGCCACACCGTTGGAGATCTGCACCACCGAGCGCACCCCTGGGCTCGCCTCAGCGCCTGCACCGTCGTATCCGGTGAGCGTGCCGCCGAAGACGGGAGACCTCTCCAGCACGGCTACCCGACCGCCCGGGACCTTCAGGTCGTATCCGAACACCTTGGAGCCGTCCACCTTGGCGGGGGTGTCCACCCGAGGAATGCGACGTCCCAGAATCCTGTACTCGGACGGGTCTTTGAAGGGCGGCTCCTCGGGCACCGGCAGCGTTGCGGCGAGCTCCACGAGGTCCCCGTAGCCGACTTCCCGACTCGACGCCGCGTGGAATACCGTCCCGTCGCGGGTGGTGCACTCCGCGGCGCTCACCTCCCACTGCTGGGCGGCGGCCTCCTTGAGCATCTCACGCGCCTGTGCACCCACCGTGCGCAGCGGGTCCCACCCGGTTCGCGTAGAGGTGCTTCCACCTGTGCTGATGCCTCGCGGCCAGGATGAGGGGTCGAGGGGTCCGTACTCGATGGAGACCGCCTCCCAGGCCACATCGAGCTCCTCCGCCACGATCATCGGCATGGCGGTCATCACGCCCTGCCCCATCTCCATCTCGTCGACCATGATCGTGACCCGACCATCGGCCATGATCGACAGCCATGCATTCGGCCCGAATGGAGAGGCGGCCTCTCCGCCCCATCCCACGAGCTCGCGTACGCCCGGGAGCCGGAATCCAAGAACGAGCCCCACACCGGCGATGCCGGTGGTGGCGAGGAAGGCTCTACGGCTTACACCGCGCTTCTCACCGGTGGTCATCGGTCTGTCTCCACCGCGCGCCCAATGGCCCGCTTGATTCGGTTGTAGGTGCCGCAGCGGCAGATGTTGCCGGACATCCAGACCTCGATCTCTTCTTCGCTGGGATCTGCGTTGGCATCGAGAAGCGCCGAGGCCGACATCAGCTGCCCCGACTGGCAGTACCCACACTGGGGTACCTCTTCGGCGATCCATGCCTGCTGGAGTGCGTTCAGTCGGCCGGGGGCCAGACCCTCTATGGTGGTGATGGCCTTGCCCTCCATCGTCGACACCGGCAGCTGGCAGGACCTTTGCGGCTGCCCATCCACATGCACTGTGCACGCGCCGCACTGGGAAATTCCGCACCCAAACTTGGTGCCGGTGAGTTCGAGGTGATCTCGCAATACCCACACGAGGGGCGTTTCGGGAGCGACATCCACCTCCGAACGCCTACCGTTTACCTCGAGTCTAAAGCGCGCCATTTGAACTCCTTTGCACGGTTCGGTGCCGTGACGTTCTGGTGCCGTGACGTCCTGGTCC
>JAZDDA010000217.1:0-8883 GCA_036679625.1 Gemmatimonadota bacterium | reverse complement strand
TGAGACGGCGTACACCGTGGTGCAGATCGAGGAGCGGAATCGTGAAGTTGCGGGCGAGCAGCTCGTTCTTGCGAGACAGCGGTATCAGCTGGGTGCGGACAACTTCCTCGCCCTCCTCGACGCAGAGAGAACTACGGCGGATGCTGAGCGGTCCTATCTCGACTCCCTGTATTCGTTTCACGCACTGACGGCAGGTCTGGAGTTGGCGGTCGGCCGACGGCTGAGGCCCAACGCAGACGGTGAGGCCCAGAATTGATGATCGACGAGGTAATCACAGAGTCGGAGGAGCGGCTCTTGGCGAACAGAATAAGGTGACTTGACGTGGATATTATTCGAGATACGCAGCCGAGAAAAAAGAAAAACGCGATCAAGTACTCGATCGTCGTGTTCGTTCTGATCGCGGTGACCTTCGGGCTGAGGAATCTCAAGCCCGCAGCGCCATCGGTCGACGCGGCAACGGTCTGGGTCGATACCGTGGAGCATGGCACAATGGTGCGCCAGGTTCGTGGCCCCGGGACGTTGGTGCCCGAGCAGATGCGGTGGATCACCGCGGTGACGGCTGGTCGCGTGGAGCAGATCATGCTCTTGCCGGGGAGTGAGGTTGAGGCTGGTACCGTAATCATCCGAATGAGCAATCCGGATGTCGAGATAACGCTGCTTCAATCACAGCAGCAGCTTTCGAGCGCGGAGGCAACGCTGATCAGCCTGCGCGCCAACCTCGAGACCCAACGCCTTACGCAGGCGGGGCTCGTAGCTCAAATCCGGACGCAATATCGCAACGCTCTACGAGAGCATGCGACAAACCAGCGTCTATTCGACACGAATCCGGAGCTCGTCGCGGCCACGGAGTTGGCACGCACCAGGGATCAGGTTGCAGAGTTCGAAGAGCGAGTTGCTCTTGAAGAGGAGCGGCTTCGCGTTCAGTCGTCATCGATCGACGACCAGTTGAGTGCGCAGCGCGCACAAATCATTCGCTTGCAGGCCATCGCCCAGTTCAACGCCGACCGCGTGTCGAGCCTTCAGGTGACTGCCGGAGTCGCAGGGCTGCTCGCAGAGCTTCCGCTAGACGAGGGGCAGTGGGTACAGTCGGGGGGAACGCTTGCGCGGGTTGTTCAACCTGGACGCCTGAAGGCAGAAATTCGGATCCCGCAGACGCAGGCGCAGGACATTGCGGTTGGGCAGGTGGCCTATATCGATACCCGGAACGACACCATTGAAGGGCGTGTCGTCCGGATCGATCCGTCCGTTCAGAATGGGACGGTCACGATCGACGTCGCGTTGCCGCCCAACCTTCCAAACAGCGCCCGTCCGGACCTGAGTGTGGACGGGAATGTTGTCATTCAGCGTCTCGACGAGGTGACCTATGTCGGTCGTCCGGCTTACGGGCAGGCGAACCAACGCGTCGGGATGTTCAAGGTGAGCGCCGACGGTGAGTACGCGGAAAGGGTCAACGTCCTGCTTGGGGCGAGCTCGGTCAATGAGATCGAGGTTCGCGAAGGCCTTGAGCCCGGGGACATCGTGATTCTGTCGGACATGTCACAGTGGGATGGGTTTGATAGGGTGAGGTTGAAAAGGTGAAGTCCGAGGGCGGCCGAGACGGAATCGGCCGACGGTGAAACTCGAGAGCGGTGGTGGCCGTAGTGCCCCCCGTTCGCAGGACGCAACGTGCGAGACAGTGGACATACGAGGAGAGATGATGGATAACAGCGGCGACACTACAGGCGGTACGACCCTGATCGACCTCAGGGGTCTGGCCAAGGTGTTCTATACAGAAGAGGTAGAGACCCACGCGCTCAGCGATATCAACCTGGCTATCCAGAGCGGGGAGTTTGTCTCTATAGCGGGGCCCTCGGGCTGCGGGAAGACGACTTTGCTGTCGATTCTCGGGCTTCTGGACTCGCCTACGGGAGGCCAGTACATCCTGGATGGAGAGCCGGTGTCGGAGCTGAGCGCGAGCCAGCGGGCCAAGATTCGAAACCAGGCGATCGGATTCGTTTTTCAGGCGTTCAACCTGATCGGCGATCTCACGGTTTACGAGAACGTCGAATTGCCGCTCACCTACCGGGGAATGCCCGGAAGCGAGCGCAAGGAGCGGGTTCACGCGGCGCTGGAGCGGGTCGGGATGGCCCATCGGATGAATCACTATCCGAGCCAGCTCTCGGGTGGTCAGCAGCAGCGCGTTGCCGTGGCACGTGCGATTGTGGGCAGGCCTCTTATCCTGCTCGCTGACGAGCCGACCGGTAACCTGGATTCGAAGAACGGGAACGCTGTGATGGGACTCCTGAAGGAGCTTCACGCAGAGGGTGCGACCATTTGCATGGTCACGCACGATCCGCGTTATGCTGACGTTGCGGATCGCTCGATCCACCTGTTCGACGGACAGGTCGTGGACGAGCAGGATGCTCTTCAGGCGAAGCACAATGCAGAGCTGGCGGAGTCCGGCTTCGACATGTCGTAGAGCAGGGCAGACAACGCGGCTTCGGCCGTGACCAGGAGACTCAGGCGGGGGTGGCGATTGCCGCCCCCGTTTGACGTTTGGCCCGCCAGGTGTTCGATTTTGGGACGCATCCTTGAGATCGTGCCACTAAGAGAAGCTCTGGTGACGGCTGAATAGATGATCCGTAACCACAACAGTCACATAGACTTGAACATCCATCCAAGACATTCAGGCGAGTACGCGAGATGACACTGATTCGCACGAGAGGGCTGGAGAAATCGTACAAGACGGGTGCGGGGGAGACCTTTGTGCTCAGAAGAATCGATCTCGACATCGAGGCTGGTGACTTCGTGACGATAATGGGCCCATCGGGAGCGGGGAAGTCCACCCTACTGTCGATCATGGGCATGCTCGACGGAGACTGGCGTGGCGAATTCTGGTTGATGAACGAGCCGGTACATGCGATCAAGCCGCGAGCCAGAATCGAGCTGAACAAGGCGTATATCGGGTTCGTGTTTCAGCAATATCACCTGCTCGACGACCTCACCGTGTACGAGAATCTCGAGATCCCGCTCTCCTACCGGAACGTGAAGCGAAAAGAACGTCAGGCGATCGTTGCGGACTCGCTTGACCGGTTTCAGATCGTGGGCAAGAAGGACCTCTATCCGACGCAGCTGTCCGGGGGGCAACAGCAGCTCGTGGCGGTGGCACGCGCCGTCATCGCGGAGCCGCGGGTGATCCTGGCCGATGAGCCCACCGGCTCACTTCATTCGAGTCAGGGCAGGATGATCATGGACCTCCTCAAGGAGCTCAACGAAGAGGGGACGACCATCATTCAGGTTACCCACAACGAGCGTTTCGCGGCGTACGGAAACCGGATTATCCAGCTGAAGGATGGCTGGATCGTCGACGAGTAGGTTCATATGGCAGAGGATGTGCCCCGCGTTCTGATCGCCGACGACCAGCCCGACGTCCTGGAGGCACTCCGGATACTGCTCAAAGGGGCCGGCATCCAATCCGAGGCGGCGGCGTCTCCCGCGCAGGTAATCTCGGCCGTCGAACGATCGGAGTTCGACGCGGTCTTGATGGACCTGAACTACACTCGGGATACTACCTCGGGTAAGGAGGGCCTCGACCTGCTCACGGAGTTGCAGGGCCTCGAGGCCACACTCCCCGTCATCGTCATGACCGCCTGGGGCTCGGTGGGAGGTGCGGTCGACGCGATTCGCCGGGGGGCCAGAGACTACGTCGAGAAGCCGTGGGACAATGAACGGCTCCTGAAGACGTTGAGGACACAGATTGAGCTTGGCCGTGCCTTGCACCGCACACAGCGACTCGAGGGCGAAAACCGGCTTCTTCGCAAGGAGGGCCTGCCGGACTTTCTCGCCGATTCCAAGGCCATGGAGCCCGTGCTGCGCATTATGGAGAGGGTTGGGCCATCGGATGCGAACGTGCTGATCACGGGCGAGCATGGGACCGGAAAGGAAGTGGTCGCGCGGTGGTTGCACGCGGTGTCGGAGCGCGCCAGGAACCCACTCGTCACGGTAAACGTGGGGGGTTTCAGTTCAGGTGTCTTCGAGAGTGAGGTGTTCGGGCATGTGAAGGGCGCGTTCACGGATGCGAGAACAGACCGTGTGGGGTGCTTTGAACTCGCCGATCGGGGAACACTGTTTCTTGACGAGATTGCAAACATCAGCATCGAGCAGCAGGCGAAATTCCTTCGCGTGCTCGAGTCCGGTGACATTCAGCGCGTAGGGTCCTCGAAGGTGCGGCGGGTGGATGTCCGCCTCCTTTCGGCAACCAACGCAAACCTGGCTGAGGCGGTAGCGGATGGTACCTTTCGGGAGGACCTCCTCTATCGACTGAACACCGTCGAGGTCTGCCTCCCCCCCCTTCGAGAGCGTCGAGAAGACATTGTGCCGCTCGCAGAGTTCTTCCTTGCAAGCCAGGCTGGGCGGTATGCGAAGGACACCAAGGGTTTTTCGGATGACGCCGTCCACTCCCTGAAAAGCCACCCCTGGCCCGGAAACGTGAGGGAACTTCAGCACGCTGTAGAGCGCGCCTTGCTGATGGCCCAGGGGAGTCTCATTCATTCGGAGGACCTTGGCCTTCGGCGCCGGCCGGACGGGAGTGTTCCGATGGAGGACCTCACCCTCGATGAGGCAGAGAAGCTTCTCATCGAAAAGGCACTGGAGCGTAACGAGGGCAACGTGTCCAAGGCCGCAGATGAGCTAGGCCTGAGCCGTAGCGCTCTTTACCGTCGACTTCAGCGGTTTGATCTCTAGGGACGGCGACTTCTCATGCTAGCACGCTGGTGGCACCGTGTTCGCCACGACCGCAAGATTCTCGTTCTGGCTGCCCTGGGCGTGATTCCCAGCGCGGGGGTGGCGCTCGGGTTTCTCTGGCTCGGCCCATATGCGGGAAGGATCCAGTGGACGGTAACCGTCCTCCTGGTTGGAAGTTGGGTGGGATTGACCTACGCGCTCCGGGAGCGGGTCATCCGTCCCCTTCAGAACATCTCGAACATGCTGGCGGCGCTTCGCGAGGGGGATTTCTCCATCCGTGTCCGCGGGGCCGGCACCCGTGATCCGCTCGCGATCGCGTATCTCGAGATGAACGCACTCGAGGAAATTCTCCGGGAGCAGCGTTTGGGCGCCGTCGAGGCGACCGCACTCCTGCGGAAGGTGCTCGAGGAAATCGAGCTCGCGGTCTTTGCGTTCGATGAAGACGAGACCCTCCGGATTCTGAACCGTGCAGGAGAGCGCCTTCTTGGACAGCCGGCCGAGCGTCTGATCGGAAAGTCAGCCGAGGAGTTACGCCTGAGGGAAACGCTGGATGGCGTGGCGCCGAGGACGCTCGAAATGAGTCATGTAGGTGGTGGAGGGTCCTGGGAGCTCCGGCGAACGGTGGTGCGTCAGGAGGGACAGCGACTCCGCCTTGTCGTGCTCTCGGATCTGAGCCGAGCACTTCGCCAGGAGGAGCGCCAGGCCTGGAAGCGCATTATCCGTGTGTTGAGCCATGAGATCAACAACTCATTGGCACCCATCAAGTCGATTGCGGGAAGTCTTCAGGGAATGGTCGACACCAACGCAGCGGGGGGTGAATTCGACGAGGATGTCGGGCGGGGGCTCCAGGTGATTTCGGCGCGCGCGGAATCGCTTGGGAAGTTCATGGCCTCGTACGCCCAGCTTGCGCGGCTTCCGGAACCGGAGGTGCACCCGGTCGAGATTGATGCACTTCTCCGCAGAGTCGCCGCCGTCGAGACGCGCTGTGAGGTGCAGATGCTGCCCGGGCCAGACATTACCATCCAGGCGGATGCGGCGCAGCTCGAGCAGCTCCTCATCAATCTCCTGCGGAATGCGGCGGACGCCTCGAGCGAGTTGGGAGGGCGCGTCGAGTTGAGTTGGAAGCAGGCCGGTCAGGAGCTGCATGTCTTGGTGGAGGACGAAGGCCCGGGGCTGACCGAAAAGAGCGGAAACCTGTTTGTGCCGTTCTATACGACGAAACCCGGTGGGAGTGGTATCGGACTCGCGCTGAGCCGCCAGATTGCTGAAGGGCATGGGGGTACCCTTGTCCTGGAAAACCGGGTCGGAGGGGGAGCCCGAGCCCGCCTCACGCTTCCGCTTGATTTGCGTGATGGAGATTCAGATCCCAGGGAAGAGGTGTCCCTTGCTCTCGAGCCCCAGGATCGCTGGCTCCCCTAAACGTAGGGTTCCCAGGGAGTCCCGAAGCGGGGAACCACCAGGGTGGAAAATTCCCTCCGCCGAACGCATCTCTGCTCGGGCTGAGATGTTACGCAACCGTTTTTGCCCGGGCTGTGTCAGACGTTCGACACAGGAGGGCGTCTCCCGAGGGGAAGGGCCGTAAGGTTTGAACGAGGCAGAGCTGGTGGGGCGCACCCTGGATGGTGACGACCGGGCTTTCCGGACCCTTTACGAAGCTCATGTGGACCGGATATTCCGGCTCACCTATCGGATGAGCGGAGACGACGATCTCGCTCGTGAATATACGCAGGAGACCTTCGTGCGAGCCTATAAGGGATTGAGCAAGTTTCGCGGGGATGCTGCGCTCTCAACGTGGCTCCACTCGATTGCGGTGTCGATCACCCTGAACGGGCTACGGCAGGTAAAGCGGAGGCAGGGCAGGGAGCGCTCGCTCGAAGACGGGGTGCAGGTTGCGGCCCACGAACCGGCGGCGACGCCGCACCTGCGATCGAGGCTCAACGATGCGATCGACCGGCTGCCCGATCTCTACAGGACGGTGTTCCTCATGCACGACCTCGAGGGATATACGCACCGGGAAATCGCGGAGACACTCGAGGTGGCAGAAGGAACGTCGAAGGCTCGACTGTCCCGTGCGAGGGCGAAGCTGCGGGCGATGCTGGGAGATCTTGAAGAGGAATTCGCGTAATGACTGATGATCGATTCGAAGAGCTCCTCGACCAGGCTGGAGCGGGATACAACCTGCCGCCTGCCATACCACGTGATGAGATGTGGGAGGCGATCCAGGCGAAGGTGATGCCCTCTGAAGCCGGTGTGGTCCCGATTGCACAGCAGGCGGGGCGCCCAACATGGCAGTTTGCGCGTAGGCCCTGGCTGGGCCTGGCCACTGCGGCTGCTGCGCTACTCGTCCTGGGAGTCGGGATCGGGCGCTTTTCAGCGCCGACGAATCCGGTAGCTCGGGGTGTGCCCGCGACGCTGATTGCGGCATCCGCGGAGCCGCTGAGAATAGTCACCCAGGAGCACCTCGCGAGTGCGGAAGCGCTCCTGAGTTTGGTGAACACAGATGCGCGCGCCGGGCGGATTGAGGGCGACATCAGTGCGTGGGGCACCCGACTTCTGTTCGAGACTCGGTTGTTGATGAGTTCGGTGGGTGGCCAGGACGTCGCCGTCGTCGAGCTCCTCAGGGACCTCGAGCTGATCCTCGTGCAGGTGGTGCGACTGAAGGAAGAAGGCGTGAGAGGTGGAAGTGAGGATCTGAGGTTGATTGCAGAGGGAATGAACGACCAGAACGTAATGATGCGGATTCGGGCAATGCTGCCTGCCGCTGGAATCTGACGGGGGGAGATCGATATGCGAGTTGATTGCCGAAGGGTATTGGGATGGGTCGGGATGGTGATGGTGATTGGGCTGATCCCGTCAGGGACGAGTGCGCAGTCCGTCGGCGGGGAAGACCACGCTGAGGGGATGGCGATTCTGGGAGCCGAGGCGGCCATTCGTACGCCAGGGCAGCTGTATCCGGCTGATCCGGCCGACTCACTCTACCGTGAGGCACGCCAGGCGCTCAATCGCGGGCGATACGATCAGGCGGCCAGGCTGTTCCATCAGGTACGGTTGGACTACCCCGACTCTGAGTACGTGGCCGACGCGTACTACTTCGAGGCGTTTGCAGTACTCCGCGGGTCTCCTTCACGTGGAGAGCTGGAACGCGCTGCCGAGCTGATGGCCGAACATGCCGATCGGTTCCCAGAGATCGCGTCCCAGGGCGACGCTCCGGGTCTCAGGGTGCAAATCGAAACCGCGCTCGCACAGGTAGGGGACGGTGCGGCGGCCCGTAGCTTGGCGTCTCGAGCGGCCGAGAGCGCCGACTGTGACGAGAAGGAACAGGAGTTGCGGGTAATGGCACTGAACGCATTGCTCACGATGAGCTCGGAGCGGGCCGTGCCGATAATCCGTGAGGTGCTCGCTTCACGCGGGGAATGCTCGGCAGAGCTTCGTCGTCAGGCTGTGTTCCTGATCTCCCAACACCTGACCGACGAGACCGTCGGCATCCTGATCGACCTCGCCCATGGGAACCCGGATCCGGATCCTGAGGTTCGCCAGCAGGCGGTGTTCTGGCTCTCTCAGGTGGATTCCCCCGAAGCGATCGACGCGCTGGAGGACATCCTCAGGAACACTGACGATGTCGAGCTTCAGGGACAGGCACTCTTTGCGATCTCCCAGCATTCCAGTGACAGAGTCGCCGCGACCCTCCAGGCCTTCGCTCTTCGCGAAGATGTGTCGGATGAGCTCCGCCAGCAGGCGGTATTCTGGCTGGGCCAGTCCGCGGGGGGAGGCGACTTCCTCCGGGAGCTCTATATGACGACGGAGTCGCTGGAGCTTCGCGGGCAGATCGTCTCTGGGTTGGCCCAATCGGGCGACGCAGAGAACGGTGCGTGGCTACTCAATAGGGCGATGGATGCTTCCGAGCCCACCGAACTCCGGACCATGGCTTTATTCTGGGCCGCGCAGGCGGGCGTCTCTGTGGACCGCCTCGGGCAGATCTACACCTCGACGACCGAGCTGGAACTCAAGGAGCAGGCGATTTTTGGCCTCTCCCAGTCAAGCGACACGGAAGGGGCGGTCACCGTCATGATGCGCTTGGCAGAGGCAGAGGAGGACACCGAGCTCAAGACCGCGCTCATCTTCTGGCTCGGGCAAACCGACGATGACCGGGTGGCAGACTTT
>JAZDDA010000216.1:0-3476 GCA_036679625.1 Gemmatimonadota bacterium | reverse complement strand
GGCGTTCCTCTGATTCGCATTTCGGGCGTGAAAAGTCGGTGGGTGACGCTTGATGGCTGCAATTTTCTTGACCCTAATCTGGTAGCGCGAAGATGGGGACACTTTCGGTTGCAAAAGGGTGATCTGGTAATCAGTGCAAGTGCCTCGATGGGTACTGTCGCTGAAGTGAATGACGACGCTGCGGGAGCCGTTCCGTACACAGGATTGATCAGACTCGTGCCACGAGATGGTCAATCCGTCAAAGGATTTATTCGTTCGCTAGTTGTTTCTGACGTGTTTATGAAGCAGATCGACTTGCTGAAGGCTGGCGCGACCATTCAGCACTTCGGGCCAACTCACTTGCGGCAGGTCAGGATTCCCCGGCCGCCACTGGATGAACAGGAAGAAATCGCCTCATACATTGATAATCAGGTCGAGCGCATTGGGGCTCTGACTGCGAAGGCCGAGGGAGTCATTGAACTCCTTCAAGAACGCCGCACCGCCCTCATCTCTGCCGCCGTCACCGGCAAGATCGGTAGGTGTCAAGATAGTTGTCGCATGAGTTGATCATGCTGCCTCGCGTTGTTCGGCCTTCTCGGCCAGTTGGCGCTGTGGGTTGAGGTGGACGTCCCCGACAGGGGTCCAGTTCCGTACGGAGCCGGACCAGCGCTCGGGGTTGAGGCGCCGGGCTTCTTCATAGACCGTCCGCCGGTTGGCCAGAACGGCCTCCTCCTGCCCGAAGTGGCGCTGGTCGGGCGTCACAAAGCGGATCGCGCTGTGCAGATGCCGGGTGTTGTACCAGCGGACGAACTCCTCCACCCAGCGCTGGCCCTCATCGAGGGAGACGAAGGGGCGGTTGGGGTACTGCGGAGCATACTTGAGCGTCCGGAAGATGGCCTCCGCATAGGGATTGTCATCGCTTACGTGGGGCCGGCTGAAGGAAGGAATCACACCCAGCCACTGGAGGGTGGCCACCATGGTGGAGCCCTTCATGGGTCCGCCGTTGTCGGAGTGGAGCACCAGGCTGTCCGGCTCGATGCCGTGGCGGATGCAGGTCTGGACGAACAACTGGGCGGAACAGTCAGCGCTCTCCTCACCAAAGACCTGGGCGCCCACGATCTTTCGGCTCCACACATCCAGGAACAGGTACAGGAAGAAGAACGTGCCCCGCACGGGACCCGGCAGGTAGGTGATGTCCCAGCACCACACTTGGTCGGGCCCTGTGGCCACCTGTTCTTTGGGCCTCTTGGACGTGGCCGGCTTGGCACGCTGCCGGTGGGCCATCTGGTCTGCGGCTCGCAGGAGCCGGTAGAAGGTGGACTCCGAACCCATGTACGTCCCCTCATCGGCCAGCCGGGGCACGATCTGCTTGGGCGATAAGTCCCGGTACAGCGGCGAGTTTGCCGTCTCCAACACCACTTCTCGCTCGGTCGGGCTCAGCTTGTTGGCTGGCTCCCTCAGGGGGCCCCTGCGCCTGTCCTCACCCCCTTCCACGCTCTGTTGCCGCCAGCGTTGGAGGGTCCGAGCCTTGAGGCCGAGGATTCCGGCAGCGGCTTCCTGCCGGGCCCCGGCCCGGACGGCCTCCTCCACCAGGATCAAGATCTGCGCCCTTTCTTCGGGGCTGTGGTGTCGTCCTCGTCCCCCCACAGCGCTTGGGCTTTTTTTTTGAGCAACAGCAAGGCCGCAGCTTCGGCCAGGGCCTTCTCCTTGCGTGCCAGCTCCCGCTCCAGTTCCCGGATCCGGCGGGTCTCGGCCGAAGGCCTCGATGACCGGGCCTTCGACTCCCCGAGCGCCGTGAGCATCTCCTGACGCCACTGCTTCAAGTTGGCTTGGTGCAGTCCCTTCTCCCTGAGGAACGCACCGAGCTCCTCATCAGACAGCGAGGCAGCTTCGATCATGACGGCATACTTCTCTTCCGCCGTCCAGTCCTGCGGGCGTCGGGCAGGCATGGCTCTCCCAGGTTCGTCAGCGGTTGAACGGGTCCCTTGCCAAGGAACGTGGGCCTCGCGCACCCACCGCGACAGCGTACTCTGGTGCACGCCCACTTCCCTCGACAGGCCGCTCGCGCTGGGCCCTCCAGGACGAGTGAGCTTCTGGACCATCTGGGACTTGAACGCCTCGGAATAGTTCATCGACCGTATCCTCTTCGCGCCCCCACTGGAGTAACACTCGGAATGGGGCCGCAGCCCGGTCCTCCCGGCGGTTCGCTACGCTCTCCGCCGGGAGGACCGGGCTCCAAACCCCCTCCCAC
The DNA here is from genome assembly GCA_036679625.1 of Gemmatimonadota bacterium. Lineage (GTDB taxonomy): Bacteria > Gemmatimonadota > Gemmatimonadetes > Longimicrobiales > Gaopeijiaceae > JAZDDA01. Next base: position 1,246 of record JAZDDA010000216.1, on the reverse strand, counting down.
TCCATGCGACAACTATCCTGACGCCGGGGGCGAGTGCCGTGCATGGGCGTAGAGCGCTGCTCAGTCTTCGAGGGCTCTGATGCGGTACTCGTGGTCGGTGGAGGCGGCGGTAACACTGGCTGAGAGGTGATCGAACTTCACCTCGAATCCATCGAAGCGTCCTTCGAATTCATCGAAGCGTCCTTCCAATCCACCGAAGCGTCCTTCCAATCGGTCGAAGCGTCCTTCCAATCCATCGAAGCGTCCTTCCAATCGGTCGAGGCGCTCAGCGTTCCCCGTCACGCCCTCGGCCACTGCACGCAGGTCGTCGCTGAACTGTTCTTGGACCACCTCGACACGGATCAATCGCCCCTCGAGCCTTTCCAACCGGCCACCGTGCTCCTCGTAGATCCGGCCGATCATCTCGTAGTTTCTCGAGATTCCCTGTGTGTTCCCCCGAATCAGGGATTTCAGTTCCTCGAATTGCTGCTGGGTCATCGGTCCTCGGGTGCTCGAAAGGTTCGTGAGCGCAATCTACGGGTCGACGCTGACCTGGAACATGCCCGGTTGGGACGGAAAACGGTCGCCGCACCGGCCCGACTTCGACAGATCATCCTTGGAAAGCTCATGAAGCGGAGCCCCGAACACCTCCAACACCCGCTCTGCGTTTTCGGGTGGGGTAGGTCGACCGGTCCACGGCTGGTTCGTCCATGCACCCCCCTTTGACGAATCGCGCTCCGCCTCGACGTTCCCGCGGGAACGTGTTTGTCGCGTTCGAACACGGAGTTGTCCGATTACGCTATTGCTTGCCGCCCGCCCCAAGGTGGACACATCTTGTCCGCAATGTCTGATCCCATCTCACGCCTGAACGCCGCCTTGGAAGGCCGCTACACCATCGAGCGCGAGCTCGGAGAAGGCGGGATGGCCACGGTCTACCTGGCCGACGACCTCAAGCACGAACGCAAAGTCGCGCTGAAGGTTCTGAAACCCGAGTTAGCGGCAGTCGTAGGCGCCGAACGCTTCCTGGCCGAGATCAAGACGACGGCCAACCTGACCCACCCACACATCCTCCCGCTCTTCGACTCGGGCGAGGCGGACAGCTTCCTGTTCTACGTGATGCCCCACATCCAAGGGGAATCACTCAGGGAGCGCATCGACCGCGAGAAGCAACTGGGTGTGGATGACGCAGTGGCGATCACGCAGAAAGTCGCCGACGCACTGGATTACGCGCACGAGAACGGCGTGGTCCACCGCGACATCAAGCCGG
>JAZDDA010000215.1:0-3644 GCA_036679625.1 Gemmatimonadota bacterium | reverse complement strand
TGTCACTTCTCACCAGCATGATCCACCCATTCTCACGAGGATGATCCACCCCCTCGTGACAACCCGTGATTCGATGTCCTGACTTCTTGGATTTGTAAGTGATGGGACGTGATTTGGCTACTCTCTCCCATTTCGGGGTGGTTCTGATGTGGTGCTACCGGGTCTTTGGCGGGTGCGGTAACTCTCGCCCTCGATGACGATCTGGTAGGCATTGTGGGCGAGGCGGTCGAGCGCACTCTGGGCGAGAATGGGGTCATCGAAGAGGGGTATCCATTCATCGATACTGCGGTTGGAGGTGACGATGGTGGAAGCCCTGCGGTGTCGCTCGATTACGATCTCGTAAAAGTCACTGGACTGCTGTGCGTTGAGGCGCCGGAGCCCAAAATCGTCAATGATGACTAAATCAGGCGCGAGCAGTGATCGGATGACCTTCTCGGTGGAGTTATCGGCGCGAGACTGATGGATCATCTTGAGCAGGTGATCAGCGCGAAGGAACAGCACACGGTGTCCGGCACGGCAGGCAGCGTGACCGAGCGCGCAGGCGAGGAAGGTCTTACCGACGCCGACGGGACCGAGGAAAAGGATGTCTTCATGTCGGTCGAGGAAGCCGAGCCCGAAGAGATCACGGACGCGATCACGGTCGAAGGTGACGGCGGCATCGAAGTCGAAGTCCTCGAGGGTGTGAAGTTCGTCGAAGCCTGCGCGCTCGAGACGGTTGGAGAGGTTCTTGTGGTCACGCCGTCCGATCTCGTCCGTGAGCGCGAGTTCGAGGAAGTCGAGCGGGGCCATTTTGGTCTTGGAGGCGTGTGCGGCGCGATCAGGCAGAGTGGCCGCGAGGCCCCCGAGCTTGAGCCGCCTGAGCACGGCCTGGAGTGAGGGTTTGACGTCATTCATGAGTCGGACTCCTTGGTGGGTGGTGCGTGACAAAAACTCTGAGCGGGTCGGGTGAAGCGGGTCTCGATGGGGATGACGGCGACGTCGTGGTGCGCGATCGGCAGTTCGAGCTGATCGAGATCCTGGATGATGATGGACTCGACACGGCGTACGTTGATGAGCTCGAAGGCCAGGGCACGCCGGCAGGCTGCTGCGACGCGACACGTTCCGTACTTCGTGGTGAGGCGTAGCAGCTTCTGGGCCTGTCGGATCTTGGTCCAGGGCAGCGTGCCGGACAGGAGCTGCTCCATGAAGCGACCGATATCGAAGCTGATGTCCATGGCCTGTCGGATGATGCGTGTGGGGTCTCTCAGCGCATAGGGCGTGAGTTCGGCGGGATAGTCGTTGTAGTCCGTGGATCGACCTCCTACCTTCTGACGGGGATGCGTTTTTATGAGGCCACCATTGGCATAGATACGCACGAGCCCGGAATCGGCCCGGACCCATACCTGTTCGCGGATGTAGCGCGTAGGAGTCGAGTACAGGGCTTTAGCGAAGTTGATGTGATGGTCCGGATGGACCTTGCACTTAGCCCAGGTTGGTGGATCGAAGCGTTCGCGCGTAAGGCTCAGAAGTTGCTCACGCTCGACGTTCTCGAAGACGGCGAACGGACGCTTGCGCGTGGTGCCATGGATACGCATACCGGCGCTATGGACGCACCAACGGATGACCTCGCGCTGGACGTGTGTGAGGTCGATCCAGGACTCGCCGCGAAAGAAATTGTCCCGGACATAGGGCACGGCTCGTTCAACGATAGGCTTTGCCGTCGGCATACGAGCCGGTGCAGAATCGATGACGAAGCCGCGGTACCGGGCGTACTCCTCGAAGGTACGAGCGAAGACAGGGTCGTAGCGGTCCGCCTTCGTGACGGCTGCCTTGAGATTATCGACAATCACGCGACGCACGGTTCCGCCAAAGAAGAGCCAGGCGTCCTCGAGTCCCTCGATCAGGTCCGGAATCTTCTGCGAGAACGTGATGTGCACGTACATGTGCCGGCTGTAGCCGAGCGTCACGAGGAGTGCCCACGCCGTCCTGCGTCGGCCGGTCTCGGGGCAAGGAATAAGTCCGAGCTTGCCGAAATCGACCTCGGCCACTTCGCCTGGCTCACAGTCGGCCTTGCGCACCGTGACGCGTCCACCGTTGCCGAACCCGCAGTGCTTGACCGCGAAACGATGCAGTGTGCTGTACGGCACATCCACACCCCGACGTCGGAGCAGTTCGTGCACCTTGCTTAGGCGTAGCCCACGCTTCTCGGTCGGGCCGGGCTCCAACCACTCCTTGATCCGGGCTCGGTGTCCAAGCAGTCGGGCCTCTGCCTCTCCTGGGTTCCGCTCCGACGCCGGCCGGTGCCGTGCGTAGACGCTGGCCGCGAGTTCTTCGCTCGGCTCCACGCTGCCAACTTCCCAGCCCAACTTGATGGCCGTACGCACATACCGTCGAACTGTCGTGCGACTGTGACCCGTCGTGCGTGCCACTGCCGACCTGTTCTCGCCCCGCCCTACCCGGCGGAGCACTTCAAGAATCTCCCACATCGCTATCTCCCGATACGTCATCTCGCGCACCTCCCTCGTTGGGAATCAGTGCGCCAAAGGTGTGTTCGGGGTCGCCGCGTGGGGGTGTGGATCATCCTCGTGAGAATACCCGCCCGAAGGTGGATCATCCTCGTGAGAATCTACCCGCTTTTCTGGATCATGCTGGTGAGAATACCTGGATCATGCTCGTGAGAAATGACACCGGACGCACGGGATGTACGTCGCGTCACACCTGCCAGATATGGCTTAGACGAGCCAAGGATCGTCTCATACAGTCAGTGCCCCAGGAGGAGCGTAGGCAACTGGCGAGCCGCTTAGAGCGGGTCGGATACCACTCTCAGAAGAGGTCTATCGTGAGAGCCGCATGGTTCAGGGCTCTCCCACCGGCGATTCAGGGAGCCTATGTAGGAACTGACCCGAGGACGTTGAGCAAAATCTATGACGAAGTCACGCCAGAGGATCAGCGGGCCGCGTTTGAGGCTGTAGGTCAAGCCCCTTCGGAGTCAGAGGAAGAAGGAAAGAAAGAGGGAAATCGGAGCACAACTGCGAGCACAACTGCGAGCAGGAGGGAGGCAGGGGCGTAGATACCGAAACCCCGCCCAGCCGAAAGGCCAAGCGGGGTAAGGGATTACGAACAGTGGGCCTGGGAAGATTTGAACTTCCGACCTCACGCTTATCAGGCGACTACGAAAGTGGCCGATTTCCGGCCAGAACATGTGTAACCCCTAGGCGGGGCGCACGATCTGCCGTTTTTGCTGGGAATCGATGCCGGAAACTGCCGGTATTAAACGGCCCAATAACGGGCCCAACAGGCACAGGACCGGACACAATCCGGCTCGGGGTCACCCGGGCCCCTGATTGATTGCCATCCCCATCGATCCACCCGAAGCACAGAAAACAGGTGACTCCTGATGGTCGGGAGCTTCACCTCCGCCCCAACACACACTTCTACCGGGGGCCCGGGCGTGTCAGAGCCCCCTCCGCTCACGAGAAAGCGGCCGGCCCCCTGGAAATTGGGGCCGGCCGCTGAGCTTGTTACACAACGGTTTGGGACTTACTTCCCCGCCACAGCTCCGGAGAACAAATCGGGAGGTCTGACACCGATTCGAGTCTCGGGCTCACGCGGCGGGAGATAGGGCCCTCAGCCAACACCAGATCTTCCCGAGACCTCTTCGGGAC
>JAZDDA010000214.1:0-4914 GCA_036679625.1 Gemmatimonadota bacterium | reverse complement strand
GAGAAACCCGATCGACGGAGCCCGCTACGTAGCGGTCGAGCATCACGTCGCCGACCACGAGCACGGCCACGTCTGCCGAAGTTCCGAGGAGGCGACTCGTGAGCGATTCGACGGCGGACGTCATCGAACTCCTTGCATCGAGTCGGTGGAGGCGGGTAACCTCCGCCAAATGATCCCGGCCCGCGGGCCTCGTGGGCGAAGCCTCGCGGTCGAATCCGAGGGGGGCGGTCGGGCGCGAAGATACGACGAACCCTCGAAGGCTGCCAAAGAAGAACGCATGTCAGAGGCCTCTGCGAGGCGAGCCGCGGCACAGCTGACTCGCGACGCTGTGTTCCGCGTCGCGCTCTCGGTGCAGGAGTATTTTGCCCTCCTCGCACGTCTCCTGCGGGCCTGCGTCACAAGGCCCTTCTACGGCCGGGCTCTCATCCTTCAGATGGACACGATCGGGGTCGCCTCCCTCTTCATCGTCCTCCTCACGGGCCTGTTCACGGGAATGGTCCTCGCCCTTCAATCGGCCGTCGAGATGGAGCAGTTCGGCGCGACGATCTACATCGGTCGGGTGGTGGGCGCGAGCGCTGTACGCGAGCTCGGTCCCGTGCTTACGGCTCTCATCGTGACGGGTCGAGCAGGGGCCGGCATGGCGGCGGCGATCGGGGCGATGAAGGTGACCGAGCAGGTCGATGCGCTGCGAACGATGGGGGTGGACCCGGTACGCCGACTGGTTGCTCCCCGGTTTCTCGCCGCACTCATCATGTTCCCGCTCTTGACGGTCATTGCGGATCTGGTCGCGATCCTCGGGGGTATGCTGATCGCGGTCGCGAAACTCGGTCTCACGCCCGATCTGTATATTCGGTCGGTCTACTCGGTGCTCTCCGAGAACGGCTTCATCTTCCGATATCTGCCGATCGATCTCGTCCAGGGGCTCGGAAAACCGCTCGTGTTTGGCGCACTGATGGCGCTGACCAGTTGTTATTACGGACTCAAAACTTCCGGGGGAACGGAAGGCGTGGGGCAAGCCACGACCCGTGCGGTGGTGGTGTCATCGGTCCTTATCCTCGCGACGGACTACTTCATGACCCAGATCGTCCTCGTGCTGTTCCTGTGACGGAACACGACGACCTGCACGTGGCGGCGCCTGCCGAGGTTCGCGAGGAGGTTTGCTCCACCGTGCGGCTCGAAGACGTGTACCTGTCCTTCGGCGATCACGACGTCTTGAGGGGCATCAGTTTCGGAGTCTGCCAGGGGGACACGCTCTGCATCCTCGGGGGCTCGGGAGTCGGAAAGTCCACGATCCTCCGGATCATCTTGCGTTTGCTGCCCCCGACGCGCGGAGCGGTTCTCGTCGAAGGGCGAGATATCACCGCCTGCTCCCGCGACGAGCTGCTGAAGCTCCGCCAGCGAATGGGGATGGTCTTTCAGGGTTCGGCGCTCTTCGACTCGCTGAGCGTTCGGGACAACGTCGCGTTTCCCCTGCGCGAACACACCTGTCTGGACCAGGACGAGATCGAGAGCAGGGTCGACGAGGTGCTGAGCTTTGTCGATCTGGACCCGGGGGACGTGCTCGATCTTCTGCCCGCCGAACTGTCCGGCGGGATGAAGAAGCGGGTCGCGATCGCGCGCGCCATCGTGCACGAGCCCCCCATCCTGCTCTTCGACGAGCCCACGAGCGGGCTCGATCCGATCACGACGCGAACCATCGACGAATTGATCCTCAAGCTTAGACTCGAGCTCGGAGTGTCTGCGGTCGTTGTCACGCACGATCTCACCTCCGCCGCGCGGATTGCGACCGAGGCCGCGCTCCTGCTCGATGGAGAGATTATATTCAAGGGGACGCCGGAGGAGATGCACGACTCGGAGCTCGAGTACGTTCGGGCGTTTCTCGAATAGCCGGGGAGATGGGATGAGACATGCGTAGATCGACTGCGATCACGTGGGACCAGATCCGGGTAGGGCTCGTCCTGATCCTTACACTGGCGTTCCTGTCCGTCGGCATCTTCTTCATCGGAAACGTCGGCGACGTGTTCGGCAATCGATATCGCCTCATCACGCTCATGGAATCGGCCGCCGGACTCGTGGTCGGAGCCCCCGTACAGGTCGCCGGCCAGAATGTCGGACAGGTCGACCGAGTGGAGTTCATCCGACCGGAGGATCGGCCGGAGACCGGCGAGGCCGTGGCGGTCTGGTTGGGCGTGAACCTGAATATTCGGGATCAGATTCGGGCGGACTCGCGGGCCCGGGTACGAACGGAGGGGCTGTTGGGCGACCGGCTAATCGACATCGAGCCGGGATCCGCCACCGAGCCCATGCTCGTCGACGGGGATACTCTGGCAGCCGCCCCCGCCATCAGCTACGAAGAATTACTCGCACAGGGCGCCGATGCCATCCAGAGCCTGACGACACTCTCCAACGATTTGACGACCACCCTGGGTCGGGTCGCCGGCGGCGAGGGAAGTCTCGGCCAGTTGCTGGTGGACGATGGACTGTATGTCGGGATGGTCGAGTTGAACCAGAACCTGAACGCGGTCCTCGGTCCAATCGCGAATGGTGAGGGGGCCATCGGCCAGTTGCTTCGAGACACCGACATTTACGATCGGCTCCTCGCCGCGACCGGCGCGCTGGACTCGGTCACCGCTCTCGTTGCCCGGGGCGAAGGAACGTTCGGGCAACTCGTGACTTCAGATTCGCTCTACCGAGCCCTCACGTCATCGGCCGCGCGCGCCGACGCTCTCCTCGCGGCCATCGAACGGGGAGAGGGAGCGATCGGCCAGCTCGTGAACGATGAGAGCCTTTACGAGGAACTCCTGAAGACCGTCGTCGACCTGAACGCGTTTCTCCAGGACGTCCGAGCGAATCCGAAGAAGTTCATCCCGACGGTGAAAGTTTTCTAGTCCTCCAGCAGCTCGTGCCAGGTTTGGAGTGACACGAGTTCGAACTCCCGCGCGCCTGCAGGGAGAGTGACGCTCACCACATCTCCCGGCTTTCGCCCGAGGAGTGCGCGACCGATCGGCGACTCCATGGAAATCTCGTTCTTCTCGAAGTCGAGGTTGTCCCCGATGGTCATCGAGAATTCTTCCTCCTCGCCGTCCGCCATATCCCTTACGTGAATCGTCGACCCGAATCCGACTCGATCAAGCGGGATGTGCTCCACGTTGATCTCTCCGAGCTGTGACATCCGACGAGCGAGATAGTCGAGACGTGCGGATACGAACCCCTGGCGCTCGAGCGCAGCGGTGTACTCAGAATTTTCGCGCAGATCTCCTTGCGCGACCGCCTTCTCGATCTCGCGAGGCAAGATGACGTTCAGCTCGTGGATCAGCTCCTCCGCTTCATCCGAAAGCTGCCTCTTGATCTCATCCAGCATGCGTCCTCCGAAAGTGAGTTGGAGGGATAAAAAAAGCCGAGGCGTGCTCCCGAAGGAGGACGCCTCGAGCGGCATGGAGGCGGCGGGAATCGAACCCGCGTCCGCGAGCCCATCCACCACGGATTCTACGTGCATAGTTCGCGAGAGAGTGTCTCGTCCGTCAGGGGCTCACGAACATCCCCATCCAGACCAGCCGCTTGCGGCTACGAACCGCGATCTCGTCACCTCCGCCTGCGGCATGCTTCGGTGACACAGCCCGATTTGCGACGTCCCTGGGAGGTCCTCGGGCCGGGGCCTCGAAGGGACGGGCTACGCGTTGTTACGCAGCCAGAGCCAATTCGTTGTTGGCACTTGAAGTGTTTCCCGGGGTTTAACGAGGCTCCGAGCACCTCGGCACGCTACCGCGGCTTCTAGCACACACGTCGAAGCCGAATCGCCCCCAATTCTCAAACAGCCGGTGAGTGGAAAAGACCACTCGCACCATACTACACGGTCGGATCTAGAACGGTTCCGCGCAAGCGGTCGGGGCAAGAAGCGAGCCCCAACGTGGGACCCGAGGTATTTTGACAGGCTTCCGGAAGGGCGGGTATACTCGGTCTGCGTGTGGCACCGACCCCTCCCGGCCCCTCTGGATCGACCGGTGCCCGCAGCTTCGATCAAACGACTGCCCCGTCTGATGGCGGGGAGGAGATATATATGCTGCTTCAAGAATTCTTCTCCAGAGAGACCATCCAGCTCGATCTCGCGGCCGAGACGAAGGACGGCGCGCTCAAGGAGCTCGTCTCCGTGTTCGGCCTCGATGACAAGTCCGAAGGGATCCTCTACAAGATGCTCAAGCGGAGAGAGAATCTGGGGTCGACGGGCATCGGGCGAGGGATTGCCATCCCTCATTGCCGTTCACTGGTCGTGAACCGCCTCAGGGTCGCCTTTGGCCGCAAGAGCACAGGTCTGGAATTCAAGGCGATGGACGAGAAACCCGTCCGCTACATCTTCCTGATCGTTGCACCTCCCCTGGAGGTCTCGAACCAATACTTGCCTGTCCTGGGGAAGATCGCACAGTTCGGGAAGGACCTCGACGTCCCGGATGCGCTTTCGGCGCTGGGGTCGCCGGAGGAGTTTCTCAGGCTTCTAGAGTCGAAGGGGGTCTGATGCATGCCCAGCTCGAGTTTCTGTTGGAGATCCAGGACCTTCGATCGCAGCGGCACGGGATGGAGGACGGGACGCTGGGCTCCGTTGAATCGGATGTGTTCGCGGTCCAGATTGGCGATGCGATCAACCTGCTGGACGAGAAGGTGACGGAGCTGGAAGGTCGTCTCACCGAGGAAATCCGCGAACGATACCGCAAGATGTCGAACAAGGGGATGAGAACCGTAGCCCCGGTCTTGAGCGGGATCTGCTACGGGTGCTTCATGGCCGTTTCGACCGCGCGCGCCTCCGACGCTGGACGCAACTCCCGGATCGAGAATTGCGAGCACTGCGGGCGCTTCCTCTACCACGTGGGCTAGCGCTGCAGCACCTCACTGACCGGCCAATACCCTCCCCTCCGGCGTCCG
>JAZDDA010000213.1:0-2290 GCA_036679625.1 Gemmatimonadota bacterium | reverse complement strand
GTTTTGGCTTACTCCTCGCGGTTCTTTCGTGGCCTTCCCGGCCGCCTCCGTGGTGGATCCTGGGTAGTTGGCATGGCCATGTCTGCGTACTCGCGTAGCCGGTACGAGTTGCCCTTGATATTGACGATGTGGCAGTGGTGGAGGAGGCGGTCGAGCATGGCGGTTGCGACGACCGGGTCTCCAAAGACCTCGCCCCATTCCTTGAAGCTCTTGTTCGAGGTGAGGATCGTGGATGCCTTCTCGTAGCGGGCATTGACCAGCTGGAAGAACAGGTTGGCGCCGCCCGGCGTGACGGGCAGGTACCCGATCTCGTCGACGATGAGGAGCGAAGCCTGCTTGAGCGCCCTCATGCGATCCCGCAGCCTGCCCTGGCCTTCCGCCTCCACGAGCGAGAGTACGATGTCTGAGAGCGTGCCGTAGTAGACCCGCCTCCCGCGCTCGGCGGCCCCGACGGCGAGCGAGATGGCGAGATGGGTCTTACCGACGCCGGCCGGCCCGAGAAAGATAACGTTCTCCTTCCTTTCCACGAAGGCCAGTTCGTGCAGGTTCAGGACCTGGCTGCGGTCGATGGAGGGCTGGAAGGTAAAGTCGAAGCTCTCCAGCGTCTTGAGCGCTGGTAGGCGGGAGGAGCGCATGGCTGCGATCAGCCTGCGTTCACGCCGGAGCGTGATTTGGGCTTCGAGCAGTTGGACCATGGCCTCTGTCGCACTGATGGCGCCGGAATCAAGCCGTTCGAGGAGGCCATCGACGGCCTCCAGGCTTCCGGGCATGCCCAGGTCTGCGAGGTGGTCCTTGAGGATGGTCGTGGTGGAGGGAGCGCTCATGTGAGCACCCTCTCGTATACCTCGAGCGGACGCTTCTCGACCTCTATGAATTCGAGCTCGGGAGAACCGGAGCGGGCGGGCGACGGTGCGTCCCCGGCCTGCACCCCTCCCCGGTGCGACGGCTCCAGCCGGCGCTCCCCCCGTCCTTCGATCACCCGGTGCCTGGCCACGAGCCTGCCGCCGGAGTACAGGCGTACTTCCCCGGGTGTCGCCCTCACCTCCACGTCCCGGCTCTTCACGCCCTCCGGGACCGAGTAGGCATTGCCGTTGTAAGAGACGAAGCCGTCTCTTGTGAGCCTCCTCCCGGCCACGACCGCGGGGACAAAAGCATCCCCTGGAACTGGCCGGAGCACCGGCCGCTCCTTCTCCAACCTCTCTGCCGGTATCTTGCCGGTCGTGGCATGCACGCGCCGGTTGGCGGTTCCGGAGAGCCATGTGACGAGCTGGGCGTTGAGGTCCTCCAGGTCACGGAAGTTCCTCCCGTAAAAGAAGCTGCTCCGCAGGTACGATACGGTGCGCTCGACCTTCCCTTTTGTTTTGGCCCGGTATGGCCTGCATGCGCGTAGCTTGAAGCCGTAGTGAGAGGCGAAGCGGAGCATCTCCGTGTTGAACACCGCACTGCCGTCGGGCGCCGATGCGCTGACCACGGCCCGCATCCGGTCGAAGAGGACGGTCCCCGGCACGCCACCGAATGCAGCGAAGGCTCGGTGCAGTCCGCCCATCAGGCTGAGCTGGTCCTGGTGCATCCCGAAGCAGACGTAAAGCGACCTCGACCAGGAGAGCACCACGAGCACTGCGTAGACTCTGCCGAAGCCGGTATTGAAAACAGCGAAGTCCGCCTGCGCCTGTTCGCCGGGCCCGGCTTCGAAGCGTTGCTCTATCTGAAGAGGGGCTACCGGTGTCACACCGCGCAGGTAGTCGCCCAGGATCGTCCGGCCGCCGGTATACCCGAGCGCCCGGACCTCCGAGAGCAGCCGCACCCCTGACAGTTCCGGGTAGGCCTCGATCCTCGCTTTCAAGTACTCCTTGAACGGGTCGAGCTTCGAAGGCCTCGGCGGACGGGGCCCGTAGCGGGGCACCTTCCTCCCGTTCTTCTCATATCGCATCCTTGCTCAGCATTCACGGCTCCCCTTCCTCTTCGAAGTTCGAGCCTCATAGTCAAGCAGAGTGCGACTTTTTCAACCGACATAAACGGGAACTTTACGGGCGACAGTGACACCTCGCACCAACACCTCGCGGTGACCGTATGCGACCGGCACGGAGTAATCGTTGTTGCGGTAGCGTACCAGCGAGAGTGAACTCACCCGGGTGGCGCGCTTATCGCAGGCATCGTAGGGCACGGGAGGAAGTGGCAGCAGGGCCTGCCGGTCCCGCTCGAACCGCTCACCGATCGTCTCGTCATGCCCCCGCAGACGATCTGCCATCCGCCTGCGGCAGAACTCTTCGAGGTGGGCGTTCAGTGCATC
>JAZDDA010000212.1:0-30465 GCA_036679625.1 Gemmatimonadota bacterium | reverse complement strand
CCAGATGGAGGTCGAGCTGATTACGCCGATCGCCATGGACGAAGAACTCCGGTTTGCGATTCGTGAGGGCGGCCGCACAGTGGGTGCTGGCGTCGTTACCGAAATTCTCGAGTAAGGATTTTTGAAGATGGCCGATAGAATTCGGATTCGTCTCAAGGCGTTCGACCATTGGCTCGTGGATCAGACCGCGGCCGATATCGTGCGCACGGCGCAGAAGACCGGTGCCAGCATTCGGGGGCCAATCCCCCTTCCGACACGTCGGGAGCGCTGGACGGTGCTTCGGTCGCCGCACATCGATAAGAAGAGTATGGAGCAGTTTGAGCTCCGGACTCACAAGCGGCTGATCGACATCATCGACAGCCGACCGCAGACGATTGATGCGCTCACGAAGCTGGATCTTCCAGCCGGCGTGGACGTCGAAATCAAGGTCGATTGACGATGGCTGGTTTGATTGGAAAGAAGATCGGGATGACCCGGATCTTCGACGATAGTGGTGCTGCGATTTCCGTGACGGTGGTCGAGGCTGGCCCCTGTTCGGTGGTGCAGCTGAAGACCTCCGAAAGTGACGGATACAGCGCGATGCAGGTGGGTTTCGGGGCGCGCAAGGAAAAGCACGCCACGAAGGCCGCGATAGGGCATGCGGCCAAGGCCGGGCTCGACGCTGCTCCCGTGATCATTCGGGAGTTTCCGGTTTCCGATGGTGAGGAGTACGAGGTGGGCCAGGAGCTCACGGTCGAGCTCTTTGCGGTGGGTGATGGGGTCAAGGTGACGGGTACGTCCAAGGGGCGTGGCTTTCAGGGCGTCGTGAAGCGGCACGGCTTTGCCGGTCGCCCTTCGACGCACGGCCACTCCGGCAACCGGACGCCTGGATCGATGGGGCCTGGTACAGATCCGTCACGTGTGATCAAGGGAAAGAAGCTCCCTGGTCAGATGGGCGGAGATCGGGTCTCTACCCGAAATGTGAAGGTGGCGAGGGTGGACCCTGAGCGGAATCTGATCTTTCTCAAGGGCGGAGTCCCGGGGTCGCGCAATTCCTACGTTATGATTAAGAAGTGACCGATGTATAAGGCGCGCTATTACAAATCCGATGGAGCCAAGGGGGGCGAGCAACAGCTTCCCGAATGGCTCTTTGACGGCGTGGTGAACGAGCCCGCATTGCACCAGGCGGTCAAGGTCTACCTAGCCAACCAGAGACAGGGCACCGCTTCGGCCAAGTCCCGCGGGCAGGTCCGGGGCGGAAGCCGCAAGGCTTGGCGTCAGAAGGGTACTGGCCGAGCACGTGTGGGGACGATCCGGGCCGCACACTGGGAGGGCGGTGGTGTCGCATTCCCGCCGATTCCGCATTCCTGGAGGCAGAAGCTTCCAAAGCGGATGCGGGCGCTTGCCCACCGCTCTGCCTACAACGCGAGGGCCGAGGGCGAGCGGGTCATCCTCATCGACCCCATCGAATTCGACGCGCCCAAGACCAAGCGGTTGCTCGAGCTTCTCGACACGGTGGGCGCGACGGGTAAGGTGTTGTTGCTCACGGATGGCGCAAAGCATGCGGTTTATCGTTCGTCGACAAACCTCTCCAACGTCATCACCAAGCCGTTCGGGCAGGAGTCGGTCTACGAGATTCTGTGGGCGACCCATGTGGTGATCGAGCTGCCGGCAATCGAAGGCGAAACTCCCTCGGTAGCCCATGAGTTGGCGATGGCTTCGCGAGGGTACACTCCTCAGATACGCATCGACGATCAGGCAGAGGCAGAGGCTCAGGCTGACCACCTCGAAGAGCGACGGCTGAAGATCAAGGCTCGCAAGGAGGCCGCTACCCAGAAGAACAAGGGTGGTGTGGTCGCGCAGGAGGTTGCGAAGCCGAAGGCAGCGAAGGCCACGAAGGCAGCGAAGGCCACGAAGGCAGCGAAGGCCAAGAAGGCCGTCGAGACGGCTGAGGTCGTTGAAGCCGATTCGACCGAGGTCGATGTGGCGACGGTCAAGTTGCCCAAGATCGGTGATCTGGGGGACTTCCTGGCGCAGTTCTCTTCGGTTGAAGAGATCACGACGCTTCAGGCCCGCGACGCCCGCAAGACGGCCCAGTCGCACTACGAGGCTCGTGTGATGGAGTTGTCGGGAGACGAGAAGGCGGACGATGAATAACCTCTATGACGTGATCTACACGCCGGTCATCACCGAAAAGACGACCGGCCAGGTGGAACAGGGCGTATACACCTTTCTGGTGAGCAAGTCCGCCAACAAGATCGAAATTGCTCGGGCGGTCGAGCAGCTCTGGGACGTCAAGGTGGAAGACGTTCGTACGATGCGGTATGCAGGGAAGGAAAAGCGGGCCATGCTCGGACGCATGAGCAAGGATGGCAAAATTGGCCGCCGTGCTTCGTTCAAAAAGGCTATGGTCCAGCTCGCTGAGGGTGACCAAATCGAGTTCTACGAGGCTGGGTAAAGATCGATGGCGATTAAAAAATTCAAACCGATAACGCCGGGAAGCAGATTCCGGTCGGTTACGGACAACTCGGACATCCTGACCAAAAAGGCGCCCGAGAAGTCGTTGATGGAGCCGCTGAAGAAGTCCGGTGGACGCAACCACCACGGCCGTATTACGAGCCGTCGTCGGGGTGGGGGCCACAAGCGCCACTACCGCATCATCGACTTCAAGCGGGATAAGTTCGACGTGCCTGGTAAGGTGGCGGCGATCGAGTACGACCCAAATCGGTCGGCCAACATCGCGCTTATCCAATATGTCGACGGTGAAAAGCGCTACATTCTTCACCCCCGCGGTATGGAGGTGGGCGACACCGTCATGTCGGGCCCGAACGCCGATGTCCGTCGTGGGAATGCACTGCCCCTCAAGGCGATTCCGTTGGGAACGATGGTGCACAACATCGAGATGAAGCCCAAGAAGGGCGGCCAGATGGCTCGCTCTGCAGGGGCTGGCGTCCAGGTTGTCGCCAAGGAGGGAGAGTACGTTGCCCTCCGGCTTCCGAGCACCGAGGTGCGGCGCATTCACCAAGAGTGTATGGCCACCATTGGGCAGGTGGGAAACATCGAGCACAACCTGGTGAACATCGGGAAGGCCGGGGCGAATCGGTGGCGCGGCAAGCGCCCGAAGGTCCGCGGGGTAGCGATGAACCCGGTTGACCATCCCCTCGGTGGTGGTGAGGGGCGGACTTCCGGTGGACGTCCGCCGGTCTCGCCGTGGGGACTGCCAGACGGGAAGAAGACACGAAAAAAGAAGAAGCATTCGAGCAAGTACATCATTCGCGGACGCAAGCGGGGCAAGGCCACCCAGTAGGGTGACCGTTCCAGTCCGTTGATCGATCGAGCAGAGGTGTGAACAATGCCGCGTAGTGTAAAGAAGGGGCCCTTCATCAACGAGAGGTTGATGGAGAAAATTGAGAAGATGAACTCACGCGGGGAGCGGAAGGTCATCAAGACCTGGGCGCGTGCGTCCACCGTTTCTCCAGACCTGGTTGGCCATACGCTTGCCGTGCACAACGGCAACAAGTTCATCCCCGTGTACATCACGGAGAACATGGTCGGCCACAAGCTGGGAGAATTTTCTCCCACGCGGCTGTTTCGGGGCCATGGCGGCAAGTTTGCCGACAAGCGGTCCGCGGCGCGCTAAGAAATTCGGAGAACGATGATGCAAGCGAAGGCAATTGCGCGGTTCGTCCGCATGAGCCCGAGAAAGGTCCGCCTCGTGGTAGACCAGATCCGTGGAATGCCGATCAATAAGGCGTACGCGGTTCTTCAGTTCTCGAAGAAGGCTGCGGCCGAACCGGTTGGAAAGACGCTGCGGTCGGCGGTGGCGAATGCTCAGGACCGAGCGCAGGACAGCGGGGAGACGCTCGACGTGGACGATCTCGTGGTGAGTGCCGCGTTCGTCGACGAGGGCCCCACGCACAAGCGGTGGCGGGCTGCGGCAATGGGCCGCGCTGCACCACTACGGAAGCGCACCAGTCACATCACTGTTGTGGTGGACACCAAGGAATAAGGTATGGGACAGAAGACACACCCCCACGGGTTCAGACTCGGGATCGTCAAGGATTGGAAGTCGCGCTGGTATGCCGAGCGTGATTTTCCCCGGCTTCTTCAAGAAGACGAGACGATCCGACGGTACCTCAAGCGACGCCTGTCACACGCGGCGATCTCGAAGATCGAGATCGAGCGCAAGCCGTCCAAGATTGTGGTTACGGTTCACACCGGCCGCCCGGGCGTCGTGATCGGCAAGCGTGGCGCCGAGGTCGATAAGCTCCGTGACGAGCTCAAGGTTCTGACCAATGCAGAGATTTCGGTGAATGTCGAAGAAATTCGGCGCCCCGAGATCGAAGCTGAGCTTGTGGCCGAAAATGTGGCCCATCAGCTCCGCCAGCGGATCTCCTTCCGTCGCGCCATGAAGCGCGCCGTGCAGGCGGCGATGCGTTCGGGAGCCGAGGGGATCAAGATTCAGTGTGCTGGCCGCTTGGGAGGGGCAGAAATCGCCCGGACCGAGGGGTACCAGGAGGGTAGAGTGCCTTTGCACACGCTCCGGGCCGACATCGACTATTCGTCGCTCCCGGCGCACACAACCTACGGCACCGTTGGAATCAAGTGTTGGATTTTCAAGGGTGAAGTCGTCGATGACCGCCGTGGTCGTACATACTCCACCGGTGGTTGAGGAGAGTTAAGCGATGCTAGCGCCAAAACAGGTAAAGCGACGGAAGACCCATAAGGGGCGGATGCGCGGCCTGTCCTATAGGGGCAACAAGGTTTCGTTTGGTGAGTACGGGCTCCAGACCACCGAGTGTGGATGGATCTCGAACCGCCAGATCGAGTCCGCTCGTGTCGCCATGACGCGGCACATCAAGCGCGGAGGAAAAGTCTGGATTCGCATCTTCCCCGACAAGCCGATCACGGCTAAGCCTGCGGAGACGCGGATGGGGAAGGGAAAAGGTAATCCCGAGAAGTGGGTCGCCGTCGTGAAGCCGGGACGGATGATGTTCGAGCTCGAGGGCGTGACGGAGGATGTCGCGAAGCGGGCCATGGAGTTGGCTGCGGCCAAGTTGCCGGTCGCGACCCAGTTTGTCGTCCGCGAACGGCAGCTGTAAGGGAGACGAGGAATGAAAACCGACGAAATACGCGACTTGAGTAGTACCGAACTCGAAGCGCAGTTGAAGGAGAAGCAGGAGGAGCAGTTCCGCCTCCGGTTCCGTTCTGCGACGATGGAGATCGAAAATCCAAAGCTCTTTACGGAGCTCAGGCGTGATGTCGCCAGGATCAAGACCATCCTCCACGAGCGAGAGCTCGCGGGTGAGAACAGTTAGAGCAACGACCTATGACAGATAAGACAACCGAACAAGACGACGTCGAGCCGACCCCAGAGGGGGAGGCGACACGCTCCGGACACCGTAAGGGCCGGGTGGGTGTGGTGACGAGCGATAAGCAGGAGCGGACCGTAACCGTGATGGTGGAGCGGCAGTTCTCGCACGCCCTCTACGGAAAGTCCGTGAAGCGGACGAAGAAATTCCACGCCCACGATGAGAACAACGAGTGCAAGGTGGGAGACGTGGTTCGGATCATGGAGACTCGTCCCCTCTCGAAGACGAAGCGCTGGCGGGTTGTGGAACGTCTCGAGGAACTGTCGTGAGGCCGTCCTCAAGCGTCCACATGTGGACTGATCGGAGAGTAAGATGATTCAACAGGAGTCAATGCTCCGGATTGCGGACAACTCCGGCGCCAAGAGAGTGCTGTGCATTCGCGTACTTGGCGGATCGGGTCGCCGCTACGCCAGCGTTGGGGATGTGATTGTAGCCACGGTTAAGGACGCGATCGCAAACTCATCCGTGAAAAAGGGTGAGGTTGTGAAGGCCGTTGTCGTGCGTACCGCCAAAGAGGTGCGCCGGCGGGATGGGACGTACATCCGGTTCGACGACAACGCCGCCGTGCTCATCAACCCCCAGGGGGAGCCGCTGGGCACACGTATTTTCGGCCCCGTGGGTCGTGAGCTTCGTGAGAAGCGCTATATGAAGATCGTTTCTCTGGCACCGGAGGTACTCTGACATGGCTAGCGCCGAGAGCAGGATCGTCCGGGGTGACCGTGTTCGCGTCATCCGGGGAAACCAGAGAGATGAAGAGGGCACCGTCCTTCGAGTCATCCGTGATACCAACCGTGTCGTGGTCGAGGGCGTGAACATGCGCAAGCGCCACGAACGCGCCAGCGAGGCGAATCCCGATGGTGGGATCGTGACCTTCGAGGCGGCGTTGGATATGTCGAATGTGATGCTTGTGGACCCTGCAACGGGTGACGCCAGCCGTATTCGGATGAGGGTCGAGGCAGACGGGGTAAAGGAACGGATTGCCGTGAAGAGCGGAAATCCAATCCCCAGGAAATAAACAGGGGCTGCGAAGAGCGGCCTGAGGGTGCGAGCCGTCGTGCCGAATGGGCGACGTACAACGCAACGTTCAGGATGAGAAAATGGAACCGAGACTACTAACGCATTACAAGACTACGGCCCGCGCCAGGTTGGCGGAGAGGTTCGAATACAAGAATCAGCACCAGATTCCGAAGATCACCAAGGTGGTCTTGAATGTGGGTGTTGGTGAGGCGATCAAGAACCAGAAACTTCTGGACTCGGTTGTGGAGGAGCTCGGTGTGATCACTGGCCAGAAGGCCATGGTCACAAAGGCACGGCGTTCCGTGTCGAACTTCTCCCTCCGGGAAGGCATGCCGATCGGCGCTGCGGTAACGCTGCGTCGGATGCGCATGTACGAGTTCCTGGATCGCCTGGTCAGCATGGCGATTCCGCGTGTCAGGGACTTCCGGGGCCTTACGTCGAAGTCCTTCGACGGGCGTGGGAACTTCACGATGGGCATTCGGGAGCAGATCATCTTTCCGGAGATCGAGTACGATCGGGTCGGGAAGATCCATGGCATGAACATCACTGTGGTGACTTCGACGTCCAAAGACGACGAGGCGTTCGCATTGCTCCATGAGATGGGCTTCCCCTTCCGAGGGGAAACGCCGGTCATCATTGGGCAGGTTAACTGAGCGGGGTATTTGAAGCATGGCCAAGAAGGCACTTGTCGAGCGGAATAACCGCGAGCCCAAGTTCAAAGTTCGGCACCGGAATCGCTGTCAGCGATGCGGGCGTCCACGCGCATTCATGCGGAAGTTTGGATTATGCAGGATCTGCTTCCGTACGAAGGCCCTCAATGGTGAGATTCCGGGCGTCCGGAAGTCGAGTTGGTAAGGAACTGATACTGATATGATGACAGATCCAATTGCGGATTTACTTACCCGCATAAGAAATGCAGGAGCGGCAGGACACCGTTGGGTTGATTCTCCGGTTTCGAAGTTGAAGACCGAGGTCGCCCGGCTCTTGAAGGAGAGCCACTTCGTCTTTGACTACAAGGTCCTGGACGATGGTAAGCACGGAGTTCTCCGCATCTATCTGAAGTACCACGACGAAGGTCCTGTGATTCGCCACCTGGAAAGGGTGTCGAGGCCAGGACGTCGGCGTTACGTGGGTGCTGGCGAGATCCCTCGGGTGAGGAATGGCTTGGGTATTGCGATCGTTTCGACGTCGCAGGGCCTCATGTCGGACCGTGCTGCCCGCAAGCAGGGTGTCGGCGGTGAATTGATGGCTTTGGTTTGGTAACGGGATAGCAATCATGTCGCGCATTGGAAAAAAGCCGATCGAGGTACCGCAGGGCGTCGAAATGGCGGTCAACGGTCGTTCGGTCACGGTTAAGGGACCCAAGGGTGAGCTGAGTCTCGAGGCCCATACGGATATGCAGCTGGCGCTGGAAGACAGCGTGCTGACAGTCCAGAGGCCGTCGGACCAGCCCGAGCATCGGGCCCTTCATGGGTTAACCCGGAGCCTCATCGCCAATATGGTGGAGGGGGTCACAACTGGGTTCCAGAAGACGCTCGAGATTCAGGGCGTTGGGTATAAGGCGGAGGCAAAGGGGAACGCGATTAGGCTGAGCTTGGGCTTCTCCCACAAAATTGATTTCAAGCCGGTTGACGGCGTACAGCTCGAGGTTCCGAACCCGACGACCATAGTGGTCTCTGGGGCGGACAAGCAGGCTGTGGGTCAGGCGGCTGCACAGATCAGGTCGTTCCGGCCGCCGGAGCCCTACAAGGGCAAAGGCATTCGGTACCAAGATGAATACGTCCGGCGTAAGGCCGGAAAGACGGCCGGCAGCTAAGGGGCGGCGGACTATGAGCATACAACGCAAGAGGGGCATGACTGCCCAGGATCGGCGCAAGCGCAGGCATGTGCGGGTTCGGAAGAAAATCTGGGGAACCGCGGCGAGGCCTCGCCTCGTCGTCTTCCGCTCGTTGAGCAGCATCGAGGGGCAGGTTGTCAACGACGACGCGAATTCCACCGTCGTTGGCCTTTCCTCGCTTTGCAAAGAACTCGGGTCATTCAAGGCCGAGGGCAGCCAGGTAAATGTCGAGAAGGCACGGATTGCCGGGAAGTTGCTTGGCGAGAAGGCCGTTGCCGCTGGAGTCGAGTCGGTTGTATTCGATCGCGGCGGTTACAAATATCACGGCCGCGTTCAGGCCTTTGCAGAAGGCGCCCGAGAGGGGGGGCTTAAGTTCTGATGGCCAAAGGTAGAGGAAGAGATTCGAAGCCGCGGAGGCGCGAAGGTCCTGAGCTGACCGAGAACGTGATCCATATCAACAGGGTCGCGAAGGTCGTAAAGGGTGGGCGGAGGTTCTCGTTCACTGCGCTGGTGTCCGTTGGCGATGGTAAGGGCCAGGTAGGCATTGCGCTGGCGAAGGCAAACGAGGTGGCCGAGGCCATCCGCAAGGCTTTTGAGCGCGCGCGCGCCAACATGGTCGAGGTTCCGCTGGTGAACGGTACGCTTCCCCACGAGATCATTGGGAAATGGGGCGCTGGGCGCGTCATGTTGCGGCCTGCAGCACCCGGTACGGGTGTGATCGCTGGAGGCCCTGTTCGCGCGGTCCTCGAGGCGGCTGGTGTTCAGAACGTGTTGACCAAGAGCCTGGGAACGAACAATCCGATCAATGTGGTGAAGGCGACGATGAACGGACTCACATCCATGGTCACCCTCGAGCAGGCCGCGCGCGAGCGTGGAATCTCGGTTGAGGTGCTCATTGGAGGACCGGCATCGTGAAGAGATTGTCCATCACCCAGACCCGCAGCGTTTCCGGACGGCTGAACAAGCATCGGCGCACGCTCGCGGCATTGGGACTGAAGAAGACTCAGCAGACGGTGGTGCAGGCGGACTCGCCTTCGATCCGTGGAATGCTGAAGCAGGTTTGGCACATGGTAGAGGTCAGCGAGATCGAAGGCTGACACCCGGCCCGGGCGCGACCGCCCTCTGGTTCAGGTTGAACAGAAGCAAGTAGAGGCACGCATGATTGAGCTACATAATTTGAAGCCCGCACCCGGATCCCACAGGGACCGAAAGCGGAGGGGCCGCGGTCCCGGATCCGGAAACGGCAAGGACGCCGGCCGGGGAGAGAATGGCCAGAAGTCCCGTAGTGGTGGGTCCATTGCCCGGGGATTCGAGGGTGGTCAGATGCCGCTGCAGCGGCGCATCCCCAAGCGTGGCTTTTCGCCGCTGAATCGTACCGAGTATCAGATCGTGAATGTCGGGGACCTGTTTCGGGTCGATGGTTCCGATGTGAGCCCGATCATGCTCGAAGAGGTGGGTCTGATTCGCTCGGCCCACGGGATCGTCAAGATTCTCGGCACGGGTGAGGTTCCAGGAGCCGTTCAGGTGTCCGCCCATGCGGTGAGCGCCGGCGCGCGCGCCAAGATCGAAAAGGCTGGGGGATCCGTTACGATTCTCGAGCGTGGTAGCGTGGTTGTCGAGGCAGACGAAGAAGCCGATGGCGAGTAACCCGATCCCGAACCTCCTCCGGGTTCCGGAGCTTAAAGAGAAGATCCTCTTCACGCTCTTAATGCTGCTGGTGTACCGGTTTGGTGCGCACATCACGGTGCCAGGGCTCGATGTCGCTATCCTCAAGCAACAGTTTGGGCAGCTCCAGGGCGGTATCCTGGGCGTGTACGACATGTTCGTTGGGGGCGGTCTTTCGCGCGCGACGATCTTTGCGCTCGGGATCATGCCGTATATCTCTGCGAGCATCATGTTCCAGCTTCTCGCGGCGGTCTTCCCGACGATTGAGAAGCTGCAGAAGGAAGGCGAAGAGGGTCGCAAGAAGCTGACCCAGTGGACTCGGTATACCACCATCATCCTTTCGGTGGTGCAGGGTGGCGGATACGCGGCCTTCCTGGTGTCCACCGGCGCCGTTGCGAACCCTGGCATCGTGTTCACCTTCACGACCGTGGTCGCACTTACAGGTGGTGCGATGTTCGTGATGTGGCTCGGTGAGCAGATCACCGATCGGGGTATCGGGAACGGAATGTCGCTCCTGATCTTCTTCGGAATCATCGAGAGCTTTCCGGCGGCGCTCACGCGCACCTGGGAGGCCTTCCGGGTTGGCGAGATTCAGATCTTTGCGCTGGTGGTCCTCGGCGTCTCGGTCCTAGGTATCACCGCGGGCGTGGTCTCCATGACCATGGCAGCTCGAAAGATTCCCGTGCAGATCCCACGCAAGGTGGTTGGACGTGGGCGCATCCGAGAAGGTCAGAAGAGCTTTGTGCCGCTGCGGATGAACTCCGCGGGGGTCATGCCGATCATCTTCGCACAGTCGTTCATCGTGGTACCGGGAACCATCGCCCAGTTCGCCGGGCAGAGTGGTGGAATTCTCGACACGATTTCAGACTATCTACAGCCGGGCCCGTTCTACTACGTGGCCTACGGCCTCCTGATCGTCTTCTTCAGCTACTTCTACACGGCGGTGATCTTCAATCCAGTCGATCTCGCCGAGAATCTGAAGAAGCAGGGAGCGTTCATTCCTGGCGTGAAGCCCGGAACGCGCACCGCGGAGTACATCGATCGGGTCCTCACCCGCATTACGCTTCCAGGGTCGGTCTACCTGGCGCTTATCGCGTTGGTACCGTTCTGGATTTTCGACATCTTCAACATCTCAACCTTCTTCTTCGGGGGCACGGCGCTCCTGATCGTCGTAGGTGTAGGGCTCGACACGGTGCAGCAGGCTCAACAGCACCTCCTACTCCGACATTACGACGGGTTCATGAAGAAGGGCCGCGTGAAGATGCGCGGGCGCCAGCGCTTTATGTAGCGTTGATGTACGTGATTTTGTTGGGCCCTCCAGGGGTCGGGAAGGGTACCCAGGGAGTGTTGCTTGCCGAGGCCTTCGGGTGGGAACGGGTCGTGACGGGCGATCTGCTTCGACAGGCCCGGGCGGACGAGACGGAGATCGGCCGGGAAGCCCAGCGCTACATGGACGCCGGCGAGCTTGTTCCAGACCAGGTGGTCGTGGAGCTGGTCGCCGAGAAGCTCAGGCCACTCCCAGCAGATTGCAGCGTGCTCTTTGATGGATATCCACGCAACGCCGCGCAGGCATCCGCACTTGCCGAGATCCTCGAAGAGCTCGGCCGAGCGATCGACCAGGTCGTCGTGTTGACTGCGGACGATCAGGTTCTGGTGGAACGCATCGCCGGCCGCCGGTCATGCGTCTCGTGCGGTGCCGTCTTCAATGTGTTCGTAAATCCCTCAGAATCCGGGGAGCTGTGTGATCGGTGCAATTCCCCGCTGCATCACAGGCCGGATGATCAGGAGGACACCGTGCGACACCGTCTGGATGTCTATCGCGAGCAGACCCAACCCCTGATTGCGTTCTATGAACAGAGTTCAGTGGACGTCCACGCTGTGGACGGTTCGTTGGGGGTCGACCAGGTGCAGGACGCGGTCCGAAGCGCCCTCGGCGTTGGGAGTGCAGCGAGATGATCTCGCTCAAGTCCACGGAGGAAATCGACCTGATCGCCCAGGGTGGAGCGGTCATCGCGGGGCTCCTGGAGGAGCTGGATGCACGGATAATTCCGGGTGTCTCCACTGCAGAGTTGGATGCCTTTTCGGAGGAGTACATTCGTTCTCACGACGGTGCATCACCGGCATTCAAAGGGCTCTACGGATTCCCCGGTAGCGTGTGTGCTTCGATCAACGAAGAGATCGTCCACGGGATTCCCAGTGCAACCCGCATCGTTGTGGAGGGGGATATTCTCTCGATCGACGTTGGTGTCCGGTTGAAGGGCTGGTGCTCTGATTCCGCCTGGACGTTTCCAGTCGGAGAGGTCGACGCCGACACGCAGAAGCTCCTGACCGTTACAAGGGACGCGCTGGATGCAGCGGTGGTGGCTGCTTGCCGGGGCAACCATGTGGGCGACATTGGCGCGGCTGTGATGGAGGTCGTGGCAGGCACGGGCCTCTCGATCGTGCGAGACCTCGTAGGCCATGGCGTGGGGCGTGAGGTCCACGAGGAGCCGCAGGTTCCGAATACAGGACGTCCCGGGATGGGGCCTGGCCTCAGGGAAGGGATGGTGATCGCGATCGAACCGATGCTGAGCCTCGGTACCGAGCAGATCCAAACGTTGGAGGATGACTGGACAGTCGTTACCGCCGACCGTTCAAGATCGGCTCACTTTGAGCATACGATCGCCATTACAGGCGGCGAACCTCGGATCCTGACTGCCCTACGGGCGGGGGCCGACTCGCCAGATCGAGCGGTTGAAGACCAGGTGGCTCCGGCCTCCTAGATGAGTGTTTGTGTCTGGTAGGCGATGTGCCTTGAAGGGGTAGGGTGCTTTGGTTATCATTACAAGCTATGCAATAAACGCGTGAAAAAGTGAGTTCGAATGAAGGTCCGTAGCAGCGTCAAACCAATGTGTGAGCACTGCAAGATTGTCCGTCGACGAGGCGTCGTACGGGTGATCTGTTCGCGGAACCCGAAGCACAAGCAGCGCCAAGGATAATACTGTCGGCCGGAATGGGCCGGGAAAAGGCGTTGGGCTCGTTGGCCCAACGCCTTTCGCCACCTTTTCCAACCGATGTGTTCGGCAAATCAAAAGCTGAAGAGACACAAGAATGGCACGTATCGCAGGCGTTGATCTCCCGAGACAAAAACGGATTGAGATCGCACTGACCTACATTTTCGGGATCGGGCCCACCAAGGCCAAAGAAATCCTGGAGGTGTCTGGTGTTGACCCAGACCGGCGGACGCACGACCTCACGGACGATGACGTCAATGCAATCCGCCGTGCTATCGAGGGCAACGTAAAGGTTGAGGGTGCGTTGCGTACCGAGATCTCCATGAACGTCAAACGTCTCATGGACATCGGCTGTTACCGCGGATTGCGGCACCGCCGAGGTCTCCCGGTACGCGGGCAGCGGACCCACACGAACGCGCGAACCCATAAGGGGCAGAAGCGCGCGGTCGCAGGAAAGAAAAAGGCTCTGAAGAAGTAGGTCGATCGATCCAGAGTGGATCTTGACCGACCCATAAACCGAGGTGGGGACCAGTGGCAAAACCAAAGACGACCAAGCGACGCTCAAAGAAGGTCGTAGAGGCAGAGGGTGTCGCTCATATCCGGGCGACGTTCAACAACACGCTGATTACGATCACCGATAACGCCGGTAACACGGTGGTGTGGGGGAGCGCCGGCAAGGCCGGCTTCAAGGGTTCAAAGAAGTCGACCCCGTTCGCTGCGACGGTTGCGGCGGAGCAGTGTGGCCGCGAAGCGGTTGCTGCTGGGGTCCGGCGGGTGGATGTGCTGGTGCAGGGTCCAGGGTCCGGGCGCGAGTCCGCGATTCAGGCCCTCGCCGCAGCAGGCCTGCAGATCAAATCGATACATGACGTGACACCGCTTCCGCACAACGGCTGCCGGCCGCCGAAGAAGCGACGGGTTTAAGCGAGACGAGGGTATGGCAAGATATACTGGAGCAGTTTGCAAACTATGCCGACGGGAAGGGCAAAAGCTCTTCTTGAAAGGCTCGAAGTGCTACACGGAAAAGTGTGGCATTGAGCGGCGCGCGTACCCGCCAGGCCAGCACGGTCCGGCGCAGGCACGGCGGCGTAAGCAGTCCGACTACGCAGTTCAGCTTCGCGAGAAGCAGAAGGTGAAGCGGATCTACGGACTGCCCGAGAAGCAGTTCCGCACGCTCTTCGATCGCGCCGCACAGCGCGATGGTATTACGGGCGAGAACATGCTGATCACGCTCGAGTCACGACTCGACAACATCGTGTTCCGGATGGGGTTCGCCCCTAATCGGATTCAGGCCCGCCAGTTGATTCGGCATAGGCATGTCGAGGTCAACGGTCGGGTGGTGAATGTGCCGTCGTTCCACGCCGGTCCTGGGGACGAGGTGGCGATTCGTGGCAAGTCCCGTGACCTCGCAACGGTCCAGGGCAGTCTCGAGTCGCGGACGCGTCCGCCGATGGTGGAGTGGTTGGTATTGGATGAGAAGAAGCGGGTCGGGCGTATGACACGCCGTCCTACAAGGCAAGATATTCCGCTGGCGGTCCAGGAGCAGCTGATCGTCGAGCTGTACTCGAAGTAATGGAGGCTTCAGTGCAGGTAGATCTAACTGGTTTGGTTCTTCCCGAGCGGATCGAGGTAAGCGAGGCGAGCGAAGATGGTCGCCGCGCAGAATTCGTGCTCGAGCCCCTCGAAAGAGGGTATGGCTACACGCTTGGCAATTCGATGCGCCGGGTACTTCTCTCCTCGCTTCAGGGGTCCGCAGTGTGGGCCTTCCGAGTCGCTGGGGTGGTACACGAGCATCAGACGATTCCGGGTGTGGTCGAAGACGTGCATCAGGTCATTCAGAACCTCAAGTCCCTTGTGGTTCTCCTTGACGACGATGTCGAAGAGGCGACGCTTGAAATCAACGTCAAGAAGGCTGGCGAGATCACTGCGGGGGACATCAACCCCGTCAGCGGCGTCGAAATCATGGATCCGGATCATCATCTGATGAGCCTCGAGGAGGATCGCTCCCTCACCATTGAGTTGTCGGTGAACAAGGGTCGCGGCTTCGTTCTGGCTGATCAGCATCCGATGCCGAAGAGCGCTCCGGTTGACCTGGTGCGTGTGGACTCGATCTACAACCCGGTTCGCCGGGCGAACTTCCTGGTCGAGGAGACGCGGGTCGGGCAGCGCACCGACTTCGATCGCCTCACCTTGCAGGTCGAGACCAACGGTTCGATCGATCCCGAGGCCGCTGTTCGGTACGGCGCGGAGCTGGTTCGGAGACACTTCGAATATCTGCTCTACTTTGGAGAGGGCGGTGTGCCTCAGGAGACGCCTCCCGGTGCGGTGCCGGTTTCGGATCGCCTGAGGGACCTCTTCGAGCGTCCCATCGAGGATCTCGCGGAACTCAGCGTCCGATCCAGGAATTCGCTGCAGAAGGAGAACATCCAGACCTTGGGTGATCTGGTGCAGCGTTCGGAAGAGGCAATGCTCGGAATTGAGAACTTCGGCAAGAAGTCGCTCAAGGAGATCTCGGACTTCCTGCACGAGCGGGAGCTTCGCTTTGGAATGACCATAGAGGTTGGCAACGACGGACAGCTTTTCTTCATGGAGATGGACGAAGAGGACCTGCCCGCCGAAGCTAAAGAGGAGTAGCGAGGAACCATGCGGCATCGTAAGAAGGGGCGGGCCCTATCCAGGACCGCGAGCCACAGGCGCGCACTGCTCCGCAATATGGCCACATCGCTTTTTTTGCATGAGCGGATTGAGACGACTACGGCCAAGGCCAAGGAACTGAGACCCTTTGCGGAGCGGTTGATCTCTCTCGCGAAGCGGGGTGACCTTCATGCTCGGCGGATTGCGGGGCGGAAGGTCTCTGACCGCGCCGCTCTCGGGAAGCTGTTCGATGACCTCGGACCACGTTTCTCCGAGCGTCCTGGGGGCTACACACGGATTCTCAAGCTTGGGAATCGTAAGGGTGACGCTGCTGAGATGGCGCTCATCGAGTTGGTCGATTAGACTGTCGCCTTCGTCGAAACAGCACGAGACCCTACACCGGACATAGACATGGCAGCGACCGGAACTCGCGGAAGCAACCTCAGCTCCATCTTCATGGCAGTCGCCCTCCTCCTCATGGTAGGACTTATGTACTGGCTCAATGTCCAGGCAAGAGCTACAGAGGTGGCGGTGGTTGAAGAAGATGCACAGGTAGATGAGAGTGCGGTTGCCCTGGATGTTGCGGTCGACACCTTTGGTGCTGATCCGATGGCCTTTGACGGAACCAGGGTTCGCCTTGGACCTGTGGTCGTGCCGGGCGTCGTTGGCTCGACGGCATTCTTCATTCAGATCCCGGGTGTGAATGGGCAGCCCGAGCCCTACCTGATCAAGATGGACTCCACGCTGATCGCCGATGGGATGACGGTCGCCGTGGGAGACCAGCTGGTCGTGGTTGGAGTGGTTCGGGAGATGAGCGAGGGCGTTGCAGATCAGTGGGTACTGGACGGTGTGATCGCCGAGGGGGACAAGATCATTGTCACCTTCGCAGTGAACTTTCTTGAAGCAAGCGAAGTTGTCCTCGCGGGCAACTGATAGGAATACGGAAGCGAAATGTCACGAGTATGCCATGTGTGCGGGAAGCGCCCTTCCACGGGGAACAGCGTTAGCCACGCGAACAACAGGACCAAGCGGCGCTGGCTGCCGAACCTGCAGACGGTGAAGATCATCACGGACAAGCGTGAGCGGCGGCGTGTGCGGGTTTGCACGTCGTGCATCTCGGCCGGGAAGATCACGAAGGCTCCACCCATGAAGGTGGCCGACGCGGGCTGAGTCCAACGCCGCCTTCGGGTGTGCGAATAGAAGTCGGTAGAGCCTCCTCGTTTCTAGCGGGGAGGCTCTTCTGCGTCCAGGCGGTGGCGCCGCAAAGGATGGAGGCATAGTGTGTGATTCGTAGGTAGGCTAATGCTCAATCATGCGGATGCGATGACCCTCACCAGCGGAGATCTACCGGCGTCGGAGGTGGCACCGCCGTCTCCCGTTCCTGCCGATGCGCCATGGAGGGCTCGTGCGACGCCTGTGCTCCGGTATGCGGCGTACGTATATCTGGCGGCCCTGCCTCTAGGGCACCTCTGGGAAGCCCAGATATACGGCGCGTCGGCCAACCTCTCTGATGTGCTACTCCTTGTGCTCCTGGGGGTAGCCGGCGCTGAACTGTTGCGACTCGGGGTGCGGAATATGGGAGCGGGGGTGATCGAGCTGCGCCGGGGTGTGCAGGTGTTCCACCTCGCGGCGGTCCTCCTGTGTTTCTTCGCACTCTATGTGGCACTCGGGTCGGCGTGGGCTGCGGATCCCACATACGCCCAGCTCAAGGGCGGTGCCTATTTTGCCATGGCGTTGGGGGCTGTCGCCATCCTCTGGTCCGGGGCCGAGTTTGGAAAGGCCGCCGATGCCTGGCTCGTCGGGTTGGTCCTGGCTCTTGCCGTTCTCTGGATTCCTGTGTTGGTGGGGCCCGAGGCGTGGGCGGAGTCGATGGTGTACCAGGGGGGTGGAGTGCACGGCCTTCCGTTTCCACGACCGCGTGGCCCGTTTCCGCATCCCAACATGTTCGGTGACTATCTGATGGTGTCCGGGGCGCTTCTCTGGGCGCGTTGGCCGGATCGACCGGGGGCCCGACGTTGGGCCTCAATGGTGGGCGGCGGCGTCCTGCTCTTTACCCTGGCACTGATGACGACGTCGGCGTGGGTAGGGGTCGGCGTACTGCTGATCGCCCTCGGTCTCTCTCAGATGCGGCAAAGGGGCGGAGGGCCGCTCAGGTTCAAGCGTCCCCAACCCGTCGCGATCAGCCTTGCGGGAGTCGTGCTCGTTGTCGGATCGTTTTGGGGGCTCGTGGCGCCGCTCGATTTGAGCACGCCGGCGTTCTCGATCACGACGGATGGATTGAGGCCGGCCATCTGGGTGTCGACCCTCGAGACGGTGCGAGAGGCACCGTTCACTGGAGTGGGAGCGACGCCCGCCCTGGCCTCTGTTCCAGCGGTTGGAGAGGTGGGGAGCCCGCTCCGGATGTGGGATGCCCATAACGTCTACCTGAGCCTGCTCGGGCAGTTCGGGCTCGTGGGGTTCGGGTTGCTCATGACTGCGCTCGGATTGCTCGTGATGGAGTTGTTTCGCCAGGTGAGTTCGCGGGGTCACATGGCGCTCGCGGCTGCGGTGATCGCGGTAGCGGTGCACGGGATGTTCGTTGCAAGTGAGGACTTCAGGCATCTGTGGGCCTTTATCGGGCTGATTGGGCTCGCAGGGATTCCGGCCGGTCCCCCCTCCCGCGAAACGGCGGAGGGCTCCGGGGGGTGAGGCAAAGCCAGTCTGCCATGGTGCTGGTCACGCTCATGGTTCTTGGTGCGGCCATAATTGGGTTCAGCTCCATCACGAACCCCGGGGTCGCGGTTCCCCTGTCGGTGGAGTTCCTCGTTTTCTTTGCACTCACCCGTTGGTGGATCACGAAGGAGCCGGATGCGGATGCGCGGCGGTTTCTACTGAGCCTGTTTCTGGCGGCGATCGGGCTCCGGTTTCTGCTTGCCGTCATCATCCATTTTCAGATCGGACCGTATTTCTTTGCGCCGGATGCCATCGCCTATGAGCGCATCGGTCGGCAGATCAGTGACTATTGGATGGCGGGCGCGCCTGCACCCCAGGCGATTCGTGACGGGTGGCGCCCGGGGTACTACCACCTGAATGCCCTCGTGGACGTGGTGTTGGGAGACTCCGCGCTCGCGCTCGTCATGGTCAACATGTTCGCCGGTGTCTGGACGGCGCTGCTGACCTTTATGCTCACCCGTGACCTCCTCGGGTTTCGGCCGGCGAGGGCATCGGCCGTCCTCGCGGCCTTCTTCCCGTCGTTGGTGCTCTGGTCGCTCCTGAACATTCGAGACGCTCTGGCCACCGTGTTCGTTGTGGCCATCGTGCTCTATGGGGCTCGACTTGCCCAGCGGTATCGCG
Organism: Gemmatimonadota bacterium; assembly: GCA_036679625.1. GTDB lineage: Bacteria > Gemmatimonadota > Gemmatimonadetes > Longimicrobiales > Gaopeijiaceae > JAZDDA01. The sequence goes on along the minus strand of JAZDDA010000212.1, from coordinate 11,638 downwards.
TCAGCGACCTGTGGCCCTTCCTGATCGGAGTTCTGGGGCTGACGCTTTTGCGCGACTATATGGCCTTTCTGGTGATGGCTGGGCTGCTCATGGGAATCCTGGTCTCGGCGCGTGCGGACCGCATCGTGCCCCGGCTCATCTTCGGGACCGTCGTGGTGATTGGACTCACGATTCTCGCCGAGCGGGTTGGCCTCTTCTCTAGCGTGGTTGCCGACAACCCACTCGCCGCGGCCGAGCTGATGCGCGAGGGACTCCAGCGCAACGCCGTCTCGGCCTTTGGGGTCGGCGCGGATACGCAGTCCATTGGAGGTGCGCTCCGGTACCTGCCGCTGGGTATCGCGTATCTCCTCTTTGCGCCATTTCCGTGGGCCGTCGACACGACGCTTCAGCTCACAGCCGTCCCCGAGACGCTGCTCTGGTATCCACTCTTCCTCCTCTCGCTACAGGGCCTTCGCCTCTCGTTGGGACGTGGCGCGGCTCGGCTTTTGATCCCTGGTTCGGTGCTTCTCGTGGTAGTCAGCAGCTACGCGCTCGTCGAGGGTAACTTTGGAACGGCCTACCGCCATCGGGCCCAGATCATGCCGCTCTTCTTCGTGTTCACCGGCGTGGGGGTCTACTGGGTGCAGGATCGAGTGCTTCGGCAGACCCGGCTATGGCGAAGCCGAATCGCCGGGCGAGGGTCGAGGGGCTCCAGGTACCGCCGATGAGTGCCGTCCGCCGGTTCATGAAGCGGATTCGGGTCGCGAGGAACCTCCTGCGTCGACGACACGACATCGTGCTCGATGGGGTGCCCACCTCGTGTGACCCCCACAACCTCACATTCTGGGAAGCCGCCGCCGCTGAGACGTGGGAGCCCGAGACCTTCGCAGTTCTGCGGGACCTCCTCAAACCCTCTTTCGTTTTCGTGGACCTCGGAGCGTGGATTGGTCCGATCACCTTGTTCGCGGCGCGTCGCTGCAAGCAGGTGTACGCCTTCGAGCCCGACACGACCGCATACCGCTACCTGGTCTGGAACTTGGAGCTGAACGCGATCGACAACGTGCTCCCCTTCAACGCGGGGCTCACGACCGAAGATGGCCCCCGGCGGATGGCGAGCTTCAGGGATGGGATGGGGGATAGCCAGGCGAGCCTGCTCACCCCAGACAAGAAGCATGGGAGGGAGGCCATGTTCTTTCGATTCGAGTCGTGGCGGGCCCTCGTGAAGCCGCCACCCATCAATGTGATGAAGATCGACATCGAGGGGAGTGAATTTGGACTCCTCCCAGATCTTCAGCCCTACCTCGAGGAGTACACGCCGGCGCTGCATCTCTCGACGCACGCGCCGTATCTGCCCGAGGCGGAGCGCGCAGATGCCGTAGAGGCGCTCTTCGGTGCCCTGGGAGCCTACGGGTCGTGGGGGTCGTGGGCGGACGAGTCCGGCGGCAGGCTTACTTTGGCCGAGGCGCGGAGTCGCGCCCTGGATGGATTCCACGAATTCGTGGTCAGGCCCTGAGCCTACTCCCGCTGAGCCCGCGTCCGCTGAGCCCTCGGCGGATGCCACGACGAATCGCACCACCCACTGCAGCATCGAAGAGCCGAAACTGTACCCGGTCGGAGAGGCCGACCGCCTGGCCCAGCGCCGCCGCACCATGCACCAGTGGAAATCCCACCCGCGAAGCGACCAGCTCGCGGGTGAGCGCTGCGAATGCCTCGGCCGGTCCATCTGCGCCGTGACCGGGGCGGCTGCTCGATCCGGTGGTCGAGGCCGCTACTGGTGCCGTGTCGCTCCCACACGGATACCACGGCCTCGTTGTACCGCTCCTGGCGCCGGCAGAAGCTCGCGAGGGTGAGGAAGGAATCGTGATGCTCGGCGGCGACTGCGGGATCGAACCATAGGTGGATGCCGTCTTCGCGGGCGCGGAGCATGAGGTCGAGGTCTTCGCCGCCCATCGCCAGCGTGCCGTCGAAGCCGCCGAGATCGAGGAACTCCTCGCGCCGCACCGAGACGTTGGCGGCGGTCATCCAGCCGGCGTCCCGGGCTGGGCCCTCTGGAAGCGCCGCCTCCCACCGCTGCACTGCGCGGGCTCGGTACCGGCCCCAGGCCGAAGTGTCTGCCGGCACGCGATCGGGTACCGGCCCCGTAACCCAGCAGTCGGGGTGCGCTTCGAGCGCGGCGAGATGGGCACGAACGAAGCCGGGAGCGGGCCGGATGTCATCGTCCATGAAGATCAACAACTCAGTGGTGGCAGCGTGCGCGCCGTTGTTGCGCGCCATAATGGCGCCCGAGTTGGCTCGCTCGATTACGCGGTGCAGCGGGGACGCATCGGCCCAGGAGCTGAGGAGCTCGGGGGTGCCGTCGCTCGAGCCGTCGTCCACAACGACGACATTGTGGGGGATATCGTTGCGCAGCCCCGCGACCGCATCGAGCGTTTCGCGGAGGATCGCACAGCGATTGTAGGTGGATATGATGAGGGTGACCCTGGGGTCCATGGCCCTGCCCGTTCTCGCCTCGCGCCCTTAGCTTCTGCAACGACCTTTAGTGTCCTGTTACGAAAGTATCTCGGCCAGTCAAGGGCGCGGTGCATCCGTGGGTTCGGCGTTGGGACTTCTCGCCATAGCTTTGGCTATGCCTCGTCATCCCGCCTTGAACCCTCGGCGCCCCGACCCTTTTTGTGGCTCGCGAACTTTCGCAACAGAACACTAGCCTATCGCCGACGGGAACGTTTGCCCCGACAAGGAGGACGGCAAGTGCTCGACGCTGAATCCGACAACACCGCTCCGGCTCAGGAGGGGTTGAGGAACACGCTCAGTACGCTGATCGGGCTGTCGACGGCTCGCGAGCGGAGGACGCTCGTGTGGGTGGTGCTGCTCTCGCTGGCGGTCGCCCTGCTGCAGGCGTTTTCGGTGGCGTCGATCATGCCCTTCATGGGGTTGGTCGCCAAACCGGGGCTTGTAGACGAGGTCGGATTGCTCGGGCGGGCGTACGAGTCGCTGGGATTCTCCACCCCCACCGCATTCATCGCGTTCCTCGGCGGATCTGTGCTCGTGATTCTCGCCGTGACCAACACGCTCTCTGCGCTGGCCACGTGGGCGACCTTCAAGTTCGTCTGGGACCAGCACCAGCGCCTTTCGGTCGATCTGCTGCGCAACTACCTGCACCGTCCCTACCGATACTTCCTCGGCAGGAACACGTCGGACATGGCGAAGAAACTGCTTCAGGAGGTCGCGTTCGTGACCGACGGGGCCGTGATGCAGTTCGTGATCCTGATCGCGGATACCGGGGTGATCGTGGGGATCCTGGGGCTGCTGCTCGTCGTCGACTGGCAGATGTCGCTCCTCATCATGGGGACCCTCGGGGCTGCGTACGCGTTGATGTACCTGCTCGTGCGGCGCACTCAGGCCCGCCTGGGTATGGAACGAACAGAGGCGAACAGCGAGCGTTTCCGCTTTGCCGGCGAGGCGCTCACCGGAATCAAGAACGTCATGATCCTCGGGAGGCAGGAGGCCTTCGTCCAACGCTTCTCCAGTCCGTCGCGGGTCTACTCGGACACGATCCGAAACGGCTACCTGGTCGGGATGATGCCTCGCTTCGTGATGGAGACGTTCGCATTTGGAGGCATCGTCGGAATCGTACTCGTCTTGTTGGCGCGCGGCGGGACGACCGATGCGTTGATCGCTCGGGTTGGTCTGTACGCCTTCGCCGGCTACAAGCTCCTCCCCGCGCTTCAGCACGCCTTCCACGCCGTGACGCGGCTCCAGTTCTACGGACCGGTCGTTCGGGAGTTGGCCGCGGACCTGTCGGGTGACGCGGCCCGGGCGGCGGCTGCCGCGATCGATGGTGCTGGCCATGCTCAGGCCTCAGACGACCCCCCGGCGGATTGGGGATCGTTCTCGGTGCGCGACCTCTGGTTCACCTACCCTGGGGCCGAGGGGCCGGCGCTGCGCGGAGTGAACCTTACGATCGAGAGGAACTCCTGGGTGGCGTTCGTGGGGACGACCGGCTCGGGGAAGACCACCGTGGTGGACGTTATGCTCGGCCTCCTGGAGGCCGAGAAGGGGTCACTCCGGCTCGACGATCAGGAGCTCGCCGGGGCGGCGCACGTCGCGTGGGCGCGCAGGTGTGCGTACGTGCCCCAGGAGATTTTTCTGACCGACGACTCGATCGGTGGCAACATCGCCTTTGGGATTCCTCCCGAGGAGCGTGACTTGGACGCCATCGAGCGGGCCGCCCGCGCGGCAAACCTGGAGGAGCTGGTCGGATCGCTGAACGAGGGGTTGGACACCGGCACGGGTGAGGCCGGCGTGAGGTTGAGTGGAGGTCAGAGGCAACGCATCGGCATCGCACGAGCCCTCTACGATTCTCCGGATGTCCTCTTCTTTGACGAGGCTACGAGTGCCCTCGATTCGGTCACCGAAGAGGCGGTGCTGGGCGCGATTCGGAATATGGCCGGGGTGCGAACGGTGGTGATGATCGCTCACCGGATTTCGACGGTGCGAGGGTGCGATCAGATTTTTTTGATGGATGGCGGCGAGATCATCGCGCGGGGGAGCTACGAAGAGCTGCTCGCCTCAGAGCCGAAATTTGCCGCGTTGGTCGACGAGGCCTTGCCGTCCTCGCCGCCTTCGCCGTCCCCACCGTTCTCGGCGGCTGGATCCGCAGACTGAACGCTGGTGGATCGCCACTGAGCGAGCGCATACCCCGCCAGGAGTGCAAGGAAATACTCGCTGGGGAGTCGCAGGCGAGGGCTCCCATAGAAGATCAGTGAGATGACCAGCAGATAGGCGGTTGGGCTTGCGAGGAGCAGGCCACTCAGGCGGTCGCGCCTCACCAGCCCCACCCACCCGAGCAGAGCGAGCGGTGCGACGAGAATGTACCAGTAGTTGAGCGCGCGCCCCCCAATGATCTCCCAGTCGAAGGGAGCGGCGAAGTAGATCGCCTTCACCGGAATCTCCCTCAACACCTGGAGCGGGTGCCCCACGATCCAGCGCATCGTGGCGCGGGTCAGCAGGCTGCTGCGTTCGCCGGGCGTGAGCGCCTGGGTTGTTGCGACGAGGGAGTCCCGCGTGAGTACACCGTAGGGCTGCCCCGGCTCGCGCACATACGATGCGTAGGCGGTGATGCCGACCTGGCTGGTGAGCATCGGAGACCCGACACGGATCTGGTTCCGCACCAGCCAGGGGAGCACGGTAACGAACGCGGCGGCGAGGATCAGCGCGGAGCGCCTCCACTCCCGTCGGCGCCCAAGGGCGAGAAGCCCGTACCCGGCGAGAACGACGGGCCAGAGGACGAAGGCCCCGCGCGTGAGCATGAGAAGGCCGCTGAGCACCCCCGTTCCCGCCCAGGCAGCGGCGCCTTTGCTGCCTCGCAGCGCCCGCACGAGCGCGACGACGGTGGCCGCCAGGAGCAGGGTGGCGAGCGTCTCGGTGAGGTGGAGCCGCACCGCGGCGAGCGGGGCGTACGCCAGAGCCATGAGTACGAGGCCGTAGCGGGCGGGTTGGCGTCCGAGGAGGCTCGCCGCGAGCCACCACAGGAGGAGCAGCGTTACGGTGTCCATAAGCGCCTGCACCACCCCCACGGCACGGGCCGAGGGGCCGAACACCCTGTAGATGCCGCCGAGCACCGTGGGGTACACGGGTGGGCGAAAGACCGCCGGGGTGCCGTCTTCTTCGGTGAGGCCCGCGCCCGCCGCCACGGACTCGGCGAGCACGCGGAAGTGCGCGGCGTCCGCGCTCGTTGGGGTAGGGGCCGTCCATCCGACGGCGAGGCGGAGGACCAGCGCCACGCCCAGGATCGCCAGGGTGGCTCGGTCGAGGCTCATCGGGCGAGCCTCATGGGGCGTGGGCCTCGATCAGACGAGCGTATTCGTCGGCGTACTGGTCTGCGCACACCTCCGCAGAAAAGCGTTCCCGGGCGATGGCCTGGGCTCGTTGGCCCATTGCGTTGGCCCGCTCAGGGTCGTCCATGAGGGTGCGCAGCGCCTCGGCGACGGCGTGCGCGACGCCCTGGGCGACGCCCGGTGGCTCGCCGGGCTCCACGAGAAGTCCGGACTCCCCGTGCGTGATGAGCTCCCCGACGCCGCCTACCCGGGTGGCCACGACGGGGCGGCCGGCGGCCATCGCCTCGAGCACGGTGAGCGGGAGGCCCTCGGTGCGCGAGGTGTTGAGCATGATGTGTGCTTCGGCGAGGATGGCGGGAACGTCGTCGCGTGGCCCGGCGAAGCGTACGCCGGCCTCGCGGTCGCGCTCGCCCTTGGCCTGGCCGAGCGCGTGACGCAGCACCTCGGGGTCGTGGGCTCCACCCACCAGTACGAGCTCGAGGTCGCGACCCTCTGCGCGCAGGAGGCGCACGGCGTCTCCCGCGATGTCCTGGCCCTTGCGCCGTTCGATGCGGCCGATGGAGACCACGCGGGTGGTCGCCTCGGCTGTGTCGCTCCAGAGCCCGGTTCCCCCCTGCGCGTCAGCGAGCGCACGCACATCGATGCCGTTGTGGATCACGCGGGGCTCCACGCCGAAGCGTGCACGGCAGTCGGCGGCCACCGCCTCCGACACCGTGACCACGCCGTCCACCCTCGAGCGGGTCATGCGGTCGAGGCGTTCCCGCGGAGACGTATGGCCTCGCGTCTGCTCGTCGTAGGCGTACGAGAGGTTGTGGTAGGTCTGCAGAAGCGGCGTGTGCATCGCGCCCCGACATGCGCGCGTGACCATGCTCGAGTCGAAGAGGTGCGCATGCACCAGTGCAGGCTGGACGTCGCGGGCGAGCCGCATCAACCGGACGACGGCGCGCGGGAGGCCTGCGCGGGTCTTCGCCCCAAGCCAGACGACGTCGGCACCGTGCTCGCGGAGCGCGGGGGCGAGGTCTGCCGTGGGGTACAGGTGTGCGACGGTGACCGGGAATCCGCGCGCCCGGAGCGGGATCACCAGATTGACGAGGAGTTGTTCGGCACCACCCACGCCCAGGGAGTCGATGACCCAGAGAATCGGTGATGTGGTGGGCATGAACGAAGCCGGTTCCGGTCGGGAAAAGGTGACTGAGAATGTGCCTGAGGTGGCAGGTCTCCACGGTGCGGCCTAATCTTAGGCGCTTCCCCGATTTTCGGCGACCCAGAGATATCGACTCGCAGGAGCTACCTCCCCACTTGAGCGTACTCTACCTCTCCTACTCCGGGGCCCTGGACCCGTTGGGGGCGTCCCAGGTGCTCCCGTACGTGCTCGGCCTGGCCCAAGAGGGCTTCGGCATGCACCTCGTGTCGTTCGAGAAGCCCGACCGCCTGGGCTCCGAGCGCGACGTCGACGAGGTGAGGCAGAGGCTCGGGGACGGGGGTGTTGGGTGGACGCCGCTTCCGTACCACAAGCGGTTCTCGCTGGCCGCCACCGCATACGATGTGCTCATGGGCGTTCGTGCGGCGCGGCGGCTCCACGGCGCTCGTCCGGTGCAGCTCGTTCATGCCCGTAGTTATGTTGCCGGGATGATGGCTCGGCGGTTCGCCCGCAGGGCAGGCGTTCCCTGGATCTTCGACATGCGGGGGTTCTGGGTAGACGAGCGGGTGAGCGCTGGGGTGTGGGGTGAGCGGAGCCTCACCGCCCGCCTCGCACGCGCCGCCGAGAGACGACTCCTGACGGATGCAAGCGCGATCATTCAGCTGACCGAGGCGGGGGCAGCCGCGGTGGACGACCTCGCGCCCGGTGTGCCACACGCCCCGGTGACGGTGATCCCAACATGCGTGGACCTCGATCGATTCTCGCCCGCCGAGGACGTGGCCGTGGCGCGGGAGCGGGTGGGCCTCTCCGACGGCCCCGTGATGATCTACTCCGGTTCGCTGAGCACCTGGTACCTGGCCGACCTCACGCTCCGGGTGGGTGAGGCATTTCGCCGGCGCACCGGAGGGTCGTTCGTGGTGCTCACGCACGAGGTGGAGTTCGCCGAGGCCCGCGCTCGCGCCCTCGGCACGTCGCCGTTGGTGCGTGCGGTAACTCCGGCAGAGGTGCCAGCGTGGCTCGCGGCTGCGGATGTGGGGCTGTCGTTCGTTCGCCCCGACCACGCCAAGCTGGCGAGCGCGCCCACCAAGGTGGCCGAGTACCTCGCGAGTGGCCTCGCGGTGGTGGCGACGTCGGGCGTCGGCGACCTCGACGCACACTTCGAAGGCTCCGCGGTGGCGTGGACGATCAGGCCCGAGACCGACCCAGAGGCCGTCGTGGATCGTGCGGTGGAGGTGCTCGACGATCCGAGCTCAAACCGGGCACGAGACGCCCGCGCACTCGCCGAGCGGCTCTACGATCTGCGGTCCGGGGTGGCGAAGCTCGCGGAGCTGTACGCGTCGCTCGGAGCGGTGCCGCGCGGGGTCGACCCACCAGGAGCCGAACCATGCGGGTAGTCGCCTTCACCCCCTACCCGATGGCGGGCCCGAGCTCGAGGATTCGCATCTTCCAGTTCGTGGAGCCGATGCGCGAGCGGGGCATTGAGCTGGAGGTCCTCCCGTTCTTCGACGCCGACGTCTACGCCACGCTCTACTCCACGGCCACCTCCCGTGCGAAGGCTGCGGCGCTCCTCGGCGGACTCCGCCACCGCCGCCGCGAGATCGACGGAGTGGGCGAGGGCGAGGTGGTGATCGTGCACCGCGAGCTCGCTCCCGTGATGGGCGCAGGGCTTCTTCGCCGGCTGCGGGCCAGGCGTGCGCGACTCGTCTACAACTTTGACGACGCGGTTCACCTCGAGGCCCCGGGACGTGCCCCGCTCCTCGGGTCGTTCCGGCGCCCCGCCGAGCGCACTGCCGAGTTGTGCCGACATGCCGGCGCGGTGATGGCGGGCAACGACTACCTGGCCGACTTCGCCCGAGGGGTGAGGGGTGGCAAGGCCGCCGAAGGTGCGGGCGAGGGCCAGAGTGCGGGCGTACATGTGATGCCCACCGTGCTCGACACCGACGCGTTCCGGCCGAATGCGGGCGCCAGCGACCCCGCCGGGGGCGAGGTGCCCCGCGTGGGGTGGATCGGCACCCACTCGACTCTGCCCTACCTGACCGAGCTGTTTCCCGCACTCGCTCGTCTCCAGGCCCGCACGCCGTTTCGCCTGGTGGTGATCTGCAACCGCGCCCCCGAGCCCTTCACCGGGCTCGACGTCGAGTTCGTGCCGTGGTCTGCCGAGGGCGAGCTGGAGCAGGTGCTCAGCCTCGATCTGGGACTCTACCCGCTGCCCGACGATCCGTGGACCCGCGGCAAGTGCGGCTTCAAGGCGATTCAGTACATGGCGTGTGGCGTCCCGACGATCGCCTCGCCGGTGGGCATGCTCCCCCAGTTGGTCATTCATGGGAAGACGGGCTGCCTTGCGGCGGGTCCCGAGGTGTGGCTGGATGCGGCCGAGCACATGCTTGCCGACCCCCAGCTGCGGGGCCGGATCGGTGCGGCAGGGCGAGCCCACGTGGTTGCGAACTACTCGGTGAGCGCCGTGGCGGATGCCTTTGCCGACATCCTGCGGACGGTGGCCTGAGCATTGTGTGGCATTGCGGGGGTTCTGTATAAGGCGGGAGGCCCTCCCGACCCCGGTGCACGCTCCGTTGTAGACCGCATGGTCGACCGCCTGCGGCACCGGGGACCCGACGCGGTAGGCGGGTGGAGTTCACCTGGCGGGAGGTGTGTGTTCGGACACGCCCGTTTGCGCGTCCTCGACCTGCAGACAGGTGATCAGCCGTTCGTGTGCGAGGGCGGGGACGCCACCGGGGGGGCGAGCGCCGCTGTGGCGTGTGTGCTCAACGGCGCGATCTACAATTTCGGGGAGCTGCGAGCTCAGCTCGAAGACCGTGGCCACCGCTTTCGTACGCGGGGCGAGGCCGAGGTGATCGCGCACGGCTACCGCGAGTGGGGCGGCGGGGTGGCCGAGCACCTTGAGGGCCAGTTTGCCTTCGCGATCTGGGACGAAGGCGAGCGCCGGCTCCTGCTGGTGCGCGACCGCGCCGGGCTCAAGCCGCTGTACGTGTACGAAGACGACCACCGCGTCGCCTTCGCCTCGGAGGTGAAGGGCCTCGCGGCGCTGCCCGGCGCCGAGCTGGAGTTCGAGCCTGCGGCGCTGCCGTCGTACCTGGCGTACGGGTACGTGCCGACGCCGGCCACCATGCACAGGCGCGTCACCCGGCTGGAACCGGCGTCGGCCAGGGCGTGGGACCGCACCGGCCAGGGCACCGTCTCGCACTTCTGGGCTCCCTCGTTCGCGCGGACGCCGGTGCCCTGGAAGGCCGCCAAGCAGAGGGTGCGCGACCACATCGAGACGGCGGTGCGGCGCCGCATGGTGGCCGATGTTCCGGTGGGGGCGTTCCTCTCGGGTGGCCTGGACTCGACCGTGCTGGCGAGCGTGATGGCCCGCCTCAGCCCCGAACCCGTACGCACCTTCTCGGTTGGGTTCACCGACGCGCCCGCCTACGACGAGACGCCCTTCGCGCGGCTCGCCGCCGACCATCTCGGTACACGCCACACCGAGCTGCGCATCGGCGCGGAGTGCCTGAGCACCTTGGATGCGCTCGTGGAGGCGTACGACGAGCCCTTCGGCGATTCTTCTGCGCTCCCGACCTTCTACGCCGCACGGCTCGCCCGCGAAGAGGTGACCGTCGCGCTCACCGGCGAGGGCGGGGACGAGCTGTTCTGCGGATATCAGCGCTTCCGGGCCATGGAGGTGGCGTCGTGGCTTCCCGGGTGGATGTGCGGGGTGGGCGCGCGCGGGTTCGGAGCGCTTGGGTTCGGGGCGCTGGGGAAACCGGACAATTTCTGGAGCTTACGTCGCCGCGGTGTCCGGTTTCTCGAGTCGGCGGCCAAGGAGCCCGCCGAGCGGTGGCTCGACTGGGTGGGCTTCTTTCCCCGCGAGATGAGCAGTTTGCTCAGGCCGGAGCTGCTCGACTTGCCTGGGCTGCCGGATCTGCCCGGGCTGCGCGAGGGAGCGAGCGGGCTCGCCGAGCCAGTGCGGCGCGCCATGGATGCCCAGCCGGGCAGCGTGCTCGCCAAGGCCATGGCTGCGAACTTCCGCACCTATCTGCCGGACGACCTGCTCGTGAAGGCAGACCGCATGGGGATGGCGCATGGGCTCGAGCTGCGGGCTCCCTTTTTGGATACCGCACTCGTGGAGTTCGCGGGCGGGCTCCCCGAGCGGTATCTGCGTCGGGGCGGCACCCTCAAGCGGATCCTGCGCGCGGCCTTTGCGGACGACATTCCGCGGGCGATCCTGCGCCGGCCCAAGCGTGGGTTCGCCGCCCCGATCGCGCAGTGGTTCCGCACGCCGGCGTGGCGCCGGGTACTCGAGGAGCGGCTCCTGACCGAGGACGCGCGCGTGTGGGAGTGGCTGCAAAGGGATCACGTGCTATCGCGGGCACAGCTCCACTTTGCCGGGGAGCTCGACTACGCGCAGAGGCTCTGGGCGCTCCTGACCCTCGAGACGTGGCTGCGTCGGTGAGTGGGCGTGGGGTGCTGCCGGGCTGAGCACGCACTGGACGCGACGTCAGCCCGACCAAGTCAGCTCCTCGCTTCGCCGTCCCACAGCTACACGCAGCTCTTGCGCCCTCTTGCGCATAAGCCCCCCCCCTGCGTACCATAGCAGCACCTGGATTGGCCGGTCCGCCCCCCCACCGCCGTCCGTCCCTGAACGCTGATGTGTACAGAGCATGTGGCGAGCTACCCGTCGTTC
>JAZDDA010000211.1:0-28781 GCA_036679625.1 Gemmatimonadota bacterium | reverse complement strand
CGAGCCGCGTTACGGGCACCGCAGGGCGAGATCCCAGGCGGGCCGCCGAAGGGATAGCCGTGGCTACCTCGAGGCGGTCCAACGACGGAGATCGTGCTGTGCTGCCCGTAACCCGAAGGGCGCAGGGGTCTTTCGCGGTTCATACGGCGTCTTTCCTCCTCGCCGTAGCCTTGGCTACGACTCGTTGTCTCTCCTACCCTGAACACGCGAAGACCTAGGCACCGCCGCGAAGCGGGGGTCGCGCGGCCACACCACTTCCTCAACAGCCTTCTAAAAGGCTCGTCCAAGGAACAGATAGAGGGTGTCGTCTCCGGTTTCCGCGAGACCGTAACCCAGATAGATGGGTCCGAGCAGCGTCTCCGCACCCAGAAAGACGCTCGCCGCAAAATCCACATCGCCCAGGCTCACGTCCTCGGCCTCAGTCCACACGTGCCCGAACTCTGCCGAGGCCCCTACGAAGAAGTCTCCACGCTGCGGAGCCGTCGGAAGCGTCCCGACCTTGCGACGAAGGCCGAACCGGCCGAAGCCGTACTTGTCCCCGAGGAATTCTCGTGGACGGACTCCAGAAAGTCGTTGAAATCCGCCGAGGGCGAAGTCGTGATGGACCGGTAGAGTCGTTCCCGCAGAGGTGCCTGCCCGCGCCTCGAGTAGCAGAGTGGTACTCCGACGTGAAAACGCCGCGAGCCCGGTAGCCTCGAGCCGGGTATAGCTGGGGTCTGCGCCCAACGCCGAGGCCGATCTGAAGGCCTCGATCCGCACCCGCGTGCCGCTGGTCGGGAACGCGGCATCATCGAGAAGATCGAGTGAGAGTCGGGCGAGCATAGCACCCACATCTGCGTTCGTAATGCCCGAGTCGCGGCTCCGCGCGTTGGCAGAGCCCCTGAGCACCTCCACTCGCAGCTCTCCCCAGTCGGTGAACTGCATCCCCAAAGCCACCGCCGCCGTAAACTCCCGGACGCCGCGATCGATCTCGCCGGCCCCGGTCACAGCGAGCTCCAGCGACTCCTCCTGGTATTCGAGACGCGGGGCAACAAAGAGATGCCCTCCGCGGTCGATGGGTTGGAAGAACTCGACCCGTGCCGCCTGAGCCTCGCCGATCCGCAACGAGGTCGCCAACTCAGCGCCGAGGCGGTTTATCTGAGTCTGGGAGTGGCTCGCAAGCAAACTGAAGCCACTCCGGCCTCGCTCGAGGTCGTTTCCGATCGCGACCCCGAGGCGCAGGAAACCGGGGCCCCATCGCTTCTCCGTGACGTGGACCTCCAGGCCATCTCCCTCGTCCCCCGTTCCCGGCTCCGCGTGCACCAGCTTGTAATCCACACGTTCATAGAAGCCCGTCGCAAACAATCGATTCAGCGCGTCGTTGAGCGCGTCGACCGCCAACGGGCGCCCGAGCCGGAGGTCTAATCTGCCCCGCAGGATGTCGGGATCCAGTCGAGTGGCCCCCTCGATGCGGACGAAGTCCACCGGGAAGTCCATCTGATCTCCCCGACCGCGTTCACCCGTGAGTCGGCTGTATTCCTCGGCCGAAACCGCGAGCCTCCGGAGATCTTCGGTGTGCGCGCGGGCGACGGCCTCGCCAGCCACCGTCGCCTCCAGAAGCGCCCGAAAGTCGGCGAGCGCCACATCCTCGACATCGGGGAGAAGCAGTATATCCCGGCCCGACTGAAGCATCTCGCGCTGTGGAATCGCGTTCTGGAGCGTATTGAGGCGGAAGACCTGTGAGGAGATCGCGAGAGCGTTGGTGAGCTCCCCAGCCTCCATGGGTGGAGCGGTGAGATCCACGGCGATGATCACGTCAGCTCCCATCGCCCTGGCAACCTCAACGGGGAGGTTCATCACGATCCCGCCATCGATCAACAGGCGTCCATTCCGCTCAATGGGTGCGAAAATCCCCGGGAGAGAGGCACTCGCACGGATCGCTGAGGAGAGGTCTCCCTGATCAATTACGACGACGGCCCCCGTCTCCAGGTCGGCAGCGACAGCCCGGAACGGGATGGGCAGATCGCGAAAGTCCTGCACCTGGGCGACAGGGAGGGTTGCCGCCTTGAGTGCGAGCTCGACGTGCTGTGCAGAAAGGATTCCCGAGGGAAACTGGAAACCCCCGTCGTTGAACCCGAGCTCGAGTTGGGATGGAATGTCGGCACCCTCGAGCTTCAGACGGAAGGGCTGGTACCTCCGCGGGGTGGTGTTGGAGATGAGATCCTGCCAATTGAGTGAGGCTAAGAGCGCCTCGATCTCAGATACCGTCATCCCCGATGCGTACAGCCCTCCAATGACCGCACCGATGCTCGTTCCGGCGATGTAGTCGATCGGAATACGAAGTTCCTCGAGCACCTTGAGGACTCCGATGTGGGCACCCCCTTTAGCGCCACCACCCCCGAGTACGAGGCCAACGGTGGGGCGCCCCAGCTCCAAATCCTGCGCCGCGAGAACGGATGGAGAGCCCACCAACAGGCCTCCGGAAAGCACGATGATCGCCCTGGCCAGGAGTAGGTGCCTACGCACGGTTCGCTCGGTTGAATGAACACCCCGGTGTAGTGAACCCCGGAAGCTGCACCAACATACAGCGAAATCGCAGTCCCGGATCCCACACTCCCATAGGGAATCCGACCCGATGCGACACCAAGGTGGTTGACAGATGCGTCTCATGGGTGAAATTTAGGCTTGCCTAAATCTTCTGGCTCCGGTTTCATCCCCACCCTGCGACTGCGCATGAACATCACGTGTCGTTCCCTGCTGATCTCAGTCCTCATCCCGCTCGGCGTGGGCGGCTGCGACGTCCTCCTGCCGGATGCACCCGACGAGAACAAGGTTCTGGACGCCCCGTTGGATGACCTCACGCCATCCCAACTCGGGGTCCACCTGGCGGGGGACGAAGCGTTCGCGCGGCGGTTCACGGCCGCAGACGGTGTGGGTCCGATCTTCAACGCGACATCCTGCGACCAATGCCACATCGGTGAGGGCAAGGGGCACATCGTCTTCAACCTCACCCGCTTCGGGCGCATGGGCGCGGGTGGGTTCGACCCCCTCCGTGAGCTCGGCGGGCCTCAACTGCAGGATCGCGCCCTTCCGGGATTCACCCCGGAGTCCCTGCCATCCGAGATCACCGGTGCAGCCGCCTTCATGCCCCCCGCTGTTACAGGGCTCGGATTCCTCGAGGCGGTAGACGATACGACGCTCCTCCGCCTTCAAGATCCGGATGATGCGGACGGGGATGGTATCTCGGGTCGCGTACAGCTCGTGGACGCCTCCACTGTAGTCTCGGAGATCTCTGACCTCGAGGCGCTGACTCAGGGGGGATTCCCCTCCCGAGGGATCGACATCAACGGCCAACTCATCGGCCGCTTCGGCCGCAAGGCGAGCGCGATCAACCTGCTTCATCAGACCGTGAACGCCTCTCTCCAGGACATGGGGCTCACCACCGATATCCTGCCTCGGGATCTTCTGAACCGGGAGACAGGCAACTTTGCCGAAGACGGCGTTGCGGACCCCGAAATCTCCTCGAGCATCCTGAACTCGCTCGTCTTCTACCTGAAGACCCTCCGCCAACCGCTGCGCCGCGACACCACCGATCCCGAGGTCATGGCGGGTGAGGTACTCTTCGGCACCGTCGGATGCGCCGACTGCCACCTCCCCTCCCTCCGCACGGGAGCTTCGGAGATTCGTCAGCTCAGCCAGGTGGAGTTCCACCCGTTCACCGACCTCCTCCTCCACGACATGGGCCCCGAGCTCGACGACGGATATACCGAGGGGCGGGCATCGACATCGGAGTGGCGAACGACGCCGCTTTGGGGCGTCGGGCTGAGCGGCAGCTTTCAGGGCGGCCAGGGCTTCTTCATGCACGACGGTCGCGCTACGAGCCTGAGGGACGCGATCGAACTGCACGGAGGCGAGAGCGCCGCGAGCCGCACCCGCTTTCGCGACCTTGGCCCCGACGACCAGGAACGCCTCCTGGCATACTTGCGGTCCCTCTAGATGGCATTCAAAGGGGGGACCAGCAGCCCCATGGATCCGAGCAAGCTGAACCGGCGCGAATTCCTCGAGAAGGCCCGAAACGCCTCCGTCGGGGCCGCCTGCTGTGGGAGTCTCGCATGGCTGAGCGGGTGCGCCGCCGTACCCTTCGCCGAGTTCCGCAGGGAGGGAAACGTCCTGCGGGTCTCCCGGGCTGAATTCGACACCGCACCCGGCGTACTGCTCCGCACCACCGAGGACCCCATGCCCATTTACCTGCATCGACACACCGAGGACCGCTACTCGGCGGTCCTCACCCGCTGCACGCACCAGGGATGTGAGGCGGAGCCAGAGGCCGATCGCATCGTCTGTCCCTGCCACGGCAGCGAGTACTCATTCAGCGGCGAGGTCCTACGGGGACCGGCCGAACGACCCCTGACCCGTTACCCCGTTTCGGTCTCGGGCGACCAGATCTATGTGGAGGTAGGAAGATGAACCGTGGGACAACATTCGCCAGCAGCATTGCCCTCTCTGCCTTTCTGTGTCTCGCCGCCCCCCTTCGTGCGAGTGCTCAGGCCGATACCCTGCGTGCCGGTACGGACACAACGCTCGCACAGGAGGGAATTTACGACCGTCCCTTCATCACATCTGTGGGAAGGACCGCAATCGGAGGGTACCTCGAAGGAACCACGAATTACTTCAAGCAAGACGGAATCGGCGACGGCTTCACGATGGAGCTGCGCCGGTTCAACATCTTCATATTCTCCTCGGTGAGCTCCCGGATCCGGTTCATCTCGGAACTCGAGTTCGAGGAAGGGGCCGAGGAAATCGCGCTCGAGACCGCACTCCTGGACTTTCGCTTCAACTCCTCGCTCTCCTTCCGTGCCGGAATCCTTCTGCCCCCCATCGGATTCTTCAATCAGAACCACGACAGCCCGAAGTGGGACTTCGTGGACCGGCCGCTGGTCTCGACGGAGATCATCCCCTCGACGCTTTCGGAGGTCGGGTTCGGGGTCTTCGGGAAGTTCTTCCCTGGAAGGGCCACCGTCTCCTACGACCTCTACCTCACGAATGGGCTTCAGGACGGGATCGTCGTGAACGACCAGGGACGCACCCACATTCCATCCGGAAAGTCCAACGAACAGTTCTCAGAGGACAACAACGGGTCGCCGGCAGTAAGCGGTAGGCTGGGCGTCCGTTGGCCTGGGCTCGGCGAGGTCGGGGGATCGTTCTACACAGGGCACTACAACAGCTTCAGGGTTGAGGGCGACCGGGTCGACGAATCGAGGCGGGTCAGCATCTTCGCCCTCGATGCGCAGACGACGCAGCCGTGGGGTGAGATCCGCGCCGAGTTTGCGCTCGCGGATGTCGATATCCCCCCCAGCCTGGAGGAGGTCTTCGGGGGCCGACAGTGGGGGGGGCACGTCGATGTCACGATCCCGGTCTGGCGTCCGCAGCTTCAGGGGTACTCTCAGGCATCCACCGTAGAATTGGGATTGAGGCTCGAGCGTGTGGACATGAACGTGGGGAGCTTTTCGAGCACCGGTGGCAACATATTCGATGACACCACGGCGATCGTTCCGACGGTCGCATTCCGGCCAACCGACGGTACCGTGTTTCGGGTGAACTACCGGCGCGAGTGGCACCGAGATCTCCTCGGGAACCCGACCTCGGTGAGGGCCGGGTACCAGTTCGGGTTGGCCACCTACTTTTAGGAGGCTGTCCCGAACGACCACCCTGCAACCTCTACGGGTTCCCCCGTATTCACTCTCCAACGTTGCCCGGCCCTGTCCCGCCCCGTGCGCCAGGCTAGATTGGCATGGGGAGCCCACCCGACGTTCCGGAGCCGACCCGTAGAGTCCATGCCCGATTGGAGTAGTGATCTTGAGCCGCATTGAAACGACCGGCGTACCGACATCCGAATCCGCGGTGCACGACCGTTACGCGCAGGCCGCGAATGCGCGGGAGGCCGAACTGTGCTGTCCGGTCGACTACGACCCGCAGTACCTCGAGATCATCCCCGACGAAGTCATCGAGCGGGATTACGGATGCGGGGATCCAAGCCGGTACCTGAACGAGGGAGAGACCGTCCTCGATCTCGGCAGCGGGACCGGAAAGATCTGCTTCATCGCGGCACAGGTCGTAGGAGCGACCGGCCACGTAATCGGTATCGACATGACCCCGGACATGCTCGAGGTCGCACGCCGGAACGCCCCCATCGTCGCCGAGCGCACCGGGTTCGCGAATGTCGAGTTCCGTCGCGGCCGGATTCAGGATCTCGCACTCGATCTCGACTCCCTCGAGGCGCGGCTCGCCGCTCGGCCCGTGAACAACATTGAAGGCTTCCTCGAGTTGGAACGCATCACCGCCGAGCTCCGCCTGGTTGAGCCGATGGTAGCGGACGACTCGGTCGACGTCGTCGTCTCGAACTGCGTGCTCAACCTGGTGGCCACCGACCAGAAGCGGCATCTCTTCAACGAGATCCACCGCGTTCTGAAGAACGGTGGCCGGGCTGTGATTTCGGACATCGTCTCGGATGAATTGATTCCCGAGGAACTCCAGATGGACGCTGAGCTCTGGAGTGGATGTATCTCCGGCGCGCTCACCGAATCTGGCTTTCTCACCGCATTTGAGGACGCGGGGTTCTACGGGATCAGGGTGCTGGAGCGAGAGCACGACCCATGGCGGACGGTGAACGGGATCGAATTCAGGTCGTTGACCGTTGAAGCCTTCAAGGGCAAGGAAGGCCCCTGCTGGGAGCGGAATCAGGCCGTCATCTACCGTGGACCCTTCAAGGAGGTCCTCGACGACGACGGGCACAGATTGCGGCGGGGTGAACGCCAGGCGGTCTGCGACAAGACCTTCAACATCTATAGCAGGGCGCCGTACGAGGACGAGTTCGACCTGGTACTCCCCCGCGAGTCGATCGCGCTCGACGATGCGCAACCCTTCGACTGCACCCACTCTGACCTCCGCCACCCACGCGAGACCAAGGGGACGGACTACGATGCCACAACCAACGCGGAGGGAGATTGCTGTGAACCGGGCGCCTGTTGCTGAGGCGGTCGCGCCCGCGGTCAGCCTCGATGCGCTCGACACCCTCTGGTTTCAGGTCGGAGGTACGCGGTGCAACCTTGCGTGCACCCATTGCTTTATCTCGTGCTCGCCAACGAACTACACCCACGACTTTCTGAGCCTTGCCGAGGTCGAGAGCTACCTGAGCGAGGCCGCGACTCTGGGTGTGAAGGAGTACTACTTCACCGGGGGTGAGCCCTTCCTCAACCCAGAGATGGAAGCGATCGTCGAGGCGGCTCTCGCCGCGGGGCCCACCACGGTGCTCACGAACGGGCTGCTCCTGAACAGCGACCGGTGTCGGCGCCTGGCCGGGCTGGCCGAAGCCTCGGATTTCTCGTTCGACCTCCGCATCTCGATGGATGGCTATTCGGCCGAGACCAACGACCCCATTCGGGGCGAGGGGACCTTTGAGCGCATTCTGACGGGGGCGACGAACGCCGAAGCGGCTGGGCTGAACCCTGTGCTGACGGTCACCGAGGTGCACGCAGACAATGGAAGCGTCGGCGGGCGGGAACGATTCATGGAGCTGCTGAGCGATCGGGGAATCGCCCGGCCAAGGCTCAAGGTGCTCCCCGTGTTCCAGCTGGGAGCCGAGGCCGAACGCGACAAACCGTACGAGCAGTGGCAGACGCTCACCGCCGAAGATGAGCCGTGCTCCGGCTGGGGACACCTCCAGTGTTCGAGCTGCCGCATGGTCACCGAACAGGGTGTGTGGGTCTGTCCCATACTCGTGAACGAGCCGGAAGGGCGTATGGGAGAGCGATTGGCGGATACCCTCGATGCCTTCCCCCTCGGACATCCCGCCTGCTGGACATGCCACGTCTACCAGGTGACCTGCCGCACATGAGCCGGCGTGTTCCAGAAGATGATGCGGCCAAGCAGCGCCGAGCCGAGATCCGTGCCCGACTGAAGCGACACGAGGGTATGGCAACGACCGGCGAGCGCCTCATACCCCTCGAGGAGTTTCGCCACACCGTCACGGAATTCGGCCGACAGCTCTCACCCGAGGAGCGGGCCGCCGAGGTCGAACGCTTTCTGGATGCCCCGAAGGACGACCTCCCTGTAGAGGGACCGTTCCAGCGCATCGCGGTGTTCGGGGGGGTCTACAACAACCACCTCGCCCTTGAGGCGCTCGTGGAGGATGCGACGCGTCGAGGCGCAGAGGGGCTGTACTGCCTCGGCGACCTGGGGGGCTTCGGCCCCAACCCCGAGGCGGTTTGGCCGCTGCTCGACGCCCACGACATCCGCTCGATCCAGGGGAACTACGAAGCGTCGCTCGCATCGGGCAGCGAGGACTGCAACTGCGGCTATGCCGACCCCAGGGACAACCACTTTGCGGCCCTCTCGTACCGGTACACGGCCGAGAATTGCTCGCCGGAGTTCAAGGCCTATATGGGGGCCCTACCCGAACGGAGGCGGGTCCAGGTCGGCGAGCGCGAGCTGCTGCTGGTGCACGGGTCGCCCCGGCGGGTGAACGAGTTCCTCTTCGAGTCCACCACCCCCCCCTCCTATCTGGATGCACTCTGCGCCGAGAACGCATGTGACGCCATTTTGTGCACCCACAGCGGCCTGCAGTGGCATCGCCACCTTCCTTCGGGCCGCGACGTCGTGAACGTGGGCGTCATCGGGCGACCCGCGAACGATGGCACCCAGAACGTGTGGTACGCGATGCTCTCGGGCTCTGATGCCGACATGTCTGACGCCGGGTTGAATGTCGAGCTTGTACCTCTCGCCTACGATCACGACGCGCTCGCCGAGGAGATGCACCAGGAAGACCTTCCACCCGAGTTCATCGAGACGATCCTGACCGGGTGGTGGACCACATGCCTCGAGGTCCTGCCCGCCCGCGAGCGGGCACGCTCCCGGTTCTAGAGCGCTGTTGAACGCGTGAGCCACCCCTCCATCGCAATCCTGGGCTCGGGTCCCACCGGACTCGAAGCCGCGCTCGCCGCAGCCGAACACGGCTACCCCTTTACCATCTACGAAGCGGGCGACGCGGTGGCCGGGACGATTCGATCGTGGGGGCACGTTCGGCTTTTTACGCCCTGGAAGATGATCGTGTCAGAGCGGATGACCCGCGCCCTCACATCGGCTGGCGTGGAGGTACCGAGCGGCGAGGAATGCCCCACCGGAGACGACCTGGTCTCCAGGCTCCTCGAGCCGGTGGCCGATCTTCCGGCGCTGCGACCCAACCTGCGCTGCGGCATGCGCGTTACCCGCATCGGCCGAGCGGGCCTGCTCAAGCACGAGGAGATCGGCACGGGAGCCCGCGCCAAGCATCCCTTCAGACTCCTGGTCACGGGAGCGGACGGGTCGGAGTGGACCGACGAGGCGGAGGTCGTAATCGACTGCACCGGCAATACGGTCCCCAACCCGGCGGGCGAGAGTGGGATCCCAGCTCCGGGAGAGTCCGCCGCGTCGAGTCGCATCGGCTACGAGATTCCGGATGTCGCATCCGACGAAGCACGCTGGAGCGGTAAGACGACGCTGGTCGTCGGGGGCGGCCACTCCGCCCAGAACGCCGTCCGCGACCTGGTCGAACTCGCATCACGCACCTCAGACACGGCGGTGGTCTGGGTCCTGCGCGGCGCAGCGCCCTCCCCGATCGACGACGATCCCCTTCGGCAGCGCCTTCAGCTCGCCCGTGAGTGCGCCGCGCTCGCCGAGAATCCTCCCGCGACCCTACGAATCTTCACCGATGCAGTGATCGATCATATCTCCTCGGGGCCTCAGGTGACGGTCCACCTCCGGCACGGTCGCGATGCTCAGGGAACCGAGGTCATCGAGGTAACCGAGGTCACCGTTGACCACATCCTCGCGCTTACGGGGCGGATCGGAGACCACCAGCTCTACCGGGAGCTTCAGTTCCACGAGTGCTGGGCAACCTCCGGCCCCATGAAGCTCGCGGCCGCCCTCCTCGGGCAGAGCGGCGCCGGCGGTGATTGCCTCGACACCGCGAGCCTCGGCCTCGGCCCCGAGACGCTCACAAACCCCGAGCCGGGCTTCTTCGTGCTGGGGATCAAGTCGTACGGACGCCGAAACGACTACCTCATGCGGGTCGGCTGGAAGCAGGTCGCAGACGTATTCGGGCTCCTCGACGCGATCTAGTGGACTGAGTCGGGGGTGCGCCGACATTCGTGAGCGGGTGGTGCCTTCCGCAGGACTTTTTCATTGCCCTCCCGTCCACCTTCGCCCTATCTATCCGGTCCCGCTCGTCCCGCCGAAGCGGAGGTCGCCAACTAACTCCCTGGAGGATTCCCCATGCGAAACCCGAAGTGGTATCTATCCGTAGCCGTGGCCTTTTGCCTCGCGCTCGTGGTTCAGCCCGCTCAGTCCCAGATCATCGATGTCGTGTACACCGTGACGCCCAACTCCGGGAACCCAGCTGCCTTCGAGGCTGCGTTCAAGGCGCACATCGAATGGCGAAAAGCCAACGGAGACCCATGGACCTGGGAGGTCTACGACGTCGCCACCGGTGAGTTCGGGGCGTACTATATCCGCTCGGGTGACCATAGCTGGGCCGATATGGACGAGTACGAGTCCGGGGACTTCAACGCGGCCGCAAACGCCCACTGGATGTCTACCGTTCAGCCAACCGTCGAGTCGATTTCGAGTGCCATCAGCACCATGAACGAGGACATCGTCCGTCTCCCTGACGACGTCACGGCGTTGAGCCTCTTCCAGGTCACGGAATTTCACCTCAAGTCCGGACACGAACAGGAGTTCGTCGCCGGGATCCAGAAGTTCCACGAGGTCATCGTAGGAGAGGATATCCCGTTCTACTACGTGATGAGCACGCTCGTGTCAGGCGGGACGGGGCCGATGATGACGCTGGTCGGGCTCTCGAATAACTGGGCCGGCTTCGCCTCGGCGGACGGAGATGCAGCGATGGGGGCCGCGATGGTCGAGAAGTACGGTGCGGAGGAGGCTGCCGAGATCCTCGCTCAGGTCACCGGGGCCGTCAGCTGGACGGAGAGCCAGATCCTCCGCCTGCGCCCCGAGCTGTCGATGTTGGACGGCATGTAGGTAATTCGCACACTCCGTCGGGGTTCGCCGTCGGGGCCACCTGGCCCCGGCGGCACCCCCGGCCACGTCGTGCCTCAGTCCGACTCCATCAGGCGGTTGCGTTCCATCAGGACAGACCTCATCGCCAGCGCGTCGCGGAGCGCAAGCCGCAGAAAATCCGGATGAATGGGCTTCACGAGGTAGGTGCGGGGTGAGCATGATGACGGCGAGCTCCGGATCGCGTTCAAGCGCCCAGCCCAGGAACTCCACGCCGTTCATGCGGGGCAGCTCGACATCCAACAACATCGCGTCGAACCGAGCCGACGATACCCAATGATCGGCCTCCTCGGCAGAGGCTGCGGTCCGAACCGAGAACCCTTCGGAGGTAAGAAGCCTGGCCAGGCTGTCCCGTACGACCTCCTCATCATCAACGATGAGGATCTGCGCTTCACCAATCGGCCTCGCGGCGACGTCACTCCACCCCAGTCGTATCCCGGAATTCAAGAACTTCCCCATCTTTCCTTCAAAGTTCATATGTACCCGCATACTATCATTCGCGCAGGCCCCGGGCCATATTGGAAGGGGTAGTGATCGCCCACCCAAAGGCGATTTTTGGGCTCTCCGCAGACCGTGCACATGACCGTCGGAGGCTTTATCGACGTGACCGAAGCGAGCACCCCGAGCACTGCAAGCCCTGTGCGGACCCAAGCTGCGTACGTCCCGCAGATCCTCCTCGTGGATGACGACTTCGGTAGCCTCAAGGCGTTGGCAGGTGTACTCACCCCCGAGGGCTACACCCTGGCAACCGCGACCAACGGACCCGATGCGCTCGCAATCGCTCAGGAGATCGTGCCTGATGTGATCTTGCTCGACGTCATGATGCCCGGTATGGACGGGTTCGAGGTGTGTCGCCGCCTGAGGCAGCACGAAGAGCTTGCCGAGGTGCCGGTGGTGATGATCACGGCGCTCGACGACCGGCAATCCCGACTACAGGCGATCGAGGCGGGCGCCGACGACTTCATTTCGAAGCCTATCGACCGCGCTGAGGTCAGGGCGCGGGTGCGTTCGATAACCCGCCTCAACCGCTATCGCCGTCTCGTCATGGAGCGGGCCAAGGTCGACCGGCTGCTGAGTTTATCCAGGGATGGCCTGGTAGTGGTTGACGCCACAGGCACGATCCATATGGCAAACCCCGAGGTGGGGCGAATGCTCGGACGCAAGCCCGGTTCCCCGCTTGCCGGCACAGAGCTACTCGAGTACCTGCCGGCGGACAGGCACGTGGAGTTCGAGAGCTTCCTGGATGGCGTCGTACAGATCGGGAAGTCCACGCAGGCGTTGGAGGTTGAATTCCAGCGGGCCGACGGAACGCGCTTTCATGCCGAGGTCTCAGCAGGGAGGTTCCCCCTCGATGGTGGAGACGGGGTCGAGCTCATCCTTCGCGATATCTCGGAGCGGATGACGCAGCTCAGCACCATACGCAGCCTCAACTCCGACCTCACGACGGCCTACGACGCCACACTCGAGGGATGGGTGCAGGCGCTGGATCTGCGCCACAAGGAGACCGAGGGGCACACCCGCCGCGTCACCGAAATGACCGTGTCGCTCGCCGAGCGCATCGGAATCGAGGGCGACGAGCTCACCGACATCCGACGCGGTGCGCTGCTCCACGACGTCGGAAAGCTCGCCGTGCCCGATCACATACTCCTCAAGCCAGGCCCGCTCAGCCCGGAGGAGTGGGAGGTGATGCGTCAACATCCGGAGAACGCCTACCGCTGGCTTGCATCCATCGAGTTCCTGACGCCGGCGCTCGACATCCCCCGATTCCATCACGAACGCTGGGACGGGCGCGGATACCCCTCGGGCCTCTCTGGGGAGGAGATCCCCCTCTCAGCGCGCATCTTCGCCGTAGTGGATGTATGGGACGCACTTCGTGAGGATCGCCCCTACCGACAAGCCTGGACCGAGGACCGCGTGCGGGCCCACATCGCAGCAGGCGAGGGAGGGCACTTCGATCCGAGCGTCGTGAAGAGTTTTCTGGAGCTCCTCGGCTCACAGTCCGTCACCCAAGACCTGGAGAATAGCACCGATGGTCGTTAACGCTGGTTCGGCCGTGCACCCCACCGTCCTTATCGTTGATGATCACGCGCTGGTCCTGGAATCGATTCGGGGGATCCTGCTGGGCGACGGCTATGAGCTGATTACGGCAGCCTCCGGTGCGGCGGCGCTCGAAAAGGTCGCTCAACACGAGCCTGACCTTGTATTGCTCGACGTCATGATGCCGGACATGGACGGCTTCGAGGTGTGCCGAAGGATTCGCGCCAACCCGAGTTCCGCCGACGTCCCCGTCATCATGATCACCGCATTGGATGACAAGGCGTCCCGAGTTCAGGGCTTCGAGGCTGGGGCAGACGACTTCGTGACCAAACCCCCAGACCGCCAGGTGCTTCGGGCCCGCGTTCGGACAGTCACAACGCTCAATCGATACCGCCACCTCGCCGACGAACGGAAGCGGGTAGCGCACCTTATTGACTTCTCCCCTGACGGCATCGCCGTCCTGGACGCCGAGGGCATCATCCAGTTGAACAACCCGGCGTTTCGAAAGATGCTTTCGCCGGCTGATGGAGCACTTTGGGTTGGGAGTCCGTTCGAAGACTGCCTCGACCCTACCTCCCGGAAGGAGTGGGACGACGCACGAGCGGCCGTGCTCGTAGATCCTGAGACCGCGGTCCCTCTCCACGCCAAGCTCGTGACAACAACGGGTGCGATCCTCGACGCGGAGATTTCCGTGGGCGCCTTTCCAATGGATGAAGGCTCGGGGATTCAACTGATCATCCGCGACGTCACCCTGCGGAGGCATCTCGAGAAGGCGGTCCAGCGCTCCGAGCGCCTGGACGCGATCGGCCGCGCGACATCCGGAGTCGTCCACGACTTCAACAACTACCTGCAGGCCATTCGAATGGACGCCGAGATCCTCTCGAGGAACCTCGAGCCCGAGAGTCCTCACCGGGAGGACCTCGCGAACATCATCCATGTCACCGAGCAGGGCGCCAACCTCACCAAACATCTCCTGACCTTCGCACGAGGCGATAGCCACGATCACGAATCTCTGGACCTGTCGGAGGTGGTTCGCGGGGTCGAGCCGGTTCTGGCTCACATGGCCGGAAAGAAGGCTAGGCTCCGGTTCGATGTGTCGAGTGAACCGCTTCCCCTGACGGGAAACCGCACCCAACTCGACCAGGTCATCGTGAACCTCGTGATGAATGCCTCGGACGCAATCGAACCAGGAGGGGAAATCAGAATCGCCGCTGCGTCCCTCCCGGCCGACGCCAACCCACAACAGTTGAATGGTGGAGGACCGGGGGTACACCTCAGCGTCTCCGACGATGGAACGGGCATGGATGAGGACACGCGTGCGCGCATCTTCGAGCCGTTCTATTCGACGAAGGGCGAGGGCGGAACCGGCCTCGGGCTGGCGATGGTTCAGGACATCGTGAAGGGGCACGGGGGCACGATCACCGTCCGCTCCGAACTGGGCGTGGGCACAACCTTCGACGTCTATCTTCCCCGGTCCGAATCCTAGGGAGCCCCCGGATAGCTCAGATCAGACTGAGGATCCGGTCGGTGAGGATGCTCGGGCGCACGGGCTTCGAGAAGTAGTCGTTGGCACCTGCCGCAATGCACGCCTCTCTGTCTCCGTCCATCGCGAGTGCGGTGACCATGATGATCGGGATCTCTGAGATTCCCGGACTCTGGCGAATCACTCGAGTCATGTCCATCCCACTCATGCCCGGCATCTGCACGTCCATCAGGATCAGCGCGGGATGGTCTTCACGAGCAATTGCGAGGCCCTGCTTCCCGTTGATCGCGATCACCACCCGAAGCCCCCGCGAACGAAGAAAATCGGAGAGGGTCTTGGCCGCCCGGAAATTGTCGTCCACGATGAGAACGAGCGGGCCCTTCTGCGGATCGGCCCCGGATACCTGCGGGGCCTCTACCAGGCCCTCCTCACTCACCATCGGTACCTGAGGCGCATCCTCGCCCCGAGGTTCCCACGGGAGTGACACGGTAAAACGAGACCCTTTACCGATCCCCGAGCTCTGTACCGACACGCTCCCACCGTGGAGCTCGGCCATTCGAGCCACGAGCACCAAACCCAGCCCGGTTCCCTCGTAGTGGCGGTCGAGGCCTGTATCGACCTGCGAGAATGGCTTGAAGAGCTTTTCAATGTCCGAGGCTTCGATGCCGATCCCCGAGTCCCAGACCGTGAAGTCGGCGGTCCCTCGCGCCTCATCAGTCGAGAATTCGAGACCCGTCGTCCCTCCGCTCGGTGTGAACTTCACTGCATTCGCCAGAAGGTTGACGAGGATCTGCTTGAGGCGTCTCTCATCTGCGAGGATGGTTCCGCAGTCGGAGTCGATCGAGACGGACACCCTCACATTCTTCTTGTTGGCAGACTCCAGCACGAAGCGTGAGGCGGCGGTGCAGAGAGCCTCGACATTCACCTCCGAGATGTTCAGCTCCACGCCACCCGCCTCGATCTTCGCGAGGTCGAGGATGTCGTTGATCAACTCGAGGAGGTGATCCCCACTCTCCATCACGGCCTGAAGCGCTTCCGTCTGCTTTCCACGAAGCGGGCCGTACACTCCCTCGTCGAGGCTCTCCGAAATCGTCAGGATGGTATTCAACGGAGTTCGTAGTTCATGGCTCATACTCGCGAGGAATTCATCCTTCGCCCTCGCGGCTCGGCCCAACTCCCAGTTGGCCTGGCGAAGCTCGTCGGTGCTTTCTTCCACCCGTTGCCGGAGGCTGAGGCGCTCCTCAGCCAACGCCTCCTCGGCTGCCCTCCGTTCGGTGATGTCTTCGTGGACCCCTATGAAGTGGGTCACTTCTCCTGCCTCGTCCATGACGGGAGAAATCGACGCGCTCACCCACACAACGCTGCCATTCTTCTTGCGGTCGAGCAGTTCGCCTCTCCAGGTGCGTCCCGCGAGAATGGTACGCCAGAGTTCCCCGTACTCCTCCCAGCTTGTGTGGCCGGTCTTCAGGATGCTCGGCGTCCTCCCCTGGATCTCATCGAGGGTGTACCCCAACATCTCTGTGAATTGTGGGTTGACGTACTCGAAGACCCCCGCCCGATCTGTGATCATGACCGAAACGGGACTCTTCTCCACGGCTTGGGATAGTTTCTTCAGCCGCTCGGCGTCTTCGCGCTTTCCGGTAACGTCCTCGAGGATGGCCTGGAATCCCAGGACCCGTGTCCCATCCAGATGGGGAACCGCGCTGCCCTCTACCCAGACCAGCTCCCCTGAGCGGCTACGCAGGGCAAGTTGGAAGGAGGGGACATCCTCTTCCCGCCGGGCGGACTCCATGAGCCGAGCCACATCCTCCTCAAATCCCGGCGCGACGAACTCGGAAAGGTTCATCCCCTCGCCTTCCTCCCCCGAGAATCCCATCGCCTCGCGCCATGCGTCGTTCACGTATGCGATCGTTCCGTCGAGGCGAACGACCTGAATGAGCGCGTGCGCCCGCTCCGCGAGTTCGCGGTACTGGGCCTCGCTTTCCCGCAGAGCAGATTCCGCCTCTTCCTGCTCGGTGATATCCCGGATGACGGCTGTATGGTGCACCGTCCCGCCCGCGAACCAGGTGGCGACGGAGAAAGAGATGGGGAATTCGCTCCCATCCCTTCGGAGCCCGTGCAATCCAGCCAGAGTCACACTGCGGGCCTCAGCCTGTTCGCGCTCAGAAGCACGAGTGAATGCGGCCTGATGGGCCTCTTGATACCTCTCAGGGATGAGACGGATCACCCTCTGTCCGATGATCTCATCCTTGGCGTACCCGAATATCGTCTCGGCGGCGGGATTCCAGCTCTGGATGATCCCGACCTCGTCGGAGGTGATCAACGCATCATTCAGCGACTCGGCCGCGGCGCGGTGGAGAGCTTCGCTCGTTCGTAGAGCGGCCAAAGCATGCTGGATCGGCGTGACATCCAGAACCGAGAGGAAGACCCGTTCCCATGTCTCTTCAGCACCCGGCGGTAGCGACCGACGGACCAGGGTCGAGATGGCCTCCCCATCGACCCGATGGTGGGTTTCATTCGTCTCCGTGACCGAATCACCGCGACGGAAGCCTACGAGACCCGTTTTGAGTCCCTCCAGGTCTCCGTAGGAAAACCCCCGCTTCGTCCGTTCATCCACTTCTTCAACGCTGCCTGCACCGTAGAGCACTACCGCTGCCTGGTTTATTCGAAGGACCCGGACCCGGGACAGGCATTCCAGGAGGTCGTCTGGATTCGCATCCAGATAATCCCGCAACGCCTCGTCATCTCCCGGAGCCACCTGGTCCAGGAACAGCTTCACCTCAGAGAAGTCGCCCTCCATAGCCGCAATTGGCATGTTCTCGAATAGCACCTCCAGCTCCTCGTGACTCCTGAGCAGCTCCTCCTGGGTCTCCCTCTGCTCCGTGACGTCCTGGCCGGCACTCAGCGTGCCGGTCACCGCGCCCGAGTCGTCGCGAAGGACCTGTGTTCGCCACTCGATGATGCGTTCCTCACCCTGGGCGGTGAGAATTGGGTTCTCGACCAGCTCCCATCCCTCCCCCGCGCCCTCGACGAACGACTCGTACCGACTGGCTGCCTCATCCGCTCCCTCCGGCGGCACGAAGGCCTCGTACCAGACCCGCCCACACATTCCATCCCGCGAGTAGCCTAAAGTGTCGCAGGTACGGTCATTCACATCGGTCACCACCGCGTCCTCGTCCAACACCACGAACAGGACGTCGGCCATGTCGAAGTAATCCCGCGCTCGATCCGCCGCAGCTTTCCGAGCCTCCTCCGCCGCGACCCGTTCGGTGATGTCCAGAATCGATGCGACGAAGACCTTTCGGGATCCGAGCAACGATCGGTTCATGAAGACCTGCACGGGGTACCGCGTCCCATCCTTGCGGAGGTGCACGGTCTCGAAGCTGAGGCCGTTTACGGCACCGCTCAGGAGAGGTGCGAACCGAGCGTGCATCTTCTCCGCGGTGGGGAAATCTGGCGCGAAGTCCGCCCCCGTCATGCCCCTCAGTTCGGCCAGGGTGAATCCCAAATTCCGACAGGCGGAGGGGTTTACATACACGAATTGGAGGGACTCGCAGTCGAAGATGTAGATTTCGCTCTGGGTTTCCTCCAGCACCCGGCCCATGAACACCGCCTGCGCCTGCGCCTCTTCGAGGGCCTCCACCGGGGTGAGCGTCACCGTCAGGGTCGGGGGAACACCGCGCTCGCGCCGCATCCGCTCCAGCGAGACATACACGGCTCGCTGATTCCCCGCTCGGGTTCGGAGGTCGACATAGGTCCGCGCCATTGTCAGCTCCGACCGTCCCTTCAGCACCATGCGTCCGATTTCGACGATGGTGCGGGTGGGAAGGAGACGGTGGACGGACCCCATCAACTGCTCCGCTGAGGACGCCTCGAAGAGCTCGACAGCGGCCCTGTTCACGAGGGTGACGGAGGCGTCCACCTCGAGGTGAAATGACTCGGGCGATCCGGCTTTCCGCTCTGGCAGGGTGACCTCCATGAAGGCCGTCGGCGAGCCCTCGAAGAGCTTCACGTAGCGGGCCCGGCTGCGCTTGAGCCGTGCCACCACACCGGAACCGAGCCAGAGGAACGCCAGCGAACCGAGTGCGATGAAGAATGCCCCCAGGAGACTCGCCCGCAAAGTAGCCCGCACAAAGGGATCTCGTAGCTCGGCCTTATCGATCTTGACTACGAACCCTACGCCGAGGCTCTCGATCCAGCGGTACGCGGCGACCACCTCGACGCCTCGATAGTCCAAGCCAACGACGGTGCCCGCCTCGCGTCGGAGAGCACGCCTCATCGGTTCAGCAAGGGCGACGTCGACGGCGATCCTGGCCGGAATCGCCATGTCGATCAGCCGGTGCCGCAGGAGGAACACGATGCTGTCTCCCTCGAGGCGAGCGAGGGTAATCTCCCCGGTCTCCCCCTCAACGCTCACCCCCTGGTATCCGTCGCGAATCTGGCCCAGCGTCGCTTCCTCTGCGCCTCCCGGAGCCATCCCACTCCGGAGTGCGTTGAAGCGGGCCACCGCCGAAATCAACTGATCCTGGCTCGCGGCGAATGAAGCCAGCGTTCGACGATGCTCCCGCAGATCCTCGACGTACAGCGTCCGCAGGAGGACGCCTCCCACACTGGCTGAAACGATCACCAGCACCGCGACCAGCGCGGGGATCAGTCGAGTGACGGACTCGCGGTCACGCATGCCAGGGCTCCGTTCGTCGGAAACAGTTGGAATTACGCCATACTAGCCTACGACCCTCGAATGTACGCCACACCGGGGTTGCTCGCCGCGCAGCCGCGAGCGGATATTCACCTGGCATCTCTCGGATCCGGGGAGCGGGACACTCCGCTCTTTGGTTCCCCGGCGCAGCGCTCAGGAGGGGACCGTGGCCCAAAGCAGGATCCTTGTCGTAGAGGACAACGAGCGGCAACGCACATCCCTGGTCAGACTCCTGGAGTCTGAAGGACACAGCGTGGACTCGGTCGTTTCGGGGGAGGATGGACTCGCAAGGCTCGCAGAGAGCTTCTACGATGTCGTGCTGCTCGATCTCGAGCTGCCCGGTATCCAGGGGCTCGGCGTCCTCGCAGCGGGTCCGCCGCTCCAGATGGGCGTTCAGTTTATCGTCCTCACGGGCTCGGGGTCGATCGACGTTGCAGTCGAAGCCATGAAGGCCGGCGCCTTCGACTTCCTCACCAAGCCATTCTCCGCCGACGTCCTGCTTCTCACAATTGAGCGTGCGCTCGAACGGTCCCGGCTGCACCGTGAGGTAGCGGAGCTCCGCCTGGAAACCGGCAAGCGCGGAATCGACCGAATCGTTGGGCGGTCGCCGGCCATCCGCCGCGTCCTCGACCTGATCGCGCGGGTGGCACCGACCCAGGCGAGCGTCCTCATCACGGGGGATACGGGCACCGGCAAGGAGCTGGTCGCGCGGGCGATCCACGAGCTCTCTGAGAGGCCAACTTCGCACTTCGTAGCGGTCAACTGCGCGGCGCTTCCCGATTCTCTTCTCGAATCGGAACTGTTCGGACATGTAAAGGGAGCCTTCACAGGCGCCGACCGTGCCAGACGGGGCCTCGTTGAAGACGCGGCAGGCGGCACGCTCTTCCTCGACGAAATCGGTGACATCTCGCTCAACACGCAGGTGAAGCTCCTCAGGGTCCTGCAGGAGCGCGTGGTCACTCCGGTCGGCGGGACTACCGAAGTCCCCGTGGATTTTCGCCTCATCACCTCGACGAACCGCGACCTCGACGCACTCGTCGCCACAGGAGCCTTCCGCGAAGACCTTTTCTACCGGTTGAACGTCTTCCCCATCGTGGTCCCGCCTCTTGCCGACCGTCGCGAAGACATCCCGCTGCTCGCGGACTTCTTTCGTCTCCGGTTCGCCGAGGCAAACGGACTCGAGGCCCCGATTTTTCTGGAGTCCACCTTCACCCGGATGCAGGCCTATGACTGGCCCGGCAACATCCGGGAGCTCGAACACTTCACGCAACGCGCCGTGATCATGGACCAGGGCGACGTCATCCGGTTTTCCGAGCCGAGCACCTCCCCCCGCGAAGAGGCGATCCCAGAATCGCTGCGCCAGGCCACCTCCGAAGAGGGTTGGACGCTCGAACGCCTGGAGAAGGCATACATCCTCGACGTCCTGGAGGCGCACTCCGGCAATCAGACCGAGGCCGCTCGCGCCCTTGGCATCAACCGGAGCACACTCTACAGGAAGCTGGTCAGGTATCAGAGCGGGGATTCTCAAGGGTAATGGCGGTTGGGGTGATGAGCGTCAGGATGACAAGACGGTCAGGTGACGTACCGGTGAAACGAACTCGATCTGTACCTGATCGAGATAGCCTGAGATGTCGTCGAGAACGCACTCAACCCCTTCGGCGCTCTCGCTGACAGAGGCGCGCTCGAGGGCCGTCCCAAGGTCGCGAAGCCCATCGAACCCGAAGGCGGCTCCGTTACCCTGTACCACATGCGCAAGGTAGGCGAGGCTTTGAAAATCTTCTGCGGCAAGAGCCTCTCGAAGCCTCGAGACGTCCTCGCGCCGACTCATCAGGTACCTGGGTATGAGGTCTACCAGGTCGCTCGCCACGCTTTCAAAGAGCGGATTCTGTGTCAAGGTAGGCATGAAACCAACTCCGTTTCCTGGGTGATCCTTCTCTAACGCTGGCGACGTCTTCGCACGCAGCTCAATGAGCTTCGACCCCACCCCGAGCGCATCGAGGATCGTCTCGGGGGTCGCCACCATGAGTTCCATCGACTCCATCAGCCTCGGTTGGAGGCACTCACTGCGGACGTCCTGAAGTAGCGGCTCGTCGAATGGGTTGGCGACGATCAGGCCGCGGCGGTGGGCGGAAACAACGATGGGCAGCAGGAGCCGTCTCCTCCCGAAGAACAGCAACGGCGAAGCGATGTCGATTTCATCCTCCTCGACATGGTCCACAAACCGGAGGCCGGTAAGACATGCGATTCGACTCGCCAACTCGGTCGGGTTGCGCCCAAGCAGCCTCCCCAACGCCAGAAGGTTTGCCGGATCTACGCCCAGCCCGGTGTCTTCGGCAGAGAGGCCAACCTCCGCGAGCATTTCATCTCTCAGCGCGTTGAAGATCGTCCTGTCGCTTATACTGAACATTGCCTCTCCACTTCCTGGGCGGGACACTAGGGAGTCCTGATGCGGTCGAGGTCCTCCATCTTCCACAGCTCACTCAAGAGCCGTGCTCCCTCCTTCTCGAGATCGGTCTCCCCCTGCTCGGCTACTGACTCCCCTGCGATCTCCTCGGCGGTTTCATGCCCCTGGAAGCCCAGGTAGGCCCCGGCGGAAAGCGCGATGGCTGAAGCGATGGCCGCTACCTGCAGGGCGTGTCGTCGTCGCCCCCGCGTGGTACCAGCGAGTCGAGACGTCTCCCGGCGGCGTTCCATGTCCGAAACCCCGCGAATGGGATGAGTCCTGAGGTCACGCTCGGGCGCTTCGCCCTCGCCGTGAGGACCTCCAGGGTAACGCCCCAATCCCCCGACACTCTCAGAGAGGGCCGGGGGGTTGTCGCCCCGGCGTGAGGTGTGATCGTCCCGATGGAATTTCTTTGCCATGCCAGCACTCCTCTGCGTGAGCTACCCTTGGAGTGCAAGGGGGATGCCTGAATGTCCCGTTACTCCATCATTCGCATAACTCGTTATCTGACAGTCGGTTAGATTGGCTCATTCCGTCGCGGCGGGGTGAACATATGACACCAGAACGGTGCATAATGCACCACACGTACGGTGCAAATTGCACCACGCGTCGAGTGCGGATCCCCCGGCCCGCTTGACCCCCCCGGAGTACGCGGGCTATCGTCCCCTCGCTCAGACTTCGAAGACACCCCCACCTCACTCACCGAGGAGCGAAGCGCCCTATGGCTCGTCGTCGCATTTGGGCCTATGTGACCACAGCCGCAGGTATCGTCGTGCTCCACAGGTTGCTCGCCGACACCACCTGGGTGGGAGATCCACAGCTCCACACGCTCGCGGAGGCGGTCGCGACGGTCATCGCAGGCGTCGTGGGGGTGATTGCCCTCGTGAGGTTTTCCAGCTTACGCAACAACACCTTCCTCTTCATCGGCGTCGGATTCCTCGGCACGGCCGCACTCGACGGGTACCACGCCGTCGTCACCTCAGTCTATTTCGCGCGGTTTCTCCCCTCGGATCTGGCCTCCCTCATTCCGTGGAGTTGGGTCGCATCTCGGCTGGCTCTCTCCGTGATGCTGGCTTTGGCGTGGCTCGCATGGCGCCGAGAGGAGCGACTCGGCCTCAGCGGTCGCGTAAGCGCCACCTGGGTGATATCGACCGCCGCGTTCCTTACCCTCGGCACCTTCCTCTTCTTCGCCTTCGTCCCGCTCCCTGCGGCTTACTTTCCCAACGTCTTCACACCTCGCCCCGAGGAATTCGTCCCCGCGTTGGCCTTCGCCATCGCCCTGGTGGGATTCCTTCGGAAGGGAGAGTGGAGAAGGGACTCCTTCGAGCATTGGCTCGTACTCGCCCTGGTCGTGAACGTCGTGGCGCAGAGCGTAGTGATGCCCTCTTCCGCTCAGCTCTACGACACTTCATTCGCGCTCGCTCACCTCCTCAAGGGCGTGAGCTACGTGCTAGTCATGATCGGCCTGCTGTGCAGCATGCTAGCGCTCTTTCGCACGGCCCAGGAGGGAAACGAACGCATTCGGAGTGTGATCGGCAACGCCGCAGACGGGATAATCACAATCGACGAGCGTGGGATCATGCTCGAATTCAATCCTGCCGCTGAACAGATCTTCCATCGCTCGGCCGACCAGGTGATCGGCCGGAACATCAAGATTCTTATGCCGGAACCAGACCACAGCCGGCACGACGGATACCTCGAGGCGTACCGGAGCACCGGAGAACCCAAGATCCTCCGCGAAGGACGCACGGTTCAGGGCAAGCGTGCGGATGGGACCGAGTTCCCCATGGACCTGTCGGTGAGTCAGATTGAAATCGGCGATCAGACAGCCTTCGTGGGCATCGTCCGAGACGTGACGGAGCGTGTGGAGCGGGAACGGGAAATCCAGGCTCGTTCAGCAAAGCTGGAGGCGGCGAACGCTGATCTCGAGGCGTTCGCGTACTCGGTCTCTCACGACCTCCGAACTCCTGTACTCAGCATCAGCGGACTCAGCGAGCACCTGATCAACGACCACTCTGACTCCCTCGACACCACCGGTCGCGGGTTCCTGAAGAGAATCCACGCCGCGAGCATGAACATGAGCGGGCTCATCGACGCCCTGCTCAAACTCGCTCACATCTCCACCGGAGAGCTGGTGGTGGGGGAGATCGATGTATCGAACCTTGCAGAGGAGGTGGCAGAATCGCTTCGGGACGGGCTCGGTCCAAACTCGAGCGTACAGGTCGACATCACACCTCACCTCGAGGCTCAGGCCGATCGAAGGTTGCTCCGTATCGTTCTCGAAAACCTGATGCACAACTCGCTCAAATACTCTCAACAGGAGGGCGCGCCCGGGCGCATCGAGATGGGTTCTGAGACGATCGACGGAGAAACGACCTTCTTCGTGCGCGACAACGGGGTCGGCTTCGACATGGACCATGCCAAGCACCTCTTCATCCCATTCCACCGGGTTCACTCGTCGGACGCATTCGAGGGCACCGGAATCGGCCTGGCCACTGTGAGCAGAATCATCGGCCGCCACGGGGGTCGCGTCTGGGCGAAGGCAGCACCGGGAGAGGGCGCCACCTTCTACTTCACGCTGGGGCCGACCCCTTCCTGACCCCTCGGCTCGCCGCAAGAACCACGAGGAGCCAGCCCGCACCCGCGCAGACCGGCTCCCCCTTTGGTTCTCTAGTGCACCGTTGGATCAGAAGCCGTCCGAGGCTGGAGTCGGATCCTTGCGCGGCATCATCTCGTCGCGCATCGCGAGGTGGTACAACGTCGACGCGACCACGACCGCGGCCTGTTGAAGGTCCTCGATCAGAAGGTGATCGAAGGTGTCGAGCTCGGTGTGGTGCGTGTTGATCCCGTACTCGATGGGGTCCTGGATGAAGTTGAATCCCGGGATGCCCGCTGCATCGAATGCCAGATGATCCGTGCCACCCGTGTTCCCGTGCCGGACCGCTACGACTCCGAGATCGCGGAACGGCTCCAGGAGCTGCTCGAATACCGGTATGACCTTCTCGTTGGACTGGTCCCAGATTCCCCGGATCTTCCCGGTGCCGTTATCCACATTCAGATACGCCGAGATCTTCGAATGGAGCTCCGGATTGTTGGCAACCCACGCCCGAGAGCCCAACAGCCCCTGCTCCTCTCCGCTCCACAGTGCAATCCGTATGGTCCGGCGGGGGTGAAGGTCGAGCGCCTTGAGAATTCTGCAGCGTTGTCGGTGGCGCCATTGCCCATGTGCCATGAGTCGAGGTGAGCTCCGACCATGACGATTTCATCGGCCTTGTCGGTCCCGGGAATCTCAGCAAGCGTGTTGTAGGCATCGAGATCGTCGCCGAAGAAGCGATTCTTGATTCTGATCTTGAGGAGGATCGACAGCCCGGCCTCCACATTTCGGATGATCTGGTTGTACTGTTCGGTCGTGATCGCCAGCTGGACCATCGGGTCAGCACCACGCTCACGGCTCCCACCGGACGAACCACTGATGACTCCGTCTCCCCGAGACGAGTTCCTGATGATTCCGTAGGCGCCCTCCTCATCCGCCATGGCGATTATGGCATTCGTAATCTCACGCTGGGCCCTGAACCGCTCGAATCGAGCCTGACGAGCTGCCTGGTCTCCACCGCCGCGCTGCGGGGCCGCGCTCGGAGCGAGAAGGTCCTCCTCCGAGGTCCTCCGGTCACGGTGGTCGAACTCGGGCGTGATTTCTCGCGGCGGATCGAGCATCACAAACGCACCTGCCATCCTCCAGCGATACTCCTCGAGCGCCTCAACGCTCTCCGCCCGGACGATGATGGCCGGCCCGGTGACGGTCCCCTTCGTGCTTCCACTCCAGGCGAGCGGCTGTCCCTGTAGCTGTTGTGGGTACGGGTTCATGAGGACACCCTGGTACTCATCGGCCTGCCATCCCCTCCCGAACTCTCCCCACGCCTCCACGACGACATTCTCGAGCCCCCACTCACGGAAGGTCTCTGCCGTCCAATCGTTCGCCCGCTTCATCGAGGGAGATCCAGTCAGCCGGGGTCCGATTACCTCGGTCAGGTGACGGGCGAGCGGCTCCACCTGCGAGCGCTCCAGGCCCTCCTCCCTGATCCGTCGTACGACCTCCAGATCCACAGTCTCCTGCGCAGCCTGAGCGGCGGCGGCGGCTGGCATCAGCGCTACGAGCATTGCCAAGGCGGTTCGCGAACGAATGAATTGCATCAACTTCTCCTCCATGAATTGGGTCAATTCCACTGCGGTGGTACCTCGTGATGGCGCCGGGTGATCCCCGGTGACCTCCCACCCGAATGGAATGTACCGTGATCGTGCTACGCATGACTCCCTATATGTAGGGAAGACGCACGAGTCCCAATTCGTTCGCGTGTCGGTGGGGAGTGAGAGGTGGGGTCAGGCGGGGCGCCCCCGGGCGCGGATGGTCCCACCGCTCAGACCCGGGCGGGTCTCCGTGCGGGTTCGGTTGATTGCCCCCCCCAGGGGGTCGTCCGGGCGCCCATCCGCAGCACCACGTCGTATCGTCGTGACGATACGATTGGATATTAATAGTGCATACCGTGCTGTTGCGCAAACAAATTTCGCTGATTTAAAGGATAATTTACGGGTCACCGACACACCTGTCATGAAAGGTTCGCCACAAATTCATGGAAATAGTGGTTAACTTGTGCGATGTTGAGTATGTTGTCATGGAGAGGTGGACGACGACCAGGTGGACGCCATTGCCTCCCCGCTTCGCATTTGCGAATGTAAAGCGCACTCCATCACCAATGACGCCGACAGGGTTTGATGGGTCTACCTCAACTTATGTACGCGCCTGACCCCGTACGCAGGAGACTGATACGGGAGCTGACGGACCTCGTGCAGGCGGCGGGGGCGCAGCGTGGTGGACTCGTATGGGCTCCCGCTGGTGAGGCGGCTCCGGTCCACCGCCACCTCGTAATCGGCTCTGCCGAAGAAGGTCCCTGGACGCGAACCCTGGATGACGTTCCTCGGATCGCCAAGGCTGCCACCCTCGTCGGGCGCCTCCGCGGCGGGCAGACCCGAAACGACCGGCTCGCCGCGCTCTTTCTGACTGAGAAGGAGGGAGCCCTCTGGTTTCTCTTCCTCAGCGGAGACCGACGGCTGAACCTCGGGCGAGAAATCGGCGACCAGGTCGAGCGTGTCGCGTGGAGGTCGGTGAGTGCCCTGATCGAGCTGGACGATGCAACGGTCTACTGCGGAGAGAAGTCTCCCCAGGACTGGCTGGCGCACGGTCAATGGGCCGAGGGAGCCGATCGGGCTGAGGACGCCTTGGCGGCCTACCGAGCCGGAACGCTCTCCAGCCTGGCTCACGGAAATGCCCCGCTCGTCGGTCGCTCCCGCTGGCTCGTCGCAAGAATGTTGAGGAATCTGGGCCGTCTCCCACAAGCCACGACTGAGTTCGCCCTCGCTCTCTCCGTCGCGGAAGCCGTGGGTGACCGGCCCCTGCAGGCCCTCGTTCACGGAGCCGCCGCCTACAATCAGTTCATGCTCGGCAACTACCCCGCCGCGCGCGAAGGCTACAAGACGTCCATAGACCTCACCCACTCCCTCGACCCGAGTGATCCGGACGTGAGCTTGGCGATCTCCTCGGGCCACCACGGGATGATGAGCCTGCTTCGGCAGGTCGGCGAACATCAGGAGGCAATCTGTCACGGGTGGAAGGCGTTCGGAGCTGCGCAGCGTAAGCGGGACCGCCTCAGCGCCCTCGTCGCGCTCGGCACGGCATGGCGGGAGATCGGCGACCTAGATGCGTCTGAGCTTGCATACGAAGTCGCGATCGCCTCGGACCCCACCCAGGAAACACGAATCCTCGCCCTCGACGCCCTCGCGTTCGTATCTGCCCTCCGGGGCGATGAGGCTGGGTATCGCTCGAGGCTCCGCCGGATCCCTGATGAGGAGCTGCAAGACTCTTCCGTCTCCGCGCGAACCCAGATCGCTCTCTTCCGCGGACGCGCCGAGGCGAGGCTGGGATACGTGGACGCCGCCACGGCTCATGCGCAGGACGCGCTCCGCCTTGCGGAAGAGCACCGGCTCGGCAAGCTGATCCACGACGCCGACGCCCTCCTATCCAGCCTCGCGGAGAGCCCCGAGCAGCCACGTCCCGTCGTGGCGCCGGTGCTGGAAGAGAGCACCGCCGAGGTAAAGCGGGAGCTCAGAGCCCTCCATGAGACCGTCCTGGTCTAGAATTTAGTTCCCAGGTGTGGGATCGTGCACCTCGAGCTCGGTCGAGCTGACATCCGTCGAGCTCAAGCCCGTCGGGGAGCTGCAGGCGACGCCGATCATCGAGAGCGTCAGGACCACCACGAACGTGCGTGCGAAGTTCTTCATCGTTGATTCTCCTTGGAACTGGGATGGGCACCCCGGCCTCGTGCGAGGGCACTCGAGATGGGGCTTAATTTCCAGGTGTCGGATCATGGATTTCGAGCTCCGTCGTGCTGACATCCGTCGAGCTCAAGCCCGTCGGGGAGCTGCAGGCGACGCCGATCATCGAGAGCGTCAGGACCACCACGAAGGTGCGTGCGAAGTTTTTCATCGTTGATTCTCCTTGGAACTGGGGATACCGCACCTCACCTGATGCGAGGGCGACGAGAACAAGATGATCGCCCAATAAGCGAACGGGAAAGAGAGAATTGGGTTTTTCTAGTTCGATCTGAAATTCTGCTGATGATCGCCGAGATTGGCAGCGCGGAGGAGGGGGCGCAGCAAATCCATGGATCAGTGGTACCGGGGTTGGGTTTTCGCGAAAAGCCGTGAGGCGTCTACCGCCTGGTCAGGGGTGGCCAGATAGCCGGACGGTGGTAGTGGGAATAAACAAATGTTCTGGCGACGCTTACAAATGTCGGACCAGAATGGTGCTTGTCATCGGGGTGGGGCGAGCCCGGTGAAGGCCGGGTTCAGGTGTCCCGTTCAGCCCGCAGGAAGGACTCCATGTTGAGCCCGAGGGCCTCGAAGGTCACGCCCTCCAGTAGGGCGTCCGGTTGGATTCCGGCACCCCGCTTGTAGGCTGCCCAACAGAGCTCATCCTG
>JAZDDA010000210.1:0-2805 GCA_036679625.1 Gemmatimonadota bacterium | reverse complement strand
GAGTGCTTTCAGGGCAAGCCTCGGCCGCGGGCCCTCTGATAACACGGGGCCTCCGGCTCGGGCCGCTGTAGGCGGCCCTCGACCCAACCGGCCGCGACCGGGAGGGCGTTCAAGGACAGACTTGCTACATCGAAGGAATCAGAAGTAGCGAACGAAAGTGGGCCGGTTCGGAGGCCCTGAACGTTATCGGAAACGCCGAGACTGTAGCGGAGCGACTCTAGGGGAGTACTGGCAGATGCTGGCCCAGTGACGGCCCGTCGTTCATGTTTGTTTCGCATTGCTCACTGATCAGGTGAACCCCGACAGAGAGGAACGTGACGATGGAGCAATTCAAGGCTGCGTGTGTGCAGGCGGCTCCGGTTTACATGGACCTAGAGGGAAGTGTCGCGAAGGCCGTCCAACTGATCGGTGAGGCTGCTGGAAACGGGGCGCGCTTGGTCGCGTTTCCAGAGACCTGGATTCCTGGCTACCCGTGGTTCGCATGGCTCGGAGCGCCCTCTTGGGGTCTGCAGTTCATCCCGCAGTATCACGCCAACAGCATGACGATCGACTCTGAGGAAATGCGGTCGCTCTGCGAGGCTGCCCGAAAGAACGACATTCACGTGCTCATTGGGTTCAGCGAGAGAGCAGGTGGTAGCCGGTACATGGCTCAGGCGCTCATCGGGCCCGACGGCGAACTCCTCTACACGCGTCGGAAGCTCAAGCCGACCCACGTCGAACGCTCGATTTTCGGGGACGGAGACGGTTCGGACTTTCGGGTTGCAGAGACGTCTCTCGGCAACATCGGCGCGCTCAACTGCTGGGAGCACTTGCAGCCCCTGTTGAGGATGGCGATGTACGCAATGAACGAAGAGATCCACGTCGCGGGGTGGCCCAGCTTCTGTCTGTACAGAGACATGGCCTACGCGTTGGGCCCGGAGGTGAACATTGACGGCGCAAGCATGATGTACGCCGTCGAGGGCGGATGCTACGTGCTCGCCTCGGTTGCAGTCACCGGACAAGATTGCTTCGACATGCTGTGCGATACGCCTGACAAGGCGCATTTGTTGAATCCGCGGACCGGCAAACCCGGAGGCGGCTTCTCTATGATCTTCGGACCCGACGGAAGAAAGCTCGTCGAGCCGATTCCAGAGGACCAGGAGGGCATTCTGTACGCCGAGCTCGATCCGGCCATGATCGCGATCGCGAAGGCGGCGGCGGACCCGGTCGGCCACTACGCTCGGCCTGATGTCGTGAGCCTGGTGATC
The DNA here is from genome assembly GCA_036679625.1 of Gemmatimonadota bacterium. Taxonomy (GTDB): domain Bacteria; phylum Gemmatimonadota; class Gemmatimonadetes; order Longimicrobiales; family Gaopeijiaceae; genus JAZDDA01. The sequence continues at coordinate 1,558 of JAZDDA010000210.1, read as the reverse complement.
GATCGTACCAAACGAGCAGTTGTGCACGAGGCCCCTTTCACTCCGCAGACGCCGGTCGGCGCCGATACGCCAGTGGAGCCTCAAGCTTGATGGTGGAAAGGCCCGAAACCGATTTCCGATAACGCGGAGTCCCCCCCGGCCGCGGTGCGAAGCAACGCGGCAAGTGAGAGTTCGTCGGGACCTCGAAGCCTCTGACTTGGTTTCTCGTTACGGGGTACGGGGCGATTAGAGCCCTGCACCAAACACCTATTGAGGGTCTGCCGACGTAGAGACGCCGATGCAAGAGAGCAAGCTGCCGTGGTCCAGTTATCTACGGGCTCGGGTGAGGAGCAGAGCTACAAACGAGGATCCGGTATGTGGGTGGAGGAAGAGGAGGCGTCCAATCACTGGGAGCGGCTATCGGCCGTGGTGGCCAGCTCGAGTTATACGAACAGGCTCACCTCCTCTCCTCCGGAGATGTTGGTCAGTTCATGAAGCGATCCATGTCAAACGGTGTGGAGCGGCGAAGCATGAAGTAGGACGCGCGGCCGATGCGGGAGGCGAGGATGCTGAGGGCCTTGCCTCGGCCGTGCTTGGAGCGGAGGCGATTGATGAGGCGCTGTGCGGGCGGATTCTTCTGAAGAAAGAGGACGGCGGCCTCGGAGTAGGCCCACTTGAGATGCGCGTTGCCGATCTTGGCACCGGAGGTGCCCATGACCTTCCCTGCCGACGACTTCTGACTCTTCACGAGCCGGGCGTAGGAGAGGAAGTCGCCGACGCGCGGGAAGCGCTCGATGGTGTGGAGCTCGTAGAGCAGCGTGAGCGAGAGAATGCGTCCGACCCCAGGAATGGTCTTGAGGAGCTCGATGGTATCCGGGCCGGGTCATCGACCTTGGCCTGATCGCGGATCGTACACTCGAGCGAGCGGATGATCTGGTCGAGCCCGGAGGCCATGATGAGATCGGCCTCGACGTTGGCGCGCACGAGCGGGTCAGGGATCGCCTCGGCCAGCCCGACGCGGTTGCGTGGATGATGGAACGCACCGCCCGGAGCCGGCAGGTTGAGCTGATGGAAGACGATGCGGATGTGGGTGAACAGTTCGCTGCGCCGGCGCACGAAGAAGAGACGGCGGCGGAGCAGGTCGCGCGTGGCCCGCATGCCCGGGGGATAGACGTAGGCCGTGGGAAAGGCTCCGGCCCTGAGCAGCGTCGCGATCTTATGGGCGTCGATCTTGTCGTTCTTGGCCTTCCCGCCGTGGATCGCCTTCATATACAGGGCGTGGCCCAGTACGAAGGGGATGTCTTCGGTGGCGCAGAGATCGGCGAGCCAGTACCAGCAGAAGATGCACTCGGCGCCGACGACGAGGTCGTCGCGATAGGGCTCGATGGCCCGGAGGAAGCGATCAGGCTCCGAGCGCAGGTTGCGGTGGAGGACCACCTTGCCGGTCTCGTGGTCCAAGATGCACAGGTACATGGTGCGAGCGTGAAGGTCGATCCCGCAGTAGAATCGATGCTGGCCAGTGTAGAAGCGCATGGGTCCCCTCCTGGGTCCGATGATTGTGTGGTGCTCTCATCGTTCC
>JAZDDA010000209.1:0-5900 GCA_036679625.1 Gemmatimonadota bacterium | reverse complement strand
CAAGCCCGGGCGGGTGGGAGGGATGGCTTCAGCACGTGCCATCCATGACCTCTGCCGGACGAAGGAGATCCCGGTTTGGCATGGGGGCATGTTGGAGTCTGGAATCGGACGCGCTCACAATCTCGCCCTGGCGAGTCTTCCGGGCTTCACGCTTCCTGGGGACATTTCGGCTAGTGCCCGGTACTGGCATGAAGACGTGGTGGAGCCTGAGTTTGTGATGTCTGAGGGGCGAATGAGTGTGCCTACCGGACCAGGTATCGGAGTCGAGTTGAGGCGTGACCGCATTGAGGCCCTCACTGTTCGGGAGATGAGCTTCACCGGCTGATCGCCAGCTGTGGCTCCTCACGCGACTCGGATGATTGGGTGAAGACACTCGGGGCAGTATCGCCACGAGCGTTGAACAGACCGCCCGCACGGGCAGGCAAGCCTGCGCGGGCGGCCGCAGTGCACGCACCCCGGCGCATCCGCCGGCCCATTTCTTCCGCAGGCTTCACACGGGGATGCACTCGCCGCATCGCCGTTGACGACCCGCGCTGCCTCGTGTGGGGTGGTGAGACCCTCTGCGACCTTCCGTCTGGCGGCGTCTGCGAGGCTGCGCATCCCCGCTTCGTTGGCCCGGCGGCGCAACTCCGAGGCTCCAGCCCCGCGAGCGACCGCGTCCCGAAGGGCGTCGGTCATCACCAGGATCTGAAACACCCCCGTGCGCCCGCGATATCCACTGACGCACGCCTCGCACCCCTCGTCCGTGCGGCCCAGACAGGAGCTGCACACGGTTCGGAGGAGGCGCTGGGCGACCACACCGGCAAGGCCGCTTGCCACCAGAAAGGGTGGGACGCCCATATCGAGTAGACGGGCGATGGCGCCCGGTGCGTCCCAGGTGTGGAGGGTGGAGAGCACGAGGTGACCGGTGACGGCGGCAGCCATCGCGATCTCGGCGGTCTCCCTATCGCGAATTTCGCCGATCATGATCACGTCAGGATCCTGACGCAGCGTCGCCCGAAGGGCACTGGGGAACGTCATGCCGGCGTGTGGGCTCACCTGGATCTGATTGACGCCAGGGAGCACGTACTCCACGGGGTCCTCGATGGTGACGATGTTTCGCCCTTCGGCGTTCAACTCGTTGAGTCCGGCAAAGAGGCTGCTGCTCTTTCCGCTACCGGTGGGGCCCACCGCGAGGAGTACGCCCTGGCCGGCCATGGCCACACGCTGGAGGCGCTCGGCGTCATCCGGGTCCATCCCCAGGTCGGTGAGGCGGGTGGGTGCGCCGTGAGGGTCCAGGATGCGAAGCACGACCTTCTCGCCGCCCTGCACGGGCACGGTCGATACGCGAAGGCGTCGCTCGTCGACCCCGTGCCGCAGCGTAAACCCACCGTCCTGGGGGCGACGCTTTACCGCAATATCCATTCCCGCCATGACCTTGATGCGAGACACGATCGCGGCGTGGCTCGGGCCGGGGAGCGTGAGGGCCGTCCGGAGTACCCCGTCGATACGGTTCCTGATTCGAACTGCCCCTCCTACCCGCTCGATGTGGACGTCGGAGGTGCCCGCCTCGGCGGCCTCGCGAAGCAGGTGGTCGACGATGCGGACGACCGGGGCGGAGGCAGCCACGGCTTCGAGGTCGCGTTCACTCGTGGTGGTATCACCCTGGGGGAGGCTGCCGATGAGCGCGGGGAGCTCCTCGCGCTGGACCGAGCGGAAGGCCTCGTCGATGGCGGTGCGGCTCGCGACCAGCACCTCGACCCGTCGTCCGGTGCGGAAACCGATATCGTCGATAAGGGTGAGGTTGGCCGGTTCCGCAACGGCGACCCGGAGCACGCGCCGGTTCGCGGTCAGCGGGAGAACTACGGGGCGCTCAGCGTCTTCACGGGGTAGAAGTGCCAGCGCTTTGGCCTGGGGCATGAGGGGTGGAGGTGCGTAGGGGAGCCCCACCTGCTGGGCGAGACCCTGCGCGACCGTCTCTGGGCCGAGGCGCCTTCGGCGGACCAGGATGTCGCCGAGGCGACCGCCGTGAAGCTCCTGTACGCGAAGCGCCTCTGAGACGTGCTGCCTGGAGGTGGCTCCGTTGGTGACGAGAATCTCGCCGAGGAGAATGCGTTCCGTGGCCATCGGTCAATCCGGTGCGAGGTCAGACTGCGCACCAAGGTCGACGAGGCGAACGGGCACCTACATGGAGGGGCGGGAACGGAGTGGCTTCTGTCTCTCCGCTGCCCCGTGGTCGAGTGCTACTTGCTCGTGCTCTCGCCCTCGCTGGGAGTGTCTTCTGTCTTGGCAAGAAGGACGCTCTCGACGGGTCGGACTGCCATCGTAATCTGCACCGCGACATGACCCATATCCGCCCGGTCGCGGAGTGCGTCCCGGAGCCTGGGCTCCACCTTCTTGTAGGCGGCCAGAACTCCATTGCGCAGCTCGATCCGGAGAACCTTCATTGCGTTGATATCCGGGCGGCTCGTCTTGGTCTCCTTCTTGGCCTCGACCAAGCGAGCCGGAACGATCTCGAAGGGAGCCATGGCGATGTCGTCGGGACGTGCAGAATCGATGTACTGGACGGAGACGGAGACGTCGCCGTGTGCACGATGGTCGGGGATGTCTCCCACGGCCCGGAAGCGGTCTGCGAGCTTCTTCAACTCGGAGCCCTGCGCTGCTGCCATGTAGCCCCGTTCGACGATTGCGAAGAGCCTCTTGATACGCTCCGGATTGGTCGCGTCGACCTCTGGAAGCTCCGTATCCAACTCGCGACCGATGGCCTGGGCCCCCAGACCGCCCTGGAGTCCTTCGTCGGCGCGGCTGCGTTGCCGGTCGATATTTTCTAGGATTCGGTCGGGATTGGTGCGAAGGCTCATGGAGTACCCCTCCTGCGTATTCCTGTTTGACAGCGAACCTGACGATAACCCAGCCGTCGTGAGGGGCCAAGACCAAATCGTCTGAAGCTTGGAGCTGTGCGAGCCGTAGTTTAGACTCGAAGTAGGGTGTTTGAGTGATGTTCCAAGCCAGGAGCAGGTTCACATGAGATTGAAGTCTACGGGTGTGATGGCGTCCACGATCCTTTTCGCTGCTTGCGGGGCGGGAGCAATGGGAGGAGGGGGCGGAGATGAAATGGCCTATGCAGTGAGCGCTACGAACCCTCTTGTCTACGAGCGTGGCGATTCCGTGTCTGTGTCGGTTGAGGTCGAGGGCATGGGAACGCTAGGGCTGACCATCAACCAGGCGTATACGGTTTCGATGACGATGGAGCCGTCGGCGAGTGGGGTTCAGGTGACGGCGGAGTTCACGGAGTTCTCTGGGCGCATGACGAACCCGATGGCCGGACCTACGACCGCCTCTGAGCGGGACATCATTGGAAGCCTCGTATATACGCTGGATGGGCGCGGCCACGGTGCGCTCGTGTCTGCTCCAACCGTCAGAGGTGGCGCGGCGCAGATGTTCTCCCCTGAGATCTTCGTACGACAGGGCCTCCCACTTCTTCCCCCGCCTGGAACCGAAGTTGGAGACAGCTGGGCAGATACCCTGAATTTTTCTGCCAACCAGGGAGACCAGACGGTGTCGGTGTTCTGGGCTGGCCGGTTCACGCTGGTGGGTGACACGCTGGTGGACGGGGTGACGCTCACGAAGGTCGCCGTCTCGGCGTCGAGCGCGATGGAGATCTCCGGTCCCCTGCAGGGCATGGAGATGACCCAGGCGACGACGGGTACCGAGACCGGATTCTACCTCTGGGATGCGGCGCGGGGCGTCGTCACCTACATGGAGAGCGGTGCCGACATGTACGGTGACATCGAAGTCTCGATGGCACCTGCTCCCATGCCGCTCAGCGTGGAGGCCGTCACACGAATGAGGTTGGTGAACTGACGCGTCGGTAGGGCACGGCAACGCAGAAGGGGCTGCGGCGTGTGCTGCGGCCCCTTCAATGTTCCAAGCCTACCCAGCGAACCGAGTTGGTATTCCTGATGTTCTCGAGTGGATTGCGATCGAGAATCACCATGTCGGCGAGCTTGCCCACCTCGATGGACCCGATGTCCTGGTCGAGTCCGATCGTCTGCCCATCTGGGCTGACGTCGAGCGACATCCACGTTCCCTCATCCAGGTCGATGTTCACGAAGCGAGCGCTATCGTGTCCCTGGAGTGGGAGGTCGGAGTTGGTTGGCCTCTCGACGCTGTCGGCGGGAGCGTCGCCAGCCCCCTGCGCGAACATCGCGGTGGGAGAGGCAAGGCACGCGAGGGTTGCCAGGCTCCCGGCGAGGCCGAGCATGCGGAGTTTATTGAGCTTCATCTTAGCTTCTCCAACAAGTGGGCTTCCCGAATCCGGGGAGGCGAGAATATTTGTGGTGGCCGGCCAGTAAAGCAAAGGACACCTTTGTTGCGCGGACCCTGACCCCCAGGAGATGAGATGGATTACGACGCATACGCGCCCGAGGAGACTTCAGAGACCACGCAGGCTGCGCTCCCGGGTCTTCCGGCGCGTACGGTACAGATTCTCTTCTCCCCTGGAGAGTTGTTTCCCCGCCTCCGGGAGCGTCCCGTCTGGGTCGGGGCGCTGGTACTGGGTGCCGTGCTCGTGATCATCTCAACCCTTCTGATTCCGCCCGAACTCTTCGTGGAGGTGCTTCGTCGACAGTCGATCGAGGCGGGGAGGGATGTTCCGGCCTTCTTCGAGTCCGGGGGCAATCTCCTCCGGATGTTCGGGGTCGTATTCGGGGTGGTGGGGTGGTTCATTCTCACCGCACTCATTGCAGGATTCGTCACTCTGATTTTTGGGTTCATGCTCGGGGACGAGGTGCGTTACGTGCAGTACCTTTCCGTCGTGAGCCACAGTTTTCTGGTCGCGGCCCTCGGGGGTCTCCTTCTGACACCGTTGCGGGTCATCACACGCGACATCGAACTTCGATTGACGATCGGAACGTTCGCTTCGTTTCTTCCCGACGGATATTTCCTGAGGGTGTTGAACCAGCTTGATCTGTTTGGTCTGTGGGCGTGGGTGTTGGTGGGGGTCGGGATCGCGGCGATGAACCCCAAGCGGTCCATGGCAAGCGCTGTGAGCATCGTGATGGTAATTCCGGTGGTGATGGCGTCGGTCATCGCCATCTTCAACTAGACGGAGCTCGAGGACGAATGATGAGGACGACTCAATGAAGCGGAAGCCGACGGTAGACTTCGATACGTTCCTGGCGCTCGATATCCGTGCTGGGGTGGTCATTGAGGCAGAGGACTTCCCCGAGGCACGCAATCCTGCCATCAAGATCAAGGTGGACTTCGGAGAGGAAATTGGAATCCTCCAGTCGTCGGCCCGCCTCACCCAGAGGTACACACCGGCTGGTTTGAAGGGGACTCGCGTGATTGGGGTGGTCAACTTCGAGGCGAAGCGGATCGCGGGGTTCAAGAGCGAGTTTCTCGTGCTCGGGGTGACTCCGCCAGACGAGCCAGGGAACGTCGTGCTGGTTCGGCCCGACGGCGAGGATGTAACGGGCTGGCTCCTGGGTTGATCCCCATCCTAACATCGGGGGACCGGACGATTGTCGTTCCTGAATCGCGTAATACAGCGGACCCCATGACTTGATCCTTGTGGTCACCTTGGCATTCGTTGTGGCGCGGAAACTCGACAAGGGGGTCCGTGAGTTAGCAAAAGCTTCGACGAGCGTGTCTTGAGGTCCGACGGGCTATGGCGCGCTTCATAGGAGTGAGTCGTAGGCAGAGATGAGTTCAGGTCGACCTTCCGCGAGTCGACTGCGTGATATCAGGGGACAAATGCGACGCGAGATTTCGATCCCGCTTTTCTTTTGCTTGGCGATGGCGCTCCCGACAGGGGAGGCTCTTGCCCAGGCGACAAATGGCGATGGGCTGAATGCTTCTTCGGGGGTGACCCGGACGGAGGATACCGATGGCTCGGGTGAACCCCTTGAGGTGGCCCG
>JAZDDA010000020.1:0-2786 GCA_036679625.1 Gemmatimonadota bacterium | reverse complement strand
TGGGGACCAAGCCTCCGCGACCACGACCCTCGCTGACGAGAGCCGACTCTCATTCGAGGCACCTCTGACCGGTCCCGTTGAAGGAGTCCTCTCGCTTACCGTTCCACGACGGCCGCCCACGGGCCTCGCGAGTCAGTTGGGGGCATTCATCAGCCTCGTCCTCTTCCTCGTCCTGGCTGTGGCGGCGATCATCGGTGTGCTGGTCGCGCACTACGTCACGCGCCCCCTCAAGAAGCTTCGCGTAGCCACTATGGCGATTGCTTCCGGCAATCTGGAGCGCCGGGTCGAGGTCGAGGTGAGCACGGGCGACGAAATCGAGGGGTTGGCATCCGACTTCAATCACATGGCAGAGCGCCTCAGCGAGGCAAACCATCGCATCTCCCACTGGAATGAGGAGCTTCTGGAAGAGGTCGACAAGCAGACGAGCGCGCTGAGTCAACTCCAGGCCGGGTTGGCGAGAACCGACCGCCTGTCCTGCATGGGGCAGGTGGCGGCCAGCGTGATGCACGAGGTCGGGAATCCACTCGCTGCGATCAAGACGAAGATCCAGGTCGCGGAGGAGCGCGGGGATCTGGATGGGCCGGCGAACCGGGTGCTGGATGACATCCTCGGTGAAATCGATCGACTCGGCGGCGTGCTTCGGTCGTTTTCGCGACTCAGCCGTCTTCGTCAGCCGGAATTCAAGCCGGTGTCGCTGGCGGAGGTGGTGTCCGGCGTAGTTTCACTCGTGGGACCTCAGGTGAGGAAGAAGGGCATTGCCCTCCACGTCGTCGTGGACGAGGCGTTGGATCTGATTCAGGCCGACGCAGATCAACTCCGACAACTGATCATCAACCTGGTCCTCAACGCTGCCGACGCAGTGCAATCAGGGGGCGAAATCCGCATCGAAGCACGGCCAGAGAGCGCGAACGAAACGGGCGCCGGGAGGGTTTCGCTGGAGGTCATCGACGACGGCGTGGGGATCCCCGAGTCGCAGCTTCAGCAGATCTGGGACGCCTTCTACACCACGAAAGATGACGGAACCGGCCTCGGATTGGCCATCTCGCGTCAGATTGTCGAAGAGCACGGGGGAGTCCTCATGATTGAGAGCAGAGAGGGAGAGGGGACCACAGTGAAGGCCACCTTCCCACCGAGTGACCGCGATCAGAGCGAGCAGGCGGCTACCGACCGGATGGGTGGGTAGCCGGATGTCACTGTCGATGCTCATCGTCGAGGACGATGACGGACTCAGGCCATCGCTGGTCGAGTCGTTCTCTCGCCGCGGGTACGACGTGCTCGAGGCGCGGTCCGTCGCGGAGGCGCTTCCCATCGTCAGGGGTCAGAGCCTTGCCGTGGTCTTGCTCGACATTCACCTGCCGGACGGACTTGGCCTCGAGATTTTGCGCGAGCTTCGAAGTGTGGACGACGATGCGGTGGTCATTCTCATGACGGCCTTCCCCGAGATCAAGACGGCCATCGCAGCGATCCAGGAGGGGGCGAGCGACTTCGTCGTGAAGCCCTTTGAGCTTACCGAGCTTCAGCTTGCGGTAGATCGTACCATCGAGATCCGGGCGCTTCGGCGACAGGTGCGTCGGCTCGGCCGCGAGCGAAAGGCCGTCGAGGGGCCGCACACGATTCTCGGGGAAAGCGCTGCGATCCTCAAGCTGAGAAGCGAGATCGCAAAGGTTGCCGAAACCGACGCGCCGGTATTGATCGTGGGCCCGACGGGAGTCGGGAAGGAGCTCGTCGCCGACGCGATCCACGCGCAATCTCCGCGGTCGAAGGCACCCCTGATCAAGGTGAATTGCAGCGCCATCTCCGAACACCTGCTCGAGAGTGAACTGTTCGGCCACGAGAAGGGAGCCTTCACTGATGCCCGCGAGGGGCGCGAAGGCCTCTTCGAGATGGCGGACGGAGGCACACTCTTCCTCGACGAAGTGTCCGAGATGAAGCCAGAGTTGCAGGCAAAACTCCTGAGGGTGGTAGAGGGGCACCCCTTCCGCAGAATCGGGGGCAAGCGAGAAATCCAGACGGATGTCCGCATCCTTGCCGCCACAAATCGTGACCTCCAGGAGAGCATCCGCGCGACGACGTTTCGCCAGGACCTCTACTTTCGACTCAACGTCTTTTCGATCACGGTCCCGCCCGTGCGCGACCGTGGAGAAGATGTGATTCTGCTCGCCGAGGCGTTCCTGGAGCGGTTCGCGAGTACGCTGAGGAAGGGTCCGATGACGATCAGCGCCGACGCCAAGACCCTTCTCCTGCGACACGACTGGCCCGGAAACGTGCGGGAGCTGAAGAACCTGGTAGAGCGGGCGGCTATCCTGGCCGACGCCAACGAGGTGACGCCCGAGGTGCTGCCCAGGGAGTTGAGTACCGCCGGCTTTCTCAGGACCCAGCAGCCAGGAGCGGTGTCGCACATCGCGCCGCTCTCTGAGGTGGAGCGGCGATACATCGAGATGGTGTTGGAGTTCACCGGGGGAAACCTGTCGCAGGCCGCGCGCGCGTTGGGTGTGGCCCGCAACACGCTGAAGGCGAAGCTCGGCTCCGAGAGGTGATCAACCCCCACCCAACTGGTCAAATCTAGACCACACCCCGTAAGTCGTTGTGAAATAACGCCATAGGTGACTTTCGGCCTTGTCCTGCCTGCCCCTGCCCAATTGCTGACCACCCTGCCCCACTATAGGGGCCGTGAGGCACCGGTCCGCCCAACCTTCTAAGTCGTTGTGGTGCCGTCGGTTGCGTGAATGCGTCTCGCGCCCGCAAGTCCCCCGAAAAGCTGGCATCCCCATTGCTTTATACAGCGC
>JAZDDA010000208.1:0-3763 GCA_036679625.1 Gemmatimonadota bacterium | reverse complement strand
ATCCCCAACCGGAGACAGCGGAGCGAACGTGAGCCTTCTCAAGCGACTCTTCCCCATCGAGCGGGATGAGCTGAAGCCGGTCCTCATCGCGACCGCGTACGGGTTCTGCATCCTGCTGAGCTACTACATCCTGCGCCCGGTGCGCGATGAAATCAGCTCGGCCGACCGCGGCAACCTCCAGATTCTCTGGACGGTGGTGTTCTTTGTGATGTTGGGTGCGGTGCCGCTGTACTCGGCGCTGGTGTCGCGGTTCTCGCGGGGCGTCTTCATTCCGATCGCGAACCGGTTCTTTGCGACCAACATCCTCCTGTTCTTCGCCGCACTCCAGCTTGTTCCAGAGGCGTACCGCCCATGGATCGACCGAGCGTTCTACGTGTGGACGAGCGTCTTCGCGCTCTTCGTGGTGACGGTATTCTGGGGATTCATCGCCGACCTCTTCCGCAACCAGCAGGGCAAACGGCTCTATGGAATCATTGCGGTGGGTTCGTCGCTGGGGGGCATTGTGGGATCACAGGTCACGGCCTCGCTCGCGGAGTCGGTGCCGGTCTTTACCCTCCTCCTGATTTCGGTGGTGCCGCTCGAGGTCGCGGCCCGACTCGCGGGAGCGCTGCACCTCCAGTCGACCCAGGCTGACGGCGCGCTCCGGCCAGAGCGTGAGGCCCACGTTGCGGGGGGTGCCTTCAGCGGCATCCGTGTGCTCTTCGCGTCTCCATACCTGATGCGGATCGCCGGCTATCTCGCGCTCATGACCTTCGCCTCGACCATCCTCTACTTTCAGCAGGCCGACCTCATCCGTGATGCCTTCGCCGACCGGGGAGTCCGCACCGCCTTCTACGCCAGAATCGATTTGTGGACGAACCTGCTCACGCTGATGACGCAGGGACTGTTCACCGCTCATCTGATTCGCAAGATCGGCGTGGGACTAAGCCTCGCATTCGTCCCGGCGGTCGCGATGCTGGGATTCCTGAGCCTGGGGGTCTTCCCTCTTCTGGCAGTGCTCGTGGGCTTTCAGGTGCTCTACCGGTCGGGCAGGTATGCAGTGGCGCGCCCGGCGCGCGAAGTGCTCTTTACGGTGGTCGGACGAGAGGAGCGCTACAAGTCCAAGGCGTTCATCGACGCAGCGGTGTACCGCGGCGGAGACCTCGTCAGCGGATGGATCTACACGGGGCTGGCCTTCGTGGGACTCTCGCTGGGAGCCATCGCTCTCGTCGCGGTGCCAGTCGCGGCGGTCTGGGCCACGATCGGCCTCTCCCTGGGACGCCGGCAGGAAGAGCTCGCGGCGAGTTCAGCGGAGGCTGGTTCGCCGGAGCCTAGTTCGCCTCCCGCCGGTACCTGACCTCTCCACCCAGGATGGTGAGGTCCACTCGAGCGTCGTTCAGCTCCACGGCCGGAATCGTCAGGATGTCGCGAGAGAGCACGACGATGTCCGCGAGCTTGCCCGGAGTAAGCGAGCCCTTGTAGTCCTCCTCGAAGGCTGCGTAGGCCCCGTTGATCGTGTACGACTCCAACGCCTCCACGCGCGTCATCGCCTGCTCCGGATAGAACAACTTCCCTGCCTTCGAGAGCCGCGTGACCGACGCCTCGAAGCTTCCGAGCGGATCGATATCCTCCACCGGAACGTCGGTGCCGTTGGTGACCACGACGCCGGCGTCGATGAGTGACCGCCACAGATAAGCCCCACTCTCGGCCCTTTCCTCACCCAGGCGCCTGAGCACCCAGGGTGCGTCCGAGGCCTGATGGATGCCCTGCATCGAGGCGATCACTCCCAGCTGAACGAACCGCGGTATGTCGTCGGGGTCGAGGTGCTGGGCGTGTTCGATACGCCACCGCAATCCGCTCGACCCCTCGGTGCCCGAGAAGGCGTCCTGATAGATATCCAGGACCTCCTTGTTGGCACGATCGCCGATGGCGTGCGTGTTCAGCTGGAAGCCGAGCGCAAGCGCGATCTCGGCCGCCTCGCGGATCTCGGCCACCGGCTCGAGGACGAGCCCCGTGCTGGTCGGCAGGTCTTCGTAGGGCTCCAGCAGCCACGCCCCGTGGGATCCCAGCGCGCCGTCGATCTGCCGCTTGATGGCACGAACGGTGAGAAAGTCGTTGCCGCCGTCGAAGATCATCCGGTAGTCGGGCAGGCGCTCACGCATCGACGCGTTCGATTCGTGGCGGACCATCACGTAGAGGCGTACGGGGAGGTTGCCCTCTGCCTCCAGCTTCTTCAGAAAGTCGATGGTCTCGAAGTTCGAGCCCGCGTCCTGGAAGCTCGTGATGCCCTTGCTCAGCGCGTCTTCGCCGGCAAGGCGCGCCATCTCACGCGCCTCGGCGTCGAGCTCCTCGTCTGTCATCGACGACCTCGCCGAGGCGATCGCGACCTCGAAGATGTCCTGCGCGTTCTCTCGCATGAGGCCCGTCGCGGCTCCCGTGTCGTCGCGCACGATCGTGCCCCCACGCGGATCCGGCGTTCCGGCCCTTACGCCGGCCGCGGACATCGCCGCCGCGTTCGCAAACGAGGCATGCCCACTCGCATGCGTCAGATAGACCGGGTTGTCAGGGCTCACGGCTGTGAGGTCATCGTGGAGCGGCACGCCATCCACGTTCGGGAAGGGCACCTCCGTCCACTTCTCCTGATGCCATCCACGCCCGAGAATCCACTCACCGGGCGCCGCCCCAGCCGCGGCCTCGGCCACCATCGCCACGATCTCGTCCCAGCTCGCAGGCGTAGTGAGATCGAGGATGAGCTTCGATCGACCCAGGCTCATGAAGTGCCCATGCCCCTCGATGAAGCCCGGTATAACGAGCCGACCCTCGAGATCGATCACCTCAGTGGCCTCGCCCACGTACCGTGCGATGTCTACCTCGGATCCGACCGCCGCAATCGTATGCCCCGTGATCGCCATCGCCTGCGCCTCGGGGATCGCAGCATCGACCGTAACCACGCGCCCGCCGGTAAGGACGAGGTCCGCCGGTGGAATCGGCGCATCACAGGCGTAGGAGCCAAAGGTGAGCATGAGCGTCGCAAGGCCCCAGCACGTACTACGGGGGATCACCTGCTGCCGCGTGGAGGGGCGCACGTCCATGTATGCCTCCTACGACGAATGGGGGGGGAGGTTACCGGAGCCAGAGACCCCCGGGGGGATCCTCAGCCCGCGGCAACATGGCGGGCAAAGGTGGCGTTGTCCACGGAGGCCCGCCCGAAACCGTCCCCAGCCCCATGGGTGTCTGTGTCGCGTATTCCACTAGACAGGCACGAACGAACGGAGATCGAATGAGAATGCGAGTCAGAGACGTGGGATTGGGCGTGGCCCTTACGCTGGGGTTGGCGCTTGGGTTGGCGCTGGGGACACCGATGGAGGCGCTGGCGCTTCAGGGCGGACCTCCTGGAGGCGGGGGCGGCCGTGGTGGCAGAGGGGGAGGCGGAGGCGGGGCCGACCAGGAGGCTGGACCCAAGCCGTACGACGAGGTCATCACCGACAAGGCCGTGACCCGTGAGGGGATGTTCAAGACGCACACCCTGGACGGCAAGCTCTTCTTCGAGATCCCCACAGAGGAGTTCGGGCGGGAGATGCTTCTGATCGGCAGGCGGATTCAGGACACCCGCGCGGGCGGCTTCTTTGGTGGCCCCAGCAAGATTGTGGTGTGGGAGCGTGACGGGAATTCCGTCAACTTCCGGCAGCGCATGTACGCCGCGATCGCAGACGAAGGGTCGGCAATCGCCGCTGCGGTCGAGAACCTGCGCCAGGGTCCGATCATCGGGCGCTTCGGCATTGCG
>JAZDDA010000207.1:0-11808 GCA_036679625.1 Gemmatimonadota bacterium | reverse complement strand
CGTGTTCCTGGGTCACCTGACCGCCTTCCTCCTGCCACAGACCACGCTTGCCTGGAACAGCATGCCGGTGCGCCTGATCGCTCTGGAGGTGACCGCCTTCGTGTTCGGTCTCTCGGTTCTGATCGGACTCGCAGCGCTCATGTACCGCCGCTTCACGAACGCGCGCATCCGGGCCGTGACGTCGCGCATGGACGTTGTGATCGAGCTGCTTCTGCTCGCGCAGGTCGTGCTCGGCTGCTGGGTCGCGCTCGGCTACCGCTGGGGGTCTTCGTGGTTCGCCGCGGACCTGTCGCCGTATCTGTGGTCGCTCGTCAAGCTCTCACCTGAGACCGCCGCGGTGTTCGCCCTTCCCCTGGTCATCAAGCTCCACATCATCGGAGCCTTCGCGATCATCTTCATGGTTCCGTTCACCCGCCTCGCACACCTGATCGTTGCTCCAATCGACTATCTGGTGAGGCCCTACCAGCAGGTGATGTGGAACTGGGACCGCAAGGCCATCCGGGACCCGAGCACGACCTGGACCCCGACGCGGCCAAAGAACACGTGAGGTCCGTCTCGGCGAAGCTCGAAAACAGGAGATCGACTTGAGAAAAGAACCTGCACGCGCCCATGTGATCCTGGCATTCAACACCTTGGCCTTCACGGTCTGCTTCGCCGCCTGGATGCTCAACGGCGTCCTCGTGACCTTCCTCGTAAGCAACCAGGTGTTCGACTGGTCGGCCAGCCAGATGGGCTGGCTGATCGGGATCCCGGTGCTGACCGGTGCGCTCGTCCGCCTGCCTCTCGGAATACTCACCGACCGGTTCGGTGGACGTCCGATCTACACGCTGCTCATGCTCGCGGCGGCGATTCCCATGTTCTTCCTCGGCACGGCCGACTCGTACGGGGACTTCATGTGGCTCAGCCTGGGATTCGGCCTCACCGGAGGTTCGTTCGCCGTGGGAATCGCCTTCACGTCGGTGTGGTATCAACGAGAGCACCAGGGCACCGCCCTGGGCATCTTCGGCGCCGGCAACGTGGGTGCCGCCGTAACCACGCTGGGGGCGCCATCCCTTCTGCGCTCATTGACCGACGGTGGAGCGAACCTCGACGGCTGGCGAACGCTGCCGGTGATCTACTCTGCGGCGCTGGTAATCATGGCGGTCATCTTCTACCTGGGCACCAAGAACAAGAAGGCCGAGGGTGCCGAGGGCAAGACGATGCGCGTGATGCTCGCGCCGCTCACACACCTGCGGGTTTGGCGCTTCGGGCTCTATTACTTCCTGGTTTTTGGCGGCTTCGTCGCCCTGGCTCAGTGGCTGGTGCCGTACTACGTAAACGTCTACTCGATGACGATCGTCACTGCAGGGTTGATGACATCGATCTTCTCGCTCCCGTCTTCAGTAATCCGTGCGCTGGGTGGATGGTTCTCGGACGTCTTCGGACCCCGCCGTGTCCTCTACTCGGTACTCGCAGTGACGGGCACCGCGTGCTTCCTGCTCATCTTCCCGAAGATGGACATCGAGTCACCCGGACGGGGCGTCATGGCTGAGCTCCCGGGGACGGTGATCGAGGTCTCCACCGACGTCATCGTCACAGACACCAGGAGCTATGCACTCATGGCGCCTCCGTCGCAAGACATCCGAGCGGACGAGGGCTTCGTGCCATGGCCCGCCATTCGGAGCTGGCAGGAGCCGGTCGTCGAGGTGGGCCAGACCGTCAACCGCCGGGAGCTGCTCGCCAGCGGAATGACGCATATCTACTTCCAGGCGAATGTCTGGGTGTTCACGGCGTTGGTATTCATCATGGGCATCGCCATGGGCATCGGGAAGGCAGCCGTGTACAAGTACATCCCCGAGTATTTCCCCAACGACGTGGGAGTCGTGGGCGGAATGGTAGGGGTGCTCGGCGGCCTCGGCGGCTTCGTGTGCCCCATCATCTTCGGATCTCTCCTCGACTCGCTGGGGCTCTGGACGACGACCTGGATGTTTCTCTTTCTCATCACGGTCGCCTGCCTACTCTGGCTGAGCTTGGTAGTGCGCAAGATTTCGCGGCACATCTAGTGCCAGCCTTCTGGAGATCATCACTTAGGGAAGGACCATGATTCGTCTAGACAGGTGGGACGTAGAGGACGGCAAATTCTGGGTAGACACCGGACGCTGGGTCGCGTTTCGAAACCTGCTCATCTCGATTCCGTGCCTCCTCCTGGCGTTTGCGGTCTGGCTGTTCTGGTCGATCATCATCGTCCAGATGGAGACGCTGGGATTCTCGTTCTCAACGACGGAGCTTTACACGCTTCCGGCGGTCGCAGGGCTCGCGGGAGCGACGCTGAGGATTCCCAATTCCTTCATGATCGCAATCGGAGGAGGACGGAACGTCATTGGCGTCACCACGGCGCTGATGATCCTCCCAACGCTCGGCGTGGGACTCGCCCTCCAAAATCCTGAGACCACCTACCTCACCTTCGTGATGCTCGCGATCCTGAGTGGAGTCGGAGGCGGCGCGTTCGCCTCTTCGATGTCCAACATCAGCTACTTCTTCCCGAAGCGGATGCAGGGCCTCTCGCTGGGACTCAACGCCGGTCTCGGCAATGTCGGCGTCAGCATCATGCAGGTCCTTCTTCCCTGGGTCATGGGATTCGCAATCTTCGGTGCGCTTTCTGGAGCGCCGATTCTGCTTCCTGGCGAGCTGGGCAGCAGCATGGTCTGGATCCAGAACGCGGGCTTCATCTGGGTTCCCGCACTGGTACTCTTCACGGTGCTCGCCTTCGCCATGATGAACAACCTGCCCCAGCACGACGTCGGCCCAGCCCCCGTGGCCGTGGGCAAGGTGCTGTGGCTCGAGTTGATGGGATTCGCCGGGGCGGCCTTCGGGGTGTGGCTGCTGCTCGGGGTCGACGTTCCACTCCCCGACCTGGTCAAGGTCTTCATCGTGCTGGCGATGACCGTAGGAGTCACGCTCCTATTGATGAGGTATCTGACGCCCCGCACGGTCCAAGAGAACCTCCAGGGCCAGTTCGCGATCTTCCGGGAGAAGCACAACTGGGTGATGACCTGGCTGTACGTCATGACCTTCGGCTCGTTCATCGGGTACTCGGCGGCCTTTCCAAAGCTCATACAGGATGTGTTCGGGACGCTGCCGGACGGTGCGATCAATCCGAACGCGCCCAACCCACTCCAATACGCCTGGCTGGGCCCGTTGGTGGGCTCGTTGGTTCGTCCTGTCGGAGGATGGATATCGGACAAGCTGGGAGGCGCACGGGTCACGCACTGGGATACCCTCGTGATGATCGGCGCCGCGCTGGGCGTGGCCTACTACGTGAAGGCCGCAGGCTCCGCGGTGACGCCCGAGACGTACTGGTGGCCGTTCTTCGGGCTGTTCATGCTGCTTTTCATCGCCACCGGCATCGGGAACGGATCCACCTTCCGCATGGTGCCGATCATCTTCAAACCGGTGATGGCCGGGCCGGTGCTGGGTTGGATCTCGGCGATCGCGGCGTACGGGGCGTTCCTGATTCCGCGCATCTTCGGAGGACAGATCGCAGCGGGAACGCCCGAATACGGACTTTATGGATTCGCCGCCTACTACCTGACGTGCCTTGCCGTAAATTGGTGGTTCTACGCTCGCAAGGGAGCCGAAATCCCGTGCTGATGGAGGAATGATGCAACAACCTCGACGTATCCTGTGGGAGGGCCTGGTCACAGGCCTCATCGGAGCAGTAGCGGTAGCGATATGGTTCCTGGTCGTGGACACGATCGCGGGCAGGCCGCTGTACACCCCCGCCGTCCTGGGCTCCGCCGCGACGGTCGGGCTGAGAGACCCGTCGGCGGTCGTGATCAACATCCAATCCGTCGGAGCCTATACCGCCTTCCACTTCCTGGCCTTCTTCGCCGTGGGCATCGTGGCGGCCGCGCTAGCCGCCGAAGCCTCCAGGTCGCTCAATGTGCTCTGGCTCGTGGCAGAATTCTTCATCGTGTTCGAGTTCGCGTTCTACGCGGCCGTGGCCCTCGTCTTCACTCCACTCCTTGCCGAGTTGGCATGGATCAACGTGGCACTCGGCAACCTGATCGCGGCTTTGGGGATGGGGGCGTACCTCTGGCACGCACACCCGGCGATCGGTGAACAGTTGGCCGCGCCACCACCACAGGGCGATGAAGAAAACTGACCGCGGGTCGGGAGGCCGTCGGCAACCCTCCTGCAAACGCAGAACCGGCGCACAGAATCAGGGTTGGCGGTTTCTATTTTGCAGCTCAACCTCTAGTTTACGGTGTTGAGATTCAATTTCATTCTCAGTTGACAATTCGTGAATCACGGCTGATTCACTGAAGAAGGGACATAGGACGGGTGGAGCTTCCGGTCGTATACGCAGAGCGCACAGCTAAACCGGTCACAGACGATCTTCGCCTCGGCGAGGTAGATCTGGACCAGGTCGTTGAGCTCGTACGCATCGACCTTCCGGCCGCGCAGATGGAGCCACTCCTGGAACTTGGGGTGATGCCTGGGTGCCATCTCTGTCCCGTACGGTACTCGCCCGCGGGTGACCCCATCGTGCTGGTCGACGGCACCATGCTGGCGCTTCGGCGAGAGATGGCGGACTGCATCTGCGTCAAGCTCGCCGTCCGTCAGGCAAACTAAGACCCCCTGCCTTCGAGTGTCGGCCGTCACGTCTACCCTCCCGGATTCGCCCACCGCGCCAGCGAAGGATGAGCCGTCACGACCACTGATCGCGCTGGTCGGCCCCCCCAACGCCGGCAAGTCGACGCTCTTCAATCAGCTCACCGGGCTCCGCCAGAAGGTCGCTAACTATCCCGGCGTCACCGTGGAGCGCCGCGTAGGCTCCACGCAGCTGCAGGGCGGCGGCGAGCTGGACATCGTGGACCTTCCCGGAGTGAACGGATTCTCCGCGCGTACCCTGGACGAGCGTGTCACACGCGATGTGCTCGAGGGAAAGGCCGAGGGAATCCGCGCACCCGACGCGATCATCCTGATCGTCGATTCGACGCGCCTCGAGCCCCACCTGATGCTGGTGGAACCGATCCTGGAGCTTGGCCTTCCCGCGCTCCTCGCGCTCAACATGTCGGACGAGCTGGCTGATCGGGGCGGATCGGTGCGGGACGACGTCTTGGCAGAGCAGCTCGGGCTCACCGTGGTGCGTACGAACGCTCGCACCGGTGAGGGGGTCTCGGAAATCCGTGAGTTCCTGGAGGAGGTAGCCGCACAGGAGCCCCAGCGCACCGATCCCCCGCGGGCCGCTCGGAACACCCGCAAGGGTGCCGCACTCCCGATGGTGGACGCCTTCACGGCGCGCAGGCAGCACATCCGTGAGCTCTGCCGGGCCGCCGACTTCACGCCTCCCGGGCCCTCGCGACTCACTCGCCGCCTCGACTCACTCTTCCTGCACAAGGTCTGGGGCCCTCTGATCTTCCTCGCAGTCGGAGTGTTGGTCTTCCAGGCGATCTTCACCTGGGCCACACCCATGATGGACGGGGTCGAGATGTTCGTGGCGGCGTCGGGTGCGTGGGTGGGCGCACAGATGTCCGACACCTGGTTCAGGTCGCTCCTGATCGACGGTGTGTGGACCGGCATTGGCTCCGTCGTGATCTTCCTGCCGCAGATCCTGATCCTCTTCTTCTTCCTCGGCATTCTCGAGGACTCGGGCTACATGGCCAGGGCCGCGGTCATCGCCGACCGGATGATGCACCGCGTCGGCCTCCAGTACGCCTGCGCCGTACCCGCGATTCTGGCCGCCCGCACCGTCGAGGACGAGCGCGACCGTCTGGCGACGATGTTCGTGGCGCCCTTCATGACGTGCTCCGCGCGACTCCCCGTGTACGCGCTCCTCATCGCGGCCTTCATTCCGGAGCGCCCGCTACTCGGGCCGCTGATGGGCACCCGCGCCGCCACACTGCTGGGGCTCTACGCCCTTGGAGCCCTTGCTGCAATCGCGACGGCGTTCATCCTGAGAAGGACATTGCTGCGAGGCGAACCGGCGCCCTTCCTCATGGAGCTGCCGTCGTACCGGATCCCCTCCGTCCGGTCGCTGGGTGCGCGCCTGCTCGACCGCACCAAGGTCTTTCTGCGGCGCGTGGGTCGGATCATCCTCGGGGTCACCGTCGTGCTGTGGATATCGACGCAGGTGCCTCGCGTCGGCGGCGAAGCGCCCCCGGTCGAGGAGAGCGTGCTCGCCGACATGGGCCACGTCATGGAGCCCGTGATCGAGCCCCTCGGCTTCAACTGGAAGATCGGGGTGGGGCTCGTCTCGTCGCTCGCCGCCCGCGAGGTCATCGTCGGTACGCTAGGCACCATCTACGGCATCGAAGGCGCCGCAGAGGATTCGTTCGAGCTGCAGGAACGGCTTAAGCAGGACCTCGACCTCGGGGGAGCCGTCGCGCTCCTCATCTTCTTCGTCTTCGCACTGCAGTGCATGTCGACCGTGGCGATGATGCGCCGCGAAACCGCGGGATGGAAGTGGCCCACGATCCAGTTCGCGTACATGCTGGCGCTCGCCTATGGGGGGGCCTTCCTGGCGAACTGGCTCATCTGAGCCCAGGGCCAGGCTGGAACTTCGACTGGCGCTTAAGCATTCGGCGGGGCACAAAGGAGGTGCTCGATGTCACCTGATCCTGCCAAGTCGAAGACCGCAGACATTCTCTTCGACGCGTTCTATTCGGCCGCAATCGGCGGCTCGATCGTTGGGTTTTTCTTTCTTGTGTCCGACTTGTTGACCGCCGAGGCGTTCTGGACCCCGTCGCTCCTGGGAGGCCTGGTCTTCCAGGGAGTGCCCGCGACTGCGGTGAGTGGGGTTCGACTCGATCTGGTGGCGGCCTTCACGGTGCTCCACTTCGTGGCCTTCGCCGCGCTTGGGCTCGCAATCTCGCTGTTCGTACACTCGGTTCCCCACTTCGCCGATCGGGCCGGATTGGTCACGGTGGTGCTGCTACTCGGGCTTCAGGGAGGGTTCTTTGCCCTCGATGCCACCATCGCTCCAGGCCTCGTCCGGGAGCTCGGGTTCTTCGAGATTCTGGTTGCCAACGGGCTGACGTCTTCCGGCATGGCCCTCTTTCTTCTGCGCTCGCACCGCATGTGCGCGCACGGAGAAAAGCTATTCGGTGTGTCGGACGCAGAGTCGCCCACACCCCAGACTCTATAGCTCTGGCGGGCAACACGAATGCACATGAGATGGGTGATCCCCGCGTGCGTCGTCCTCGCGGGTTGTGCGGATGGCAGCACCCCAGACACCTCCGTGGTGGTACGGGACAGCCTGGGAATCCGGATCGTGGAGTCCATGGCCCCGCTTTGGGCCGATTCGAGTGGGTGGCGTGTCGATCCACGGCCCCTGCTCGACCTGGCTGAATCCGGTAGCGGCCCAGGTCATGAATTCCAGACCGTCAGGGATATCCTCCGACTCCCTGACGGTCGCATCATCGTCGTGGATGAAGGAAACGATGAGGTCAGCTCATACGGACCCGACGGCACGCTGCTTCGCAGAATGGGGCGGGGAGGTGAGGGGCCGGGTGAATTCAGGCGGCCACGTACTGTCGAGCGGGTCGCGGGCGACTCCCTCGCAATTTGGGACCCTTCGCTACGACGGCTGACTATGCTGGATTCGCAGCTCTCCGTGGGACGTGTAAATGTGCTACCAGATCCAAACATCCGGACCATTCAGCTGAACTGGTTCGGGGACTCGACCTTCATCGCGCCCCTGTATTCGCTCGAGGGATTCGACGGAGTCGACGAGATTCTTGGTCCTTACCGCAAGCCATTCTATCTCGCTCGCATCTCCTTCTCGACGGGCCAGGTTGATACCATCGCGAGGATGGCAGGAGGCGAGGGATTCGCGACTGAGCGGTTTGATGCTCCCGGGCTCTTCCAGAGGGTAAGCCAGGTTGCGGTTCGCCCGGGGATGATTGTGACAGGGGACTCCGACCTCATGGAGTTCTTCGTCTACGGAAGCACCGCTGCGGTGGAGTCCATCATCCGCGTACCGAATTACGACCTCAGCATCTCCGAGGAGGACATCGACCGCGAACTCGCCCTGTGGCTCTCGCCCGAGGCCTCTCCGGCAATCCAGGCGGCCGCCCCTCGTATGCCGGTCCCCGAGACGAAGGCCGCCTTTCGGCGCATACTGCTGGATTCAGAAGGTCGTATCTGGGCACAGCTCTATCAGACGATGAGCGAACGAGATGGACCGCAGATGTGGGAGGTCTTCGATACCGACGGTCGATGGCTGGGACCGGTCGAAACGCCGGATCGCTTCAATGTGTGGTCCATTGGCGAGAACTACGTGGCTGGCGTGTTCAAGGATGAGCTTGATGTTCAGCATCCGATGATCCTGGCGCTGCGTCACTGACCGGTCGGCTACCAATTCTTGTCGGCGCCAGGGCCGCGCTGGCTGGCCTGACCCAACAGGCGGTCACGGACAGGCTGCTCAGCCAAACCCGCCTGGGCCAGCATGGTTCGGGCTTGGGCATCTGAGAGCTCGGATGGCGAATCAGAGTCACTCCCAGAGCCACCTCCGCCACCGCCGCTTCCTCGTCCACCACCTCCGCCACCTCCGCCGCCGTCGTTTCCTCCACCACCACCCCCGCCACCTCCGCCGCCGCTCGGATCTGGATCCGGATCCGGATCTTCGTGCATCCAGCGCTCGACGAGCTCGAGGTTCCAGCGCGCGTCCTCGTCTTCGGTTTCCTTGCGCAGCACCTCACGGAATGCATCGCGGGCCTCCACGAGAAGCTCGGTCGCCCCTTCGTGAGCCCCCTCCCCGTCCCCTTCCCTGTCCCACTTCGCACTCGCCAGTCCGTCGTTGTAGCGGGCGAAGGTGGCGAGGCTGTCGGCTCCGGTCTCTGCGGCGCGGCGGAGCTCCTCACGAGCCTCTTCCCAGTGACCTGCACTCAGGAGTGCCGTTCCGTAGTTGTAGTGGTCGATGGCTTTCTCCGAGCCCTCCGCCGCGACTCGGTAACGCTCGATCTCGTCGTCAGAGACCACCTCAGGCTCTTCGACCTGCCCCTGCGATTGTCCCCCCTGCGATGGACTTTCACGCGCCTGCGTAACCGCAGCTGGGCGCGCACCCGACACCGCCATCAGGAAGAGCCCGGAGATCACACCGGAGAGCAACCGCCCCTGCCAAATGCTCATCAGATCACGCGCTCCTGAAGAGGAAGCCCTCGGCCCAAAGCAGCCCGAACGCAAAAAGCAGGAGGAGCGTGGCGCCCCCTCCGGGGAGAGAGGGTGAGCCGGAGGCTTGGCGAGACCCCGGCCCGGACTCCGCGACGCCGAGGCTCTCGAATAGCGTCGCCAGCCCCTCTGGAGAACCCTCTACATACACGCCACCGGTCGCCTCGGAGATCCCCCTCAGGGACGCCTCCCCGAGGCGAGTCACAACGACCTCACCCTCCGGATCGAGCAGAAACTCCCCCGACTGGGTCTCGCCTACCGCCGCCTCGGGGCCCAGCGGGATCGTCCCGCCTTCCGGCGTGCCGATCCCTACGGTATACACTCGGACTCCGGCGGCCACCGCGAGGGCCAAGACCGCATCGAGTGGGTCGTCCGCCGTCTCCTCACCGTCCGAGAATAGGACGACCGAGCGGGCCGCGCCCGGCTCGCCACCCGCCAGGACGTTGAGCGCCTGCGAGAGCCCGGGCGCGAGCGAGGAGCCACCCCGCCCCACGCTCGCGGGCCGCACTCCGCCAACATAGGAAAGCACGGCCCCGCGGTCGGTCGTCAGTGGCGACAGCACGTACCCCGCGCCCGCGAAGTACACCACCCCGACCGGACCGCTCAGGCGGGGCGCGAGGGCGCTCGCGAGTTCCCGCTGGCGTTCGAGCCTGCTCGGTGCGACGTCCTCGGCCAGCATCGAGTTCGAGGCGTCGAGCAGGAGCACCGTCTCGGGCTCGCCCACCGCCCGCCGGTCTCCGCCGCCGCTTGCCGCGCCGCCGGCGCCTGCGGCCAACACTCCCACGCCAACCGCAAAGAGCAAGGCGCGCAGTGGGCCCTGCACGGAGGGCGGCATTCGCACGAGCCGTCTGAGAAGCGGCTCCTCGACGAGGGTGTCGCGATCGCGGCGGCTGCGTCGTAGCGCAAAGGTCCGCAGCGCGAACGCGACGAGCCCCATCGCAACGCCCATCCACAACGGGGCAGCCCCCAGGAGCGCTCGCAGACTCACGCCACAAGCACCCTGCGTGCCCGCGTCGCGCCGCCAAGTGCCTCGATCAGGAGCGATGCCACGGCGGCGAGCAGGAACCCTCGGCTGAGCTCGACGCGCTCCTCGATGCGGACCTCACGCAGCGGAGTGGTCTCGAGCTCGTCGATCTGAGTGTAGATGTCGCTCAGCGCATCGGGGTCGGTGGCGCGGAAGTACTGCCCACCCGTCGCCTCGGCAATCGCCTCGAGGAGTTCGTCATTCACGTCTACGAGCACGTTTTCGTAGCGGAAGCCGGTAGCCGTCCGCGCCACGGGCATGGGAGCCAGGCCCTCCTTGCCGACGCCGATCGTGTACACACGGATGTCGAGGGCGGCGGCAGCGGCAGCAGCATCTTCGGGTGAGATGGAGCCTGCGTTGTTGTCACCGTCGGTGAGAAGCACGACGACCCGCGACTCGGACTCGAGCTCCATGACGCGATTCGCCGCGGTAGCAAGAGCGACACCCAACGCGGTACCGTCGGTGAGCTGACCCACGCTCAATCCCGCTATCGCGCTCTTTACCAGGGCATGATCGAGCGTACCGGGAACGATGGTCAGGGCCTCGCCCGAGAATGCGACCAGTCCGATCCGGTCCGAGTTGCGGGCATCCACAAATCGCGTCACCTCACGCTTCGCGACCGCAATTCGGTTTTCGGGCTGGAAGTCTTCTGCGAGCATCGAGCTGGAGATGTCCACGGCTAGCACGATCGCCACTCCCTCGCGCTCCCGCTCGACATGGGTGAGAACGCGCTGGGGCCGCACCATCGCGAACACCACGAGAACGAGCGCCACCGAGCGCCACGCCGGGAGCCAGTACCACCAGAGGTCGCGCCGCCATCCGCCGTCGTCCGGCAGACTCTCCGCGCGGGGGTAGGGCAGCCGAAGCGCCCGACGCCGCGACCAGCTCCAACCCCAGGCGAGCAGAAGAAGCAGAAACAACGGAAGCAGGAGCGCGCTCCAACCCCCACCGGCGATCCCCATTAGCCGCAGCTCCCCATCAGTCGGAGCTCCCGTCGCCCCGCGTCGCGGTGTCCGGCTCAGCCTCAGCCTCAGCCTCAGCCTCCAACGCGCGCGTCTGCTCGCGGAGGAGCCGATCTCCGTTCGGAAGCTGGCCGATCGGCGTTCCCGGCGGCCAATCCCGGGTCGCCTCGGCGTAGAGGCGGAGCGTCGCCTCCAGCCCGTCGTGGAATTCCGGCCCGTCCAGTCTCCCAGAGTGCCACCTTGCTCTCAGCTCGGCGAGCCCAACCTGGGCCTGCTCAAGCGGGCCCTTCGGAACCAGGGGCACCCCATCAGCGCCATCCTCCACCCCGGCCTGTCGTCGTCGACGGTAGATCCAGGCCAGCAGCGCGAGGATCGCGAGAAGAAGAAAGAGCAGCCACCAGAGGCTCGTGCGCTCGATGAGCGGTCGCGCATCGCGGAGCTCAAGATTGGCTTCGTCGGCGGGAAGCACCGAAAGGACGGTGAGCGGGGGAGCCGCGAACACGGCAGTGTACACGTTACCGTCAAGGACGAGCTCGACCTCTACATCAGGAAGCAGCCCAGCGTCGACGGTCCAGGCGACGAGTCGATAGTCGGCCCGCCAGACCTCTGGCTCGGGACGCCGCGTCTCCACGTCGCCCCGCTGCTCGAAACCGTCGCCGACGAGAAGCG
>JAZDDA010000206.1:0-11874 GCA_036679625.1 Gemmatimonadota bacterium | reverse complement strand
CCCGCTAACCCGATGGGATCTTCTTGGGTGAACTGCCCGCCGACATTGAGCCTAGTATGCGGTCAACCCAGCGGACAACCCCTCGATCCCTGCGCGCGGCCCACGTCAAGACCCAAATATCGCCGAACCTGGCAGGTCGCTATTCCGACATACACGCCTTGTGAGTCCGATATAGACGGACGCGGAGCACGAGCAGCTCCCTCCGCAATTGGTCAAGCCGAAGAAAGAGCTGTTGGTCCCCGACACGATGTCCCCAGTCTCAAGGGCGTCGCGGCTCCGCTCCTACCGCTTGGTGCGGATGTCGAAGACGCCTCCGGTGAAGCGCGGCCCGTAGAGCGTGGTCGCCTCCCGTGCCGGGAGGTAGCGAATCGAGGCCACCTCGATGATCGGGATGTCGCGAAGCGCATTCCAGTCGCCGTAGGGCTGAGTCGTGTTCACGCTCGTCATGCTGCGTGAACGAAGCCAGCCGGGTCGCAGCTCCCGGACCGCCTGGAGCAGCGTCACCTGACCGAGCTGTGCGAGGTCCTCTGCGGTGATCGTATCGCCGCTCCGCCGCGGGCCGCTATCACTGCTGCCCCCGGAGGCACACCCCGACAGGCAGACGATTAGAGCCAGGGTTATCCCGGTGGTGAGAGGGCGAGAATTCATCAGAGGACCGTTGCTTGATCAGGGCGACGTGAACGGGCTCTCCATTGGAAGCGCATCGCGCGTTTTTGTGCAAGCATTTTGTGGATGGACGCTTCGGGGTTGTGGGGTCGCGTGCGCTTCGCTTAACCTCCGTAGAGGTGCGACTTTACATGCAAACGTGGGCGAGGCGGAGGATTGGTGATGCCTGAGGAGCCGGGGACCGACCTGCAAGTTTCGAGCGCTCGACGCCAGGAGACGATCGACCGCCTGATGGAGCACTTCGCCAACGACGTGATCCCAATGGAGGAGTTCGAGCGGCGCTTGGATATGGCGAATCGGTCCCGAACCGAAGGGGATCTCCAACGTCTCCTCGCCGATCTTCCCGCGCTGAAATCACCTGCCGCCGTGGAAACTCCGCTGCCTAGCCTGCGGCCGACTCGTGTGGTCGCTTCTCCGGAACAGGTCCGCGACACCGGCTGGATAATCGGAATATTGGGCGGAGGCGAACGGACCGGCCGATGGATTCCCGCTCGCAAGAACTATGTGATGGGAGTACTCGGCGGGGCCAAGTTGGACTTACGGGAGGCGCTGCTTGGGCCGGGCGTGACCGAGGTGAACGTATTCACGATGTGTGGGGGCGTGGAGATCCTGGTGCCACCGGGGCTGGGGGTCGAGGTGGATGGCCTCGCTATCATGGGCGGGTTCAGCAACCACTCCGAGGCGCCGATGACCTTTGATCCCGACGAGCCATTTCTGCGGGTTCGAGGACTCGCGATCATGGGTGGGGCAGAGGTCAACGTTCGGCTGCCAGGCGAGACCAAGCGCCAGGCTCGAAAGCGCCGCCGCCTCGAGCGTTCCGAGGCCAGGAAGCAACTTCCATCCGGGTCTGACCGATGAGGGCGACCTGGAATGGAGCCGTGCTCGCCGAGAGCGAGTCGACGGAAATGGTCGAAGGCAATCATTACTTTCCGCGGGATTCCGTGAACTGGGAATTCCTTGTGGAGAGTACGACCCACACCTTCTGCCCCTGGAAGGGTGAGGCGAGCTACTACACACTCGTCGTCGACGGGGTGGAAAATCCCGATGCCGCCTGGTACTACGCCGAACCCAAAGATGCCGCAGGCCAGATCAGGGATCATGTCGCGTTCTGGCGAGGCGTCGAGGTAGAGGGCTGAACCATGGCCTCAAAGCGAATGGCACTTACCTCTGTATTGATCGACCTCGGTGCCGGCCGCCGAGGTGTAGACATGGGGCCGTCGGCGCTTCGAATCGCAGGCATCACCGATGCCATCGTGGGGTTGGGATTCGAGGTCCGGGAGGTGGGCACCGTCCATGCGTCTGCGCCGGAGACGATGGAACGCGGGGACACCAACGCGAAGTACCTTCCCGAGATCACGAAGGTCTGCGAGGCCACACGAGACTCGGTGCATATGGGACTCGAAGAGGGCTGTTTTCCGATCGTTCTGGGTGGAGACCACTCGCTCTCGATCGGGTCGGTCGCTGCGGTCGCTGAGTACCATCGCGACAGGGGTGAGTCGATCGGCGTCCTCTGGGTCGACGCGCACGCAGACATGAACACGCCCGAGACGAGTCCAAGTGGAAACATCCACGGAATGTCACTCGCCGTATTGATGGGACACGGGCCCGACGCCCTGACGGGTATCGGCGGGAGCGGCGCGTCGGTGCGACCGGAGAACGTGTGCGTCCTCGGGGCCCGGGACCTCGATCCGGCTGAGCGTAAGGCCATCAAGAACTTTGGCGTGCGGGTGTTCACGATGTCCGAGCTGGACGAACGGGGGATTGCCGCATGCATGCGAGAGGCGCTCGAGCGTCTGAATGACGGCACCGCGGGGTTCGTGACCTCACTCGACCTGGACAGCGTCGATCCCATGGCGGCGCCCGGTGTGGGGACCCCGGTCCCTGGCGGGCTGACCTACCGGGAGGCGCACCTCGTTTGTGAGACTGCGGCGCGCTCCGGCCGGTTACTCAGCCTCGAGGTGGTAGAGGTGAATCCCGTCCTGGACGACAAGAACCAAACGGCTCGGTTGGCCGTCGGACTCGTCGAGAGCGCACTCGGAAAGACGATCCTCTAGAGGATTGCCGTCACATGCGGGCCCCCTGCCCTCAGCAGTGCTCGTCGTAGGCAGCCTTGAGGCTCTCCGCGATCTGCTCGGGCGAGTACCCCTCCACCTGATGGCGCTCCATCATGAAGACGAGCTCGCCGTCCTTGAAGAGTGCGAGGGAAGGAGAGGAGGGTGGGTAGCCGGTGATGTAGTCCCGGGCGCGCTCCGTCGCCTCCATATCCTGCCCTGCGAACACAGAAAATCTCAACTCAGGAAGCTTTTCGTGCTCCATCGAAAGGGCCACTGCGGGGCGTAGCGCGCCGGCGGCGCATCCACACACGGAGTTGACGGCGAGCAGGGTCGTGCGCCGCTCCCCCCCCATCATCGCGTCAACGGCGTCGGCCGTGCGCAATTCGGTGAATCCCACACGGTTCAGATCCTCACGCATGGGTGCAACCAACATCTCGGGATATGGCATTCAGACTTCTCCTGAAGTGTCGCTTCACTATGGGGTGTGGGGCGGGTACCCCGAGCCCTGGAATGTGTTCAACATAACCGTGTTGGACCGAGATTGGGCGACCGTGTTCGCGGGAGACTCCGCCCGCCCACCTTGCCTGAGCCCGCTGGTAACTGCCAAGTTTCGCCTTCCCCCGCCCAACCGGAAGCCCGAGCCCGAGTCACACGTGCCGCATCAGATCCGAGTTGCTCGCCTCACCGTAAATGGCGACGCACGTGCCGCTGGGGTTCCGGTCCACTACACCCTCCTCGAGACGCTTCGGTACGGGCTCGGCCTCACCGGATCCAAGCAGGGGTGCGACAAGGGCGACTGCGGGGCGTGTACCGTGCTGGTCGATGGACGGCCCACTCTATCGTGCATCCTGCCCGTGTGGGAGGCCGAGGGATGTGAGGTGCTCACCGTCGAGGGGCTCGCCAGCGCGGCCGGCCCCCACCCGCTCCAGGACGAGTTCGACCTCAAGGGCGCGGCGCAGTGTGGATTCTGCACGCCGGGCATCCTTTGCTCGGCCGTTGCCCTCCTGTCGGAGAATCCGGCTCCGTCCCGCACCGACATCCAGGAGGCGCTTGCCGGAAACCTCTGCCGCTGCACCGGCTACACCAAGATCCTCGATGCGATAGAGGCAGCCGCAATACGGGTGAGGGAAGGCGTGGGCAATGGGGCGTAACGTGAAGTCCGACTTCAACGTAATCGGCAAACCCCAACGGAAGATCGAGGGACTCTCGAAGTCGACGGGGAGTGCAGTATACACGGACGACATCACGCTACCGGGGATGCTCCACGGCAAGATTCTGAGGAGTCCGCACGCCCACGCGCATATTCGTTCGATCGATGTGTCCCGGGCGTTGGAGCTCGAGGGCGTTCACGGAGTGATCACCGGGGCAGATATGCCCGTGAAGTACGGCATCATCCCCTGGACGCCCGATGAGTACCCGCTCTGTGTAGATCGCGTGCGGTACATCGGGGATGGCGTTGCGGCGGTTGCTGCGGTGAGTGAAGACATCGCCACAGAGGCGCTGGCTCTCATCGAAGTCGAGTATGAGCCGCTCCCGGCCCTTATGGATCCCAGGGCCTCACTCGAGGCCGAGGGTGAGTACGCCACCGGGGAGTACATCCACGAGCCGAAGCGAGAGGGCGTGAACGGAAACGTCACGAAGCGGGTGCATCTCGAATTTGGCGAGGTCGACGCGCTTATGGACGCCTCCGACGTGGTGGTGGAGGGGGAGTATTTCTTCGGGGGGACCACGCACACGCCGATCGAACCCCACTGTGCGATCGGTCAGTTCGAGGGTGACGGGACGACGGGCGACGGCAAGCTCACCGTGTGGTCTTCGACCCAGGTGCCGCACTATCTGCACCGTGAGCTGGCGCGGGTGCTGGACCTCGATGCGGCCCGCGTGCGGGTGCTTCAGCCGCTGGTCGGTGGTGCGTTCGGCGGAAAGTCCGAGCCCTTCGATCTCGAGTTCTGCGTGGCGAAGCTGGCGATGGTGACGGGCCGCCCCGTGAAGATCCTCTACACTCGCGAGGAGGTGTTCTACGCGCATCGGGGTCGGCATCCGTTCCATATGAAGTACCGCACCGGTGCCACCAGGGACGGGATGCTCCAGTCGGTGGACGCCGAGATCCTTCTGGATGGTGGGGCATACGCATCCTTCGGTCTCGTGACGACGTACTACTCGGGGCAGCTTCTGACCGCGCCGTACGCTTTGCCGGCTTATCGGTTCGACTCCACCCGCGTCTACACCAACAAGCCCGCGTGCGGACCCAAGCGCGGGCACGGCTCGGTGCAGCCACGCTTCGCCATCGAGATCCAGCTCGACAAGCTGGCCGAGGCGGTGTCGTTGGACCCCATCGAGTTCCGGCGCCGCAACTCCATCGGGGAGAACACGCGTACGATCAACGAGCTGCGAGTGACCTCCAACGGCTTCCTGGAGTGTCTGGAGAGTGTGGAGCGGGCGAGTGAGTGGAAGCAGAAGTTCCGCCGCATGCCCCTTGGCCGTGGGATGGGAGTGGCGGGTTCCACCTACATCTCGGGAACGAACTATCCGATCTACCCGAACGAGATGCCGCAATCGGCGGTTCAACTTCAGATCGACCGCTCGGGCCGCGTGGCGGTGTTCAGCGGAGCGAGTGAGATCGGGCAGGGATGTGACTCGGTGGTGGCGTACATCACCGCCGAGGAGTTGGGCGTGCCGCTGGAGTATGTTCGCGTCTACCGCGGAGACACCGACTTCACTCCGGTGGACCTGGGGGCGTACTCGTCTCGCGTCACCTTCATGCTCGGGAATGCGACGATCGACGCCGCGAGAAAGCTCCGTCGACTGGTGCAGGAGGCTGTGGCCGAGGAGTGGGATGCGAAGCCGGGGCAGGTTCTGCTTGCGGGTGGATGGGCGCTGTATGCCCCAGACACCGAGCGGAAGATGCCGGTGAAGGAGGCATTTAATCTTGCCGAGGCCAAGTTCGGTGCGCTCGGCTCGACCGGCTCGTACAACACTCCCAAGGACGTCCACGGCGAGTACCGTGGCGGCACGATCGGCGCCTCACCGGCGTACTCCTTCACCGCACATGTGGCGGAGGTCGAGGTCGATATGGAGACCGGCATCGTGAACGTCGAGAAGATCTGGGTAGCGCACGACTGTGGGCGCGCGCTCAACCCCGTCCTGGTCGAGGGCCAGATGGAGGGCTCGGCGTACATGGGCTTTGGGGAGGCGCTCATGGAGGTACACGACTTCAAGGATGCGGACCACGGCCGGGAGGGACTCCTCAACTCCCCTTCCCTGCTCGACTACCGGATCCCGACGAGCCTCGACACCCCGGATCTGGAGTCGTTGATCGTGGAGTCCATCGATCCGGAGGGTCCCTACGGTGCCAAGGAGGCCGGTGAGGGTCCGCTACACCCTTCGATTCCTGCGATCGCGAATGCCATCTACGACGCGGTGGGCGTACGCATCGACTCGATCCCCTTCAGCCCTCCCCGGGTCTGGCAGGCGCTGGAACAAGCGCGGGAATCGGGTGAGTTGGAGAAGCCCAGGGGGCCGGGATGAACAGTGAGCAGGAGGAGTACGGGATGCAGCGGCACGCGACGGGCCTGTCGAGGTTAATGATTGCAGGCGCCCTGGTAGCGTCGGCGTGGTTCGTGGCGTGTGCCGATGGGGCTCCGGATGGGCCGGCGGGTGGTGGGCCTGCGGCCGCGGTCAGCGCGGGTGGCCCGTCGACGGCCCCCGGGACGGACATCGACTGGGGCATCGTGCGAGAGAAGACCCGCTGGGCGTACGCCGAGGGAATCAATACGCTGCCGATGGGCGAGCTCGTAGCGCGGATTGGTGAATCCTTCGTAGGTACGAAGTACTCACCGCACACCCTCGAGGCGGAGGGGCCCGAGGGCCTCGTCATCGAGCTGGAGGAGCTGGACTGCGTCACCTTTGTGGAGAACGTCCTCGCGCTCGCACGCTTCGTGAAGTCCGCACCACCCATCGTGATGAACGAGGAGCGTGTGCTCCGCGGCTACTACTCGGGCATCCTGACGCGTATCCGCTACCGTGACGGAGAGATCGACGCATATCCGTCCCGACTCCACTACTTCAGCGAGTGGATCGACAACAACGACGAGATGGGCATCGTGAAGAGCCTCGCCGAGGAGCTGGGCGGGGTGGTGGATCCCGAGCCGATCGACTTCATGACGACCCACGTGGGAGCCTACCGCCAGCTGGCAGACTCCCCCGAGTTCGTTGCTGCAGTGCGTGCGGCGGAGGGACGGCTGAGTGCAAGCGGACGGTTCTTCGTTCCCGAAGACCAGATCGCCGCAATCTCAGATCGTATCCAGGATGGGGACATCATTGCTGCAACGTCGACGGTTGAGGGCCTCGATGTGGCTCACACCGGGATCGCCCTCTGGATCGACGGGACGCTCCACCTGCTGCACGCCCCGCTGGTTGGCGAGGCGGTGCAGATCAGCGAGGTCTCCCTCTCGGAGCGGATCCTGCGCATCGAGGGGCAGGACGGGATCATGATCGCGCGTCCAAGCGAGCCCTCGGAGTAGCCCGGCATGCTGCGCCTCCCCCCCTTCCAGTATCACCGTCCGGAGACGGCTGAGCAGGCCGTTGCCCTGCTTGCCGAATACGGCGATGCGGCCATGCCCGTGGCGGGTGGCACGGACCTGGTTCCGAACATGAAGCATCGGCTCTTCACGCCGAAGCATCTCGTGGCGCTGAAGGGAGTTTCTGAGCTGCGTGGGATTCGGATCGAAGGCGATGAGATGGTCATTGGGGCGGGAGAATCGCTGACTGCCGTGGCGACGCATCATGAAGTCCGACTACACTTTACGTCACTCGCAGATGCCGCCGGACATGTCGCCGGACCCCAACTTCGCAACCAGGGCACGATCGGGGGCAACCTCTGCCTCGACACCCGCTGCACCTACTACAACCAGAGCGAATTCTGGCGAGAGGCCCTCGGCCACTGCCTCAAGAAGGACGGAACGGTCTGCCATGTTACGCGCGTTGGAAAGCGTTGTGTGGCGGCCCACTCGGCGGATACGCCGCCGGTTCTCATGACGCTGGGCGCCGTCGCAGACATCGTAGGCCCGAAGGGCGAGAAGACCGTATCCGTTAGCGACTTCTTTGTGGCAGACGGCATTCACAACATCCGCCTGGCTCCGGGCGAGCTGGTGGCCCGAATTCGCATCCCGCTGCCCGCAGAAACGCACCGGGCGGCGTATGTGAAGCTGCGGCAGCGGGCCTCGATCGACTTTCCGCTTCTGACCGTCGCGGTGGCGGCGGATATCGATGGAGATGGGCGAATTGGGGAGCTTCAGGGCGTTGTGACCGCGCTTGGGGCACGTCCCAGGGAGCTTTCGGGTTGGAATGACGTTGCCGTGGGGGAGGTTCTGTCTCCCGAACTCGTGGAGGCCCTCGCTGAACGAGCCTTCAAGCAGTGCCACCCGCTCGAAAACATGACCGTCGATGCCGATTGGCGGCACGCCATGGTTCCGGTCTACGTAAAGCGGGCGCTCGCAAAGCTGACTCTGGCGTGAGTTGGTGGATTCTCGGCGGGGCAGGCGTTCTCCTGCTCTTTATGATGGACCGACTGGCGCTCGCGATCATTCGGCCTCCCTGGAGGGAGCCGGTTCGGACCGCTGAGGAGCTCGGCGTCCCGTTCGAGGACGTATCATTTCCCTCGGGCAAGCTCACGCTCAGGGGCTGGATTGTGAGGCCTCAGGCCGAAGCTACGCTACCGCTACTTGTGCTCGTGCACGGGTGGTCGGCGAATGCGGGCGGCATGCTCGACCTTGCCAGGCCCCTCGCCGAAGCGGGATTCCCCCTGCTGCTCTTCGATTTTCGGAGGCACGGCCGGAGCGACGGTGCACCCTACATCACGATTCGCCAGTACCGGGACGACCTCGCTGCGGCAATCGAATTCGCGGAGCAGCGGTTTCCCGGGCGACCGCGGGTGATTGTGGGACATTCCATGGGAGGCGCAACCGGGCTCATCGTTGCGGCCGACGAGGGACGGGCCGACGCCGTGGTGGCGATCGCCGCTCCGGCGGACATCCTCGATGTGACCGCGTCGTATCTAAACGACCGGCATCTCCCCGGTCGTCTGATGGCTCTGGTCCTCACGCCGTTCTGGTGGCCTCGCACGAGGATGCTGTTCCGGACCCTCTCGCCGGAGCGAGTTTCGAGACGACTGACCGTGCCTGCCCTGGTGCTGGCGGCAGAGACGGATCGCCGTGTTCCTCCGGATCATCCGCAACGGCTCGCGCTCGCATCCGGCGCAGAGCTTCATGTGATCGCCGGATCGGACCACAACGACATCTTGGTCAAACAAGAAACCCAGACTCGGCTCTTGGTATTCCTGGAGCGGATTTCCACGAACTAGGCACGTAATACTAGTATGTAGATTCTAATACTAGGATGGATAGCGAAGCCTTAGGAGCGAGGGGTGCTGCCGCTACCCTTCGGCCTTGGCCGTGGTCTCGGCCGTGGTCTCGGCATCTCGGCTCGTGAGCGCGAGGTCGATGGCTGCCCTGACAAGGCCGGCGGACTGTCCCGATGAATTCTCCAGGACCATCTGAACGGCGGAGTCCACCCCGTCTGCCACGGCCGTAAAGATGCGCTCCTGGCTGGAGTCAGGAGCCGACTCCATCAGGTGAGCGAAGGATCGAGCCATGCCCATGCTCGCGATCGCGTCGGGTATGATATCGAACACCTCATCGGCAGCTTCCAGTGTCTCCGTGGCGCCGAGTGACGTCTCGCTGAACGGCTGATTTGCCCCGCACACAATGGCGAAAACGCCGCCGGCGGTGAGATCCTTTAACCTGGACGCATCGACGGACCCTGAAATAGCTGCGGGCACAAAAATATCTGCGTCTACCTCGTAGGCCTCCTGCCGGTCGGCGCCCTGCAGGCGAGCGGGGTGTTCGGGAATACGGCGACCCTCACTTCGCATCACAAGGTCCTCGAGAGCGTCGGAATCGAGTCCCTCAGGGGCTGCGAGTGCATACTCCTGGTCCACCAGCCCAACGAGGACGGCGCCGGCGCGTGAAAGGAAGAATGCAGCCGACCTTCCGACGTTCCCGAACCCCTCGATGATGACCCGGGCACCGGCAAGAGAACGACCACGTTCCCTGAAAAGGCTCTTGGCCGCGTGCATGACGCCGTATCCAGTGATGACGTCAGAGACGCAGAGGTCCCTTCCTGCGACGCCGAACGCCGGATCGCTCACCGACTGCTTGAGGCCTGCCTGCACTGTCGCAACGATCTCATCTCGGCGCGCGCCTTCAG
Source organism: Gemmatimonadota bacterium (assembly GCA_036679625.1). Lineage (GTDB taxonomy): Bacteria > Gemmatimonadota > Gemmatimonadetes > Longimicrobiales > Gaopeijiaceae > JAZDDA01. Next base: position 1,888 of record JAZDDA010000206.1, on the reverse strand, counting down.
CGTGATGGTGTCCCTTCAGAATCCCCTGCTGATGATGGACAAGGCCGAGCGCCGTGCAGATTGGGACGACGTCTCGCTGTTCGTCCACGTTCACGTCTCCGGCGGTGCCGTAGCATGTCTCGAGGTAGGGACGGATCTTCTGAAACCAACGCGTCAGAACTTCGCGTCTGCGGGGATCTTTGGGGTCGAAGGCGATTCCGGACTTGGCCCCTCCAATAGGCGGCCCCGAGAAGGAGAACTTCAACTCCATGGCCTTGGCGAGGTACGTGACCTCTTCTCGGGTCACATGCGGGTGCATCCGTGTACCCCCGCCCGCGGCCCCACCTCGAAGAGAGTTGATTACCAACCAACCCTGGGCGTCCGTTGGACCGTCACTCCACTCGACGACGATCTGGGGTGGCTCGGTGAGATACCGCTGATATCGCTCCCACATACTCCGATTCCGCTAGGCCTGCGTGTTCCGGTTGGCGGGCCTACCGGGCGAGTACGACGGGGATGAGGAAGGTAGCCGCAAGCGAAATGACCGCAATGGCGGCGAGGTTGAGCCATATTCCGGCTCGCGACATTTCTGGAATCGTGATGTAGCCCGATCCGAAGACGATCGCGTTGGGAGGGGTAGCCACCGGAAGCATGAAAGCCATCGAGCACGCGAGGCCGGCCGTTGCCATGAGCGTGAGGGGTGGAAGACCCAGTCCAGCGGCAGCACCCGCGAGAACGGGCATCGCCATGGTGGCTGTGGCCGTGTTGGAGGTGATCTCGGTCAGGAATACGAAGAGGGCAGCGACGGTGAGTAGAATCGCCACGGTAGGCGCGGTCCCCATGATCGAGACCACCTCTCCGATCCATGCCGCGAGACCCGTCCGATCCATGCCCCGGGCCAGCGCGAGCCCGCCCCCGAAGAGCACGAGGACTCCCCAGGGAATTCGCCGGGCGGTAGGCCAGTCGAGGGTGAACTTGCCACGCTTCCAATCGACCGGAATCAGGAAGAGCAGCAGGCCGGCACCCATCGCGATTGTGGAGTCGCGGATCCCGGGTGCAAAGGATTGGAGACCGGGCAGGGTAAAGGCTCCAAGCTCCTTGGGAGAGCGGAATATCCATGCGAGAGCCGTCAGCACAAAGACGACGGCCACCGTCCACTCGCCGCGGCTCATGGGGCCGTGCTCATCCCGCGCCCGGGTCAGATACCCCGCGTCGCCGCCCAACTCCTCAGGAGGGTGGAGCACCTTCACGAGGAGAAGCCAGGTGAGGGGGAGCATCACAGCTACGATAGGGAGGCCCACGAGACTCCACTCGAAGAATCCAATCTCGACCCCCAGCAGCTCGTTCGCCGCGGCCGCCATGATCGCATTCGGTGGCGTGCCGATGAGGGTTCCGACGCCTCCGATCGACGCACCGTAGGCGATGCCCAGCATCACGCTGCGGTCGCCGTGTTGGAGATCCACATCGACAGAAAGGCCGTGGCGAGCATGAAGCCGAGCACCAGCCTGGGTCCGCTCGTTCCTACCGCGGCTACCACCGTGAGGGCGATCCTGCGATGCAGCCCCCAGCGCTCCATCGTGACCGCCAGGAGGAAGCCGCCCGTGAACAGGAAGATCAGGTCCTGGGCGTAGGCCGAGGCCGTGTCGGCGGCCGAGAGGACTCCCAGGATCGGGAAGGCTACGAGCGGAATGAGCGCCGTCGCGGGGATCGGGATTGCCTCGGTCATCCACCAGATCGCCATGACAGCGACGACCGCAGCCGCCCTCCAGGCCATCGGCGGCATCGCGGAGGGAGTGGGGAGGAGCAGAATCGCGGCAAAGGCGAGCCCGCCCACCCAGAGGCCTACGCGCTGGGTCGATCGGTAGGGGCTTGAGTTTTCGGCCGCTTTGGGCACCGGCGCTCCCGGGTG
>JAZDDA010000205.1:0-3149 GCA_036679625.1 Gemmatimonadota bacterium | reverse complement strand
CTCATCCGCGGGTAGCTTCGCTTCTTCGCGGGCCATGTCTTCGTACGAGGCGTAGACCCGGCCGTCAGCCAACCCCAGCTCAATCCCTGTGGTCCGTGACTTGTCTGGGCTCGCCGAGAAGGCGCCGGCCGCGAGGACGAACTCCCCGTCGAGGGCGGCGGCCATGCGGTGGACCTCGCCGATGAAGGCTCCGGGGCCGCCTCCGACCATTCCATAGCGGATGCGCCGCCTGGGAACGGCGGGGATGCTCGCGGTCGTGGAATTCATATCAGCCCACCGATCCAATGCGTCGCACCGCATAGCCCCCGGACTTCCGGTCGGCGCCGTAGAGGGCCATGAAGATCAGCGTCAACACGCCAGAGAGCGGAACGACCCACCGGAATGACATGCGTCCACCATAGTTGTCGGCCGGCCCGAGTACCGCCTGGGCGCCCTCGACGAGCTCAGCCGGCCCGCCTGAACCGATGATGGCTCGCAGCGCGTTGGCGGTCTGGGGGCTTGGAAGGGCGTCGCCTGCACTGTATCGGCCGGTCACGTCCTCAGCGGCCTGGAGCGCCGCAGTCGCGTCGTCTCCCTCGAGTCCGGCCAGATCGATGATTCCCTCCTCCATAATGGCTAGCGTTTCGACCACGGGCAGCTGCTCATTTGCATATTGGTCTGCGATCCGACCCATGGTCGGTGCGGTTACCAGGCCCACCGTCGCCATCCCGACGGTGCCCATCAGGCCCAGACCCAACGCGCCGCTACGCGGCACACGCTCCGATACGACCCCCAGCATGGTGGGCCAGAAGTAGCAGACACCCCCAGCATGGTGGGCCAGAAGTAGCAGACCCCCACCGCGAAGACCGTCGCGGCCGCGAAGGTGGCAGCCCCGCCAGTTGCGTAGCTCAGCCCAAGCAGGCCGATCCCAGAGAGCACGGCCGAGGCCAGCAGCACCCCCGTCGGCGAGAGTCGTTCGACGACCGGTCCCGCGCGGTAGCGGAGCGTCGCCATCAACCCGTTTATCCATACCAGGACGAGGATGCCTGCCATTCCCCCGGCCTCGAGTACCGCTGGAACCCACCGATTGGGCCCCAGCTCCACGGAAGCGGTCATCGCCATCGCGATGAGCATCACCCACATGAAGGGCGTCGTGAGAGCGGCTCTGAACATCTCTCCCATCCCCACGCCGGCCTGCACGCCCTCGGTCTCTGGGAAGCGCTCCCCGAGGAGGAGAGATCCGTACGCCAGCGTCGGGACGAGGATGAGCGCCAGCTTGATTTGCCAGGCGCCGACGCCGACGGCATCCAGACCGAAGCTGGCGAGACCTCCCAGCACCACGCCCCCTGGGAACCAGACGTGGAACTGGTTCAGCTTGACCGTCTTGTTCTCTGGGTAGAGCGTCGCGACGAGGGGGTTGCACCCCGCCTCCACGAGCCCATTAGCCATCGCGATCACCAGCGCTCCGGCGAAGAGTGACCAGAAGCCCGTGGACAGCATCATCGTTGCGGTCCCTGCGATGTGGCCGAGAAAGGCCAGCCGGAGGAGCAGGCGCATGCCCAGGGAGTCCGCGAGTGGCGAGAACACCAACTGCGACACCGCAAACCCCCACAGCGCGGCGCCACCGATCCAGCCCACCTCCTGGTTCGTGAGAACGAACTCCCGCTTGAGCGCGAGCATGATGGCGCCCACCGTCGCGAAGGCCACCGAGGTGGCGATCAGCGCGACGCGACTCCCAAGGAAGAGCCGGCCCTTGTTGATTCCGCCGGTCATCTCCGGCGCGCGGGGTGAATCCCCTGCGGATTCGGTCATGTCAGTTCCTGCTCGTGAGGTGTCTGAAGCTGCGTGTGATCGCCTCTCGCGAATCATCCGGGTCGTCGTGCTCGACGAAGTAGTGTTTCAGGCCTGCAAGCTCTGCGCTCTCGAAGATCTGCTCGAAGTCTATGACGCCGTCTCCAACCGAAACCATGCGGCCATCCGCGCTCATATCCTTCACATGGCACGAGGGGAACCGTCCTGGCCAGGCGTGAAAGTAATCGACCGGATTCACTCCACCCTTGATCATCCAGAAGAGGTCGGCCTGCATCGCAACGAGGTCGGCGTCGCACTCTTCCAGGAGGACGTCGTACGGCACCTCGCCGTCCATGCGCTCGTAGACGTAGTCGTGATTGTGGAAGGCGAGCTGAAGTCCTGAGCGGGCGAGGCGCTCACCTGCGTCGTTCAACAGTGCCGCGATCCGCCGGTAGTCGTCTAGTTGCGTCCGATCCTCGGGCGGGATCCATGCAACGACCACGTACTCGTGCCCGATCTCCTGCGCGGCTTCCGATATCTCGTCTAGTCCGCTCAGGCCACCCAGGTCGGTGTGCATCGAGGGCGCGCGTAGCCCCAGTCCATCGAGGGTCGCCCGCACGGACCGGGGGGAGCGTCCGAAGTATCCGGCGAACTCCACCTCGCGGTATCCGACCTGAGCCACGAGCTCGAGCGTCGCCTCCAGGCTCTCGGCCATGAGGTCACGCACGGTGTAGAGCTGGAGGCCGATTCGCTCTCGAGGGATACCCACGCGCCCGCCGAAGGGCCCGGGAACAGGTAGCGAAAGTGCCTCCAGCCCCGCGGTACCGCCCACAGCAGCTAGAGCACCAACGGCACCGAGCCTGCCCATGAAGGTGCGCCGGTCCATTTCAGAGGAGACCGAGATGCTCGAGAACCTCCGTCGGGGGTGGCCCCCACAGGGCCTGAGCGACGTTCCCGATGTACTCCAGGTCACGCATGCCCTCGTCTGTCGTCCAGAAGGCCGTCGCCGTCAGATCCCGCACGCGATCGAAGAATCGGGAGGCCATCTCGAAGCCCGGGGCTGCCGTCTCGCGGTATGAGATGTCGTCGCAGATGGCGTGCTTCTGGGCGAGCGTCAGCTCTCGGAAGCGCTGTCCGCTCCCAAAGCGCTTCGCCGCCTCCTGGTCCAGCCAGCTGAGGCCACCGCGGATGAGTACGAGATCCCGCTCGTTCCCGTCGTAGGGTGCGCTCACCCACTCGTCCACGAATTCGTGCGCGCCGACCTGGCTTGCGCTCGGCGACCTGCCGTCGGCCGGGATGATTACGTCACACAGGCTGGCGACGCTCGCGAGTTCGTCGTCGGTGAGCACCCGCTCCCAGGGCACGGTGGGGTCGAGCAT
>JAZDDA010000204.1:0-13861 GCA_036679625.1 Gemmatimonadota bacterium | reverse complement strand
GCAGGGCAGGTTCGGGCGGCGCTCGGAGGGGCCGATGCTCCACCGATTACCGAATTCGGGGACAACAACGCGTTCGTGATCCGAACGCCGCTCGGGGACCAGGACGTGGCCGAGGTCGCCGACGCCGTGCGTGACGACCTCGAGGCCGCGTTTGGAACCGGGCAGTTCGACATCGTTCAGACGGAGACGGTCGGACCGAAGATAGGCGGAGAGCTGCAGCAGAAGGCTGCCTTCGCGATTCTCTTTTCCTTTCTCCTGACTCTCATCTACCTCGCGGTGCGCTTCGAATTTCGATTCGGGCTTGCGGCCGTGATCGCCACCCTGCACGACATCCTGATCACGCTCGGGTTTCTCGCGATCTTCAGGGTCGAAATCGCCCTGCCTACGGTGGCAGCGATCCTGACGATCGTCGGGTACTCTCTGAACGACACGATCGTCGTATTCGACCGTATTCGGGAACACCTCAACTCCAAGGGTGGACGCCGCGAAGATCAGGTTCGGCTCGTAGACCGTTCGATCAACGAAACGCTACCGCGTACGGTCCTTACCTCGGCGACAACACTGGTTGTACTCGTTGCCCTGCTGATTCTCGGAGGGCCGGTGATTCGCGACTTTACGATCGTGTTGATCCTTGGGGTCGTGATCGGAACCTATTCCTCGATCTTTGTGGCGTCTCCCGCGCTCCTCGAGATCCAGACGCGGTTCGGAGACGGCGAGACCCGGCGTGAAGCTCGGAAGAAGCGGGCCGCGCAAACCGTTTAGGCGAGACCCCGACGCGTGTTTGACAGCCACTGTCACCTGAGCGCAGACGCATTCGACGGAGATCTCGGCGAGACCCTCGCCAGAGCGAAGGCCTCCGGCGTCAGGCGGATGGTCACCGTCGCCTCCGACGTGGATGACTCCGCGGTGTGTGTAGCGCTTGCCGGCGCGAATCCAGAGGTATGGTGTTCAGTTGGGATTCACCCACACGAGGCCGGCTCTGCTCAACAGGGAGATCTTTCCCGGATCCGGGACCTCGCCGGCTCGTCCGAGCGCGTCGTCGCGATTGGGGAGACGGGGCTGGATTTTCACTACGACCATTCCCCGGCACGCGTCCAACGTGAACTCTTCGTGGGCCAACTCGAGTTGGCGGAGGAGTTGGGATTGCCGGTGATTGTCCACACCCGCTCCGCCGATGACGATACGATCGCGATCTTGCGAGATGCTCCGACGGATCTGTGCGTCGTCCTGCATTGCTTCACCGGAGGGCCCGCGCTTCTTTCTGCGGGACTCGAGCGTGGTTGTTACGTGTCGTATTCTGGGATTGTGACCTTTAAGAAGTTTGATGCTCAGGATGCAGTTTGTACTGTGCCCCGCGAACGACTACTCGTTGAGACCGACTCGCCGTATCTTGCTCCAGAGCCCCAGAGGGGGCGTCGTAACGAGCCAGCTTTTCTCCGGCACACGATCGCTCAGATGGCTGTGATTCGTGGGGAGACGGAGGATGAGGTGGTAGAGTATACAGAGCGCAACGCGATGCAGTTCTACGCTCTTGACTCCGAACAATCAGCTGCATCCCAAGGACATAACTGATGCGAACCTTCCATCAACTTTTTGCCCGGTCACCCTTCGAGCCTCTTGCGAAGCACGGAGAGCGTGTCCACGAGGTCGTTCAGCTCCTGAAGCCGGTCACTGATGCCTTCCTCGCGGAGGACTGGAACCGCGTTGCGGAGCTGGATGAACAGATCTCCCGTGCTGAGCACAAGGCGGACGAAGTCAAGGAGGAGATTCGGGACAACCTCCCCAAGTCGCTGTTCCTTCCGGTCGATCGTGGCGATCTACTTCGGTTTCTTCATGAGCAGGATGGGATTGCCGATTCCGTAGAGGATGTCGCGGTCTTGATGAACATGCGGCGGACTGTGTTGCCCGGGGAGGTGGGCCAGGCGATGTCGAAACTCGTCGATAAGATCGTTTTGACTGGGGAGGTCTGGTTCGATCTTTCGCAATCCCTCCCGGACCTTCAGGAGGCATCGTTTACGGGTCCTGAGGTCACTCGGGTACTCGAGATTGCACAGCGATTGAACGACCTGGAGTTCCAGGCCGATCAGCTTCAGGCGATACTCGGGCGTCTCGCAGTGAAGCATGAGGAGGAGATCGGCCCCATTGGATTCTTCTTCCTCATGCGCATCGCCAACGCGATCGGAAAGACGGCGAACAAGGCAGAGAACACCGCCGACCTGCTCCGCATGATGCTGGCTCCAAGCTGACCGTGGAAATTCCGCCAAGTGCGAGCGGTCCCTCCAGTTCAACCTTAGCGAACAGAGAATTGATCACAGTATGATCTTTGCTCCCATTGTCTGGATTGCCCTCGCTACCGGGCTATACATGGCCTGGAACATCGGTGCGAACGATGTTGCGAATGCGATGGGAACATCGGTCGGATCTGGAGCTTTGACGCTGAGGCGGGCGATCATCGTCGCAGGCGTGTTCGAATTCGGTGGAGCCGTTCTCGTCGGCGGGAATGTCACGGAGACCATCCGCAAGGGGATCATCGATCCCGTCACGTTCATGCCGGGGGGAGCCTTTGGGGCCGACGGCCCAATGATCCTTGCGATCGGGATGGCCTGTGCGTTGCTCGCCGCCGCGATCTGGCTGCAGGCCGCGACGTTGTTCGGTCTTCCCGTCTCGACCACCCACTCCATTGTCGGCGCGGTTGTTGGGTTCGGAATGATCGCGCTCGGAGCAGAGGGGGTCGCCTGGGGGAAGGTCGGTGAGATTGTTGCAAGCTGGGTCGTGTCGCCGCTGTTAGGGGCGGTGCTCGCCTTCTTCACCTTCGTGATCATCCGCCGCCTCGTGCTCAGGCAGGAGGACCCGGTGGCTGCCACGGTGAGGTGGGCGCCGTACATGGTTGCCGTGGTCGGGACGCTGCTTGCCTTGACCTTCGCCTATAAGGGGCTTAAGCAGGTCATGCCTGACCCGCATCCGATGACGGTTATGCTTGCCTCTCTCGGATTTGGCGGGGTGGCTGCGATCGCAGCGAGGATGCTCGTAAAGGCCCCCGAGGGGAACCCCTCCGGTAGCCCCTATGTCTATGTCGAGAGGATCTTCGGTGGGTTGCAGATCGTCACCGCCGCACTCGTGGCCTTTGCGCACGGTGCGAACGATGTTGCGAATGCGATTGGCCCGCTTGCGGCAGTCCTCGGGATCGCGGGGGCGGGGTTTACCGATGTGCCGACGGCCAACCCGGTCCCGACGTGGGTGCTCGCAATTGGTGGAGCGGGCATCGTGATTGGGCTCGCGACGTGGGGCTGGCGTGTAATCGCGACAATCGGAAAACACATCACCGAGATCACGCCCACGCGGGGCTTTGCCGCAGAGTTCGGTGCCGCAGTCACGGTGTTGCTCGCGACCAAGATGGGACTTCCGGTTTCGACGACGCATACTCTCGTGGGTGCGGTGGTCGGCGTGGGGCTCGCACAGGGGATCGGGGCGTTGAACCTCAAGACTCTCCGTGATATCGCGATGTCCTGGATCGCGACCATTCCCGCCGCCGCTGCACTGAGCGCGCTACTTTTCGTGACCTTCCGGGCGATCCTGCTCTAGAAGGCTGCTGAAGGCTGTCGAGGAAGCGCCATTCAAATGACCAGGCTCATCCACGTTCTCTCTGACCGGGTCGCGAATCAGATCGCGGCAGGCGAGGTGGTCGAACGCCCAGCTTCCGTTGTGAAGGAGTTGGTCGAAAATGCATTGGACGCCCGTGCCACTCGGGTAGAGATCGACCTGGAGCGGGGCGGCAAGAAGAGCATTCGGGTGTCGGACAACGGGTTGGGAATGGAGCGTGAAGACTCACTTCTCTGCTTCGATCGTCACGCAACGAGCAAGATCGATGCGGTTGAGGACCTTCGTGGAATTCGCACCTTCGGGTTTCGTGGTGAGGCGCTCCCCTCCATAGCGGCCGTGTCGCGGCTCGTGCTCGAGACCCGTGGTGAGAACGGGGAGGTGGGTACACGGGTCAGGATCTCCGGCGGTACCATCACAGCCGTTGAGGACACCGCCCGGCAGCGCGGAACTACCGCCAGTATAGGGAGCCTGTTCTTCAATGCGCCTGCCCGGAGCAAGTTTCTCAAGGCAGTGAGTGCAGAGACGCGTGCCGTGAGTGACGCGGTCGTCAGCCTCGCCCTCGTACATCCTGGCGTCTCGTTTCGACTGACCTCCGATGCCCGGGTTCTCCTGGACCTCTCCACAGTCACGGACCTGGCGCAGCGAGTCGCGGAGCTGTGGGGGGTGGAGGCCGCACGCACGCTAGTCCCTGTCGATCTCGACGTGGGCGGCGTGAGGCTCCGCGGCCTGATTCAGCGGCCCGATGCGGCCCGGAACGGACTCCGGCGGCTTCATCTGTTCGTGAACGGGCGACCGTTTCGTGATCGAGAGATCACCCGCGCAGCCGATCGTGGATACCGCACGACCATCCCGTCGGGGGTACGTCCATGGTTGTTCCTCTACCTCACCGTTCCGGGTGAGGACGTTGATGTGAACGTTCATCCATCCAAGGCAGAGGTCCGATTCAAGGAATTCGAGGCGGTGCAGGAGTTCATCGAAAGGGCGGTGCACGAGGCGCTTCGAGGTGAGGAGAGCGCCGCGACCTTCGATACCGAGCTCACTCCGCCCGTTTTCACCGTAAGGGAGCCCTCCGCCAAACCCTCCACCTCGCAGGCAGACTCGCCACAGATGGCCTTCTTCGTTCAGGGCCCACCCACAACCGGGGATGAGGCAGAGAACGAGGTCGTCGGGGCGGAGGCAGCGCCCGCGGTGCCGGAGATTTCAAACCGCACCAAGCTGTGGCAGATCCATGACATGTACGTTCTCGCGGAGACTCGCGACGGATTGATGATCATAGATCAACACGCGGCGCATGAGCGGGTGTTGTTCGAACGCATTATGACGCGATTCGAGCAGGGGGGTGAGACCGGACAGAGGCTGCTATTCCCCCTGACCATCCAGCTCACGCCCTCTGAATACGAGCATGTGCAGGACATGGCAGGCATTCTCGCGCGCGTCGGATTCGAGGTCGAGGGGTTCGGAGGAAGCACTGTGATCGTGAACGCGGTTCCAAACCCGCACCCTCACTTTGACGCGCAGCGCTGCTTCCGCGAGATGGTGGAGGAGCTGACGAATGGTTCAGAGCTGGTCCGTTCTGCCAAGAATCAGCACGAGCGCATCGCAATGAGTTTTGCGTGCAAGGGGGCCATCAAGGCAGGTCAACGATTACGCCGTGAAGAGATGGAGGAGCTCGTGGAGGGTCTCTTCGCAACGGAGCTGCCCTTCCACGACGTTCACGGGCGCCCGACCACCGTGCGCCTGGGTCGCGCGGAGCTGGAGCGAAAGTTCGGGCGTTGAAGGACTTCCTTGCGATCACCGGACCGACGACGTCAGGAAAAACCAGCCTCTCAATCCTTGTCGCCGAGGCGATCGGGGGAGAGGTGGTGTCGATGGACTCCCGGCAGATCTACCGCGGCATGGACATCGGCACGGATAAGGTGAGCCCGTCAGATCGGGGCCGGGTGCCCCACCACGGGCTCGATATCCGAAATCCCGATGAGGCGTACAGCGCAGGGGAGTTTTCACGGGACGCGAGGCGGTGGATCGATGAAATCAGGGGCCGGGGCAAAACGCCGGTCCTGGCCGGGGGAACTGGTTTCTTCCTGCGAGCCCTCACCCATCCCATCTTCGAAGAGCCTCCCCTTCGTCGGGAGGATCGCGAGCCCCTTCGGGCCTATCTCGACAAGCAGGAGGTGGAGGATCTCGTCCGATGGGTGTCGGTGACTGAGCCGGAGCGAGCGGAACTCCTCATCGCCGGGGGACCACAGCGGATGGCGCGTGCGCTCGAGGTAGCGCTCCTGACCGGCAGGACCCTTGGTTGGTGGCATGAGGCTGCTCCTGGTAAGGCGTTGCCGCTCAACGGGTTGGTGGTGCGACTCTGCCTGCCGCGCGAGGAGTTGGTCAGGCGCATCGACGCACGGGTGGGTCGAATGGTCGAGCGGGGGTTCATAGACGAAGTCAGGGGGATCCTGGAGGAAGGTTACGGGTCCGATTCACCGGGAATGACCAGCACCGGTTATCGTGAGATCGCGTCCTACCTCTGCGGCGACCTGACGCTGGATGCCGCCCTCGAAGAAATGCGGCGGCAAACCCGGAAGTACGCAAAGCGGCAAGAGACGTGGTTCCGCAGAAAACTGCCGGACGATGTCGTGTGTATCGATGCCCGGTTCGAGGAGGAGGCGATGGTGGATGAGGTGGTAGAGGTTTGGCGTAAGCGCGAAGGTGACCAGGGAAGAGAGATCGACGGGTGAAGATTGGAATTACGTGTTATCCGACATACGGAGGCTCTGGGGCCGTCGCCACAGAGTTGGGCCTTTTTCTGGCCGAACGAGGGCACGAAGTCCATTTCGTGTCCTATGCTCAGCCCTTCCGGCTCGGCCAATACCGTGAGAGGGTGTACTTTCACGAGGTGGAGATGGACGAGTACCCACTCTTCGAACACCCTCCATATTCGCTTGCACTCGCGGTGGCCATCCACGACACCGTGCGGAAGCACGAGCTCGACGTGTTTCACGTCCACTATGCCATTCCTCACGCCACCTCGGCGTGGATCGCGCGGGAGATGTTGGGTGAGACCGGACTGCCGGTAGTGACCACGTTGCACGGGACGGACATTACGCTCGTCGGACTCCACCCGTCATTCCATGGGATCACACGGTTTTCGATCCTGAAATCGGATGCGATCACGGCGGTGTCGAGCTACCTGAAGGAGCAGACGGTCCGCGATTTCGGAGTTCCGGCCGACAGGGTCGATGTCGTACCGAACTTCGTGGACACGAGCGTCTACCACCCCGGCAAAGAACCTTGCCACAGAGAGACGCTTGCGCCCGATGGCGAGAAGATCCTCATGCACATCTCGAACTTTCGAGCTGTGAAGAAAGTGCTCGACACGGTAGAGATTCTCGCCCGTGTCACGAAGCGGATTCCGGCCCGGTTGATCCTCATCGGAGATGGTCCCGAGCGGCCACGAGTGCAGGCTCGCGCCGAAGAGCTGGGTGTGGCCGACAAGGTCGTGTTCCTCGGAAGGCATGATTCAGTCGCCGAGCTCCTGTCTTGTGCGGATGTGTTCCTGCTCCCGAGTTCGAAGGAGTCGTTTGGGCTCGTCGCGCTCGAGGCGATGGCGTGTGGCGCACCGGTTGTGGCGTCGGATGTCGGTGGCATCCCAGAAGTTGTACCGCATGGCGAGGCGGGGTTCCTCTGTTCAGTGGGAGATGTGGATGCGATGGCCGTTGCCGTTACGAACATTCTGAAAGATGAGGAGCTGCACGCCCGATTCGTGATGAACGGTCTGGCGGTGGTCGCCGAAAAATTCACGGCGGAGTTCGTCGTGCCCCAATACGAGGATGTGTATCGGCGAGTTATTGACGCGAGCGGGCGCGGATGACCGGCTGGGAGGCCGCGTTTCTCGGGTTCCTTCAGGGAGCGACTGAATTCTTGCCCGTCTCGAGTTCTGGCCACCTGGTGGTGGGCCAGGCCTTGATGGGGCTGGACGTTCCCGGTGTCCAGTTTGAGGTGGCGCTGCACGTCGCGACGATGGTGTCGGTCGTCACGGTCTACTGGAGCCGAATTCGTGGGTTGGCGCATGGGACTGTGACCCGAGATCGCACTGCGTTGGCGTACGTGGGCTTCGTATTGATCGCTACGATCCCTGCGGCAATCATCGGGGTGGGGTTGGGCGATTTGGTGGAACGGCTTTTCGATGCGCCCATCGTGCCGGGAATCGCCTTCCTGGTCACGGGGGGGCTGCTCTGGTCTACGCGGAATTTCCGGCAGGAGAATAACTCGCGGAGCCTCACCGTGCGCATCGCGATCCTCATCGGGGTCGCGCAGGCGTTCGCACTCGTTCCAGGTGTGTCCCGGTCGGGGGCGACGGTGGTGATGGCACTCTGGTTGGGGGTCAGCGCATACGAGGCGGCTGCGTTCTCTTTCCTGATGTCTCTCCCCGCCATCGTAGGCGCCGCGATTCTTCAATTCCCAGAGTTGTCCGGCGGAGTCGGGATTGCCCCCGCCTCGATTCTGATCGGGATGGGAGTGGCTGCGGTAACGGGGGTCGCTGCGATTCGCACCTTCGTTGCGGTGCTCGACAGCGGGAGCTTCCACCGGTTCGCCTATTATCTATGGCCGCTCGGGGTCACGTATCTGGGAGTGTTGTGGTGGATGGGCTGAGGAACGGTCGCGAGACGCGTCTCTCCACCTTGATCGCAGCGGCGCTGAGCGAGGATGTGGGCACCGGCGACGTTACCACAGATTCGATCGTGCCGACATCGTCTATTTCCGACGCCGTGGTCGTCGCGAAGGCACCGATGGTCGTAGCGGGGATGGACGCGGTCAGCGCAGTCTTCGCAGCAATCGATACGGGGGTGGAGGTTGAGGTGGTGCACACCGATGGAGAGGCCGTGGCTCCCGACTCGGTGCTCCTACGCCTGCGAGGGGGGACGCGGGGGATTCTCACCGGTGAGCGGACGGCTCTGAACTTTCTTGGGCGGCTTTCCGGCATCGCGACGCTCACGCGGCGCTTCGTCGAGGAGATCGCGGGTACCGGCGCACGTGTCATCGACACGCGAAAGACCACCCCTGGATGGCGGGAACTCGAAAAAGCCGCAGTCCTGGCGGGCGGGGGAGAGAACCACCGCCTGGGGCTCTTCGACATGATCCTCATCAAGGAGAACCACATCGCCGTTGCCGGGGGCATCGATAAGGCTGTGGCGGCTTCTCGTTTGAAACACGCGGCCCTTCCGCTCGAGGTTGAGGTCCGCACGTTGGGCGAGCTGGAGGCGGTGCTCAAACTCTCTGTGAACCGCGTGTTGCTCGACAACATGCCGCTCGCACTTCTTCGGGAATGTGTCCGCATGGCCCACTCCGCGACCGCGGCACGGCCTGCCCTCGAGGCGTCGGGCAACGTCACGCTCAACACCGTTCGGGCCGTAGCGGAGACCGGGGTAGACCTCATCAGTGTGGGAGCGCTCACCCACTCCGCGCCCACTGCCGATGTCTCGCTCCGCATACTTCCAAGCGATTGATGACGCCGATTGGGCGGTCGCACTGGGAGGGCGATCCCGTCAGCGTCCTCGAACGCGAATGGGGTCTCGCGAGGCTAGAGGTCTATGACGAGATCGGGTCTACGAACGACAGAATGCGGGAGCTCGCGGCCACAGGGACGCTCGCGCCGGCGATGGTCATCTCGGCTCGCCAATCGGCGGGGCGGGGACGGAACGGACGAAGTTGGGCTGCACCGCTGGGAGGGCTGTGGACGTCGTTCTTGTTGAATATCCCAATTGCGCGCGCTCCATGGATTCCCCTCGCGGCAGGGAAGGCCGTGGCGGAGGCCATCGAAACGGTCAGCAACGGCGTGCGTGTCGGCATCAAGTGGCCAAACGACCTCGTGGTTGAGGGTGGGAAGGTGGGCGGCATTCTTTGCGAGGCCGCCGGCGGGGAGAGCGTTGTCGTGGGCATCGGCGTGAATGTAGCGGTACCCGCGCGGGACTTTCCGCCTGAGCTTCGGGAAACCGCCGTTTCGCTGACGACGTTGACGGGTTCGCACGTTTCCATGGGAAAGCTCGCCGATGCCATCGTTCGGAACATCATCGAGATTGCAGCTACCTCTGACGGGACGATGCCACCGGGGACGATCGCCGAGATCCGTGCCCGTGACATCCTGCTTGGCAGGCGGGTGAGGGCGTCTTCGGGGTCCGTGGTTGGAATCGGTCGGGGAATCGATGCGCGGGGAGGGCTGATCGTCGAAGATTCGCACGGCATCCGCGCCTCGGTCACGAACGGGAGCGTACAGTTAATATCTGAGGGCATTGGACCAGACGCAGACTAGAGCCACATGGCCGGAGGGGATATGGACCTCGTCATCGACGTTGGGAACAGCGAGACAGTACTTGGCGTGATGGGCCTCGATGGGCGTACGGTCGAGGACACCTGGCGCATCAGCACCGGAGTCCCCCGGACCTCCGATGAATACGGACTACTGCTGCGGGCCCTCATTGAGGGCTCGGGGCGGTCGATTGAGGGACTTCGGCGGGCAGTGATCGGCTCGGTCGTGCCCGCAGCGACGACCGTCCTCAGGGACACCCTCGCTCGATTCGGGGTGCCCACCCACGTCGTGGATGCCTCGGTCAAGCTTCCGATCCGCCTCGAGGTGGACGAGCCCATGACGGTCGGTGCGGACCGCATCGTAAACACCCTCGCCGCCAAGACGCTCTACGGAAGGGATACCATTGCGGTCGACTTCGGAACCGCAACGACCTACGACTGCATCACGGCGGATGGCGCCTTCGTCGGTGGAGTGATCGCTCCGGGCATCCAGTCGGGGCTCGATTGGCTCGGGCGCCGAACCGCCAAGCTTCCCCGGGTCGAATTCGGTCCGCCCGAGTGCGTTATCGGGCGTCGCACAGAGACCTGCATGCAGAGCGGTGTGTTCTTCTCGGCGACCGATGCCGTCGACGGCGTTGTGACAAGAATCAGGGCGGAGTGGGATCGTCCGGAGGCCCTGGTTGTTGCTACCGGCGGATACGCTGAGTCGGTTGGTCCGCACTGTCGAACTGTAGAGATGGTCGCGCCACACCTGACCCTGATCGGGCTGGGTCTTGCAGGCGTGGAAATGGCACGGTGATGCGGGCGTTGACACCCTTGCCGAGGTTCCTATCTTCCAATTGAAGTTTTAGCACTCCAACAGGCGGAGTGCCAATCACCCCCTCACAATCCTTTGTGCGCATAGCATCAAGTAGGAGGTTTCATGTCCCCCAAGGCTGCTACTAAAATCCAGCCCCTTGCCGATCGCGTTGTAGTCCAGGCCCTCGAAGAGGGTGAGCAGATGCGCGGCGGGCTCTACATCCCAGACACGGCAAAGGAAAAGCCGATGCAGGGCGAAGTCGTCGCCATCGGCCCCGGGAAACTCTCTGACGAGGGAACCCGCGTCGCACTGGATGTCGAGCTCGGGCAAAAGGTGCTCTACGGCAAGTACAGCGGTACCGAGGTGACGGTCGACGGTGAGGAATTCCTCATTCTGCGCGAGTCCGACATCCTCGCAGTGATCGGGTAACCTCGGTCTTCACACCGATTTTCGGAGTGGCATCCATCCCATAGAGGGATGCATGTCCAGTCCACTGAGAATTCGAAGCACCCATTTCAGGAGGAAATTACATGTCTGCGAAGGAACTCGTTTTCGACGTCGAGGCGCGTTCGCGCCTCAAGGCTGGCGTCGACAAGCTGGCACAGGCCGTAAAGGTCACGCTCGGTCCGAAGGGCCGGAACGTTGTACTCGATCGCAAGTTTGGCTCCCCGACGGTGACGAAGGATGGCGTCTCCGTCGCGAAGGAGATCGAGCTTGAAGATGCAGTTGAGAACATGGGTGCCCAGATGGTGAAGGAGGTCGCTACCAAGACCTCTGACGTCGCCGGTGATGGTACCACCACGGCTACGGTGCTTGCTCAGGCGATCTTTGGAGAGGGCCTCAAGAACGTCACCGCCGGCAGCAACCCGATGGGGATTCGCCGCGGGATCGACAAGGCCGTGGAGAAGGTGATCGAGGAGCTCAAGAGCCTCTCGAAGGAGACGAAGGGCAAGAAGGAGATCGCGCAGATTGGGGCGATCTCCGCGAACAACGACCCTGAGATCGGTGAACTGATCTCCAACGCGATGGAAAAGGTCGGCAAGGACGGCGTCATCACGGTCGAAGAGGCCAAGGGCCTCGAGACCACGCTCGAGACGGTCGAGGGCATGCAGTTCGACCGTGGCTACCTGTCTCCGTACTTCGTGACGGACCCGGAGCGGATGGAAGCCATCCTCGACGATCCGATGATCCTCATTCACGACAAGAAGGTTTCGTCGATGAAGGATCTCCTCCCCGTGCTCGAGAAGGTCGCTCAGTTGGGCAAGCCCCTCCTGATCATCGCCGAGGACATCGAGGGAGAGGCCCTGGCCACCCTGGTGGTCAACAAGCTGCGCGGTACGCTGAAGATCTGTGCTGTGAAGGCGCCTGGATTCGGCGACCGGCGTAAAGCCATGCTTCAGGACATCGCCGCCCTCACGGGTGGACAGGTGATCTCTGAGGAAGTCGGCTTCAAGCTGGAGAACGCCGTCGTCAGCGACCTCGGCTCGGCCAAGCGGGTTGTGATCGACAAGGACAACGCGACCATCGTCGATGGCGCCGGTGACAAGAAGGCTATCGAGGGCCGGATCGATGAGATCAAGGTGGCTGTCGACAAGTCTTCCTCCGACTACGACCGTGAGAAGCTGCAGGAGCGCCTCGCGAAGCTGTCCGGTGGTGTCGCCGTGATCAACGTCGGTGCGGCCACCGAGACCGCGATGAAGGAGAAGAAGGCGTTGGTCGAAGACGCGCTTCACGCCACGCGGGCTGCTGTCGAAGAGGGAGTCGTCCCGGGTGGTGGTGTTGCTCTGGTGCGTGCTCAGACGGCGTTGGAGGGCTTTACGCTCGATCGCGACGACGAGCAGGTCGGTGTCGACATTCTTCGCCGGGCACTCGAGGCTCCGATTCGTCAGATTGCGACGAACGCCGGAGTGGAGGGCTCAATCGTGGTCGCGACGGTTCGCGATGCCGATGACGTCAACTTCGGGTACAACGCATCGACCGACACGTACGAGAGTATGGTGGAGGCTGGAGTGATGGATCCGACCAAGGTCGTCCGGAGCGCGCTGCAGAATGCAGCGTCGATCGCTGGACTCCTACTCACCACCGAGGCGGTCGTGGTTGAGAAGCCCGAAGCCGAAGGCGCCGGGATGCCCGCGATGCCAGGCGGTGGTGGCATGGGCGGGATGTACTAGGAAACTCTTCGGTCGTTCACGACCGTTTGAGCCGGAGCGCCATCGTGGCGTGACAGGCTGGGTCCGGGCGCCTCGCGGCGTCCGGACCCTTTCCGTTTCAGGCACGTTTGATCTGTCTTGACCCTCTCCGGTAGAGCGGGTTAGCCTACGACCCTGCGGTCCCCCCCCGGGGGCTGACGGCGCCCCACTTTACTACAGATGAGATCATGGCCGAACACACCATAAAGGTGACTCTCCCCGATGGCACCGAACTCACGCTGCCAAGCGGTACCACGCTTGGAGAGGTTGCGTTGGCAATTGGACCTGGCCTCGCGAAGGCGGCGGTTGCTGGAGAGGTCGATGGAGAGGTCTTCAGCCTCAGCCAGCCACTCGTGGGCGATGCCTCCGTACGCCTCTTCACGGAACGCGACGCGGAAGCGTTGGATGTGCTCCGCCATTCCGCGGCACACATGCTTGCCACGGCGGTGCGAGAGCTGCGCCCAGAGGCGGCAATCGGGTTTGGTCCATCGATCGATGACGGGTTCTACTACGACTTCGAGGTCGATGAGCCCTTTACGCCATCCGACCTGGAGGAGTTTGAGCGGGAGATGACGAAGGTGGCCGGGGCGGACGACGTTTTCGAGCGGCGGGTGGTCACAGCAGAGGAGGCTCGCGCCCTTTTTTCGGACGATCCTTTGAAGCTGGAGCGCCTCGGAGAGTTCGCCGCCGAAGAGGTCATCACCGTCTATCGCAACGGCGAGTTCCTCGATCTGTGCCGCGGCCCTCATGTGCCCTCCACCGGGCGAGTAAAGCACTTCAAGCTGCTCTCGACGGCCGGTGCGTATTGGCGGGGGGATGAAAAACGTCAGATGCTCCAGCGCATCTACGGCACAGCATTTTTCAAGAAGGGTGACCTTCAGGAGCACCTCACGCGGCTCGAAGAGGCCAAGAAGCGCGATCACCGTGTTCTGGGGAAGCAGCTCGACCTGTATTCGACGGATCCGCGCGTGGGAAG
>JAZDDA010000203.1:0-5031 GCA_036679625.1 Gemmatimonadota bacterium | reverse complement strand
GAGGCGGCGGCGCTGGTGAGGCTGGATATGGTCGTGGACGTGGTGCTGTGCCGGGACGAGCGGATTGTACGGGCGTTCGCCGGCACGCCGGATAGAGTGTTCCAGGAGGGACTGACGCTGGCACGGCAGGTCTACGAGGTCGCGTGTCCGGGTGAAGTTGACATTGCGATTACCTCCGGTTACCCCTACGACCTTGACCTTTATCAGGCAGTGCGCGGCGTCGAGTATGCTGACACCATCGTGCGCGAAGGGGGCAGCATCCTATTGGTCGCTGCCTGTCCTGACGGTATCGGGGGCGAAGAGTTCTACCACTTGATGGCCGACCGAACGAAGAAGCCCGACGATTTTTTGCGCGACATCGTGCGTCGCAATGGCAAGGTAACTTTCGGCGTTCTCGGATACCACCTAGCACGGATCAAGGCTGAGAAAAGATTGCACATTGTGACGGAAGGGATCCCGGATGCGGAACTGGAGGCGATGGGCTTTCACCATCCGGCCTCTCTCCAGGCCGGGGTGGACGCGCTGTTGAGGGAGTATGGCCCGCAGGCACGTGTGGTTGTCTTCCCAAGGGGAGCGTCCACGATTCCCTCTGTGACGTAATCGCGGCTCCACTTACGAGGATGCAGCGAAATCAGGTGGTGCGGGGCTCTGGGAAGGAGGGCTATCGCGTATCAAGAAGTTCTATAAACTCAAGGAGGGGTAATCACCATGGAAGAGAAAACGACCGAGAAGGTCAGTGGCGAGGCGAGGGGCCGGATTGGAGGGGCATCAATCGCCTGGGTGACACTCTACGGTGCGTTATGCGGCGTGACGGGCCTTGTCCCGATCTTCCCCTACGTTGGCGGTGGCGGATACGTGCCTCTGGCCACCCCGTTCTGCGCCATTGCCCCGTTGCTGCTGGGGCCGTGGGGAGGCATCGTCGCCGCGATCATCGGCGGGGTTATCGGAATGTTCATCGCGCCTGCTGCCTACCCATTGCAACTGGTGGACGTCATCCTCGGCGCAGCGATTCCTGCCATCCTGGTGGCTCTTATGATCAACGATGATCGGTTCTGGAAGGTAACCGTGCCCCTGTTCATCGTCATCGGTATTGCAGGCTGGCTGGTGCCCTTCTACGTTCCGGGTGCGGCGGCCGGGTTCGGCAAGGTGCCCGAGCCGCTTTACTTCATCATGGCCGGCCTCTACTGGATCCCTTCAACGATCATCGCGGCCACGCCCCTGGGCACCCGGTTGATACCCAAATGGGTGCTCTCGAAGAAACGTACCCAACGGTACGGCGGCATCTTCCTGGCACTCTTGGCGGCGATGTTCGTGTGGTGGCTGCCCTGGACCCGCCCCTATTGGTATCTCTTTAACTTCTCCGCCGAACTGGGTGTAGCCACCCACGTCGCCTACTCCTGGTGGGTGCCGGCGCTTTCCGCCATCACGGCTGTCATCACCATCCCCATCATTGAGGCCTTAGAGCGCAGCGGATTGCCGAAGATCGAGGGCGCGATCTGGTAAAGTAAGACCCTCCTTCCCACGAGCCCCCATCACTCCGGCCTTTCCGGGGTGAGGTCTACGAGGAGAACTGCCTGTGGCCAATGATGTGATCATCTCGTTACAAGATGTCACTTTCACCTACGAGGGGGACGTGGTTGCCCTGCGCAACCTGAACCTCACGGCTCAGAAGGGCGAATTTGTCGTCGTGTTGGGGGCCAATGGCGCGGGTAAATCCACGCTCTGCTACCTGCTCAGCGGCATCGTGCCTCATATCTACGGAGGCCGGCGCCGGGGCCACGTGTCGGTGGCTGGCCTCGATCCGTGGGACGAGCCGCTGTACGTCACGTCTCAGCGTTGCGGCGTGCTGATGCAGGACCCTGAGGTGCAATTGTTTATGCCCACGCTGAAGGCAGAATTGGCTTTCGGTCCGGCCAACCTGGGCGTGCCCCAGGATGAGATTATCAGGCGCTCGCAGGCCGCGCTGGCCCTGGTGCGGTTGGAAGGGTTGGAGGAGCACAACCCGCGCGATCTTTCCGGCGGGCAGAAGCAGCGCGCGGCGCTGGCAGCCGTGCTGACCATGAGCCCCCAGGTGCTGGTGCTCGATGAGCCCACCTCACAACTCGACCCGCTAGGCCGTTGGGAGGTCGTGGAGGCCATCGAGCGCCTGAAGCAAAAGGGCGATCTGACCATCGTGATGACGACCCACGAGACGGAGGAGGTTCTGCGCCTGGCCGACCAGGTTGTCGTGCTGGAGCGAGGAGAGACCGTCCTCCAGGGCACCCCCTCGGAAGTCTTCGCTCAAGCCGAGCGACTGGAGGAAGCCGGGGTCAAGACCCCGGCGTTGATCCTGGTCCAGTCGAAGTTGCTTCGGTCCGGCGGGGATAAGACCGCCCCTTTGGGCGAGGAGCGGGTTGATCTCACCCTCTCCGAGGTCGCCAACCAGACCCGCGAATCGGTAGAAACGGGAAGACTGACCGTACATCCCGAGGCTCTTCCCCGGCCGCGACCAGTCGCATCGGACGGTCCGGTCTTGCTAGAAGCCCGCAACCTGACCGTGGAGTACCCCGGCCCGCCGGCCGTCACGGCGCTGCGAGATGTGAACGTTCAGATTCGCCAGGGCGAATTCGTGGGCATCGTCGGCCAGAACGGGTCGGGAAAGAGCACGCTGGTCAAGTGCTTCGTCGGCCTGCTGCGGCCCAAAAAAGGGGAGGTCCTGTTCAGGGGGGAGAGCATCAGGAAACTCTCGGTAGGTGAGATTGCGCGTCGCGTGGGGCTGGTGCTGCAGAACCCCGATTATCAGTTGTTCACCGCCTCCTGCCGCGACGAGATTCGCTTCGGGCTGCGCAACGTGGGCGTACCGCCTGAAGAAATGGAACAGCGAGTCGAGGAATCGCTGCGACTGGTGGGGCTGAGTGAGGAGGCCGACCTGTTCCCCTTCCGCCTCTCCTTTGGTGACCGGCGCAAACTGGCCGTGGCGGCCACGATGGCGCTCGACCCCGAGGTGTTGATTATGGATGAGCCGACCACGGCCCAGGATCATCGCGGACGATACCAGTTGGCCGAGTTGGCCAGGTGCTTCCACGAAGAGAAACAGGGCACGGTGTTGATGATTACCCACGATGTAGACTTGATCGCCCGCTACGCTCACCGACTGATCGTCCTCTACGAAGGACAGGTATTGCTGGATGGCCCTACGGCGGAGGTCTTCACACAAGTGGAGGAACTCAAGAAGAGTTTCGTCGTACCGCCAGTGGCTGCCCAACTGGCAAGAGAACTGGCCCCGCTTGGTGTGCCGCCCCACGTGATGACGCTAGGAGGACTCTATCAGGTGCTCGTGTCACAGCGCGACGAGGGGGAGGTGGTGTAGATGCAACCTGTATTCCGCTACACACACCTGGACACGCCCATCCATCGGCTGCACCCGTTGGTCAAACTGGCATACGTGCTGTTGACGCTAGTGCTGGTCATGTACCCGATTAAGGAAGGTGACATGCCGGTCCTCCTGATCTGGCTGGGCTTCTCAGCGGTGCTATGGGCTCTGGCTCGCATCGAATTGCGGGGCTTCACCACGTTGCTGAAGATCCTGACCGGTACGTTCATCTTTCTGATCCTGATTCAGGGCTTCACGTATCGTGGCGGCAACACACCACTCATCGTACTGGGCCACCTGAAACTCTGGGAGGCGGACCTGGGCGTGATCACCAAAGAAGGGGTGTGGTTCGGGCTCGTGCTCTGCGTGCGCATCCTGGTGGCCACCTCGTCGCTGCCGCTGTTCGTGATGACGACGCCCACCTCTGCCATTATGACGGCGATGGGCAAACTGCGCATCCCGCAGACTGTCACCTTTATGCTCGTCAGCGCCCTCTCGTTCACCACGTTGCTCTTCGAGATGTGGGGCTCTATCGTGGACGCGCAGAAGTTGCGCGCTTTCGACATTGACTCAATGAACTTCGTCAAGCGCGCTGTCAAAGCCTATGTCCCGATCATAACACCGTTGATCCTGCTGCTCTTCCGCAAGGCAAACGACTTCCAAATCGCGATGGAGACCAAGGGGTTCGGTGCCCCTGTCGAACCAACCGAAATCGAGACGCTTACCGCTCGCCCGGTGGATTATCTCTGGCTAGCCCTTATCGTGATCGTTTTCATGTTGTGTACGGCGCTGAAGTTTGCGCGGTGAGCAGAGGTCACCCCCACGTTCATTGGAGGACTGAACCGTGAAAGAACAACCGTCTTTTCAAGAATTGGTCAAACGTCTGAATGACCTGCTGGCCCCTTGCTTGGCACAGGATTGGCCCAACCTGCCGGCGGACCGGGCCGAAGGGGTCTACGTGTACGGGCACGACGGGCGGCGCTACCTCGACTTCCTAGCCGGCTTCGGTGCCTGCAACGTGGGGCACAATCACCCGCGCGTCGTCGCGGCAGCCCGTGAGCAGATGGAGCGGGTAGTCCACGCACCTGTCGGAGTGATCGCCCATGAGCCGTTGCTGCGGCTGGCCTGGGAGTTGGGTCAGATAGCGCCCGGTCACGCCGACATGTTCTTCTTCGGCAACAGCGGGGCCGAGGCAGTCGAAGGGGCGCTTAAACTGGCTCGGTACGTGACAGGGCGCCCCGGGATCATCGCCTTCCTGGGCGGCTTCCACGGGCGCACGATGGGGGCCGCGACGGTCACCACGTCCAAGGTGAAGTATCGCGCGGGCCGGGCCCTTCCTCCCCGACGTGTATTTTGCCCGTTTCCCCTATCCCTATCGCTCGTCAGCCCCCGACGCAGAGGCATGCGCGCAGGAGGTACTGGAGGACATCGAGCGGCTGTTCGAGTATGTCATCGCGCCCGAGGGCGTGGCCGCCTTCTTGGTGGAGCCGATCCAGGGCGAGGGAGGCTACGTCATCCCGCCGCGAAGTTGGCTGGTTGCGCTGCGCGAGATATGCGACCGGCATGGCATCCTGCTCATCTTCGACGAGGTGCAGACCGGATTTGGCCGCACCGGCGAGTGGTTCGCGGCCCAGGTGTTCGGCGTGGAGCCGGACATCGTCTGCCTGGCGAAAGGCATT
>JAZDDA010000202.1:0-10528 GCA_036679625.1 Gemmatimonadota bacterium | reverse complement strand
CCCCGATCTCTCGTACTTGGCCGCGCGTTCCTCCAGGTGGAAGCGCAGCTCCTCGTCGACCTCTTCTCGCAGGCCCCCACGGCGGAAGGGGAGGCGGAATGCCCTGCGACGTCGGGGGGTCACAACAGGGGAGAATCCATCGCCAGCGCCCGAGCGATCGCGGTCGTATAGCGCTTCCAGGAGTCGGCCTCGGCGGCCAGGTGACGGATACCGTCACTCGTCATCCGGTAGTACTTGGCTCGGCGGTTGTTCTCCGAGAGCCCCCACTCCGACTGGATCCAACCCTTGCCGCGAAGGCGGTGAAGGGCCGGGTAGAGGGTGCCTTCCTCCATCAGGAGCGATCCATCGGTGACGGACTCGATCCACTCACTGATCCCGTAGCCGTGTCGTGGCTCCCAGGTCAGCGACTTGAGGATGAGCAGGTCGAGCGTCCCGCGGACGAGGTTCGGATTCTGTGTCATGGTCTCCCCTTGTGTGACAAGGGGACGTTACCGCACGACCCCTAGCCACGCAAGGGGGCGGGGAACTACTCCGCCTTCAGCGCCTCGACAGGGTCCGTCCGTCCCGCCCTCCGAGCGGGCAGCCAGCTCGCCAGGGCAGCCGCAACACCCAGCCCTGCGGCCACCACGGCAATCGTCAGGGGATCGGTGGCCTGGACCTCGAAGAGCATTGCCTCCAGCACGTCGGCGCTAAGGATCGCACCCACTACGCCAACTACGACGCCGACTGAGGCGAGCAGGAGCCCGCGGCGCACCACCATCCCCTCGATCGTGGTCTGAGCCGAGCCGAGCGCCATCCTGATACCGATCTCGCGGCGCCTGAGCCCTACCGTGTACGAGACCACACCGTAGAGGCCCACCACCGCGAGGGTGCCGGCGACCAGAGCGAAGACGCCCAGCAGGGCGAGAACGAATCGAGCCGAAGCCGTCTGTGCCGCGAGTAGCTCCTCCATCGCCTGCGGGTGCGCCACCGGCACCTCTGCATCGAGCCCTGCCACGGCCTCGCGGATTTCGGGCAGCAGCGTCAGTCCAGGGCGCTCCGAACGAGCCACAACGTGGACCTCCCAGTCCACCCACGACCAGCCACGAGTGTCGAAGTACAACGCACCCTCCGAGGGAGACCTGAGGTCCACATCCCGGATGTCGCCCACGACACCAATGACCGCAAAGTTCTCCATCCCCCCACCCCATGGATTGGCCCGAAGCATCCGCCCCAGCGGCGACCTCCCCGGCCAGGCGCGCTCCGCAACCATGGCGCTCACGACCACTACAAACCGCTCGTCGCCGTCGCGGAAGAGGCGCCCCTCCATCAACGGGATCCCGGCAGTTGGGAAGTATGCCTCAGACGCCAACCGATAGGGGACGACGCCCAGTGGCTTGGGATCTCCCTCCACGATCTCATGGTCGCCGGACCAGGAACCGCCGAGCGGCATCGGCCAGATGATGCCGGCGCGGTAAAAGCGATCCGCCTCGGCCGGCCATTCGTACTGCGAGCCTGGAATCGAAACTCCGAAGGTGAAGAGGTCCGCAGCCTCGAAGCCCGGCTCGACATTCTGCAGGTGCGCCAAGCTGCTGGTCAGCAGTCCCGCACCCACGAGGAGTACCAGGGAGAGCGCCACCTGTGCGACCACCAACACATTTCTGAAGCGGGCGCCGCCCCTGCCCGAGGCACGGGCGTTGCCCAGCTCTGACGCAGGGTCCGTCCTGAGCGCCGACCACGCTGGAGCCAATCCAACCAGAAGGGTGGTCAGCACCGCAGCGACCATCGTGTAGGCCAGGACCGAGCCATCCAGACCAACGCCATCGAGCCGTGGCATTTCAGCGGGCGCAAGCCGGGGCACCACCTGGATGAACGCCCAGGCAATCCCCAGGCCTGCAGCAGCGCCCACAACAGCCAGCACGAAGCTCTCCAGGATGAGGAAGCGGCCCACGCGCCCCCGCGGTGAGCCCAGCGCCATCCGAACGGCCAGCTCACGACGCCGGGCCTGCGCCCTCACCATCATGAGGTTGGCGACGTTGGCGCAGGCGATGAGAAGGACCACCGCCACCGCCCCGAGGAGGAGCATGAGCGTGGCGCGAACGTCATCGACAACTCGGTCACGCAGCGAGTGAAGCGTCGCCTGAAAGCCGGCCTCCTCGTACCTCGAGTCCTTTGCGCGGAGGTCGGAAACGACGGCATTCACCTGCGCCTGAGCATCGGCAACCGTGGCCCCGGTACGGAGTCTGCCGAGCACTTGGAGAAGACCGAATTCGGGTCCCTGCGCATTCCAGATATCCCCATTTTGCCAAAAGGAATCTGGGTTCTTCCACAGGTCGACTCTGGGCGTTGCACCGCCGCGCGCGGGTAAATGAAGTTCGAAGTCGGCTGGCATCACTCCCACGATGACGTGGGGCCGCCCGTCGAGTTGGATCGACCGGCCCACGACACCGGGATCGCTGCCGAAGGCGTCTGCCCAGGTTGCATGCCCGAGCACGACCGTGCCGGGCGGATCGTCGGGGGAGTGGACGCGCCCCACCACCGG
This sequence comes from Gemmatimonadota bacterium, assembly GCA_036679625.1. Classification (GTDB taxonomy): domain Bacteria; phylum Gemmatimonadota; class Gemmatimonadetes; order Longimicrobiales; family Gaopeijiaceae; genus JAZDDA01. Next base: position 8,007 of record JAZDDA010000202.1, on the reverse strand, counting down.
CTTCGCACCCAGCATTTCCAGGAAGCCCGGAGACACCCACCCCACCTCAGCCTGCCGCGGCAGTCCACCGCCACTCAAGTTCTGTCGTATGAAGGCCACGCCCTCGACCGCCTCAAAGGCAGTGACGCTCGAACGCAGCTCCCGCAGGTCGCCGCCCGACAGAAGCACGTCGTCCAGCTCGTGCGCCGACTGACTCGCCTGCACGTACACAAGCTCGTGGGCGTCGGGATAACTCAGCGGCCTGAGGAGCACGGCGTTGACCACGCTGAACAGGGCCGTATTGAGTCCGGCACCCAGCGCCAACGTGAGCACTACCACCGCCGTAAAGCCACGCGTTCGGGCGAGTCCCCGTGCCGCCAATCGTACATCATGCCACGCACTCTTCATCATCCCCTCCCCCTTATCCCTCCCCAACAACCACCCCGGACGTCGTACTGGCCGAACCCACAACCGTAGACCCGATGCGATCAGGTCCCCCGCGAGCCGTACCCTCAGCCACCGCGAAGACGACAGCTCCAGCTCGTTCACTACGAATTCCGTGATCTCGTCTCCCCGAGCCTCGCGGAAGTCCCGCGGGTGCATGCGTAGAAGCACACGCACCCAGATCGGTGCGATTCTCACGGCGTTTCGGGAAGCAGATCGGCCTCGCGAGCGAACTGGACGATGTCAGCCAGACGATCCAGCTCCTCCCGCAAAACTTCCTGTCCGCGGTCCGTGATGCTGTACACCCGTCTGCGCCCGGACCCTTCCACCTCCTGGATCCACCGGTCCGCATTCATTCGGTGGATGGCCTCGTAGAGAGTGCCCGGCCCCAGTAAGAGCGCTCCATCGGTGCGAGCCTCTACCGCGTGTTTGATGCCGTATCCATGAAGCTCACCCTGTGCGAGCGAGAGCAGGATGTGGAGCGCCGCAGGAGTGAGTAGCTCGCGCGGGCTACGTGGGTTTCGTGAGGTTTTGGTCATATCGGTCACCAGTTATATCGGTCACCGACTATAGAAGAACACCGACGGGAGGTCAACACTCGGTGGACTAGGTCACGGCCACCTGTACACGACCGAGTTGATGTTCATGCCCGCGCCGACCGCAGTAAAAACGACCAGATCTCCACTGCTGAGAGTCTGCCCCTCGAGCTTTCCGGAACGAATCAGGTCGAGGAGCGTAGGGAGGGTCGCGACCGAGCTGTTGCCCAGGTGGGCAATCGTCATCGGCATGACTCCCTCTGGGATGGCCTTACCCCCATCGCCGTTAGAGCCAAAGAGCCGCTTGAGAATCGCCTCATTCATCTTGGCGTTGGCCTGATGCATGAGGACCTTGTCTACGTCACCGAGCCCGAGGCCAGCCTTCGCGAGCGCCTCGAGGACCAGCTTCGGCACGGTCTTCACCGCGTACTCATAGAGCTTGCGACCCTGCATCTTCAAGAAGAGTTCGCCACCCTCGTGATCGGGGTTGAATGACTCATCCATCCACATCAGCGAGCCGTGTTCGAGGGTGTCGGAGCGCGTGGAGTGGGCAAGCAGCCCGACCGGCTCGGAGCTGGTGCGCGCCTCGAGGACCACGCATCCCGCTCCGTCCGAATACAACATGCTGTTTCGATCGTGCGGATCGGACACGCGCGACAGGGTCTCCGCACCGATCACCAGAGCGCGCTTCGCGTCACCCGACTTGAGGAAGTAGTCCGCCTGAATAACGCCCTGCAGCCAACCGGCGCATCCAAAGGGAAGGTCGTACGCCACGCACCGTGGGTTGTGGATCTTCAGCTTCCGCTTGACCCGGGAAGCGAGGCTGGGAACGAGATCGGACCTTTGATTATCTGAGCGGACGTCGCCAAAATTGTGCGCAAAGATCACGTAGTCGAGTGACTCTCTGTCGATCCCCGAATCTGCGAGAGCCTTCTCCGCCGCGTCGTAGGCAATGTCCGACACCACCAGATCGTCGGTCACATACCGTCTTTCGGCAATGCTCGTGATGCACTCGAACTTCTCAAGCATCGTCTCGTTCCTGGAGGGGTCGTATGGCTTTGCATACTCCTCGAAGAACGCCGACTGCATGAAGTCAGAGTTACTGACCCGGCGCGTGGGGATGTGGCTCCCGGCACCGATAATCACGGTGTAGATATTATCGCTCATCGCGCCGAAGAGTAGCCCGCAAAGCGAAGGCGCGGCAAGCGCCTGCACCACTGCAACTAGCCCTGACTCTCCCATCCGTCGCTGCACCCGTCCTACTATAAACATAGTTGACAGTCTGCGTGGGATCGGCTATCGTCTACTATACTCATAGTAGGAGGCACGCATGGAGGTTCAGTTTACGGCCCGGGAGTTGGACGTCATGGGGGTCCTGTGGGACCGCGGCCCGTCGACCGTGTCTGAGGTTCGGGCAGCGCTCTCGGATGATCTGGCGTACACGACGGTGCTCACCATTCTGCGCGTCCTGAGCGACAAGGGACACGTCTCGCACACGCCTGAGGGCAGAGCCCACCGATTCACGCCGTTGGTAGCGAAGAGCGCCGCCGGCGCCAGCGCGCTGCGCCGCATCACCGATCGGCTCTTCTCGGGGTCACCCGAGCTGCTGCTCACCCACCTGGTAGACGACGAAGCACTGAGCGACCAGGATCTGCGCCGCATGCGCGACCTTCTCGCCCGCCGGCTCGAGGGGGATGACCGATGATCCTCTCCTCAATGGCGTTTCTTGTGGTCGTTTCGGTGGTAGGTGCCGCAGCGGCGTTCGTCGCAGAGGCGGGGCTTCGCCGCCTCGGAGCCCCAGCGCGATTGGTCTGGCTTGGAGGCATGCTCCTGGGGCCAGCCTTGCTCGCGTTGGAGGTGTTCGGCGGCGGCCAGGGGGCTGCGGCCCCTGCGGCGGCCGTCATTCCGTCGTTTGAGCTGCCGCCGCTGATCGTGGGGCCTGGGCTGGGGGGATGGCCTGGAGGCGTGGTGGCCGCGCTCGCCGTGGGGATATGGGCCGCTCTGGGGCTGACGCTGCTTGCGGTGCTGGTGCGAACCCACCGCTCGCTGGCCCGCGAGCGAGGCGCCTGGGAGGGCCGTCGGCTCATGGACTGGGACGTCTTCCTGTCGGCCGACCGCGGCCCTGCGGTGGCTGGGCTCATGCGCCCCTGGATCGTGCTTCCCGGGTGGGTGCTTGAGCTCCCACGTGCCGAGCTCCGCATGGTGCTCATTCACGAAGACGAGCACGTCCACTCGCGGGACCCACTGCTCCTCGCCGCCGGACTCGGTCTGGTGGTACTCACGGCCTGGAACCCCGTCACCTGGTGGCAGCTTCGCCGGCTCCGCCTCGCGATGGAGCTGGACTGCGACCAGCGGGTGTTGCGGCGATCACCGGACAGGCGCGTGTACGGAGCCAGCCTCATCTCCGTAGCCGCCCGCGCGCCCGGTCCGTCTCTGGGGCTGGCGGCCTTCTCCGAACGACCCTCAACCATTCAGCAAAGGATTGTAGCCATGACCGCCAAGACAACCCGTTGGACCGGAATGGGTGGAGCGCTGCTCGTGATGCTCGCCGCCCTCATTGGAGTGCAGGCCTGTGGCGTGGACGGGCCTCTGAGTCAGGAAGCCGACCTGCCAAGCCCGGCCGAGTCGCCGACCGCGAATGTTACAGCGACCCACCTTACCCAGGACCCCGCCATGATGCCGATGACGGTGCGGCCTGAGATCCAAAACCGCGATGAGGTAGTTCGGGCCATGAATGACGAGTACCCAACGCTGCTTCGCGAGGCCGGAATCGGCGGTGATGTAATCGTATGGTTCTACATCAACGCCGAAGGGGAGGTGCAGGACGCGAGAGTCGCCGTCAGCTCAGGCCACTCCCAACTGGACGAAGCCGCGCTCAAGGTGGCCTCGGTCTACCGGTTCAGCCCGGCTGAGAACGAGGGTGAGCCCGCGCCGGTCTGGGTCCGATTCGGAATCACCTTCCAGACCCGGTAGCCTCGGGCCGACGCATAGCCGAGCCCCCTCCCGGGAGATCCTGGGAGGGGGCTTGGTCCGCAGGCTACATCAGCTCTGCAACCCGGATGGTGCCCTTCATGCCGAGCGTCTCGTGCGGCGTGCAGACGTAGTCGTAGGAACCGGCTGAAAACGCCTCGCCGATCACCAGGTCGTAGGTGTCTCCCACCTTGAGCAGGTACGGCCCCATGACCGCACCGCCCAGGTCGACGCCCTGGGGCATGCCCTTGAACTGAACATTGTGGGGCATGGCGGTTTCCTGCACGAAACGGACGGTATCTCCAGGATTAACCGTGAGCTCGGCAGGCACGTAGGTGTACCCGACCATCTTGACGATGTGAAGCGTCGTGGCCTCGGGGGAAACGCCCTGCTCATCGGGCGAGGAACCCGGCCCGGGTGGGGTGACCCATCCAACCAGGAAGAGGGCGGTGATCAGTGTTAGGACTCGCATGATGTATGTACTCCAGTATTTGTTTGCGGTTAGTGAATCAAAAAAAACTACAGGGGCCGGAGAGCGCTTCTCCCCGGCCCCGGAGTGTGTGCCGCGTCATCGACCCTCGGGTCGGGTCTGCGGTGCAACGATGCGCCGCCGTAACGGCGTCTGGATCGACACCTTCGAGGCAAAGACCGGCGCGATCCCGTTCTTTCCATCACCGAAGGCCATGTGGGGGATTCCGTCTCCGTCCAGGTCTGCGACCTGTGGGTTCGTCTCCCCTGTCTCCTCGTACTCGGCCTGCTGGATGCCGCTCTGGTTCACGCCCTGCACCCAGAACCGCATGATGCGCTTCATCTCACCCTCATCGCGGGTGGCGAGCGCCATTTCGCGCATGGCCCCGATCGCCGCACCGATGATCATGGGCGTGTACTCGGTGACTTCGGCGTCGACGTACGAGCGGTACACACCGTACTCCTCTGCCCAGAGCCGTGTGTTCATGAAGGCGTAGGCGCGCTTCGCGGCCGCAAACAGATGCTCGTCCTGGAGCACGTCGTATGCAGCCATCAGCCCACGAACGGCCATCCCCTGAGCGAGTAGAGTCCCGGGCCCTGGGAGTGCCTGATTCGAGCTGAGGTCGAGTGTCGGGGCAACCAGGCCCTCACTGCTCTGCATTACGTCGGCCATGAAATTGGCCTGCGTCGCGAGCATCTCCCGGACCACGAAAGCATTCTTCGCGGTCTCGGGGAGCCGCTTTGCGTAGTTCGACAGCCCGAGCAGGACCATTCCAAGGTCTTCGGCTTTCACGAACTGTCCACGACCGCCCTCGGGCAGCCACTCCGAGGCGAGCACTCCGCTCTCGTCGCTGTGCATCGCGTCGAGGTTCTGCACGATCATGTCGGCCAAACCCTCGGCGAGCACGATGTACTTCTGCTCCATGATCGAGCCGTCGTAGGGTGGGTTGTCGCCAAAGACGGCGTCCCAGCTGTCTTCGACGGCCGGGTCTGCGAAGTGGTAGTATTCGCTGAGGCCCCACAGGAGCGACGCCTGATCGAAGAGCTGACTCGACGCGTCGGCGACGCTGAATTCCTCAGGCCTCGGCGGGAGGTCACCCACCAGACGCATCCGCACATTGATGCGGTGCGGGAAGTACTGCTCCCCCGGCGTGAAGTCGCGGGGGTCGGCGCCGCCCAGACGCTCTCCGTCGTAGAGCATCGCGCCCTTGAGCATGAGCATCTTGTTGACGGCCATCAGGTTGAGCATGGCCCCCCGGTACCCCTGCTCGGGGTCGTTCCCGAGGAACTGGCCCTTGTGGTGATTCTGCTGGAAGAAGTGCTGGGCCCAGAGCGCCTCCTTCATGAGCACCTGACCCTCGGCACCCATGTCGATCACGTGCTCCATCTTGCCGTGATCCCAGCGCAGAGTCAGGAAGTTCTCTCTGTAGTTGATGCGGGGCGTCCACATGTCATTGCCGACGGCGGCGTCCGGCAGAGATGCGCCGTAGAGCCCCCTGAGGTCTTCATTCCGCAGCACGTTCTCCGTGCTCTCGAAGCGGGTACCCGTGTCGAGAGGCCGCTGATAGTGCGGATCACCCGAAGCGAAGTGAAGCATCGAGGGTCCGCCGTCCTCGAAACGCCTTGGGAACCCGGTCCGTGCCAGGTACATCGGAACGATGTCCTTGAGCATGGCACCCCGGTTGCCGACGACGTACTCGCCGCGATCCCGGTTGAGATTCGAGCGGCCCTCTCTCAGCGCCCACTCCGTCACGTAGGGCCCGTACACCGTGTGCACCCCCATACGGCTCTCGGAGACCAGCGCAGACATGTTGTACCGCGAGTACCAGTACGACTCCACCGTCGTCATGTAGACGAAGTCGGGGTCGAAGCCGGCCAGCCCCGCGATCGCGGCCCGCTCGAAGAAGGGAAACCCCGTCTCGTTGAGCTCGTTCGCGAGGTACATGGCCTGGACGGTCTCGAAGCGCCGATCCAGAACCTTCGTCTCGATCGGGGTGCGGTACTTGGCGTACTGCGCCTGTGTCGGACCCGGCAATTCGGTCGTGGTCGGAGTCGGGGTGTCCGGACCCTGGTTCTGGTAGGAAAGTCCGGTGCACCCACCCACGATCATCAATAGCGAGGCAGTGGCGACCCGCTGAGATTGAGTTGAAATAGTCATTGTTTAGCCCTCGCTTAGAACGTGTAGGATTGGCCGACGGTGAAGCTCCACCGTGGTGACGGGCCCTTCTCGGGCTCGATGAGCCGAATGCTCGGCCCAGCGAACAGACGCACGTTGGGTGCGGCGAGGAGAACGATCGTCGGACTGGCGAAGGTGATGTTCCCGTGTTTGAAGTCGGGGCGAGCAGTTTGGAACATCATGATGTTCCCACCCCCGTCCATCATCGGGCCACCCGTCGCGGGATCCCGCTCAGGGTGCATGATCGTACCGGGGAACTGCTCGTCGCCCTTCCAGAAGCCGGTGACGGCAAGGTCGAAGGTGACGCGGTCGCTCGGAAGCAGCGGAACGGTCCAGGAGGCTCCGTAGCGGAGCTCGTTTCCGGGCGTGATTCCGTCGTTGTCGGCAAGGATGTCGTACACCGCACCGATGTGCAGGGCGCTCCGTTCGAGCTGCCGGGTGAGGCCAAACCCGACTCGCGCACCCCAGCTGCCGTTCCCTGGCTGAGCACTGCGCGGGTGAAGCAGGTCACCCGGATTGCGTCCGAAGACGTCGATCCCGGGATTGCCCGGTAGACCGGCCATCACCGGCACCGTCATCGGGCCCATGAAGAGCGTCTGAGCGGCATTGAATGCCTGGTCGTCCTGAGCCGTCGGGAAGATCGCGCCCAACATCGTCGAGAAGGTGACGGGCCCGTTGCCCTGGTCGAGCCATTTCTTCTTGATGGTCACCGTGATGTCGCCGAGGCCTTCGGCAGCCCCGTTCATCGTCATGACCATCGGGTCGATCCTGAATGGATGCCCGGTGCCCTCGGTCCGTTGGATCTTGTAGGGCAGCGTCGCCCGCACGACGAGGTCGTTGATGCCGGCGAACTCGAACCCATAAGCGAAGTCGAGCGCCACCGTTGTGAAGTCGACCTCTACTTCATCGAAGAAGAGCGAATAGAAGTCGTCGGTGCCGAAGTCCCCAGGGTTGTGCCCGTATGCGCCGGTGATGCCGATGCGCATGGCTCCCGGCGGGAGCGTGAACCCATGAAACGGGGTGCGGGGCTCGTAGAGCGGTGGGATCGACTGCTCGAGCTGATCGATGATCCGGTGGCGCTCATCGGCCAGGTAGTCCCGGTCCACGCCCAACCTCAAGAACACGTACTCGTCCTTGTTGGGAATCGTATCGCTAGACGACTGCGCCTGAAGCGCACTGACGGCGCCTCCCGCGAGCAGGCCCATCCCGGCGAGCGTCAGGCCGAGCATCAGGCCTCTTCCGTTGAACTTGAATTGCACTCTCATATCCCTTGCTCCAGCTGAATCAGCACGAATCATCGTCCCCACCACGTCCTCACACGCGCTGTATAAAGCAATGGGGATGCCAGCTTTTCGGGGGACTTGCGGGCGCGAGACGCATTCACGCAACCGACGGCACCACAACGACTTAGAAGGTTGGGCGGACCGGTGCCTC
>JAZDDA010000201.1:0-2079 GCA_036679625.1 Gemmatimonadota bacterium | reverse complement strand
GAGATCGATGTCGTCGAGCACCGTGATCGTGCCCCCCCCGCTGGGGTAGGTCTTCGAGACGTCGCGGGCTACGATCAATGCCATGTCGGAGCGAACTCCCATCTCTCGAACTCGTGGCCGGTCCCTCGCCCAGGTACCGGTCGTCTGGATCCTGCTCGCACTCAGCGCCTGCGGCCCCCGAGGCGAGGAGCGGCTCGATGCGGACGGCGACTCTTCGTCCCGAGACGAGCTCTCGACAATACCTGGCCCCGGGAGCGAACCCGGGCCCCCGGCCGGAGGTTCCGACACCCGGCCGACCGAAGCACCCCGACCGGTCGTGCTCTTCCTCGGCAACAGCCTCACCGCAGGCCTCGGCGTCGATCCTCTCGAAGCCTTCCCCGCCCTGATTCAGGAGCGGATCGACGCGTCGGGCTTCGATCTTCGCGTCGTCAACGCCGGGGTGAGCGGCGAGACTTCGGCCGGAGGCCTGAGCCGAATCGACTGGATTCTGGAACAGGACCTGTCCGTCCTCGTCCTCGCGCTTGGCGCCAACGATGCGCTGCGAGGGGCTCCACCGGAAGCCGTGGCCTCGAACCTCCAGGTCATCATCGATCGCACCCGGGCTCGCCACCCTGAGGCTCGGATCGTGCTCGCCGGGATGCTGGCGCCCCCGAACATGGGCCGAGCCTACACGACCGAGTTCGAGGCGATCTTCCCGCGGCTGGCCGGGGAGAACGGGGTGGAGCTGATTCCGTTTCTGCTCGAAGGCGTGGCCGCCGACCCCCGCCTCAACCAGGCCGACGGGATGCACCCGACGGCGGACGGGCACCAGATCATGGCCCGCACGGTGTGGAGGGTGCTGGAGCCGGTGCTACGGACTAGTGTCGTGTCACTCATCGAATGTCGGATAGAGCCGAGAGAGCTTGATCCGTGCGTCGGGCGTGGTGAACTGCCAATTGACGCGGGCGTTCTTGTTGTCTCGGAAGGCCTGCCATGCTTCGACTTCGCTTCGGACCACGTCGATGTCATCGATTCTTCTGTCCAGACACTGCGTGCCGAGCACGTTCAGCTCGATTTCGGCCACGTTCAGCCAGCTTCCGTGTTTCGGGGTGTAGACGAAGTCGAAGCGCTCCCATAGCGCTTTGGCCTTGTCCGGGGCAAATGCTTCGTACAGCGATCCCGGCACGTGGGTGTTCAGGTTGTCCATGACCAGCGTGATCTTCTCCGCCCCCTCGTACCGGTCTGCGATCTCCTCGACGAAATGGGCCCAGTCCCGCTTTGTTCTTCTCTCGGTGATCCTGACCATGCGCTTTCCGGCCAGGGGCTCGCTTGCGAGGAACACCGTGCATACACCGCAGCGCCTGTACTCGTAGTCGTGTCTGGCCACCCGTCCCGGCGACTCTGGAATCGGGATCCTCGTCTCGGCGATCAGTTGCTTGGGAGATTCGTCCATGCAGACCACGGGGCGCTGAGGATCGTACGGACGCTTGTAGACATCCAAGACGTTCTCCATGTGCGCGACGAAGCTGCTGTTGTGCTCCGGCGGGATTACCCACCCCTCACGCCGCCAGGGCTTGAGTTCGTTTTTTTTAGAACGCGCCGAACCGTTTCGTGCGACACACTGTCGATGTAGCCCAACTCGACGACCCTGTCCGCCAACAACCTCAGAGACCACCTCGCAAATCCCTCCGGCGGATCACTGCAACTGAGCGCCACCAGATGAGCCTCGAGGTCTCCGTCCGCTTTCTTCGCGTAAACCCGGCTCCCCTTCGTTCCGTTCAGGCACACATCCAGACCGTCCACGACGAAGCGCCTCTTCACGCGATCTATCTTCCGCATGCTGATCTTCAGCACCCGCGCGATCTCTTCATTCGTGGAACGCTCCGTCTGAAACTCGCCCGCATCACACCCCAGCAAGATCAGCGCGTTGAGGATCTTCTGGGATCTGTGCTTGCCCTTCGCGGTGAGTGTACGAAGCGCTTCGCGTTCCTCCTCGAGCAGTGTCACGACATACTTCCTCATCATCTGCATCCTCCCCAGTGGGTGACGCAGACAAGATACGATCTATATTACGACACTACAAGCATGACATGACACTAG
>JAZDDA010000200.1:0-14152 GCA_036679625.1 Gemmatimonadota bacterium | reverse complement strand
AACCCGGGGCGGTGTCGTTGCCGGCGTCATCTTCCATACCGATAAGGGAACCCAGTACACCTCTGACGCGTTCGGCAAGGCCTGTGCGAAGCTCCGAATCACCCAGTCGATGGGCCGTGTCGGGTCGGCTCTGGACAAGGCGTTGGTTTCATACTGCACCTCTTGGTGTCGATTCGGTGTGGACTCGTTCGGTGAGGGGGCTGCCTATGTGTTTGACGAGCCGGGGGTCGCCGGGTGTGGGCGGTTGGTAGAGCCGTTGGTTCTTGTCGTTGGCTTTGTGGGAGACGAGGAGGCCGGCACGGTGCCAGGCTTTGATGGTGGAGGGGCTGACGCCGAGGCGGTCGGCTGTCTCGGTGAGGGTGAGGAGGCCGCGGGCGTGGAGCCGTTCGGCATGGTTGGGGAGCTGGTGGGCTCGGCGTAGATCCAGGACGATGCTCCTGGTGAACGCCTTGTTCTTGCCGGAGCGGTGTCCGGCCTGGTTGAGAGCGTCGGCGACTTCGGCATCGGTGTGGTCGTCGAGGAGCCGGTCGAGGAGAGCGACCGTGTCGGGGTGGGTCTGGTGGGCTTCCCATGCCTTGGGCGGGACGGGGAGGTTGAGGCTGGTGGTCTGTCCGGCGCGGAAGCGGACGTGGAGGTGGAGGTGGATCTGGTCGGTTCTGGTGAGGGTGACGTCGTCGATGAGGAGCCGGACCATGCGTTTGCGTTCCCGTTGGGGAGTGTTCGGGTTGGACCATAGGGCGGGGAAGTCGGTGGCGAGCTGACGGATGCGGTTCTTGTGTTCCTCGGTGAGGGCCGCCTGGGCGGCGTCGGCGGCCCGCTGGTAGTCGTCTTCGGCGGTGTGGAGGGCTCGGAGGGCGTCGTTCCAGTCGGCTTCGAGGCTGTCGGCGACGAGGCGGTTGTCGGGATCGACAGCGAGGTAGCGGCGACGAGCCAGGTCGGTGCGGTGGCGGGCCCGCTCCACGTGGCTTGCTCGCAGCTGGTCGGCTTGGTCGGCTCGGGCTTCGATCTCGGTTTGGACGGTGAGGGCGACCTCGAGAGCGAGGGGGGTGACGGTATCCAACAGGAGCCGGCCGATGGCCTGGTCGACGCCTCCGCCGGGAACGATGAGACAGCGCCGCCCGCCGGTTTGGATGGCTTCACTCAGGCACTGGTAGTCGGGGATCTCGACGCCGCGGCGTTGGTGGTAGCGGACGGTCATTCGTCGTCCACACCGTCCGCACACGGCGAGCCCTTGGAGAAGGGCGGGGCCTTCGCGAGCGGGCCCTGCGGTGCGGTCGGTGCCGTGGGCTTGAGCGTTGGCGGCGAGGGTCTGCTCGTTGGTTTCGAACTGTTCCCAGGTGACATAGCCGGGATGGGCATCAGGTATCAGAGCAGTCCATTGGTCGCGGGGCAACTTCTCGGTGGTCGTCTTGCCGTCGGGGGTCTTGGTTTGGCGGCTTTTCCCGTAGGCGAACGCCCCGGCGTAGCGGGGGTTGTGGAGGGTGCGTAGCACCCGCCAGTGCTTGAGCGGCATCCACGCCAGGTCGCCCTTGTGGGGGCCGGTGCGGATGCGGACAGGGAACAACAAACCGTCGCGGGCGAAGTCCTGCACAACGGCACGGGCCGACCCGGTGCGAGCGAAGGTGGCGAAGAGGTGCCCGACGGCGTCTTGGACACCGGCGTCGGGATCCAACACCACCTTGTCGGCGGGGTCGTAGACCAACCCGACGGGTAGCGGCATCTTGAGCTCACCCCGACGGGCCTTGGAGAGTTGGCCGCCGCGGAGGCGAGCCCGAATGAAATGCAGTTCGGCCTCTGACATGGTGCCCTTGAGACCCAACAGCAGCCGGTCGTTGAAATCGGCGGGGTCATAAAGCCCGTCCTCGTCGCAGATCAACGTGCCGGTGAGGCCACAGATCTCCAACAGTCGATGCCAGTCGGCGTTGTTGCGAGCCAACCGGGACACCTCGAGGCCCAACACGATCCCGGCTCGTCCCATCCCCACCTCGGCGACGAGGCGTTGGAACCCTTCCCGGTCCGAGATGGACGCTGCGGAGCGGCCCTGGTCGGAATCGATGGTGATGATTTGGTCGGTGGGCCAGCCCAAAGCGACGGCCCGCTGACGGAGAGCGTATTGGCGGGTGGCCGATTCGGTGTTGTGGATCACTTGACGCAACGTGGACTGGCGCACATACACAAACGCGACCCGAGCGAGATGGGTGCCGGTCACCTTGGAACCGTCGCCGGTGCTCACTGGGGGTCACCTCCCGTCGAGACACGCCAACGCCATCGAAGCGAGGATCCCCACCATCTCGTCTGAGCCGATCGGTGTCTCCATCGTGGCTGGTGGCCGCTTCGGGGAGGGGACAGTGGTGGTGTGCCAGACCCGCAGCCACCCAGCCACCCCACGTCCCGACAGGACCCCAAGTCCCAGCCGCCACCCCGACGGCTCACCGTCGAGGACCCGGCGGCGCAGCTGCTCGTAGCGGTCGATGTCGCCGCTCCGGGGGTCAACGGGCTCATCCGGAGCCCCCTTTTTTCGCCTCCGCCGCACGCACCAGCGCCCGTTCCACCGACCGGGGATGCACCGAAACCCCGAAACGCTCACCGATCGCTTCCACCAGATCCACCGACCGCAGCGACCGGTCATCGTCCAACAGCCTCTGGGCGAAGGCCACCACCACCTCGGTGAGCTTGTGGGCCCGCCGCGGCCCGGGTCGGGACGGCACCAGCCCGGCCAACCCTGAGGTGTCCAACGCTTGAGCGGCGTCATAAAAGGTGGGACGGGACAACCCGAACGATGCCGCTGTCCCGCTCACTGTTTCGCCGTCGACCCGCACCCGGCGCACCATCTCGTACTTGACCTGCACCAGATCCCGAGCGTCCATGAACCCCGAGGACACGAACGTTGCGTCGACTACCGCCTCTGGCCGGGGGTTCAAACTCCGCTCCGCCCGTAACGCCTCCACCTTCGGGTCCTGTCCCGATACCGTCATCCGTCCCTCCCGAATCACAATAGTGTAAGTATTATTATGCCGTCATAAGTCAGACAGATCAAGAACCGATACCATAAGCCCTTTAACAACAGCCTTATCTGTCGACTCACCCGCACATACCCAAACATGCACGGCGGAATCCCTCTTACATACACGGCGGAATCTGCCTTACACACCGTCATCGCCACCACCCCCACCCACACCCTCCACCAACCCCACCAACACCAACAGATCCTCCACCCGAAACGGGCAACGACCACCAGCCACCACCACGAACACATCCGGCTCCACCGCGTCGGTCCACCCCGACGGCAACGACCTCTGAACCCCATCAGCGTCGAAGAAGAACACCCGGTCCTCACCCCACGTCCGGCGAACAGCCACCAACACGAACTCTCGACCCAACCACGGATGGAACGGATGAATCACCCGAACAGTCCGCCGCCCACCATCCGAATCAGGCGCAGTTGACAGCGCGCTCCAACGCTGCTGCCGAATCGTTCTTCTCGACCCTCGAGAATGAACGCCTCTCCCGACGCATCTACACAACCCGAGTTGAGGCCCGCCAAGACGTCGCCCGATGGATCGACGACTTCTACAACCGGAGAAGGAAGCACTCCACCAACGGAATGAAATCACCCATCGACTACGAGACAGAACACCGCAACCTAGAATCAGAAACGGCCGAAGCCGCATAACCGAACCCTCCACGATCTGGGGGGAAGCTCAGGGGTTGGTGTCGCTCGGCTTGATGTTGTTGCGACCGCTGGAGCTGTAGAGACCACCGAAGCCGGGGAGCTTGCCCTTGCCGTAGTTGACGTATCCCTCGGAAAAACGGAGGTAATAGCGAAAGTACAGCTCGTCGGGGTCGGCGAAACCGTGGTCGCTGAACTGCCAACGCGCTGCCGACCCGAAGTGGGAGCCCTGTGCGATTGTGACCCTGGTGGCCGAGCCGTCCGCTCCGTCACTGATGAGCGTCAGCCTGTTGCGAGTGCCGATCGCGGCGTCGTACGACCCTGTGGTCCATTGCGATGGCTCCGCCGAGAACGTCTCGTCGAGGTAGTCGGTGGTGGCAGCGGCTGCGGCACCAGTGGTGGCGAGTGGGGTCGCGAGGGATACGACCAGCGCGACCGCGAGCAACCCAACGATTCGGTGCCGGGCCCTACCCGTCCGCCTCGTAGTGCCGTTACTCCGCCGCGAGGTACCTGTGAATAATCGCATCCGCCCGCCTGTGGTATCGGCCAGACGCGGGATTTTCTTGAAGGGGAGCCAAGGCCATGGCACATCTCGCTGCGTCGGTGCGTTGATACGGTTGATGACGGTCGTCGCATCGGGCGGCGACGAGGACGGAGGAAGCTATGGCGACCGACTGGACATTCAACGGCACATGGCCGTACGAGCCGAAATGGTTCGACCTCGGTGAGGGGCGAATGCACTACGTCGATGTTGGCCCCCGAGACGGCAGGCCGGTTGTGATGGCCCACGGCAACCCGACCTGGGGCTATCTGTACCGCAACTTCATCGGTGCGCTGGCCGAGGGCGGGTATCGTGCCATCGCTCCCGATCTTCTCGGATTCGGCCGGTCCGACAAGCCAGACGATCCGGGCATATACACGATTCGCCGCCACGCAGAACGGTTCGAGGCGCTCCTTCAGTCGCTCGACCTGCACGATGCGACGGTTGTGCCGCAGGACTGGGGCGGTTCGATCTCTCTGTATTGGGCGACGCAGCACCCTGACAGAGTGCGGTCGTTGTTCATCATGAACACGATCGCTCACCGCCCTCGCGAGGCGGTGAAACTCCCGATTCCGCTCAGGCTGCTCAAGTCACCGGGCATCGGGGATGTACTGGTGAAAGGCGCCCACGCCTTTGTCCGCGGCGGGGTGTTCAGGATCGGTATAAAGCATCGGGATCGTCTGACGGACGACGTCAAGAAGGCGTACCTGGCGCCGCACCCTAACTGGTCGAGCCGTACCGCGGTCCTGGTCTTTCCGAGGGAGATACCGAAAGGCCCTACCGGCGACGTCTCGGACCTCAACGGTGACATCGAAGCAGGCCTCCAGAAGCACTTTCGAGACAAGCCGGTGAAGATCGTGTGGGCGATGAAGGACATCGCGTTCACCCCGAACTTCGTCGACGACTTGTGGCTCGATACCTTCCCCGACGCCGAGGTGATGAAGCTCGAGGATGCGGGTCACTACCTCCAGGAAGACGCCCACGAGAGGATCGTCCCCGCGCTCATCGAGTTTCTCGAGCGGTAACCCGGCCGGAGCGGCGGTCAGAAGGAGTGCGGGTTACTCCGCGTCGTCTGCGAGATCCTCGACGGCATCCTTTGCCTTCTCGGCGCCCATCTCGATCTTGTCGGCGTACTTCCCACCGGTCTTGTCGTCCGCGATATCGGCCACCTTGTCGATAGCGTCCTCGATCTTGTCTCCGTGCTGTTCAGCCAGGTCCTCAGCCTTCTCCTTGAACTTGTCGAACATGCCCATGGCTTCATCCTTTCGCCTACACAGAGGGGTCTTTCAAGATCGGCACGATAGTTGCAGGGTCGGAACGGGGTTCGTGCGTCATGCCGTCCCGAACCCGCCTGCACCTCGGGTAGGTCGCTGATTTGATCGGCTCCCGGGAATGTTCCGAAGCTCCCCGGTATGCTCCTCCTTCTTACATTCGCAGTCAGGGCACCTTGCGAACGAACATGCACTTGTGCTCTGGACGGGGATCACCTTGTCCAGCGAGTCGAAAGGAACGACGATGAAGAGACGCTCGAGGCTCAGATTCCTCACTGTGATGCTTGCGTTCGCTCTGGTGGTTGCAGCGTGCGGCGACGACGACGACACCGCGGCGCCCACAGCAGCTCCGGGAACGACGGCGGCTCCGGCGACGACGGCGGCTCCGGGGACGACGGCGGCTCCGGGGACGACGGCGGCTCCTGGGACGACGGCAGCTCCCACCACGACGGCGGCCCCCGCTCCGGTGAGCACAGAGCCGATCAAGATCGGGATGCTCACATCCTTGACCAGCACGTTCACGCCGTGGGGTGTTCAGGTGCGGGATGGGATGAGACTTGCCGTCGCGGAGATCAACGCGGCAGGTGGCGCAGGCGGCCGAATGATCGAGTTGGTGGAGATCGACGATGAGTCGGACCCTGAGGCCGGTGTCACCGGAATCCAGCGGCTCATCGAGGATGACGTCGTCGCCATCGGTGGCACGATCTCGAGCAGCGTAGCGATCCCGACGGCGCAGATCGCCGAGGACCTCGAGACGCCGCTCTTCCTGGTGATGGCTGGTTCGGGAGCCATCCTCACCCAGGAGAGCCGGTACACGTTCCGGACCTGTCTGCCTGCTGCTCCCATGGTGGTTGGACCGATCGCGCAATATGCCCAGGCGCAAGGGCTGACCAGGGTCGGTGCGATCATCGCAGACTATGCGTGGGGTCAGGCTATCAAGAGCGCCCTCGAGGACGAGTTCGCCGCGATCCCGGGCATCGAGATACAGATCGAGGTCGCACCGGTCCCCGAGAAGGACTTCACGACCTACCTGCGGAGCCTCGAGGAATTCGACCCCGAATTGATCGTCGCAACCGGTCATCCGCCAGGCTCCGGTGCGATCACGATCCAATCGGCCGACCTCGGCCTCGACGTACAAGTCACGGGCTCATACACGCCGCTGTCACTCATCATGGGTGGTGGGGTCGCAAGCGCAGCCCTCGGCAGGTACTCCGACTTCGGATGCGCCGATTACGCGTCAGCCGGTTACCAGGATCTCGCCAAGCGGTACCTGGCGTCGTCTGACAACGTCTTCATGGAGTCGCCCGCCGTTGCAGGCTTCGGGATCGTTACGATGATTGCCGAAGCCGTCGCCGCGGTCGGAGACGACCGCACGGCCATCGCTGAATGGCTCCACGGACAGACGTTCAACCTTCCCGGGTACGTCTTTCCTGTCGATTGGACGCCGTGGGGTGAGCTCGCACACGCACAGCCGTTGTTCGTCGTGGTCGGCGACGAGACGCCTCCCGCGGGTGTCAACGAATCTGGAGACTGGTATCCGCAGCAGCTGATCCTGCCCGAGCCGCTCGAGCCATTCGTGCCGTAGGAGGCACGTGGCGATACTCGAGCTCAACGGCGTCGAGAAGCACTTCGGTGGCCTGCCGGCCGTCGGCGGGGTGACGTTGGGGGTCGACGAAGGTGAGATTCTCGCCATCGTCGGCCCCAACGGGGCTGGCAAGAGCACGTTGCTCAAGATGATCGTCGGGCTCGAGACACCGAACGCAGGCTCGATTGGGTTCGCAGGCTCGGACATCACAGGGTTGGCGCCACACCGGATCAGACAGCTCGGTGTCGCCATGGTGCTCCAGACCCCGCGAATGTTCCCGAACATGACGGTTCTCGAGAACGTTGCGCTCGGTGCCATGTTCGGTGGTTCCGACGGGCTCGTGTACGAGGCGGATGCGATGGCACCCTCGCATGAGGCGCTCGATTTCGTCGGTCTCAGCGATCGTGCAGGGGACGATGTCGGATCGCTGAATCTCCACGAGCAGCGGTTTCTCGGACTGGCGCGAGCAATGGCGGGACGGCCCCGTCTCTTGCTCGCTGACGAAGTCATGGCAGGCCTCAATGACACCGAGCTTCAGGCATCGATCGACATCGTCCGCACGGTGCGAGACAGGCTCGGTGTCACCGTGATTTGGATCGAGCACGTGATGAAGGCGGTGATGAACCTCGCCGAGAGGGTTGTCGTCCTCAACTTCGGAACCGTTCTTGCAGACGGCGATCCGCACGAGGTGATGCGCGACCCTGCCGTCGTCAGTGCATACCTCGGACAGGGGTTTGTCCGCGATGCTTGAGGTCGAAGGCCTCTCTGCGGGATACCTCGGTGAGGACGTCGTCCGTGACATCTCATTCAATATTGCCGACGGTGAGGCGGTGACGATCATCGGCTCCAACGGCGCGGGGAAGACAACCGTGTTCCGTGCTGTGTGTGGGCTGCTCCCGAAGTCGTCCGGTGATGTAACCTTCGACGGCGAATCGATCTCCGACCTGAGCGCTCATCGCATCGCACGTGCCGGTCTTGCGTACGTTCCGGCAGAGCGCCACCTCTTCCCGCAGATGACGGTGGCCGAGAACCTGGCCCTTGGAGCGTTTCCCGATCGCCCCGATCCGGAGACCATGTCGGTTGTGTTCGAGTTATTTTCCCAACTCGCAGAGCGGCGAACCCAGAGGTCGGGCAGCATGAGCGGTGGTGAGCAGCAGATGCTGGCCGTGGGCAGAGCGCTCATGTCCAAGCCGAAGCTGATTGTGCTCGACGAACCGACGACAGGTCTGGCGCCGAAGCTGGCTGTAGATGCGTATGAGGCGCTGGCGGTGCTCCAGGCGCAGGGTCTCACACTTCTCATCGCCGAGCAGCAGGTTCCGCTTGCCCTATCCCTTGCCGATCGCGGCTACGTCCTCGAGAACGGAAGCGTGCAGCTCGAGGGGTCCGCGGAGGAACTCGAGAGCAATCCCGAGGTCCGGCGTGCCTATCTGGGCGTCGCATGAGGGCGGTGGTGTTCGACGGGATCGTGCTCGGGCTTCAATTCGGGCTGCTCGGTGTCGGGTTGACGCTCGTGTACGGACTCGGCGGAATCCTCAACCTCGCCCACGGCCCCATGGCGGTCCTCGGAGCGATCGTGGTCGCCAACTCCATGGATGCAGGCGCTCCCGTGCTCCTTGCGGTGGCGCTCGGACTCGTTTCTATCGGCGTGTTCGGCTTGCTGCTCGATTCGACCCTCATGCGTGCTGTGTACCGGCTCACCGGAGAGAGGAGGGTGCTCCTCAGCCTTCTGCTGACGCTCGGGGTGGCATTCGTCATCGACGGGTTGCTCGTGTGGCGGTACCCCATCAACAGCCTCGGCATCCATATCGGTGGGGATCCGGTTTCGATTCTCGGCGTGCGTATGCGCACAGGAAGCCTGGTGGCGTCGGCCATATCGCTTGCAGCAGGCGCCGTCCTCGTCGTGTTTTTTCGGTTCTCTACCGCGGGAAGGGCGGTGAGATCGGTCATCCAGGATGAGGTCGGCGCCAGGCTGTGTGGGATCAACCCGACCGCCGTTCGAACACTCATCTTCGGGCTGAGCGGTGTACTCGCTGCGCTCGTGGCCGTCACCAGGTCTATGACATCCCCGATCACGACGACGGCAGGCATCGACTTGACGATCCTTGCCCTCATCGTGACCGTCGTGGGCGGGCTGGGGAGCGTGGCCGGAGCGTTTCTCGCTGGAATCATCCTCGGTATCGTCAACACGGTCAGCTCGTTCTACATCGGCACCTACATCACGACGATCATGCTGCTCCTCGCGGCCGCGTTGACGATCATCCTCCGGCCTTCGGGAATCTTGGGGAGGCGCGGATGACCGACCGAACGCCCGAGACGGAGGCTGCAGAAATGATCACCGCCCCTGCGCGCCCACGAATGTCGTTCGCCCGGGCGTTCGGGCCCATTGTTCTGACCGCAGCCGCAGTCGCCCTTGTTCCGCTCAGGTACGGCGATTCCGGTGCGACGATGCGCGTCGCGGTCGCAGGTGTGCTGTTTGCTACGTACGCCGTTGCGTTCAACGTCATCTTCGGCAGCACGGGCCAACTCTTTCTCTGTGTCGGTGCGTTGGCCGGCGTCGGCGGGTATATGTCTGGCATTCTGAGCGATCGGGCCGGGTGGCCACTGCTGCTGAGCATCGCCCTTGCAGGGCTTCTCTCGAGTGCACTCGGGGCGGGGTTCAGCTGGTTGGTGGTGCACCGGTCCCTGGATGTCATCTTCACAGGGATCGTGACGCTCGCCTTCTCGCTTGGGTTTTCGAACGTTGTACTCGGGCAGAGGAACTGGACGGGCGGGGAGAACGGGCTTCTCATCAAAACGGGATCCAACTCGCTTCTGGGAGACCAGATCCCTCCCTTCTACATCATGCTGGGGCTGCTCGTCCTGTACCTCGTGATATACCGGCTGCTCCAGCTTTCTCACATAGGTTGGGCGTTCCGGGCGTTGCGCGACGACGAGGTGGCAGCGGAACT
Source organism: Gemmatimonadota bacterium (assembly GCA_036679625.1). Lineage (GTDB taxonomy): Bacteria > Gemmatimonadota > Gemmatimonadetes > Longimicrobiales > Gaopeijiaceae > JAZDDA01. The sequence goes on along the minus strand of JAZDDA010000200.1, from coordinate 4,137 downwards.
GGCAGGCGTCAACGTCGCCAGGTACCGGATCTATGCGGGCACCATCGGCGCCGCGATGCTGGGCGTGGCGGGTGCGGTGTGGGCCCACAGCGCGGGCTTTATCGGCATTTCGACCTACTCATTCGCCGGCGTCGACGTGCGGGTCATCGTGATGCTCGCCTTCGGGGGTATCGGCACGCTGCTGGGACCGGTGCTCGGCGCTGTGACATTCACCGTCCTCGACGAGTTCCTCATCTCGTTCGCCCAGCTTCGCGTCGTGCTGTACGGCGTGGTCATCATCGTGTTGTTCCTCGGCTTCCAGCGCGGAGTGATCCCTGCGTTCCAGGGGCTTGTTGAACGGGTACGTGACGCCCGAAAACGTCGGTCACCGGCCTGAAGGCGTCCCGGCGGCTTACCCGGCGGTCCGTGGTTCGAGTTCGAGCAGGAGAGAGTCGTAGCCGGCGACACGCTCGAGTGACCCCAGCTCTTCTACCGTCTCATCTTCTTGTACGACCCGCATCCCGGCAACGCGCAGGGCGATCTGTTCGAGCACGGTCGTCATGATCATCCTCGAATGGGGAGCGCCGAGACAGGTGTGCGGACCGTGACCGAATGCGACGTGTCGATTGGGACGACGATCGAGAGACACCAGATCGTCGACCTCGAGATGATGACCGTGGATCATGGTTGGCTGCGCGACCACGCGACCGATGTGTGTCGGAGGCGAGAAATAGCGGAGGAATTCTTCTGTAGCCGTCTTGGCCAGGTCAGGGTCTTCCCTGAGTTGCTCGAGAGCACCCGGGTTGGCGGCCAGGTAGTGGAGGCTGTTCGTGATCAGATGGATGATCGTGTCACGTCCGCCGGCAAACGCCAGGTTTGCGAACCCCATTATTTCCTCGCGGGTGAGGGATCGACCAAGGAACTCAGCCTTGACCAGGCTGCCGAAGAAATCGTCTCCAGGATCGTTCAGTGCCTCGTTTATCGCCCTTTCCAGGTAGCGGTCGAGTTTGGCGGCGTTTCCTTCCTCCGAATCAGCGAAGTCGCGAAAGACGTGCGTGCCTCCACGAGATCCACTCGTTCGCCTCATCCTGCGATCGGCCGAGCATCAGTGCCAGCGCCCGTGACTGAATGGGGAGAGCGAATGAACGTACGGCCTCCATCTTGCCGTTCTCGAGGGCGGCATCGAGAAGGGTGGCGACGATCGAGCGCACCCGGGGCCGGATCGACTGCGAGGTTTCTCGACCGAACGTCTCCTGTACGACGCGCCGGTACTCGCTGTGGTCGGGTGGGTCGGTCTCGATGGGAAGTTGCCGCACCGCCCTGACGTTGTGCTCAGAAGGGATCGGTACCCGGAACGGCGCGTCCGACGTGTAGGTGTCCCAATCACGGGTGATGTCCTTCAGGTCCTCGTATCGCAAGACCATGACGAACTCGTCCGCGCCGACGTGACTCTCTAGCGCTCCCGTGGCTTGTCTGTGTTGCCGGAAGGGATCGAGACGGTCGGTCACGTCGACGGAGCTCCGCAGTTGAGTACGTAGGGACTGCAACCTAACGCGGATGGTTCCGTTGATCTTATGGACCGAGTGTGTATAGTATGCGCATGGCTCGAGTCAACGTGTATCTTCCAGACGATCTGGCCGCAGAAGCCAGGGCTGCGGGCCTGAACGTCTCCAACCTCACCCAGGAGGCACTGCGCAGTGCCCTGGCGGCCATCCGCGTTGACGGATGGCTCGATGATGTCGGGTCGATGCGCCCCCCTGGCATTGACCACGACGCTGTAGCGGCGGCCGTTGCAGCCGCGAAAGACGAACTTGAGGATCATGGCTGAGCCGGTGATCGTAGATGCTTCGGCAATGGTCGATCTCCTCGTCGGGTCAACGTTGGCACCGTCGATCCAAACCCGGCTGCGAGGTCACGAAATGCATGTCCCTGCTCACTTCGACGCGGAAGTACTCTCCGCGCTGGGACGCCTTCACCGCGCAGGGCATCTCACAGCCCGACAGGTCACCACGAGGATCCGTCGAACGGCCGAAGCGCCGATCGAGCGCCACCTCCTCCAGCCATTGCTGGCCGGTGCCTGGAGCCGTCGCCACAACCTGCGTCTCGTCGACGCCCTCTACGTAGAGCTCGCCAGCAGACTCGAGGCCCCGATCGTCACCACAGACGCTGGGCTTGCAGCAGCAACCAGAGTTGCCGAGCACGTCACGAAGAACCCGTGATCCACCCGATGTGAGGGTGAAATGACGAAACCCCCTGCGGCGGCAGAAGGGGTTCCATCGGTGGGCCCACCTGGATTTGAACCAGGGACCTCATCCTTATCAGGGATGATCAGGGGGTCGCGTCAACCTTGGTGATTCGACGGGATCCCTTGCGGTCCAAGGGTTTTGAGTGCTCACTGCTTCGCGTCATTTCGGGCTGTTTCTCGTTCTCTTGTGGACGCATTGTGGACGCAAACCGTCCGTAGATCCCGTCACGACTGATCTGGTTCGGGTTGGCCGTAGGCGATCTCGATGACGGAGGGGGCTGCGTAGATGCGGTTGCGGCGTTGACCCGTGATCTCTTCGAGCACTCCTTGCTCTTGGAGATCGTCGATCGCCTTCTGGGCGGTAGGGAACCTCGTCCCGGTCGCCTATGTCGTCACCCGGCGAGACGCCGTCTTCTGGGCCGCGCTCGCCCTGTTCATCATCGGGGTGCTGGCCGTTGCGTACAGCCGCATCTACCTCGGCGCCCACTGGCTCACCGACGTCGTAGGGAGCATCCTGCTAGGCAGTCTCCTCCTCCTCGGAGTGGAACGTCTCCTGCGCACCACCACGGCGCATCCCCCTCGCGCCACCGGTCGGAGCCAACCACCCCCACCGCAACCGTTCGCTTGACGTTCGAGCGGGCAGAGGCTGTGCGCCGATCGCGACATCTCGACAAGCCGCAGACACCGAGAGGGCTCGCTGAACCGCCCGCTCCCGCACCTCAAGCTGATACATACCGCGATGTGACATGGCTCCATCCGGGATTCTCCGTTGCAATGTTGTCTTTTCGCTGTCTCACGACGGGTTCGCTGACGCTCCCAGAGGTTGGTCTCCGAGGCGACGGTTCATCCACCGGGCCGCGGGTACGACCAGTGCGAGCCAGAACCCGTACGCGAAGGCTTCCACTAGTCCGAGCAGGAAGTTGCCTACCGTCAGCCATCTGAACCCAGGTAGCAGCGACGCCCAAACGCTCCGCATCGCCCACGCAGGGAAAACCGCATCCCACGCGACGCACACCGCAAACGAAACCGCGAGGAACCCGCCGATTGCGAGTGCCGCTGGTAGATACTTGAGCTGCTTGTTCATCATTCTCACCTCATCGTGTTCCGATCCACCTGACGTGGCGTTGCCACCGGCATTGTCACTCTCCCTCGGTACGGCCACGGGTCCGCGGAAAGCGGATCGCGCTATGCCGGAAGCATGTGTCGTGACGGTTATACGTGCTGAGCTGCGTCATGCAGCCCGGCTCCACACAGACCCTTCCGGCCGTGAACCGCCTCGGGGCTCGACCGCGGGGACGAATGCTGCTCCCAGCCAGTTTGGGTTGGGTGATCATCGCAACGCTCCTCTATCACACGTCGGGCCTACGTCCAGTGTATGCCTTCCAGTCGACTGGAATGTCAAGAGGCAGAGCAGCCAAAACACTGACGACTCGACCGGTGGACACCTCGGGTGAACGGTCGTCGCGCTTGAGGGGAGTCTCTACCTCAACACTGCGGGGGCGCGTCGGAACCGTTGCCCTTCCCAGCCGAGGACACCGCCGCCTCGAGCTGTCTGGTATGGCATAGCGCTGTGACGGTGATGCGAGTTGCTGCACCATTCGCCCGCTACACCGCACTCTCGACGGCGGGGATGACCTGTGGTTTCGGTTCGGTGGTGGTGTGCATCGAGTTCTCCTCTGACCAGCTTGTCAGGGTCGGCCGGGGCGGCGACCGATCATGCGGTCGAGCTGCGCCTGGTTCTGTTCCTGGAGGCGGATCATGTCGGGATCGAGCCACATCCGGTTCTGTTCGATCATGGGTCTCATGTTCGGGGACACTGAGACCCGCATCTGATCGAGCATCTGCTGATCCGATTCGAGCATTCCCGCCTGACCCACGTCGCTCACGACCTGGTCACGCGATTGCGGCGCCAC
>JAZDDA010000199.1:0-121701 GCA_036679625.1 Gemmatimonadota bacterium | reverse complement strand
GACCGCGATGTTCCGGGTCTTTGGCGGGCGCAGGAGACTGTCTTCGATATACGCCGCCACGCCGTCACCGGCTGAGCTCGACCTTGCCTACGGAGAGATCGATCGGGTGGTGCGACGCGAGCACCGCATCCGCCCGGGTGAGGACGCCGATTTTTCGATTCGCAACTCGAGTGACCTGATCGCGACCTTCAACGAGACCACGCAGACCTTCACCTTCCTCCTGGCTGGGATCGCCGGTGTGAGCCTCCTGGTCGGTGGAATCGGGATCATGAACATCATGTTGGTGAGCGTGACGGAGCGAACCCGCGAGATCGGTGTGCGGAAGGCGCTTGGAGCCACGCGCCGGGCGATTCTATCCCAATTCCTGATTGAGGCCCTGGTGCTCACGTGCTACCGCGCTTCGCGAAATGGCCCAATGGAATACAGCCGTCTCGGGTGGATCGATCATGATGGCGTTGGCCTTCTCGGCAGCGATCGGCCTCTTCTTTGGGATATGGCCGGCTCAGCGAGCAGCCAAGCTCGATCCGATCGACGCGTTGCGGTACGAATAGTTCGGGAACGCGTGTCGGTCAGTTAGGGAAGGTCGCTACTACTTCTCTTCCTCGCCGTAGCAGGACGAGCCTCAGGCCCGGCTCCTCGGCTCGCGATATCGCGGTCCTGAGTTCAGCGAGGGTACGAATCGGTGCTTGATTGAGGCGGATGATGACATCCCCTGCTTGAACACCATTCCTCGCTGCTGGGGTTCCGCGGTACACGTCGGTCACGAGAACGCCGGCCTCCACATCAAAATATGCCGCCAACCCTGCGTTGAGCTCGGCGAGCTGTGCCCCCGCAAAGGTGTTCTGCCCGGCGAAACCGGCGGTGACCGTGCTGGGTCTGCGCTCAACGTGAGCCTCAGGTGCAGCAGTGCGTGTCGGCTGGACAGCGCGTGCCCGGGTGCCATTGGCGAGGCGTTCGGGAGCCCGAAACCTCCGTGGTTCAAGACTCTCTTCAGCGGCGAGGCCCAGTCGCTCGGCCTCCTCGAAGGCCTCCTGACTGAGCAGATGTAGTCTGCCCTCAACGTGAGAGAGCTCTTCGAGGACGACTCGGTGCTCTTCAGCCAGGTTCGTCAGCATGCGTTCGTTTTCCCTGAGCTCCGCGCGCGTCAGTGCCCGGCGAGCGCGTTCCCGCCTCGTCCGTGCGTCTGCATCGCCCACCTGCGCCAGCCGGATTTGTAGTCGCCCGACGTGCTCCTTCAGCGAATCCGCCTCGGAGGACTGAAGCAGCAACACACCCAGCGGGAGGTTGGACGCCATGCCCCGAAGGCCGACCCAGCTCTCTGCACCGACGCCGGTCCACTCACGTTCCCCGATGCGCACCACTACCTCAGGTGCAGCGTGTTCCTGCCCAAGGACGATCCATCTATCCGAAGGCACCGGCGGTAGGTTCGCTCCCTCGTGGCTTCCTCCCACTTCTGGGGGAGTCGTCGTTCGGAACCTGAGAACTCGAGTTTCCGAGTCCCCGTCGTGCACCTCGATGTCACCGGACTCGCCGTGCGAGAACTCGATGGTGACGTATCCACTGTCGGAAACCGAATAGTTGAAGTTCACCAAATTGTCGAGAAGCCGGAGCGTCGCGCGCCGGACGGAATCCCCATCCTCGGGCGCGAGCTCGAAGAGTCCGTTTGCTCGCTCGACACGGTCGCGTACCGATTCCATGCGCGAGATCATGTCGCGGCGAGCGTTGGCGATCTGGATTGTTACGCTCGGGGACAAGGCTGGACGTTCTTCGGCGGAGACGAGGACCTCACGTCGGCGCCCGTCACGTTGAATGGTCAGGCGGAGTCGGTCCCCGGCCTGCGTACTGCGTGTCAGGGTAGTCCACCCATCGACGGAAAGGGCAGTCCCGTTCAGGCGTAGAATCGTGTCGCCTGGCTCAATGCCGGCGATCGCGGCGGGTCCTCCATCGACTGCCTCCGTAACTCGTACCAACGTCACGCGGCGTCCGTCTGGTGCACCTTGAGAGATCAGATCATATCGGATCCCAATCCATCCGGTCCCGCGCCGAGTCGTAGGTTGCTGCGCAGAGGCGTCCGCTCCGCCCAGGAGAAGGCCGATGCCCAGGATCAGAAGGGTGGTGCGAGTCAACATTTTGCTAGAACCATCCGTCGTCGCTAGAGGCTGCCATCTGCCTGAACACCTCTTGGCGTTCGGCGAGCACGTTTACCAGAAAGCCGTTGAAGACCGGGTCTGAGGGAGCTACCCGCAGCGCCTCCTGGCTCGCGGCGTAGAGTGTCTCGAGCGCAGCCATACGGCTGACGGGATTGCCCACCCTGGCCACACCCGCTTCGCCCTCGAGGCGACGGAATTGGGTGAGTGCGTCGAGGTACTGCTGTTCGGTAAACCGGACAGCGCCGGCCGCGCCGTCGAGGGTCGAGATATCATTCACTGCGACGATGGCCCCGTCTGCCCCCAGGATTTCAGATCCGGGGACTCCGCCGGGCGCCACGGTCAGGCCGAAGCCCGTTCCTCCAAGAAAGAGGACGATCGCCGCTGCCGCCTGCATCCAGCGAGGCGCTGCCGCAAACCCGAACTTGCGAATCGCTCCTCCACCTCGGACCAAGCCTTCGCTCTCGAGACGCGCTTCCAGTACAGCCCAGTCCCCTTGCGGGGGGCGTACAGCAGGCAGCGCTCCGAGCGCCTCGGTCTGGTACCGCATGGACCGAAGGTCCGTAGCGCAGCGTCCGCACGATGCGAGGTGTTCACGTTCTCCCGGTGTCGGCCGTTCGTCGACGAGGCGGGCGAGGGTATCCAGGCTCAGATGCTTCATGCTTCTACTTCCTGTGTTTCGGACGCATTCAGCGTCTGTAGTAGGTCTCTCATTTTCGCGCGTGCCTTGAACAGCTGCGACTTGGAGGTCCCGGGGGCGACGCCCATGAGCTCTCCGATCTCGTCGTGCGTGTACCCCTCGACGTCGTGCAGAATCAGCACCGTTCTCATCCTCCCCGGTAACTGGTCGAGGGCGTTCTCGAGTCGCCTCCCCAGCAAGGCATCTCCCACACTGGGGGCCACCGCCAACGTCTCGGGCATCGGCGCCTCTCGACTTTCTCTCGTATCGGCGCGGCGCAGGGCCTGAAGGGCCGAATTCACCGCGATACGGTGGAGCCACGTCGAAAATCGAGCGTCACCCCGAAAGGTAGGGAGCGCCCGAATCGCCCTGATCCACGCCTCCTGAGCGTAGTCCTGTGCGAGATCGTCGTCGCCGGCAATGCGCCGCACCACTGCGAAAACGCGAGGTGAATAGCGCTCGTACAGGGCCCGGATGGCTTGTCCATCACCATCGGATGCCTGTCGAATCAAATGGGCTTCGCTCATGCCTCTTATGTTCTGGAGTCAGCCAATTTGACGCTCATTGGGCACGGGAGGGTTGCATGAAGATACCCGCGTCGGCCCGAAAGTGCTGGATTCACCCTCGGTCCAGTCCCCCGCCTGCGGTGAAACGGTGCACACGTCGCGCTCGAGAGGATATCTTGCTTCAGCCCCATATTCATCCGGATCAACCCGGATTCAACTCAGCCCGGACCTCGAATTCATGGACTACACCCCGCCTGGAGCAACCCACCTCGAGTGCACCCTCACTGGGGAGACGTTTGAGAGTGAGGAGCTTCAGACTCTTTCATCCGTTGGGAAGCCCCTATTTGCCCGCTACGACCTCGAAGCGATCGCGCCAACGTTCCAGCCGTCGATGCTTTCTGGACGTCGAGCCGACCTCTGGCGCTACGCAGACGTTCTTCCCGTCCGGGACCCGGCAGCGATGGTCCAGCTAGGGGAGGGGTGGACCCCGATGATCGATGCGCCCCGCTTGGCGACCCGAATGGGAGTGGCTCGCGTTTGGGTGAAGGACGAAGGTCAAAACCCCACCGGTAGCTTCAAGGCGCGTGGACTCTGTCTTGCGGTCTCTCGGGCCAGGGAGCTTGGCGCGACCGCGGTGGCGCTCCCCTCTGCGGGTAACGCAGGGGGTGCTGCCGCTGCGTACGGTGCCGCTGCTGGCCTTGCCGTACACGTCGTCGTGCCGACAGACACTCCCCGCCCGATCATCGAGGAGATTCGGGCTTTAGGAGGTCACCTGCAGTTGCTCGACGGGTTGATCTCCGACTGCGGAAAAGTAGTGAAGCAGGGTGTTGAGGAGCATGGGTGGTTTGACCTGTCCACGCTAAAGGAGCCGTACCGGGTCGAGGGTAAGAAGACGATGGGATACGAGATCTTCGAGCAGTTGGGACATCTGCCTGATGCCATCGTCTATCCAACCGGAGGAGGCACAGGGCTGATCGGAATGTGGAAGGCTTTTGACGAGATGGAGGCGATGGGGTGGATCGGCTCTGACCGCCCGAAGATGTTTTCGGTGCAGGCAGCCGGGTGCGCCCCCATGGTTCGGGCATGGGAGGCGGGTGAGGAATACGCAACGACCTGGGAAGGGGCTTCGACGTACGCCTCCGGGCTGCGCGTTCCGGGAGCCGTGGGTGACTTCCTGATCCTGCGGGCCATTCGGGAATCCGAGGGTGCCGCGATCGCCATTCCCGACGCCGATATGGATACATGGGTGAGATGGATGGGGGCTGATACCGGCATCTTCGCTGCACCCGAGGGCGGTGCCGTGGCGGCCGCTGTTCCGACGATGCTCGAACGGGGTTACATCGGTCCCGACGACGAGGTCGTTCTCTTCAACACTGGTTCGGGACTCAAGTACGTCGGCATGAGCCCCGTTGAATGATCGCGATGAGGTTCGCCTGGCCGGTGATCTGGTTTGCGCTCGGCGTCCTCCTCGCCTGGCACTGGATCACGTCGCGCCGCCGGCTGCGCGAGGCGATCTCGTCCGCTCCCCCAGAGGTGGATGACGACGCGATTCAGCGAATCGAGAACGAGGGGGTACTCTCCACGCACGAAGACGAGCCGCTGGACCTGGAGAACATCGCCGACGAAGAAGACGACTTCTGGAGGAGCGAGTCCTGGGATCCGGCAGAAGAACCCTGACCAAAGCGGTCGAGGCGGTCTGTGGATTACCGAAAACTCAGTTCTGGTACTTGTAGTAGAGAGCTGGGAGTGGCACGATGCGCCCGTTGATGGGCGTTTCATCTTCTGGGTCCCACTTTGCGAGTGCGCGATTCAGGGCGACGGATAGACCTACAAAGTGTGTACTCCCGTTCACGCGCCAGTCTACACCGATCGGTGCCCGTGCAAGAAGGGCGACTCCGGGTGGCCCCGACGAGAAGTCGACGACAGTCCAGAGCCCGAGGCCCACGAAGGGACGCACGTCCCCTCCGCCGAAGTACTCCTTGGCGACAATCGAGACGCTGAGGTCGTTCCAGTCGAAGGTAGCAACGTTCAGATCGAGGGCATGGTCGCCGGACCTGAACTCGAAGTCCAATCCGATGAGTCCAATTCCCCCGAAGGTGACCCCCATTCGGAACTCCTCGTTGCGCTGCCCCGCGAGAGCATGGGGGGCGGTCGTCAGGGAGACGATCAACAACGCGTAGGTGAGTTTTTTTATGATCATGGCGCCCGAGTATAGAGCAACGTGGCCTGAGAGGCTATCCTGTGGACTTCTCCTGCGTTGTCCATCGGAGGTTGCATGAGAAAAATGTGGCGACCCCAGGGGTTGGCTTGGGGATTGATCATCCTCGTGGCCTGTACCCCACCCGATCGGCCGTCTCGGCTTTGGGACGATGTCCCGGCTGAACTCGCCGAGTTTCTGCCCGGGGGAACCCACGAGTCCCGGCCTGTGGTTCCCGGCGTGACCTGGAGCTCGACGTCGTGGTCCTCGAGACCTCTCGTCGTCCACATGCTAACGCTGGACCTCAGCCGCTGCGCCATCGGCCTCGACGTATTGACCGCCTCGGGCCCGACGAGCACTGAGCCTGGCTTGGCGACGGTGAGCGAGATGGTGAGAGGGTCACGGGGGGTCGTGGCGGCGGTGAACGGAGATTTCTTCACCCCCGAAGGGTGGCCGCTCGGAGCCGAGGCTGCCCACGGCAGGGTTCGGCGAACCAGGCTACGGCCCGCTTTTGCATGGCAACCGCAGCACGATCCATGGATAGGTGATGCCAGGATGAGTGGCGACACAGCGTTGGATGCTGGGTGGATCCTCTCCCGGACGGCCGACGGATTGGATGTCCGTGTGGTCGGAGGAGATCCGGTGCTCATCGCCGATGGGCAGATCGTCGGTGATCTGGGAGTTGGGGCCCGCCCCTCGTTTTCGGCCACCGGCCATCCACGAACGGCCGTCGGGTTCAATCTGGACTCCGATCGTATGTGGTTGATCGTCGTGGAGGGACGCCGAGAGGACTATTCCGAGGGGATGACGCTCCCGGAGCTCGCTGAGCTCTTCCTCGCGCTAGGCGCGGAGGAGGCGCTCAACCTGGATGGTGGAGGATCGTCGGTGATGATCGTTCAGGGTGAGGCGGCGAGTGTTCCATCGGACCTGACCGGCGAGAGGCCGGTGGCGAACGCGCTGGGGATCGTGTGGGACCCGGGTGAGTGTTATCGGGCCAACGACACTCCCAGATAATAGGAACGCCCCGGTCCGGGCTCGAAGAACCTGCCCCCGAAGGCGTTGACGGCTACCGCAGCGGCGTATCGCTTGTCGAAGAGATTGTTCACGCCGGCGAAGGGTGCTGCATTCCACCTTCCAATGTCCAATCGGGTAATTCCGGCTCGGAGGTCTGCCAACCCATAATCGGGGGACTCCTCCAGATTCGAATCATTGACGGCGATCGTGCCGACGTAGTCTCCACGTAGCTCCGCGAAGGCGCTGCGCCCTGTCCAGCGAATAAGCACCTCTGCCTTGTGAGATGCGACGCCAGGAATGCGATTTCCGTCGAAGACCTCGTCGTCCACCCGAAAATCGTCGAAGGTCGCATCGAGGTATGTGTAGCTCGCCCGCGCTGAGACGGCCCTCCCGAGGGGGACGGTCCCGGCAGCTTCGAACCCCCAATACGTTGAGGAACCCGCGTTGCGAAAGAAGGTACGTCCGTCTTGGGACGCATCCTCGAAGGGTACCAATTCGTCATCGAGGGAGGTCACGTAGATGCTACTCTCCAGCGTGGCGGAGCCGAGTGTCCCCCGGGCGCCGAGTTCTCCGCCAACTCCGCGGGTGGGGTCAAGCTCCTCATTGAGGCCTCCCGACTGGCCTGGGTTGTTGACGAACTCGGTGGTGGTGGGCGTCTCAAAAGAGGTCGTGACGTTGGCGAAGAGCGCCAGGCTGGGCGACACCCGGGCGTGCAGCCCAAGAGTCGGACTGAGCGCATCGACCGTTCGCGACCCTGAGTCGTCCGGATTCACGGCGTTCACCAGATGGTCGTCTGCGGTGAACCGCACCCTGTCGTACCTGAGACCGCCCACGAGAGTGAGCCGGTCTGACAGCGGCGCCTGCACCTGGGCGAACACCCCGGTCGCGCGGACGCGTTCCTGCTGATCCAGCGTCAGGGTCCCCTTCGTTCCCTGCTCGTTCTCGAAGTTGAGGCGGTCGTCCCGCTGCAGCTCCACCTCCAGGCCCGCCGACCACGCGAAACCACCGGGTGACTGAGTCGATTGGATGATCGCCCTCACTCCCCACGCAGCTCGTTCGAGGTCGATGATGCGGGGTGGGATCGGGTTGTCGAGGTCGCGGATGATTCCCCAGCTGTGGAATCGTGCCGAAAGCGCACCGATCTCACCCTCCCAACCCACACCGAGTTGGGCCTGCTGGACATCTTTCTGGGTCTGCTGGGTAACGTTGAACCCCCGCGCGTCCTGAATTCCCGAGTCGAGCGCGTCCCGTGTGAGGGATCCAGGGCTCTCCGCGTCGAGATCCAGGAAGTTCAGGGTAGTCTTCAGACGCCCACCGAAGGCGTCGGTCGTGACCTGGGCGTTCAGGTTGATACGCTCTGCGGATCCGTAGAGTTCGTTTGGGGATGTGGGATTGGTGCGAAATCCGTCGAATTCCAGGCGAGAAAAATTGACGAGGTAGGAGGTCGAGTTGATTGTGCCGGATGTCTGGCTCTCCATCCGGAACAGACCGTTGTCCCCGATGACTGCCTTCGCCTCTTCACGTACCGGCACCGCGGGGGGCGCGCGGGTCTCGAACCGGAGGACACCTCCCGCGCCGTTCCCATACATCGCCGAGGCTGGACCTCGAAGCACCTCGACTCGTCCCAGGGAACCCAGATCCAGGTGGTCGAGGGTCGTCTGACCATCCGGAAGCGTGGCTGGAATGCCGTCGACGAGGACCTTGATGCCACGGGCGCCGAACTGCGCTCGCGCACCGAATCCACGCATCGAGATGCGTTCTCCGACTGCGTAGTTGTAGCGATTCTGAATCTGAACGCCGGGGAGCGCCTGCAGGGCCTCTTCAATCGAGAACCCAATGTTGCCCCGCTGCAGCTCGTCTCCGGTCAGGATGGAGATCTGGTAGGGTGCTCTCTCCCGAGAGGTTGGCCCACGGAGTACCGAAACGACCACCGAGTCGATCTGGATCACGCTATCTGGGGGCTGCTGTGCGAGCAGCCTTGCCGGGCCAATCATCGTCAGCAAGATCAGAGCTTGTACCACATACGAGGCTCGTCGGAGCCGAGGATGGGTGTCGAACCCATTCGAATCAAGAATCAGGGAGGCCTTTCGTGGGGTGTTACAGATTGAGGCGTAATATCGGGTTCAAGGTGAATCGCCGCTATAATCGCTGGGGAGGAGGAGCCGGATGGGTAGATGCCCCCGGCCTGGATAGACGGAGGGTCTCGGCCGGTCCCAGTTCGCCTCTGATGAAGACACGCACCCGGACGGGGGTCTCCAACGGGACTCCGCAAATCGTAAAGGACCCGTCCTCAGCGGTCTTGGTGCGAAGTCTCCTTCCGCCCTCATTGCTCCCGTCCCAGACGATCTGAACCGCCGCATCCGGATGTGGTTGACCATCCTCGGCAGACAGGGCGGTTCCGACGATGAGGGCCGAACCCTCTGCGGCAACCTGGCCCTCACAAGCGACTTCGATGAGGTCTCCACGCGACGGCACCCAGAGTTGGACCAGTGCCTCTTCACCCGCCTGAGTCTCCACGTGTGCCGGGGCGGGTGTCATCCCCAACGAGTCGAGTAGCGCAGTCCTGTAGCGCACGAGCCAGGCCCCAGTGGGAAGTCCCTCAAAGACGACCTGGCCTCCGATCTGGTTTCGCACTCTGCTCCGCACACGGTCGAGCGCGGGCATGTTCTCGTATCTGACGTCAAGACGCTTCAGGCGAGCGGATTTTTCATCGAGCCAGAGGACACCGCTGATATCGGTGACGCCACGGTTCTCCAGGTGGCGGAACACCAATCCCATCAGGCCGCTGTCTTCGTCCTTTCCGGAGACGACCGTGAGGCAGTGGGTGTCCAGAAACAAATCAGAGAGGAGCACCTCGGAGTCAGGCACGAAGAAGGTGGCGCCATCGAGGTCCTGCTGAACCTAGCCCAGCCTGGCGAGCCGATCTGCCGGAAGGCTGACAAAGGGTCGGCGCACTCACCTCTGATCGAAGGCGGTGGACTCCTCGATTACGGTCCTGCCGTCGCGCTCCAACTGCCGGTCGACCTTGCGGATGCCGTAACGAAAAAGCCCTCGGCCGGCCGTCTGTTTTGTCGCCTCGAGTGCCTTTCGTGCTTCGTCCCACACGCGAGCTACGGTCTCCCCGTCGCTCGGACGGATCTCGCGCCGGCGTCCCCCCTCGACGACCAGGCCCTCGAGCGAGATCGCTTCTACCCTGATCTACCAGCGTCCCACGAATCGCCTGAGCCTGGACGGCGCCCCCGCTGCCGATCGCCAACCCGACGAGCAAAATGAGCATCGATCCGAGTCGCGGGACCATGAAATGGCGTGGCCTCATGTGACACTCTGCGTGCGGGTCGGGGTGGGACATTTTCTGAACATACGCATTTTCGGCACGGTTCTTTCTTGAGGCAAGGTGGTGTCCTGCATACATTTACTCCGCTATCGCAGAGATGAATTTGTTTTCGATTGAGGTCAGTAACGTGAGTCGAGCTTCCAACTCCCCCCTGATTGCCCTTTTTTTTGTGTTTTTTGCCCTCGTGCTACCGGGAGCTCCGGCTGCCGCGCAGCGCGGATTTCAACCCTCCGACTACTACGCAATGGTGTCGGTTGGTGACGTCGAGGTTGCCCCGGGCGGTGACCTGATCGCCTTCACTGTAACCCGAGTCACCGAAGCCGAAAACGGGCGCCGGCGCGAGATCTGGATCCAACCGCTCGAGAACGGCCGCCCGGCAGGAAGCCCCTACCGATTCACGGACGTCGCCGAGGACTCCCACTCACCCCGATGGTCCCCAGACGGCTCGCAGCTCTCCTTCACGTCGAGGCGAGGTGAGGACGAGAACTCGGTCTGGTTCGTACGCATCACCGGCCTCGGTGGGGAGGCGTTCCACCTCGATGGGGTCGAGGGCGAGCCGGTCTGGTCGCCGGATGGCCAGCAGATCGCCTTCGTCAGCTCCCAGGAAGAGGATCGAGCCGAGCGGGAAGGGTGGATCTCCCCATCTGCGGTGTCGAGTACGATGGACGAAGAACGCTTCGACGGGCGTGTGATCACCTCGGGCAGATACAAGCGCGACGGTGTCCTGACCTTGATTGGAGATCCTGCGGCGCGGGCAAAGCGTCAGCTCGTCGTCGTTTCCGCCGAGGGAGGGGTGCCTCGCGCGCTGACGAGCCTGAACTTTGACGTCGCAGGTCCGGTGTGGTCCCCCGACGGACGTATCATCTACTTCACCGGGGACGAACGTCAGGACGACGAGTCGAACCGCGAGTTGACTGGCGACGTTTGGGCCGTGCGGGTCTCGGATGGGGGGGTCCATCAGGTGACCCCCAATCCGGGCGCTGAATCCGGCCCCGCGATTTCTCCCGACGGTACTCGCCTCGCGTTTGTGCTCCGGGCCGAGACAGGGGCCGAGAGGGACCTCCTTGTGGTGGACCTCGCGTCCGATGGCACGTACTCAGGCGATCCGGTCAACCTGACGTCGGACTGGGATCTCGACGCTGCCAATCCCGCGTGGAGTGCTGACGGAACCTCGCTCCACTTCGTAACGCGCACCGGTGGAGACCGGCATCTCTTCCGCGTCGCGGCGGCGGGTGGTGCGGTGACGCTGGTCACCCGCGGGGAACGTCAATTGGCTGACGTTTCGTTCTCTGCCCAGGGCCACGTCATGGCGTACACGGCGACCGACGCGATTACGCCGACGGAAATGTATGTGGCGAGGGGAGATGGTTCAGGGGAGGTCCAGGCCACGCACTTCAACGACGCATGGCTCGACAGGGTGACGCTGGAGCGCCCCGAGCGCATCACCTGGAGGGTGAGCGACTCGACTGAGATCGAGGGTTGGATCGTGAAGCCGGTGGGATACCGTCCGGGGCAGAAGTACCCCCTCGTTCTCAAGATCCACGGGGGGCCTCACAGCGCCTACGGAAACACCTTTTTCCCCACCTTCCATGTGTTGTCCTCGGCAGGGTTCTTCGTGCTCTATACGAATCCCCGGGGCTCGAACGGGTACGGGAACGCCTTCGAGTTCGCAACGCGGGGGCAGTGGGGGCTCATGGACAGCGAGGATTTCCTGGCTGGGATCGACGCGGCGTTGGCCAAATACCCGGATGTGGACCCGGAACTGCTGGGGGTTTCAGGCGGGAGCTATGGAGGGTTCATGACCAACTGGCTCACCGCGACCACCGACGTGTTCCAGGCCGCCGTGACTTCGAGGTCGATAGCAAACTGGGAGAGTTGGTGGGGATCCTCGGACGCCCAGCGGCTCACCGAATTCGAGTTCTTCGGAGCCCCGTGGGAGCGGCGTGACCTGTACAGGCGGCTGTCCCCCATCTCCTACGTCGAGAACGTGACTACGCCGACGCTGATCATCCACAGCGAGAACGACTACCGGACTCCGATCGGGGACGGCGAGCAGTGGTTCATGGCCCTGAAGCGCCAGGGCGTGCCGGTAGAGATGGTTCGGTACCCGCGGTCATCGCATGGCCTCTCGCGTACCGGGGAGCCGTGGCTACTCGTCGACCGACTGGAGCGCATTCGCAGCTGGTTCGTGCACTGGCTGATCGAGTCTCCCCCCTCTGCGGTCGCGGGGGGTTGAACCAGCCCTCATGATGTAACGGGTCAGGGCCGGTGATCAGCCGCCCCTCGAGCGCAACACATCTCGCGTGGGTTCCGACCCGGGAGGAATAGGACGACTTCGGACGCGGTCGGGGACTCGCCCGCCCGTCCGGTGCCGCAGCCGCCGAAGCGGAGTTCCGTCTCGCATGGCTCCCAGAACCCGCCTTGCTGCGTCGGGCGCAAGCGCACCCTCTCGCACGAGCCGCCGCAGCGTGAGCGGGACGTCGAGGAGTCCCCCCTCTGTGCGGGTGCGGGCAAGCGCCTCCCTCACAACCTCCAGGGCACGATCGGTGGGTACACCTGCTTCGACCAGGTCTCCCATCACCACCAGCGCCATGGGAGTGCGCTCGCCCGCCCGATCCCCCATCGACTGAAGTGCCTCGGCTGTGACGCCCCGTCGTAGCGCGTCCGCACCTGCCACGACCCATGCGGCCTCACGCGTTCCGCCCATGAGCTCCTGGGCGTGTTGCAAGCGGGTTGCATAGTCACGAACGGCGGCAACGATTCGAGGCGGAGGGACGCGCTTCGCCGCGCCCTCCAGCGCCTTGTCGTAGAGTGGCGCCGACGGCACGCCAGCCTGCCGGGCCTCCAGGATGAGCGTTTCGATCTCTGCGGCGACTGCCTCAGGAAGGGCCTCCCGGATTCGCTCCGAGCGGCTCTCCTGGGCGGCAAGCCCGCCCGTCCACAGCAGTGCCGCGAGCAGGGTCGTCGAGCTGACCCTGACCAGGATTCGACCAGCGCGACCCTGCTCTGAGGGCCGGTGCTCCATGCGGCGTATCGCCGCTCTTGTCCATTTTCTCATGGCTCTCTTCAATTCGGCTTGTCGACCACTACGGTCGCGTTCATCTGTCCCCATTCATCACTCACGATTCCCGGTGCGCCGGGGGGCACATACCACTCTCCGTCCCTCATGAACCCGAAGTGGTAGACTCCTTCGGTTACCGGCAGCTCCAGCACCCAGGCCTTCCCGTCGCGTTCCATTGGTATTGGGATCCACGAGGAGAAATCTCCGAGTAGGTGCACCTCGGTGGCGTCCGGCGCCTCGAGACGGAAGCGGACCGTCTGGCCCAGCTCCGATTCTGAGACGGTAACGAGTTGATTGCTCCGCCTGCTTTCACCGAAGACGATGAGTCTCCGCCCGACGGTGAAGCCACCCTCGCCCCCGGGCTGCGTCATCACCAGAGGGTCGGGATCCGAACGACCGCCCGCCATTCGTGCGAACCAACGTCGGCCCATCGGCACGCTCACCGTGAGTCCGCCGGTGGTCTCAGTTCCAGACGGGGTGTCCCATACACGCACCCCGGCCTGCCAGGTCAGGCCGGCTACCGTGCGGGCGAGAACCTCCAGCGAGATCCTCCGATACGTGCCGGCTTCGGACTCGAAGACGCCTCCGCCGAGCGTCATCAGTGCGGTGGGTGAGCTAATCGAAAGCTCGGGCCCCCCACCATAATGCCAGAGGTCCGCGTCGAATTCCCGGCTGAGGTCACCGCGTCGGAGAATCAATGTGGATTGTCCGGTGCCACCCTCTCCGATCAGACCCACCGAGATCCTGCCGAAGTTCAGGTGCGCCTGGGGGCTCACCTCACCGACCAGAGTGGTGTAGGTGAAGGGCTTTCCCACTCTGAAGCCGTACCCCGTGATGTCCAGCTCGAGTTCGAGTGGGCCTGCGACGGGGAGGACGCCACGGAGTCCTGCGATTCCGCTGACCCAATCTCCCGAGCTCGAGTCGGAGGCCAATCCTCCGAACACTCCAGCGAACACACCGCTTCCGCCCTGACTCCAGATGTCAGCCTGTAACCCTGCGGTGAGATACGTCGAGGCACGGGCGTCGGAGCCCGAGGGCGGAAACGCTCTCGCTGCGCCAACCTCGAAGCGAATGTCCCCGGTCTGCGCCTGAAGCACGAGCGGCGTGACCACCGCGAGACTGAGCAGGGCGCGGATCATCGTCAGGCTGCGGGGGGAGGAGTGACCGCGATAACGGCGTTTCGGTTGCCGAATCCATCGTCGTCGAAGCGACTCGCCTTCGGGTCCGTCACCCACTCATCCCCGTCGAGGATGAACATGTACCGGTGTACACCTGGGCGGAGCGCTACGCGACCCGACCATATGCCATCGCCGTCGCGATCCTCGAGCACGAACCCACCCACCCTCCCACCCATTGAAGTCGCCTGCCACCGCTACCGAGGTGGCATTGGGCGCCTCCAGGGAGAACTCCACGAAGATCTCCGTTGGACCGGTTGCGATGGGGAGGCCGTCTGGCCGGTCGCTCCCAACGAAGAAGGCGACGGTCAGGAGGGCTGCGGTGGCGAGCGCTCCGGCGAGCGGTGAGACCCTGATGGGGCGTGGGCGCAGAAGCCATGCGGCCCATCCTTCCCTGCGGACTGGGAGCGGAGAAAGAGCGACCTCTGTCATGATTGCCTGTTCGAGCCATCCTGGCGCAGAGGTGGCGTCGAGTGCCCTCATCTCAGAGGACAACGTATCCCATGCCTCCGCTTCGGCTCTCAGGTCGGGAGAAAGCTCTTCGCGATCCAGCTCCCCATCCAGGTAGGCCTTCAACTCTTTTTTCATCGGTACACTCCCAACAGGCTCTGCAATTCCTCGCGGGCCCTCATCACTCGCATCTTGAGTGCGGATTTCGAGACGCCGAGGAGCCCACACATTTCCTCGTAGGACCTACCCTCGACGTGTTTCATCACGAAGGCCTCCCGCTGTTCTGCACTGAGTCGACTCAGCGCAGCCTGAACAACTCGTCGCGTTTCGCTGCGTTCGAAGTCCCGCTCAACGTCCCCTTCTCCCACGAGCGGGATCTCTGCACCCTCCACCGAGACATCCTCCCGGCGAGGGCTCTTCAGAAAATCCTTGCAGAGGTTCGCCGCTATGCGAAAGAGCCAGCCCCCGACCCGGTCGGGATCGTGACACCGTTCCAGTTTTTTGAACCCGTTCACGAAGGCGCGCTGAACGATGTCGGCGGCTTCATCCGGGTGTTTCACCATGCGGAGGGCGTGCCGATACAGCGCGTCCTGGTATCGGCGCACGAGGATGCGATAGGCATCCTTGCTTCCCCCCAGGACCGCCTGGACCACGGCTCCGTCGCTGATGTCGTTTTCTGCGGACATTGGAACCAAGGTAGGGGCGTTCCACCCACTAGACGAGCGTGGTGCTCCGGAGGTCACACTCCCGAAGACCCCATCAGGTCGCCAGCACAGGCTCGACTCGGTCATGGGCTGGGCCGTAGCCCGCGGGCCAGAGGGAACGTGTCCCCCTGGCCCGCAGACAGGTTGGGTCTACCGATCAGCTGGCGATGACGGCAGCAGTTGCAGCCGCGTACCAGACGAACACGACACCTCGCGGGTGGCCCGCAGCGATCCGCTCGACCCCGTGGGCAAAGGCCCTCTTGGCCCGTACGAGCTGGGCGCCAAGGAAGTCGTTGGGCTCCACTTCAAGAGCCGATGCTGCCGCTGCGATCTCGGCCTCGGCTGCGGTCACGATGAGGCGAATCTCGTCTTCCGTCAGGTTGGGCACGACGACCGCGTGCAACGACGCGACGACGGCGCGATTGGCCATCATCACCGCACGACGAAAACGCCCGTTCAGGAACGCCCGCTTAGCGCTCTCGGCGAGCCGGTTCGCCTGCCTGAGAAGCCGAGTTTGGCGCTCCGTGAGGTCCTGGTCATTGAGGATCCGCTCGGCGAGCGCAACCGCCTGCAGCCCGCGAGCGACGGTAAACCGCGCACCGCGCTCGGAACGCCCGTCCACGCGGCGGGCCCGGCTGAGGTCGGACATCTGGTTGGCGAGGACCGTTCGCTCCACGGCACGGACATCGTTGCCGGCTGCCTGAGCATCGCGAGCTTCCCTGAGAAGCGTCGCGATTCGGTCTCCCACGGTCCTGTTGCCATCGAATTCGTCGGTCACCCCGGACTCGAGTTGTGCGAGCACCTCTTCGGCGCGCGCGACGAATCCGTCGATGGCCGTCGGGCCCTCGCTGGCCAGGAGGGCGAGTGCCAGGGCCTCACGGGCCTCGCTGGCGAGGTCCTGTACGCGCTCCATCTCTCCACGGCTGAAGGCGGCTTGCGCCTGCGCGAAGAGACCGGTCGCTCGCTGAATGTCAGCCTGGGCAGAGGGTGCGGCGGTGGGGTCGAGTAGGGACTGAATGGCTTCGGTTGCGGCCGAGTTCAGATCTGGATCGATCGCGATCTCAAGGGCCAGTTGGTCGATGACCGGCTCGGTGTCGAGCCCAGGATTCGTTGCAGAGTCGGAACAGGCCGTAAGGTACAGCGCGCCCAACATCAAGATTATGAGTGCGAAGACTCCTCGGCCTGCGCCGCCGGAATTCGGTGAACGATACATGATGATCTCCTTGTCCTGGTGCGGATGTTCATTCTTCTAGACAATGACCAGACGAGGGCCGGAGCGGCGGGGTCACATGAATCGCCCACTCCGAGCACATATGGGCATGGCTTTCGTCCCCACGGCGGCGGGCCTATTCTGGACGATTATCCTTTGTCTGCAATGAAGTGAGCCACGTGGAAGCAGCAGCGCCCAGGGTGTCCGTCAATTATTTTGCTGCCCGCCGAAAACGTATCATTGAACGGCTTGGTAATCGCACGATGGTGCTTCCCGCGGGTCCCGAGGTGCTCAAGTCACGCGACACATCGCTTCGCTACAATCCCGGCCGTGAGTTGTACTACGCCACGGGGGTCACTGAACCCGGTGCGGTAGCGGTGCTGAGGGGTGGAGAGGTTGATCACCCCTTCGTCCTTTTCATACGTCCACGAGACTCTGAGGCTGAACGCTGGACGGGGACGAGGCTTGGCGTCGAGGGTGCCCTCGAAGAGTTCGCGCCGCATGCATGCTACCCGATATCCGAGCTTGAGGAGCGTCTGCCTGCGCTTCTTGCTCAGTCTGAAGAGGTGCTCTTCAGGCTCGGGGGGGATGCCACATGCCAGGCGCTTGTGGAGGGTGCGCTCGCACGGGCAAGGGTACGTGGCCCGAGATTGGGAGATGGGCCACGGAGCGTCCGGGATCCGGGAGCGATCCTCGATGATCTGCGGATCGTGAAGGACGAAGCCGAGCTTGCGGTGATGCGAAGGGCGGCTGACGTCACGGTGCAGGCCTTCCTCGCGGCGATGGATGCGGTTCGCCCTGGGGTTGGGGAGTGGGAACTCGAG
The DNA here is from genome assembly GCA_036679625.1 of Gemmatimonadota bacterium. Taxonomy (GTDB): domain Bacteria; phylum Gemmatimonadota; class Gemmatimonadetes; order Longimicrobiales; family Gaopeijiaceae; genus JAZDDA01. The sequence continues at coordinate 104,400 of JAZDDA010000199.1, read as the reverse complement.
GCGCTGATCGATCACACCTTCAGGCGTGAGGGAGGAGCGGGCCCCGCTTACCCAACGATCGTCGGATCAGGAGAAAATTCCTGCATCCTCCACTACGTCGAGAACGCTCGTGTGGTCGAAGACGGAGACCTGATACTGATCGACGCGGGAGCGGAGGTCGGCTTCTACGCCGCCGACGTCACCCGTACCCTTCCAGCTTCCGGCACCTTCACATCCGAACAGCGCGCCATTCACGACCTCGTCCACAGAGCGGAAACCGCCGCGATCCAGGCAGTCAGGCCAGGCGAGCCCATCGGTATCGTGCACGACGTTGCGCGGGAGGCCCTGATCGAGGGGCTCGTGGATCTCGGCGTGTTGACGGGGACCCCGGACGAGATCCTCGAACAGGCAACGTATAAACGCTTCTTTCCCCATCAGACATCCCACTGGCTCGGACTCGATGTGCACGACGTGGGCGACTATGCGACGGCGACGGCCTCTCGGCTGCTCGAGCCGGGAATGGTGCTCACGGTAGAGCCCGGGTTGTACTTTCCTGCTGGGGAGAGCCTGGGGACGGCCGCGCGGTACGCGGGCGTTGGGGTGCGCATCGAGGACGACATTCTCGTGACTGAAGACGGGCATGAGGTGCTCACCGCGGTGTTACCCGCATCCGCCGCTGATCTGGAGGCCGCACGCTGAACGGCAAACCAGGAATTCCCCCGGTGCCTGAGATTCTCGGCAGGGCTTCGCGGCTTGCCGATCGTCTCAGGGCGCCTGGCCCACTCGCTACGGTCGAGCTCAGGCCTCCCAGCACCGGGCTTACCGGGTCGGCCGGGATGGATGTCTGGATCGACATGTACCACTCGGTGCAACGGCTCGCGAGGGAAGAGCGATACGTCTTCCTCACCGACAACGCGGTTGGGGCGGCCGAAGAGGAAAACCTCTCCCACCTTGTCGCCAACCTGGGGTCCGATGTTCCGCGGGAGCGCCTGGTTCCGTTCCTGACCTGCAAACACACGTTGGAACACTGCCTGATGTACGCAGACCGGGCTGCGTCGTTGGGATTTCAGTCTCTGACCGTCCTCGGGGGGGATAAGAACGTGGGCCGTGCCAGGTGTGTCCCGCACGCCTTCGAGTTGAGGAAGCACATCCGGGAACGGCAGCCGAGCCTCTCCCTTGGGGGGTGGGCGAATCCCCACCGAGAGATCTCGGAGCAGGTGGATTACGTGTCTGCGCGTGAGTTTGCCGCGGATTTCTTTCTTTCGCAGATCATGTCGCACCACTCGGCGGGGCGGGTGGAGGCGTTCGTGAACGCGCTCGACAGGCGCGGAGAATCCCCCCCGGGCGTCTTTGGCGTCTTCTTCTATCGAAGCGCGAACCCGGTGAGCCTGGAGCGGTTGGGTGGATTCTTCCCCGTGCCCGCCGAGGCTCTCACAGCCGAGTTCGATGCTGGAGTGCCGGCTGAGGAAATCTGCGCGCGCACGATTCGAGCGTTGAGGGATGCCGGCGCCGAGAAGATCTACGTGAGCAACCTCGGACACCGGGGGGTCGAGGCGCTTCTTGCGGACATCCTGGTCAGAGTATGACGCTAAAAGTGAAGGCCTTCGCGCCTTGGAGGATGGCGCTTGCCGCCTTTGCCAGCATGCTCCTGGTTCCGGCCCTCGTCGCGCAGGCACAAACGGTCGACGGCGTGTTGACCGATACGCGCACAGGTCGCGGCATCGCTGAGGCGAGGGTCGCCCTCTACGACACCCTCGGAGTCGAGCACGACTCGACCCATACGGCGCGCGACGGGCAGTTTACCCTCCAGGCCGGCGAAGAAGGGGCCTTCCTCATCAGCGTTCACCGTCCGGGGTATGCGGACCGGATCTCCGACCTCATTCAACTGGGGCGGGGCGAGCGTGTTTCGTATCGCATGGACCTCACACCGGTTTCCTCCGACCAGGTTGAGAGCATCCAGTCGACGCTGTCTTCAAACGCACGTCTGCGGCAGGTGATGGTCGGTACATGCTCGGGTCTCATGGACCCCGTGCGAGCCGGCATGGTGCTCGGCGTGGTCCGCGACAGGGCGGGAGAGGAGGGGATCGGTGGCGCCCGTGTGGTGCTTTCCGTCCAGGGTGGGGACTCCCTGGTCGCGGTGACCGACCGACTCGGAGGCTATGTCTTCTGCGCAGTCCCGCCAGGGACGGGTCATCCCCTACGTGTCACCGCCGAGGGGTGGGCCGCTGCTGTCCAGGACGTCGATGTCCTCGTGCGTGTGATCTCGTGGTACGACTTCCGTCTGCGTCCGGGGGGCGCGGGGCGTTAGGGGCGCACGGCCGAACTCCCCCTCTTCAACCACCTTCTCGGCTCGCCCCGATGCGCTGTAAGACCTCCAGCGCCGCCTCGGTACGACCTCGTGGGGTTGCGACGTGTACGCCCTGGACCAGTCCTCGAACCGCCTCAAACGCCTCCACCGCGATCTCGATTCCCATGTTCTCAGCCGACTCCCTGCCTCCCTCCTGAGCGAGCTCCATCCGCCGGAGTACACTTGGCGGGACGTGAACGCCGGGCACCTCGTTCGCCAGGAACTCCGCGTCTCGAAGGGATGTGAATGGCCGTAGATGGGCGATCGTCGGGCGCTGCCACTCGGCGGTGCGCTCGAGGAAGCATTCGAGATGCCCGGCCTCGAATATGGGCTGCGTGAGTACATAATCAGCCCCGGCCTCGATCTTCCACATATACCGCGTGGCCTCGCGCTCGAGGTCGACAGCTGCCTGATTCGCGACCACGCCAATCACGTAACGTGTCGGGTCTCCGATCCGGCTTCCCCCCGGGTCGACTCCTCGATTCAGGCCCTGAACCAGGTTGGTGAGCCCGATGGAGTCGATGTCGAAGACGGCTGTGGCATCTGGGTATGGACCCAGGGCGGGCGGGTCGCCGGTCACGATGAGGACGTTGCGGATTCCGCCGGCCGCAGCACCGAGAAGGTCGCTGAGCATGCTCAGCATATTTCGGTCGCGGCAGGTGTAGTGAACGATCGGCTCGATGCCGACTTCCCGGTGCACGAGAAGGGCTGCGGGGAGGACCCCCATGTGGGCCTGGGCGCGTGGGCCGTCGGTCACGTTGACGCAGTCCACGCCCGCATCTCGAATAGTCTGCGCTGTGTGGAGCATCCCCTCTGGGCTCCAACCCTTCGGGGGGATCAGCTCAACGCTGGTCAGGAATTCGCCTGCAGCTAGCTTGCGTCCCCACTGGGAGCGTTCGTCCAGGGGCACTTCGTCGGCCAACCCTGAGCCGTCTTCGCGCCCCTGGGGCCTGATCTCAACGGCGTGAATTCGAGGCTGAACGGCCGAGACCGACTCCACAATCCGCTTCACATGCTCCGGCGTCGTGCCACAGCACCCTCCCAGAAAACGGACGCCGGCATCGATCATGCGGGCCGCGTATTGCGCCATGTAGTCGGGGCTCGCGAGGTAGATCTTCCGACCTCCGACCTCCCGGGGAAGGCCGGCATTGGGCTGAGCACAAAGGGGTCGGTCGGTCACGCGCGCCATCTGCTCGACGGCGTCCAGGAGCACCGCAGGACCTACGGAGCAGTTCACGCCGATTACATCCGCGCCCCAGTCGGTGGCCTGTGCGGCTACGGCATCGGGCGCGGTACCATAGGCCGTCCTCCCGTCCTGCCCGATCGTGATCAGGCAGAACACGGGGAGCTCAGATTGCGCGCGCACGGCCTCGAAGGCTGTGTGCAGCTCGTTCAAGTCGCTGAAGGTCTCGAGCACGAAGCCGTCGACCCCTCCCTCTACAAGACCGGCTACCTGCCTGGCGTAGTAGGCCTGCGCCTCTGCCCGGGAGGTGGGTCCAAAGGGTTCGATTCGGATGCCGAGTGGCCCGATTGCACCCACGACGAGGGCCCGCCCATTCGCAGCGTTGCGCGCCAGCCCCACCGCGGCCGCGTTGATCGCCTCGGTGTCTTCGGCGAGCCCGAAGGAGGAGAGCTTCATCGGATTGGCCCCGAAGGTATTCGTCTCGATGATCTCCGCACCGGCCGCGACATAGTCTCTGTGAACTCCCTCGATGAGGGTGGGTTCGGTCACGTTGAGCTCGTCGTAGCAGACGTTCACGAAGATGCCCCGGTCGTAGACTAGCGTTCCCATAGCGCCGTCCAGCACATGCACACGACCGTCCTCAATAAGTGAGGCGAGCGGAAGGAGCTCGGGGGTCATGGGCCCTCCTGGGTTTCAGCACCCGCTGGTTCGTAACCTAGATTCGGGGAGAGCCAGCGCTCGACCTCCTGAACCGACATGGATTTTCGTTCGGCGTAGTCCTCAACCTGATCGCGTCCAATTCGACCGAGACCGAAGTAGTGACTCTCTGGGTGTGAGAGGTACCAGCCCGAGACCGAGGCGGCGGGGAGCATCGCGAAACTCTCAGTGAGGTGCACGCCGGCGGCGTGCTGCCCGTCGAGGAGTCGAAATAGCGTCTCCTTCTCGGTGTGATCGGGACACGCAGGGTATCCTGGGGCGGGGCGAATGCCTGGGTAGTCCTCGCGGATGAGGTCTTCGTGCGGGACCTCCCCGGCGGCGGAGTACGCCCAAAATTCTTCTCGCACCCGCTGGTGAATCCGCTCGGCGAAGGCTTCTGCCAACCGGTCTGCGAGCGCCTTGGCCAGGATGGCTGAATAGTCGTCACCGGCCAGCTCGAATTCGCCGACAAGCGCTCCGAGCCCGTGCCCGGCGGTGACGACGAAGGCTCCGATGTGATCCTCGAGCCCCGACTCCCTGGAGGCCACGAAGTCGGCGAGGCACATGTTCGGCCGGTCGGGTCCCTTGGCGAACTGTTGGCGGAGTCCGTACAGCGTCTCTCGGACATTTTTCCGGTCTGGACCATCGAAGATTACGATGTCGTCCGAGCCGGAGCTCGCCGCTGGGAAGATTCCCACTGCCGCCTGCGGCGATAGCAGGCTCTCGTCAATCATCCGCCCGAGCAACGCCTTGGCGTCCCGATGGAGCTCGCGTGCGTGGGGTCCCACGGTGGGATCGTCGAGGATGCCAGGGAATGTTCCCTTGAGCTCCCATGCCTGAAAGAACGGTCCCCAGTCGATGTATTCCACCAGTTCGGCCAGGTCGTAGTCGGCAAAGACCTTCACGCCCGTCCAGGTGGGTACGGGCGGCGTATAGCCCGACCAGTCAATACGGAATCCGTTGCTGCGTGCCTTGTCGATGGATAGGAGGGTGGTGCGCTCCCTGCGAGCGGCGTGCGCCTCACGCTCGCCCGCGTACGCTACGGTGAGCTCCTCCGCCAGAATCTTGCGCTTATCCGGGTCCAGCAGACGCGTCACGACAGACGCTGCCCGGGAGGCGTCGAGCACGTGCACCGTTGGGCCGGAGAAGTGCGGATCGATCTTGACCGCTGTGTGCCTGCGTGAAGTCGTCGCTCCACCGATCAGAAGCGGTTGGGTAAATCCTAGGCGTTCCATCTCGGAGGCAACATGGACCATCTGATCCAGGGAGGGTGTGATGAGGCCCGAGAGTCCCACGATATCCGCTTCCTCCTCGCGGGCGCGGTCAAGAATCGTCTCGGCGGGGACCATCACGCCCAGGTCCACCACCTCGAAGCCGTTACACTGAAGCACGACCCCCACGATGTTCTTTCCGATATCGTGGACGTCTCCCTTGACGGTAGCGAGCACGATCTTGCCCGCCTTCTTCGCCGTGGTGTCGTCCAGCTCGGCGTCCAGGTAGGGCTCAAGGAACGAGACCGCGCGTTTCATGACTCGGGCGCTTTTCACCACCTGGGGGAGGAACATCCTCCCAGACCCGAAGAGATCACCGACGGTGTTCATCCCGGCCATCAGGGGTCCTTCGATGACGTGGAGAGCCTTGTCGTGAAGTAGGCGGGCTTCCTCCACGTCCTCCTCGATGAAGTCGACGAGGCCCTTCACGAGCGAGTGTTCGAGCCTCTCTTCGACCGGGGCGTCGCGCCATGAGAGGTCCGCCCTGGTCTGTGTCTCGCCTCCCTGGAATCGCTCTGCCATCGCGAGAAGACGGTCCGTCGCGTCAGGACGACGGTCGAAGAGCACGTCCTCCACGGCTTCGAGCAGCTCCGGCTCGATTTCATCGTAGACCGTGAGGGCTCCTGCGTTGACGATGGCCATGTCGAGCCCGGCGTGGATTGCGTGAAAGAGGAATGCCGAGTGCATCGCCTCTCGCACGACCGGGCTGCCCCGGAAGGAGAAGGACACGTTGCTCACGCCGCCGCTCGTGCGCACGTGGGGGAGCCGGGCCTCGAGTTCCCGGACGGCCTCGATGAAGTCGATCGCGTACCGGGCGTGCTCCTCAATGCCTGTCGCAACCGCGAAGATGTTGGCATCGAAGACAATGTCCTGGGGCGGAAATCCAACGTCTTCGGTCAGGATCCGGTAGGCGCGCTCGCAGATCTCCACCCTGCGCGCCACGGTGTCTGCCTGTCCCTCCTCGTCGAAGGCCATCACGATCGCAGCAGCCCCGTAGCGCCGGACGAGCCGAGCTCGCTCCACGAACAGATCTTCGCCGTCCTTGAGGCTGAGCGAATTCACGATGCCTTTCCCCTGCAGGCACTTGAGCCCGGCCTCGATCACCTCCCAGCGCGACGAGTCGAGCACGATTGGCACGCGGCTGATATCGGGCTCCGAGCCGATGGTCCGAAGGAAGCGCGTCATCGCAGCCTCCGAATCGAGAAGCCCTTCGTCCATGTTCACGTCGACCATCTGGGCGCCCCCGACCACCTGCTCGCGTGCGACCTCGACTGCCGTCTCGTGATCGCCCTCGGTGATGAGTCGACGAAACTTCCGCGATCCGGTCACGTTTGTGCGTTCGCCGATGTTCGCGAAGAGGGAATCGTCGCCGAGATTCAGTGCCTCGAGGCCGGAGAGCCGCAGGCGTGGCTCCTTCTTCTCCCACTTCCGCGGAGGTACGCCGGAGACCGCGTCGGCGATGGCACGAACGTGCTCTGGGCGGGTTCCGCAGCACCCCCCCACGATGTTCAGAAAGCCCGCCTCGGCCCACTCGCGAACGTGCCCAGCCATGTAGCTCGCGGTCTCGTCGTATTCACCAAAGGCGTTGGGTAGTCCCGCGTTCGGGTGACAGCTCACCGGAAGATCCGAAATCGTGGCGAGTTCTTCGATGTGAGGTCGAAGCTGCTCGGCACCGAGGGCGCAGTTCAGGCCTATGCTGATCAGATCCCCATGGTGGACCGAGTTGTAGAACGCTTCGGGCGTCTGTCCGCTCAGCGTTCGCCCGCTCGCGTCGGTGATCGTGCCTGATACCATGATGGGGAAGCGGCCGCGCTCTGACTGGAGCTCGCTCAGCGCAAACAGCGCCGCCTTCGCATTCAAGGTGTCGAAGACCGTCTCGATGAGGAGGATGTCGGAGCCTCCGTCGAGGAGTCCGCGTGCCTGTTCGGCGTATGCGGCCACGAGCTCATCGAAGGTCACGTTCCGCATGCTGGGATCGTCGACGTCGGGCGAGAGTGAGGCAGTACGGTTTGTCGGACCCAGGCTGCCGCACACCCACCGAGGCTGGTTCGGTGTCGCTTTTGTGAAATCTGCGGCAGCAGTGCGCGCGATCTCTGCAGCCGCACGGTTGATCTCGTAGACCTCTCCTTCGAGGCCATAGTCCGCCATCGAGATGCACTGCGCGTTGAATGTGTTGGTCTCGATAAGGTCGGCGCCGGCCTCCAGATAGGCTCGGTGGATCTCCTCGATCAGGGACGGCTGTGTAAGGCAGAGGAGGTCGTTGGCGCCCTGAAGCGGCGACGCGTGGTCTGCGAAGCGATCCCCGCGGAACCCGTCTTCGTCGAGGTTCGCGGCCTGGATCATCGTTCCCATCGCGCCGTCGAGAACGAGAATCCGTTGGCTCAGTGCGTGGGAAAGGGCCTGCTGACGGTCGGTGAGGTAAGTGAGCATTAGCTCGGCTTTTTAGCGGTTCGAGGAGCCGCCCCCGCTTGGAGTGACTCCGACAGGGGCCGCAATACGCCTTAAATCGCCCCGATCATTCTGGTTATGCCCAAGGTAGTAGGACGGTACCCCGTCGAACAGCCTCTCGCAGTGCGAGATGGTCACTGGATCTCAAGCCAGCTACCGAGGTGGGAATCACCGTGGGGGACGAATCTTGTACCTTTGTGCCTTCCAGGGGGTGTAGCGGCGCTTCGATACCCTCATTCTGACATCCATTCGGGGCTACCCATGGCCGACCAACTCCGCGGTTCTGAGCCACTCTTCAAGGGACACGGGCTTGGGAATGACTACCTTGTCGTGAGCGCGGGAGATCAGTGGCCGTTGTCGGCTCCCGCGATCGCTGCGGTGTGCGACCGCTGGCGTGGAGTTGGTGGAGACGGGATCGTGGTGCTGCTCGACCCGTCGCCACCCTACCGCCTGCGAATGTTCAACCCAGACGGCTCTGAATTCGAGCGAAGTGGAAACGGACTCAGGATATTTGGGGCATACCTCGCGGCGGAGGGGATGGTTGGGGATGCCCCGTTCGAGGTTGAGGTGGGGGGCGATCGAGTCCGCATGACGGTCCTGCAGCGGATGGGGGGTGGGGGTTACGACGTGTCGGTCGAAATGGGTGGCGCCCGTTTTGATGACGCCTCGATCGGTATCAACCGGACCCTTCTCGACGCCGAGGGACGAGCGGTGCTCCCGACTGGAGAGGGCATCCATCCCGGGGAGGGCATCGAGTTTCATGCGGTCTCCATCGGGAACCCCCACGCCGTCGTCTTCGACCAGCCGATGACCCAGGAACGACTACGCGCGGTAGGCTCTGCGCTTGGGGCCCACGCTGCCTTCATCCGCGGCATCAACGTCCAGCTCGCTGCCAGCCTGACGCCCGGGGTGGTGGAGGCGCTGATCTGGGAGCGGGGGGTTGGTTGGACATCTGCTTCGGGGACGAGCGCCTGCGCTGTTGCCGCCGCAGCCGTCCGGTCGGGTCGCCAGAACCCCGGGGCGCTGGAGGTCCGCATGGAGGGGGGCAGCCTCTTCGTAGAGGTCGACCCCGATTACGGGGTGGTGCTGCGGGGACCCGTCCAGGAGGTGTTCCGAGGGGCTCTGACTCCCGGATTCGTCTCCCATCTGAACACGCTCTAGGCTGTCACGGCGCTGCTCAGAAACCCTAGGTTCGAACCCTCGCGAGGAGTACGAGAGCACCGATAAGGAATAGTCCATTCGGGAGCCATGCCGCGGTGATCGGGGGGAGCGCTCCGGCTTCGCCCGCCGCCTCCGAAAGACGCAAAACCAACATGTAGAGGATGGTGGAGGCGAGCGCCATACCGACGCCGTAGGCCGCCCCACCGCGCCGAGAGCTCGTCGCCAGCGGAGCCCCGAACAAGATGATGATCAGCGTCGCCGTGGCGATTGCGAAGCGCGTTTCTCGCTCGAGCAGGAAGGGATTCGGGTCTCCTCCAGATCGTCGGATGATCTCGGCTTGACGGGTGATTTCGCCTGCCCGCATCTCCTCCTTCGCACGCGGTTCCTCAAGGAGTTGCGCGGGTTCTAGATCCAGCCCCCGCGTGCGAAACTCCGAGAACTGAAACGTCTGGGGGGGGGCTGAGGGGGGCACGATTCGCAGATACCCGTCCGTGAAGGTCCACCCCGTCTCTGACCCCCAATGTGCCGCGTCGGCCTGAACGTGCCGTGTTGCCCCACCCTCGATCAGCGGAGGAATCTCGAGTATGACCTCGGACATCTCCCCATTCGACGCGGTCAGCCTGCGCACCGAGAGCGTCCAGCCGTCATCCGTCTCGAAGACGAAGTCGGTGCGCCATTGGCGCCGGATGTCGACGTCTTTCAGAATCAGGTTGGCCCTCCTGTTCCCGACGGGGACGATCTCAGAGAGGACCAACGCGACGCCGGTGAGAAGGGTGCCGATCGCGGCGAGGGGGAGCACGAGTCGCCTGAACGAGATCCCCCCTGCCTTCGCTGCCATGACCTCACGATGCGTGGTCATCGAATGGATGGTGAAGATCGCCGCCATGAGGCCCGCGATCGGAAACGACCACGACATGAACTCGGGAACCTTGTACAGGTAGGCCATGGCCACCGCGGTGGCTGGGAGCCCTCGATCGAGATAGGTGTCTACGTGGTCGACCAGGTCTCCAACAACGAAGAGCAGGGGTGCGCCGAGAATGAAGCCTACGAAGATCCTCAGGAACGACCTGAGGATCATCTGATCGAGGATACGGATCACGCTGGAGTCGTCCCAGTTTCTTCCGCCCGGGTGCCGTGGCGTAGCCTCTGGATGAATTGGGTGACGTGGAAGCCGAGGTCATCGAGCCCGCCTCCCCTGGAGGAGGCGACATCCATTGCCATGCGTCTAAGGAAGACCAGCGCGACCGCCGTCAGCAGCACATCGACGGACCACATCGCGACCCCCGGCGGGACGAGCCCCTCGTCGGCGAGATTCTCCCCACCGATGAGCCCCGCCCAATAGAGGGCGAAAACCCCTACCGAAACGGCGATCACATTTCCAACCCCCCCGCGGGGCGACCGTACGGCGATGGGCGCGCCGAGGAGAACGAAGACGAGGCACGCAACAGCGATGGAGTACTTCTTGTGGATCTCCACGCGGTGCTCTCTGATGAATCTCTCATGCGCGTCCATCTGATTCACGGTTTGCCGGGCTTCCTGTGCGACCCGCCGGATCATGTCGTCGCGAATCGGCCGCTGGATGACGCGAGCGGCCCGCGTGGCCCTCGCCAGCCGTACTGCCTCGGATGCGCTCGTGGCTCCCTCGGGCGGAGACCCCAGGGCACTGATGAGAGCTCCACGGGCGGAGGTGAGGCTTGCGTCCCTGAGCCGGTCCATCTCGGCGGTCTTCTCTGAAATTGCGGTCCTGAGCATTGCTCCGGTCATCTCCCGATCACCACGGAACGAGCCTCCGGCCCGCCTCTCGAGTTCATTGCCCACCCCCCGCATCGGCGTGATCTGGGTCTCGAAGGCCGACCTGGTGAACCCTCCGGCGCGGTCCTCGCTAACCTCGTAGATCACTCCGTTGTACAGCGTGAGGTACAGATCGGTGTGGTTGGCGTTGAATGCCATCTCCCCACGCTCGGCGTAGGTGGTGCGGTGGGCGAGCGGATCGGAAAGATCGTAGATCTTCACCTCGGTGAGTTTGCTCGTGGTGTTGTCGATCTCCCTCGCCTGGAGGTAGATCTTGCCCGTTCCTCCATTGGTCTGGATCTCGTTTACGACGCGTTCCCTCAGGTCGAACGTCGGGCTCTTGCGCCCGATATCGATGATGAGATTCTTAAGCTCGTGGTTCGACTGGGGGAGTACCTGATCGTTGAAGTAGAACATCAGGCCTGCGAATAGCACGCCCACTCCCGCCATCGGAAGTATGAGGCGCGCAGGACGGATTCCGCCCGCAGCCATGGCGGTAATCTCACTCGCGGATGTAAGCTCAGAAAATGTATACAGGACCGCGACGAGGATGGACATCGGCAGGGTCAGTGCCAGGGTGTGCGGAAGGGAGAGCACCAGGAACTCTCCCACGACTCCCCACGTCAGCCCCTTTCCGACTAGATCGTCCATCCTCTGAGCGATAGCGTTGAGGAAAAGGAGTCCCGTGAGAGCGGAAAACGAGAAGAGAAACGGCCCCAGATGGGCACGAATGAGGTATCGAGTCAGGATTCTCATTCTAAATAGGCCGGAGATTCCCTGGGCAAATGAGTGGGGGATAGGGCGTACAGGCCCTCGTATGCCGATCGAGGGTAGCAGCTACACTTTCCTGTGCGATCCGATCCCCTCGTGCGACTCGCCCGACTGAGCCCGGATGGCACCCTCGGTACTCTCTCTGTTCCTGATGCCGTTGGCAAGCGTCGGCAAAGCCGGCCCGCCGGTGGACCTCCCCTACCTCGCCGCCGCAGATACGGCGTTTTTCTCTCCGGTGCTTCCCCGGCTCCCTAACTTCCTGGACCCCGAGCGAGCGACCGATCTCCCTCCAGTGGCCTTCCTGGGGCTGAAACCGATTCGCGGTTCGGTGGATGTGCACTCCGGCGCTCTGCATCTGACCCCTCGACCCGAACTCACCCGTCCGGTCGGGTGGGTCCTGCAGCCCGGGGCGCTCCGCCTGAGGCGCTCAGTTGAGCGGGGGGCTGAAGATCTCAGGTCCAGGTGGGGTGGGATGCCCCCTCCGGACGCTCGTCGCCTCGAGCGCGTGGCAAGGCTTCGCGGCGAACCGGCACCGGCCGCTTCCATTTCGGATGGAATCTCGAGCCTGGACGTCCAACTCGTTGGCCTTGCCGAGCTGGGTGGCGACTGGACCCGCTTCCGGCCATGCGATACGTCCGTTCAGTTCAGGTGTGAACCGAGCCTGATCCCCCAACTCAATCCTGACCTCCAATTCAGGGGCCAGATCCAGGGTGTTGTCGCCGACCGTATCAACGTGGACGTCGACTTCGATCAGAGCCGCGAGTTCTCTGCCGCCAACAACATCAGCATCGTCTACGAGGGAATGCAGAACGAGATTCTACAACGCCTCGAGGTGGGTGATGTCACATTCGATCTTCCGGCATCGCGGTTTCTGACGCAGGGGATTCCAGCCGGAAACTTTGGATTCATGGCGGCGGGTCAGCTCGGCCCTGTGGATGTGCGCGGTGTGTGGGCGCAGCAGCGAGGAGACCTCAACACCCGTGAGTTCCGACTCAGTGGATCTCCGGGCGAGGAAGCGTTCGTTCAGGTCGATACACTCGTCCTCGATGATGCCGACTTCGTAGCGGGGCAGTTCTTCTTTCTGGTGCCGCCGGAGGACATCTCCGGGTTTCCCCACATCGACGTGTTGGACCTCGATCCCTCACGTGTTTCTTCGTCCATCGCACCCGGCATCGAGCCTATCCAGCTCTACCGCTTCGAGGCGGACCCGGTTGCCCGGCAACAGGTGAACGGCCTGATCCAGGCAGATGCAGAGGCGACGCTCGGTACTGATGTGGTGCGGGAGGCAGGTTGGTTCCGCTACCTCCAGCCCGGAGTCGACTACGCGGTGCATCCGAGTGGGCTCTGGTTTGCCCTTCGCAGGCCGCTTCGCCGTGACGAGGTACTTGCGGCGACGTACATAACCGCCACCGGTGACACGGTCGGCGACTACAACCCCGAGCGGATCTACAACGCCGGCCTTCGCCCGGAGCTGCGGCTCCTCAAGGCCGCCAACGCGAGCCACCAGCCGGGGCGTCCCACCTGGAACATGGAGATGCATCAGGTCTATCGAGCCTCCTCCTCGGTGGATGTTGATCCCCGGTCGGTGGGGCTGACGATTTCTCTGGGCGAACTCTCGGCAGGGCAAACCTTCAAGCGAACCGCGGAAGGAGCCGACCTCACCCTCTTGCGGCTGTTTGGTTTGGATGAAGAGGCACCGGTGGACGAGGTCGATCCCGCCGGGGTTTTTCAGTTCGCTCAGGATTTCAGCGATCAGCCCCCAGCCGTTCCAGGCGTGTTCATCATCTTTCCAACGCTGCGGCCCTTTCAGGCACCTCCTCCCCTGGAGTCCCTCAACCTGACCGCGTTGGAGACAGCTGATATTCTCGGGTCCGACATGAATTCGGTGATCTATGAGGCCGAGGACCCCTTCGATCGGGACAGTGGCGGCCGATTTCGTCTCACGATTCCCTTCGAGTTGAGAAGCGAGGGGCTCATCTCGTCGTTCTCGCTCGGCGCACTGGGGATCCGGGATGGAAGCGAGCGAATCCTCCTCGGGGACCGCATCCTGATTCGGGACGTCGATTACGAAATCGACTACGACGTCGGCCAGGTGAACCTGATCGCACCAAACGCGCTCTTTGCCGCCGCCGTGGACCCGGTGGTTCGGGCCTCGTGGGAACAGAAGACCATATTCCAGGTCGCCCCAACCTCCGTCGTTGGGTTGGAGGCCTCATGGAGGGCAGGGAGGTCGGGAAGCATTAACCTGCTGGGCCTCCGCCAAACTGAGCAGACCCTTGTCCGTCGCCCGGAGCTTGGACTCGAGCCCTCCGCGATCACACTCGGGGGACTAAACGGGGCGTTCTCGTTCCCCTCCCGGGGGTTGGACCGGATGCTTGAGAGCGTTCCTGGACTCCGTCTCGGGGGTCCCTCGCGAATTGACGTCGACGCAGAAATCGCGGTTTCCCTCCCAAACCCGAACACGCGAAGGGACGCATTCCTGGACGACTTCGATGTGACCAATCAGCGGAGCTTGTCGCTGCGCAACTCGGACTGGGCGTGGGGGAGTGCGCCCGTCTTCCGGGATGGCGCGGAGACCGTCTTTCCCGCTGGGCTCGATGAGTCCGACGCGGCACGCATGGCATGGCAGCACACCTGGCTCATCGAAGGCTCGAACCAGGACTCGCTCGGCGTCTTCGAAGGGTTTCTGCCCCGTGTGGATATCGATCAGCAGATCCAGTTCACCGGCTCGGAGTTTCGGGAGACTGGACTCCTTGTGAGCTTCGGAACAGGCCCGCGGGGAGCTGGCCAGACGGCGTGGCGGTCGATCACAACGACGCTGAGCACGACCGGCCTGGACCTCTCGAAGAGTGAGTTCCTCGAGTTCTATGTAGCAGAGGGCGAAGACCTGACGCTTGTGCTCGACCTCGGAAACGTCAGCGAGGACGTGGTCTTCGTCGACAGTATAGGACGAGTCTCGGGCGTGAAGTCCACCGGGGTTCCCTGGGGGATCGGACGGCTCGATCAGGAGGCCGATCCGCTGCGCGGTGAGGTGTGGAGCGACGTGCTCGACCACGTGGGCGTCTGGGGGGAGGACTGCCTCGCAGAGAGAGCGGCGGTGTACTCCATCGGAGATCCCAAGGCAAACTGTACGCGAGGAAACGGCCGCGTCGACTCCGAGGATCTCGACGGGGACGGAAGTCTCGACACGCAGGAGAGGTATCTCCGTTTTGTCGTCACGCTCGACGCCGCGTCACCCTTCCTCACCCGTTCCACGGCGCAGACGGGGACCGCCTTTCAGCTATTTCGAATTCCTCTTCGCGGACCGGATGCGATTCCGGTCCCCGGAGTGTTCACGGAGGCCGATTTTCGTGCGGTGAAGCACCTGCGAATGACCGTCGTGGGCACGGCAAGTCGGCGATTGACGCTGGCCCGGATGCGGTTTTCGGGCTCCCGGTGGATCAAGCGGGCCGAGGACGGCGTCGTGACTGGAATCCTTGGAGATACAGCAGCCTTCTTCGGTAGGGCAGAGGTCGGTCCGGTCAGCGCAGTAACAGACGGGGGCACCTACACGGCCCCTCCAGGGGTAATCGAGGGCTTGGAGGATCCTTCGTCGGTGTTGGGAGGGCAGGGAATCGAATTCAACGAGAAGGGCCTCAAGATCGAGTACTCGGATGTGGGTCCCGGGGACCGAGCCGAGGTGTTCCGTCGCTTTCCCCAGCGACCACGCGACTTCCTGGCTTACCGGCGGATTCGGTTGTGGGGTGTGGGGGTTGAGGGTGATTGGGGGCCAGACGCGCCTCTATTCTTCTTCCTCAAAGTCGGGGAGGATCCCGAGAATTTCTACCTCTATAGGACCCCGCTCCCGGGCAGCTCGACCCCAGGGGGCGCTCAGGCCCAGGACTGGCTACCCGAGATCCTGATCGACTTCGAAGAGTGGTTCGAGCTCCGTCAACGCGCGGAGGAGGAGTTGATTGCCCGTGGAGCTTTGCGTTCGGATGAACCGCTTCAGATCTGGTCTGCAGACTCGACGTACTCGGTGGTGATGAAGGATCGTGCTCGGGCGCCGAATCTTGCTGCCGTTCGAGAGCTGTCACTCGGAGTATGGAACGGGCTCGACCAGCCGACGAGCGGGGAAGTGTGGGTCAACGAGCTCCGCCTCAGCGAAGCGCTGACGAATGTTGGTGTAGCAGGCCATCTGTCGCTCAACGTCGAAGCCTCGGACGTAATTTCCGTGCACCTCAGTGCGTCAAGCCGTGGAGGCGAGTTTCGGCAGCTCGCGGAGCGGCCGACGTTTCAGAGGGATCGCCAGTTCAGCCTCAACTCCACCGTGCGCCTCGACCGGCTCGCTCCCTCTTCATGGGGAGTCGACATCCCGCTCCGTATCACGCACACGGAGAGAGGGCAGTCCCCGGAATTCCTCGACCGCAGTGACGTTCGTGTGAGCCGGCTCGCCGGCCTCAGAAAGCCTGGGGATACCCGAACAAGGATCGACCTGGGCTTCCGCAAGAAGACGCCTACCTCGAACCCGTGGGCGGGGCTGATCCTCGATGGCCTGGATGCCCGACTTGGGTATTTCCATTCCTCGGGGACGACCATCACATCGAGGGCGGAATCCGAGGGTGTCGATGCCCGCCTCGGATTTGGACGCGGACTGGTGCGCAGGGATGTTCCCGTGGTCCCAAACTTCCTCGGACCCATGCTCAGGTGGATTCTGCCCAGTGGGTTGGAGGAGCGCGTCGTGGCCTCGCGATTCCGGTGGTCCCCCGAGCGAATCTCGTTCAATACCTCATATTCCCGCGTTCGCGCCGACGTGCAGCGCTTCGATCAGATCGTCGAGGCAGATGATGACTCCATTGCGGTTGCCACGCAGACGCCCCGCGAAAGTCTCGAGAGCGTTGCCGAAATCGCGTTTCGCCCATTTTCGTCGCTTCGAGCTCAGGCGAATCTGACAACGACCCGGGATCTCCTGGCTCCCCCGGACCTCGTCGCCGATACGAGAGTTCAGGGACTTATCGATGACGAGCTCTCCCAGCCGGTGGGATTGAACCTTGGGTGGGAGACCAATCGGCTCGTGCGCACATCCCTCAACTACGCTCCGGTGTTGTCGTCGTGGCTGAGGACAGATGTAAACCTTCGTACCCTTTATGCGACCGACCGCAACGCGACCTTCGTCGATGAACGGGTCGAGGGCACAGACACGCTCCTTTCGCTACAGCGGAACATCAGCGCGCAGAAGAACTGGACTGGCGGTGTAACGCTGACGCCGGCGGGCCTGCCCGTGCACTCGGGGGGCTTGCTTTCGTCTATGACGTCGTTGGTGCAGCCGGTGACCTTCACCTGGCGTCAGGGAATTACGACCCGATTCAATCGAGACCCGGTGGACCCAGGCATCGGATTTCAATTCGGGTTTGGGGGGGTGGACGACTTTCGCTTCATCGACGGAGATACGGCGGCGACCGTAACCGAGCTGGATCGCTTTGGGGTGCGTTCCGGATTGGCGCTTCCGGCGGGGATTCGCCTGGGCGTCAACTACGACGAGGCGACGACCACTACGCTCGACACACGAAGTGACCGAGCCGACGAGCGGCGGACGTGGCCGGACCTGAGCCTGAGGGTGGCAAGCCTCACGCTCCCATCTGAACTGGCGCCGTTCATCCGTTCGATCAGCTTCTCGACCGGTTACCGAAAGTCGACCCAGAAAACGACGTTTGGAGGCGCTGACCTTCAGCAGCGGAATTTGGAGAACAGGCAGATTCCTGTGCAGGTAACCACGAGCTGGGTGGGTGGAATGACGCTCGCCTACCAGGGGTCCTTCAATGACCGGGAACGATCGGATCCCACCGGTGACACCGATGAGAATCGATCCGTGCACGCCGTCACAATAGGGGGGTCCTTCGTCCCCCCCGGCGGCATCGCCGGGGCGCTTCAGGCGCCTATAACCGGAACGGTTTCCTTCCAGTATATGGCTGACCGCCGCTGTAGGGCCCCGGAGGGGAGCCCCGACTGTATCGCATTTATCGATCAGTTGATCCGGTCTCTCCAGGTAAGGCTCGGCACACAGTTGTCTCAGATGAACGTTCGAATGCAGCTCACCTACATCGATCAACGGTCGTTTGTTGGGCTGCGAACCGGATCCACACAGTTCCAATTCGGTCTCTTCGGCGAGTTTACGGTTGTGGGGTCACGCCTGGGCGGTTAGGCCGCTGTCCCGGTGGGGCATGGTGGAGCCCATCTCCCGCCTCGACCCTTCTGCATGACTACTGCCGAAACTGCTGCCTTGCTGAGGGGTGGGATCATCCTTTTGGCGCTGAGCACCGGGCGGGTGGTGCTCAGCATGGGGGCCTCACAGCCGGTCCCGATCCAGGGCGATGACCTCCCCGGTCTGTTGGCGGAAAGTAAGGAGGCCCTCGACGAAGCGTCCCAGAGGACTCGCCCGCTCGAGCCTGACGAACGGATCGATCCCAACGTCGCCTCGGAGGTCCAGTTGGATCGTCTCCCCGGTATCGGGCCAGCCACCGCACGCAGTATCGTCGCCTACCGGGAGATCGAGGGGCCCTACCTTGGGCCAGAACACCTCATGAGCGTGCGGGGCATCGGTCCCTCGACGCTCACCAAAATTCAGGGTCACCTCTCTTTCTCTGCGACCGGGAGGAACAGCGGCCGTAACCGTTCGAGGAAACCCACCGCGGGGAGATCGGTTGTCTCCATCAACCGTGCAACCACAGAGGAGTTGGTGACGCTTCCGGGGATCGGACCAGCCCTTGCGGAGCGTATCCTCCAACATAGAAATGAGCGGGGATATTTCAGCCGCATTGAAGAGCTGATGGATGTGAAGGGAATCGGACCGGCCCTTCTCGGGAGGGTGCGGTCGAGAATCTCGATAAACTAAAAAAATATATGAGATATTTGTTGCATGCTAAGCGCCATATGGCATATCTTCGGAAACGGATACAAACGTTTACAAATTTGCGGTGCCAGAGTTCTCGCCCTTGCTACTGAAGATAGACTGGATCGGACCCATGGATGACAAAGGGTTGATGCAGCGCCTGCTATCTCGAGGCGTGGGCGCGTAGATGTCAACTAACGTCGTCGACCGTCTCGGTGATCTGTTCGTCCAGGAGGGACTGATCACGGAGGAGCAGCTCAAGGAGGCGCTCCAGCACGGAAAGGAGAACGGG
Source organism: Gemmatimonadota bacterium (assembly GCA_036679625.1). Lineage (GTDB taxonomy): Bacteria > Gemmatimonadota > Gemmatimonadetes > Longimicrobiales > Gaopeijiaceae > JAZDDA01. The sequence goes on along the minus strand of JAZDDA010000199.1, from coordinate 85,593 downwards.
ACCCGCGTCGGATTCTCGCTCGTGCACCTGGGATTCGTCGTTGAGGAAGAGCTCACGCGAATGCTCTCGCGGCAGTACCGAGTTCCCGCAGTCGACCTCGACAAGGTGAAGGTCGACGACAAGATCATCCGCCTGATCGACGCTGAGCTTGCCTACAAGCATCTCGTCCTTCCGCTACGGAAGGTGGGACGCACCCTCACCGTTGCGATGGTCAATCCGACCGAGTCGGGCGCCATCGACGACCTTCGCTTCAAGACCCGCTTTGACATCGACCCGGTCATCGTCGGGGAGTTCACCCTCAGGAAGCATCTGGAGACGTACTACGGTATGTCCCAGGCGGAAATGTCCGACTTCCTCGGGGACTTCATGGAGGATGAGCTCGAGTTCATGGAGGAGGAAGAGGAAGACGTCTCGGTCGCGGCTCTCCAGGAGCAGGTCGAGCAGGCGCCGGTGGTCAAGTTCATTAACGGACTGCTCGCCGATGCCGTGGTGAAGGGCGTCTCAGACATCCATATCGAGCCGTACGAGAAGGACATCCGGGTCCGATATCGGATCGACGGTGCGCTTCAGGAGGTCATGAAGCCGCCGTTCAAGATGAAGGCTGCATTAACGTCGCGAATCAAGATTCTCGCTGATCTGAATATCGCTGAAAGGCGAATCCCGCAGGACGGGCGCATCAAGCTCCGAATGAAGCGCCGGGTGGTGGACTTCCGCGTCTCGACGCTCCCCGTCATCTTCGGCGAGAAGATCGTCCTGAGAATCCTCGACAAGAGCAACCTCACCTTCGATCTCGCCAGCTTCGGGTTTGAGCCGAAGGCCGAGAAGGACTTCATGGAGGCCATCGCTCAGCCTTACGGGATGGTTCTCGTGACGGGGCCGACGGGGTCGGGGAAGACGACCACGCTCTACTCGGCGCTTTCCAAGATCAACACAGAGAGCGTAAACATCATGACCGCTGAGGATCCGGTCGAGTACAATTTGCCCGGGATCAACCAGGTGCTCGTACGATCCCAGATCGGCATGACCTTTGCGGCTGCCCTGCGCGCCTTTCTCCGGCAGGACCCCAACATCATCATGCTCGGCGAGATCCGGGATCTCGAGACCGGGGGGATCGCGATCAAAGCCTCTCTCACAGGCCACCTCGTGCTCTCGACGCTCCATACGAATGATACGCCGTCCACGATCACTCGCCTGATCGATATGGGTCTTGAGCCCTTCAACATCGCCGCCGCGCTCAACCTCCTCACCGCGCAGCGACTCGTGCGCCGGATCTGTAAAAATTGCAAGACAGAGGCGACCTATGAAGATGAGGTTCTTCAGGCCGCGAACATTCCCGACGACGTCATCCAGAACATGACCTTCTTCAGGGGTGAGGGCTGCGACCAGTGCGGTGGCGACGGATACTCAGGTCGCCAGGGTTTGTACGAGGTGCTCAAGGTCACAGCGACGATTCGGGGTGCCATCATGGCCGCGGCCGGCACCGATGAAATTCGCGACCTGGCCGTGGCTGAGGGCATGTTGACTCTTCGCCAGGACGGGTTGAAGAAGGTGGAGGACGGCATCACCACGCTCGATGAGATCATGAATGAGACGAGCGCCGCATTATGACGGTGCGGCGAGATGGATCTACCCACCGAGAACTGGGACTACGGCGCATCGTATGAATCAACCCCCACGACCTCCGACGCCTCAGGCAGGACAACCCCCGCAGCAGTCTGGGCAGGCCCAGCCTCCAACCGGCCAGGTGCAGCAGCCTCCCGAGTTGAGCCTCAGGATTCTGCTACAGGAGATGATCCAGAAGGGTGCCTCGGACCTGCATTGTACGGTTGGGGAGCGGCCCAAGATCCGGGTCGATGGTGAATTAGTGGTGTCGGGGTATCCGATCGCGCTCAAGCCAAGAGACACGCTACAGCTTGCGTATTCCATCCTGACTGAGAATCAGAAGAAGAGGTTTGAGACAGAGGACGAGCTCGACTTCTCGTTCGGTGTTCAGAACCTCTCCCGCTTCAGGGGCAATGTGTTCAAACAAAGGGGCTGCGTCGCCATGGCGATTCGGCAGATCCCCTACGAGATCACCTCCATTGTCGATCTCGGCCTTCCTCCCGTGATCAATCAGCTCGCTGAACGCCCTCGCGGGCTCGTTCTGATCACCGGACCTACGGGTTCGGGGAAGTCGACCACGCTCGCAGCGATGGTAGACAAGATCAACAAGGAACGCCGGGATCATATCATCACGATCGAGGATCCCATCGAGTTCATCCATCGCCACCAGAACTGTATGGTGAATCAGCGAGAGGTGGGCGCGGATACCAAGAGCTTCACGGCGGCGCTCAAGTACGCGCTACGGCAGGATCCCGATGTGATTCTGATTGGTGAGATGAGGGATCTTGAGACGATCGGGGCGGCGCTGACGATCGCAGAGACTGGCCACCTCGTGCTGGCCACACTCCACACCAATTCGGCCGCCGAGTCAGTGAATCGCATCATTGACGCGTTTCCGTCTCATCAGCAGGCCCAGGTTCGTGCACAACTCGCGTTCGTGCTGGAGGGTGTGATCACACAGACGCTCGTTCCGAAGGCGAAGGAATCCGGGCGCGTATGTGCCGTCGAGGTGATGGTCTGCACGGCGGCGATTCGTGCTGTGATCCGCGATGAGAAGACGCACCAGATATACTCGCTCATGCAGGCGGGTAAGAAGCATGGTATGCAGACGATGAACGACTCGCTGCAGGTGCTCTACATGCAGGGCGAGATTACACTGGAAGAGGCCCTCAAGCGGTCCGGGGACCCCAACGAATTACTTCGGGCCGTGGGTGAGACGGTTCCGGCGAGTAAATAGGCTTCAGTCCGAGCAACGGAGAACGAATGGCGACGTTTGCGTGGAGCGCACGACCGGCTATGGGTGGGGACATCCAATCCGGAGAGTTGGAGTCTGCCTCGAAGGATGAGGTGTTGGCGCATCTGCACCGGCAGAAGATGATCCCGGTATCGGTGCGGGAGAAGGAAAAGAGTTTCGAAATCAGCTTCGGCACTGGCGTGTCGACGCGCGACATCGTGATCTTCACGCGCCAGTTCGCGACGATGATCAACGCGGGCCTGCCTCTCGTGCAGAGTCTCGACATTCTCGCGGAGCAGACTGAAAACACCAAGTTCCGGAAGACCATTCAGGATGTGTTGTACGATGTGGAGTCTGGGCACACCCTCGCCGATGCGATGGGCAAGCACCCGAAGATCTTCACCGAGCTCTTCGTGAACATGGTGGCCGCCGGTGAGGCCGGCGGAATCCTGGACACGATTCTCCTTCGCCTCGCGACCTTCCTCGAGAAGAACGACGCGCTCGTCCGGAAGATCAAGGGTGCGATGATCTATCCGACCGTTATTTTCACGGTTGCGGGCATGGCCGTCGTCATTCTTCTGCTCTTCGTGATTCCGACCTTCCAGACCATGTTCGACTCCGCCGGGATTCCGCTCCCGCTCCCGACGCGGATCGTTATCGGCATGTCGGCGTTCCTCCAGGCATACTGGTGGGCGCTCCTGGCTGGGATAATTGGTGGCATCTTTGCGATGCGAACCTCGTACGCCACGGACTCGGGGCAGCTCTTCTTCGACCGTATTCTGTTGGCGATGCCAATCCTCGGTGACCTCCAGCGAAAGGCTGCCGTAGCTCGGTTTACCCGGACGCTCGGGACGCTTGTTTCGTCGGGTGTATCGATTCTGGAGGGCTTGGAGATCACCGCCAAGACAGCCGGAAACCGGGTGATCCACGATGCCGTCATGGGGTCACGAGCCTCGATCGCCGGGGGTGAGACCATTGCGGCTCCGCTCAAGGAGTCGGGCGTATTCCCGCCTATGGTGGTGCAGATGATCAACGTCGGTGAACAAACGGGTGGGTTGGATGAAATGCCCTCTCGGCCATGGAGCCCATCATGATCGTCGTGCTTGGCGTGGTCGTGGGTGGCATGATCGTTTCGATGTACCTCCCGATCTTCGACATGATCAACGCAGTGGAGGGCTAGCGGGAATCTGAGAGGCAGTTTGCTGGGAAGAGACCTGGGGCCACAGTGCGCGTCATGCGTGCCGTGGCCCTCTCTTTTCGCCATCGCTTCGCGCGCATCCGCCCCATCGCTTATGTTGTTGGCCCTTGAAAATCCCTGAGGACAATCAGACCGGATTGACGAGCGAAGCCGCATGAGAAGAACCCACTGGATCCCCCTCTGTCTAGCCGCGCTCACCACGACTGCGTGCGCCTCTGGCCAATCCGGTGTCCGCAGGGCGCCGGGGCCCGAGGGGGCCGATCTGGAGAGGCTCGAGGCGCTGTTCGAGGCACGCGCGGACAGCGTGCGGAGAAATGTCTCCGAAGCCGACGTCGAATTCATGACCGGGATGATCGCACACCACGCCCAAGCGCTCGTGATGGCGGCACTCGCCCCGAGCCATGGCGCGAGCGCTGAGATGAGGATTCTCACTTCTCGGATCATCAATGCGCAGACCGATGAGATCCGCTTCATGCAGGGGTGGCTGCGCGATCGAAGGCAGCACGTCCCAGAGGTGGAGATCCAGGGGCTGGCCCTCACGATCGATGGCGGTCCGGCTCCTCGGATGCACGGTATGCTCAGCGATGCGCAGATGGGTGAGCTGGCCGAGGCCCGCGGAGAGGAGTGGGACCGTGTATTCCTCACCTACATGATTCAGCACCACGAGGGAGCCGTGATGATGGTGAGCGATCTCTTCGCGACCGATGGAGCGGCGAACGACGACATCGCGTTCAAGGTGGCGTCGGATATACAGGTGGATCAGCGCACCGAGATTCGCCGAATGAAAGGCATGCTCGAAGAGATCGCTGGAAGGTTGCAGAACCCTTCAGCGCACGACTGACGTCCGTATCCAAAGAGGAACTAATGATGACCTTCCGTACCACCTCAACTTCCACGCCCAGGCCCACCCGGCGACTCACCTCGCTCGTGCTGGTCGCGGGTCTCGTGATTGCGTCGGCCTGCTCATCGACGGCCGCAGGGCTCGGCAGCATGGCCCAGGCCGGACCGCCAAGCCCCGATCCGCGCGTCGGCCTCGGTGCCGGCCTCTTCGACGCGGAGGAGGCCATCTGGAATCTCGCGTGGCTATCGCAGTCCCCGCCTCCGGAAGCTTTTGTCGGCTCCACGAACTCCGACCTGGCGTTCATGGGCGACTACGCGATCCAGGGTAACTACAATGGCGTGATATTCTGGGACATCTCGGACCCGGCGAACCCGAGGGTCGCGGTCGAGTACGTGTGCCCTGCTTCTCAGAGTGACGTCTCGGTCTATGGCAACCTCATGTTCGTTTCGGGCGAGGGCGCGAGCGGCCGGCTCGACTGCGGCAGTGAAGGCGTGGCCGAGGCTGTAAGCCACGACAGGCTTCGTGGAATTCGAATCTTCGACATTTCGGACATCCAAAACCCGGACTACATCGGGAACGTACAAACGTGCCGTGGCTCGCACACGCACACGGTACTCAAGGACCCGTCCGACGACGACAACGTGTACATCTACGTGTCCGGGTCGTCGTCCGTCCGCCCCTCCGAGGAACTCGAGGGTTGTGTCGCGGCCGGGGATGACCCGAGCTCCGCACTGTTTCGGATTGAGGTCATCCGCGTGCCCCTCGATTCACCAGAGGATGCCGCGATCGTGAGTTCGCCCCGCATCTTTCAGGACCTCGTTGCTCCGGAATCGCATGGTGCCGCGCCGAGTGACATACGCGCCATTGTAGAGGCCCGCGCGGGTGGGGCGTTCGTGGTCGACCGGGGAGGGCAGGAGCGCATCCTACCGTCCCGGATGATTGACCCAATGCTGCAACGCATCGTCGGCGAGCGCGGCGGCTCAGGCCTGCCCACGGCGGCCGACAGCGCAAAACTCCGCGAGGAGCTGCCCATACTCGTGGCGCAACAGTTCGGTAACCGAGGTGCAAACCAGGACCCGAACGCACCCCGGCCCGGCCCGACACAATGTCACGATATCACCGTGTATCCCTATATCGGCCTGGCAGGTGGCGCGTGCGGTGGATACGGGCTCCTGCTCGATATCAGTGATCCCGAGAATCCCATTCGGATCGATGCGGTTGCCGACTCGAACTTCTCGTACTGGCACTCGGCGACCTTCAACAACGACGGCTCCAAGCTCCTCTTTACCGACGAGTGGGGCGGCGGCGGCGGCCCCAAGTGCCGGATCGACGACCCGCGCGAGTGGGGTGCAGATGCGATCTTCACGCTCGAGAATCGCCGCATGGTGTTCCACGAGTACTACAAGCTTTCTGCAGTACAGACTTCGGTGGAGAACTGCGTCGCGCACAACGGTTCGCTGATCCCGATTCCCGGTCGCGACATCATGATCCAGGGGTGGTACCAGGGTGGAATCAGTCTCTTTGAGTGGACTGACCCGAACAACCCACACGAGATCGCCTTTCACGATCGTGGTCCCGTGAACGCCGAGACCCAGGGCAGCGGCGGAAGCTGGTCTGTGTACTGGTACAACGGAGTGATCGTGAACTCCGAGATCTCACGTGGCCTGGACATCTTCGAGCTCACTCCGAGTGCCCATATCTCGCAGCACGAAATCGACGCTGCGAAGTCGGTGCACCTGGAATACCTGAACGCCCAGGGTCAGCCGCACTTCGAGTGGCCATCGTCGTTCGCGCTTGCAGGTTCGTTTGTCGATCAACTCGAGCGGTCGGGGAGTTTGTCGGACGAGCGTGTCGAGATGGTACGAGGGGCGCTCGACAGCGCCGACGGCGGATCACGAGATGGGCTCAATGACCTCGCGAACGAAGTGGCACGTTGGGCGGGCTCGTCGAGCGACTCCGCGAAGGTGCGGACGTTGGCAGGAGCCGTGCGTGATCTGGCGCGCTAAGGGACTTCGCTTTGAGTAGCGAGGGATAAGAAAGGTGGTAGGGAGCCGCACTACGGCGGCTCCCTACCGGCACCCCTGCTCCCTCATCCTGTTCCCATACCCAGTCCAACGTTGATCAGCGCGCGCCCGAGTGATGCACCAGGAGGCCGTCTCATGGATGACACCATCTTTGCCAAAATCGTTCGCGGCGACGTGGAAGCAGATCTCTGCTATCAGGACGATCTGGTCACGGCTTTTCGCGACATCAATGCTCAGGCGCCGACCCATATCCTGATCGTTCCCAACGAGGCGATTGCCACGGTGGCCGACGTCACGCCTGAAAGCGAACCTGCGCTTGGGCGGATGTTTACCGTGGCGGCGAGGCTTGCCGAGGAGGAGGGAATCGCCGAGGAAGGGTACCGTCTCATCGTCAACTGCAGGGATTTCGGGGGGCAGGAAGTCTTCCACCTGCACATGCATCTTCTGGGTGGCCGGAGGCTCGGCCCGATGCTCGTTCGTTGACCGAAGGCTTGCCCGACTGACCTGCGCGGCCGATCTTCTGCCGTTTCACATCAAATGGGGACGTGATGGAACAGTTTGAGAGCTTCGTGAGCGCGATCCGCGACTTTGTATGGGAGTTCGGGATTCCGGTGGGCGGCAACGATATTCCGCTCGTGGTGATTGCCCTCATCGGTACGGGGCTGTTTCTAACGCTCCGGCTCGGTTTCGTTCAGATTACCCGGTTTGGGCACGGCCTCGCGGTTGCCACCGGGCGTTATGACGATCCGAACGACCCCGGCGACGTCTCTCACTTTCAGGCGCTCACGACGGCGCTCTCCGCGACCGTGGGGATCGGAAACATCGCCGGCGTCGCGATCGCCATTCACTGGGGAGGGCCCGGCGCCCTCTTCTGGATGTGGATGACGGCCGTTGTGGGGATGGCTACGAAGTTCGCCGAGGTGACCCTCGCCCAGCACTTCCGGAGTGTTCACAAGGACGCCTCCGCCATGGCGGGTACGGTCTCGGGCGGCCCGATGTATTACATCGAGCGCGGACTGGGGGCAAACTGGAAGTGGATGGCGATGTTCTTCGCGATCGCGCTGGGAATCACGGCATTCCTGACGGGTAACGCCATCCAGGCCAACACGGTTGCAGATACCCTCCAAACCAACTTTGGCTGGACCAAGTGGCTGACCGGTGCCGTGACGGTGTCGGTCGTGGCCGTCGTTGTACTCGGCGGAATCACCCGCATCGGAAAGATTACGGGAATTCTCGCGCCGCTCATGGCCGCCATCTACGTGCTGGGCGCGTTGATCATCCTTTTCCTGAATGCCGACATGGTCCTCCCAAGTCTTGCGTTGATCTTCCAGGAAGCCTTCAACCCGTCGGCTGGAGTGGCCGGAACCGGAGTGGGTGCGATCCTTGTCACGATGATGTGGGGGGTCAATCGCGGGCTGTTTTCCAACGAAGCCGGGCAGGGGTCGGCGCCGATCGCGCACGCGGCGGCGAAGACCGACGAGCCTGTATCCGAGGGCGTCGTGGCGCTTCTCGAGCCCTTCATCGACACCATCGTGATCGTGACGATGACGGCGTTGGTCATCATCTCCACCGGTGTTTACGACGAGCGCGTACCCACCGAGATCACGTTGGCTGGTGGTGATCTCACCTGGGTTACCGAAACAGAGAACGGTGGATACGACGACGCTGCTACCCCTGAGACGTTGACGGTGGTGGACGGCCGGCAGACCGTTGAAAGCGGCGTGGTACTCGGGTGGCACGATGTCGGCGTCGACCGACTCTACATCGACGAGGGCCTCACGCAGGCCTTCTCGGGGACGATCCACAGCGAGGACGGAGAGGCCGTTGGAGCCGACGGCACGGTGCACACGTCTCTCTGGGGTCCGGCGGTCGAGAGCGGTGCTCCCCTCACGATGATGGCATTCCGGCGCGGTCTGGCACCGCTCGGCGACTGGGGGCACTACATCGTGATCATCTCAGTATTCCTCTTCGGAATCTCGACCGCGATTTCGTGGAGTTACTACGGCGACCGATGCGCGAACTACCTGTGGGGAGAGCGCGCCATCGTACCGTATAAGATCGCCTACCTGGTGATGCACTTCCTCGGCGCGATCATCTCGCTGAACCTTGCCTGGGAGATCGGTGACATTGCGTTGGGAATCGTGATCTTGCCCAACCTCATCGCGCTGGTCCTGCTCTCCGGCAAGGTCAGGGAGTTGACCGACAGCTACTTCGAACGCCGCCCCTGGGAGCGGACGGGACGCAACTCCGAGTAGCCGTAGCTACAGGGATTCAAACACACGCGGGGGCGGTCCAGCGGACCGCCCCCGCTTATTATTGGGAATGACCCACTCAGACACTCAGCCGCCGGAGTACGAACGACTTGGCCTACTCCCGCTCGAACGCGCCCTCGCGGCCTACCTGAGCGGCGAGGATCCGGATGCAGCAGTAGAGGTCCACTCCGACTCTGGGGAGGGACAACCGCTCCCCATCGCTCTCCTCTTTCGTGATCCGACGAATGCGGGCTTCTCCTGGGATGCGGAGGTGCTCAGACTCGCCAGGGGACATGTTCTGGATGTGGGCGCGGGTGCAGGTGCGCTCAGCCTCGCTCTTCAAGCTCGCGGCCTTCGGGTGACGGCTCTGGACGTGCTCCCTTCGGCGGTCGCTGCGATGGAGGGCCGAGGCGTGGTTGATGTGCGGCTTGGAACGACTGCGGAGCTGGGCAAGGAGGCTGGCTTCGACACCATCCTCCTCCTCATGAACGGCTCGATGCTCGCCGGCACCCTCGCAGGGCTGGACCCCTTCCTCCAGGAATTGGCGTCCCTCCTCAGGCCGGGGGGGCAGATCCTGATGGACTCCACCGATCTGACCGCGGGTTCCGACGACCCCGAGCCCCGGTCGGATGGGCGGTACGCCGGCGAGGTCCATTACCAACTCGCCTATCGAGGCCTGCGAGGACCGCCCGTGCCACAGCTCTTTGTGGATTCCGAGACGCTGGCGACGGTTTCGGCCGGGGTGGGGCTGACCTCTGACGTAATTGCACGATCACCCGAGGGGAGCTACCTGGCGCGTCTCAGCCTCACTGGTCGGTGACTCGGGCCATAAAGGATTGCACGCGCTCTACCTCAACCGCGTTGCCGGCGATGCCGCCCTCCTGAAGCGCGCTCCCCACGATCATTCCGGGCGGATCAGGCGGCCCGGGAGGACCGCGCTGTCGCCGAATCTTTCGTTCAGTTCATCCACTGTTCGCGTCAGCGTCCTCGAACGCTCGTCTTCGTGCGCTTCGCTATCCTCGAAGAGCGCGAGTTGGCTCTCTTCAGCTGGTTCGATCAGACCGCTCAAGCCGACCCCCAGAAGCCTCGCCGGAGTACGGCGCTTGGCGCGCAGTGCCGCAAGTAACTCCCGCGCGACACCAAGTATGGCTCCATCCGTCTCCACCGCGTTCGGTAGCGTGCGTGAGGATGACCGAGTCTTGAAGTCGTGGTCGCGCAGCTTCACCGTAATCGTTCGAACCCGGAGTGCCTTGTCCCGCAAACTCGCCCCGACGGAGGCTGAGAGCCTGAACACAACGTCGTCGAGCTCCTGATCGGTGTTCATGTCCTCAGAGAAGGTGCGCTCGGCGGAGATCGATTTTCGAGGTTCACGAGATTCGACAGGGGAGGGGTCGAGGCCCCGGACGCGGCTGTAGAGCCAAGCGCCGCGCCCGTCGCCAAACCAGCGTCGGAGCCAATCCTCCTGGACCCCGACCGCGTCGTTCACAGAGACGAGGCCCCTCTGCGCGAGTTCTGCGGCGAAGGCTGGCCCCACCCCGGGGAGATCCGCAAGATCGAACCCCTGCATGAATTCCTCCTCCGATCCGGGGGCAACGATGTGTACCCCTGCGGGTTTGGCGCGTCCCGTCGCGAGCTTGGCGATCAACTTGCGCGTCCCCCCTCCGATCGAGACGGATATCTGGGTATCGGCCAAGACGGTTTCCCGGATGCGCCAGGCGGATTCCTCGAGGGTTTCGCCAGAGAAGAGGCGCTCGGTTCCCGTGAGATCCAGGTAGAATTCGTCAATCGAGGCAGCCTGGACGATCGGGGCCAGCTGGGAGAGAGCGTCTCCCACCTGCCGCGACCGGATCGTGCATGCCTCCCGGGGTACGGGCACGACGGTAGCGTCCGGACAGAGCCGCAACGCTTCAGCCGTCGGCATTGCGGAGTGGACGCCGAACCTTCGCGCTTCGTACGAGGCCGAGGTAACCACCCCCCGCCCAGTCGCGGACCCACCGACTACGAGTAGGTCGGCCTTTCCCGCTCCCTCAGGGTCCTCCAGGCGAGCCACCTGTACGAAGAACGCATCGCAGTCCACTAGGAGGAGGCGACGGCCGGGGACGCTCACGGGGAAATCGTTAGCTCGCATCGATTAGTTCGAGTGGTTCGCAGCGCGAGGGCGACGCTTGAACTTATCGCCCCGAGGGGGTATATGCGATGTCGCACCCCCGTGCTTGAGGTCGGCGAGAACTGAGTCTCGGCCGGCTGCAGAGCATTGACCGAACCGTACTGGAGAGGACCTCCCCGATGGCCTACCCCTTCGAGTTGCCTGAACTCGGTTACGCCCTGGACGCGCTTGAGCCGCACATCGACGCGCGCACGATGGAGATTCACCATGGAAAGCACCACGCGGGATACACCGCGAAGCTGAACGCCGCACTTGAGGGGCACCCTGACTGGCATGGGCATTCGGCCGAGCAGTTGCTCACCGCGCTCGACTCACTGCCCGACGCGATCCGAGGTGCCGTCCGGAACAACGGTGGCGGGTACGCCAACCACAAGCTCTTCTGGGAGGTAATGACTCCCGGTGGTGCCTCGACCCCGGGCGGAGATCTCGCCAGCGCCATCGATGCGGCCTTCGGTTCGCTCGACGCGTTCAAGACCGAGTTCGCCGCTGCCGCCGGGACCCGATTCGGCTCTGGGTGGGGATGGTTGGCGGTTGACGGAAGCGGGGACCTCACCGTGATGTCCACGCCCAATCAGGACACCCCCCTGATGTCGGGCGCGACGCCGATTCTTGGTGTGGACGTATGGGAGCATGCCTACTATCTGAACTACCAGAACCGCCGGCCGGACTACGTTTCCGCGTGGTGGAATACCGTGAACTGGGATGTCGTAGCGAAGAACTTCGACCAAGCGAAGGGCGGCTGAATTCACCGTTCGGACTGAGTCCGGTCCGGTGCGGTGATCGCCTCCGGTCCCGTTTCCGTGGCGTGATCACGGGAACGGGATCCGATGGGGAGGGATTTGTGTAGGGAAATAGGGTGCAGCGGCGATCACAACGCATGCTTGTGCAACCGTAATCAAATGTTTACCTATTCCTGAAGATTGCTTCAACAGGGGGACTCTGGCCTTGAGGAGATTGCGAATGAGCGCTCCGGCGAGTGACGTCGGTAACGGCTCGCTACGGGTTGGAGTCGTCTTCATTCTGATGCTGGCCAGCGCGCTTCCGCTTTCTGCTCAGGTGCTGCGGGGTGGACGACCTTCGGTCAATCGGGCATACCGGGTGGCCCAGGATCACCACTTCACCTTCCTCAAGACCTCTAATCAGGTCCGCAGGTTCGTCGATGGGGGTTACCTCGTTCGGGTTCGACCTACCGATGATTTCGAGTTGAATGCTGTCTCGTTCCCATATGCTCGTCCTGAGGTGAACGTCTTCGTGAAGCGCCTTTCCGGTCAGTACCACCGCGCCTGTGGTGAACGGCTGGTGGTCACCAGCCTCACGCGTCCACTCAACAGCCAGCCACGCAACGCCTCCGATCGGTCCGTCCACCCGACCGGTATGGCGATCGACCTGCGCAAGCCGCAAGCGGTAGCGTGTCGGAGTTGGCTGGAGCGGGTCCTTCTGCAACTCGAGGGTTCGGGAGTTCTGGATGCCACGGTTGAGCGGCGCCCTCCGCACTACCATGTGGCGCTCTTTCCTCGACAGTACCGGGCCTACGTCAGCCGGCTGCAGGCTCGGGTAGCGAGTGCTCCGGCCGAAGTCCCACCGTCGATCTACACAGTGCGTCGTGGAGATTCCCTGTGGGAGATCGCCCGCGCCCACGAGACGACGGTCAATACACTGAAGGACATCAACCAGATTGATGGGAATCGAATCTACGCTGGGCAGGTGCTGGCCGTCCCAGGGCGGTAGGCGCCGCGCGCCATCTACCGAGGCCTGGTCAGAAATCACCCCGCCGCCGGTTCCTCGGCACCCCACATCTCCACGAGTGTGAAGTCATCAACATTCACGAGCCCTCGGTCGGTGATCTTCAGCGCTGGAATCACCTCCAGCCCCGTGAACGCCATCGTCATGAATGGGTCGTGAAGCGGCGAACCGAGCCTGGCGGTCGCCTGGAGCAATGCGGTCAGCTGTGCCTCGGCAGATTCGATGGGCTCGCTCGACATGAGCCCGCCGACCGGCAGGGGCATTTCGGCGAGGATGTCTTTGCCGTCCGTGGCCACGAGCCCACCCTTGAGCTCCACGACTCGCGCGATTGCCGCCTTCAGTGATACGTCGTCCGCTCCAATCGCGATGATGTTGTGGTGGTCGTGGGCCACCGTTCCCGCGATGGCTCCTCGCTCGAGCCCCACCCCCGAGACCAGGCCGTGCCCCACGTTTCCGGTGCCGCGGTGCCGTTCGACGACCACGATCTTCAGGAGGTCCCTCCCGGGGTCTGCAACCACCGACCCGTCCCGGATGGTGGGCATCGTCGATTCCGCCTCGGTACGAATTTGATCTGGAATGGTGCGGATGACACGGGCGGGTCCTTCACGCGCCGGGATGACCAGCGAAAGCTCCTTCAGGTCGACGGACATGGAGGGCGGGGGTGGGGATACCGTCGGGGGTGGGGTCCACAAAGGCAGGCCGTCGCGGGCGACGCATGCTCCTCCGGCGTATACCTCCCTGATCTGAAGCGTCTCCAGATCGTCCAGGATCATGAGGTCGGCCCGTCTCCCCGGTGCCACTCCCCCCCGGTCGGTGAGCCGGAAATACTCTGCAGGGTTGAGCGTCGCGAGCTGAAGCGCGTGGATCGGTTGAGTCCCTGCCTCGATGAGACGCCGCACCATGGCATCGATCCCGCCCGCCCTGAGAAGGTCCGAGGGCTGGCGGTCATCGGTGCACAGGCAGATGCGCCGGCGTGTGTCGTTGCTCAGCGCTGGAATCAGGGCATTGAGGTTTTGTGCGTTGGTGGCCTCGCGGAAGAAGACCCACATTCCGCGCCGGATGCGCTCCAACGCCTCTTCGGGAGAGACGCACTCGTGGTCCGAGGTCGGCCCCGCGACCACGTAGGCGTTGAGTTGTCTTCCGGTGACGCCGGGCGCGTGCCCGTCGATGATGCGGCCGGAGAATGCATCGATCTTGGCCCGGACCGCTTCGTCTCCTCCAATTGCTCCGGGGAAGTTCATGACCTCGGCGAGTCCACGCACCCGTGGATGCCCGAGGAGTGTTTGGAGCGCGGCGGCGTCGAGGTCGGCCCCCGCGGTCCCCATATGGGTTGCAGGCACACACGAGCTCGCCATCACGAAGATTGTGAGTGGGAGTCCGTCGGAGGCGTCGAGCATGTAATGGATGCCGGTGAGGCCGTGCACGTTCGCAATTTCGTGGGGGTCGGACACCACGGTAGTAGTACCTCGCGGAACGACGGCCCTCGCGAATTCGGGTGGCGTTACCATCGAGGATTCCACATGAACGTGGGCGTCGATCAGCCCCGGGGCTATGTACGCGCCGTCGAGGTCCACGATGTGGTCAGCGTCGTATCCGTGTCCGACTCCGGCGATCCTGGTGCCGTGGATTGCGACGTCTTCATGATTGATCGTCCCTGAAAAAACGTCGACCACCCGCCCGCCGCGCAACAAGATGTCCGCGGGCCGGTCACCGCGGGCGACCGCCAGTAGCTCTGCGTGAGGTTTGTCCATGGATCGAATATAGGGTGGATGCGACCACGCGCGACGTCACAGGTAGCTGTGGCAAAACGCCAATAGGTGATGATTGCAGTATGCAAGAGCGGCTGATATAGTTGAGGATAGGAGCCGTTGAGAGCTTTTGACGCTGAGGGGAATACACATGCCTGAGGAAGGGACGAGCCTGACCCGGGACACCGCGCCGCGTTCCCCGGACTTCAGCCAACGGAACCTGCTTCGCAGCCTCTACCTGGGTAGAATGACGCTAGCGACAGGTATTCTCGTCGCCGTCCTCTTCAGCTGGCTCGAGGCACAGCCCTCCGATACCCGGATTGCCACACTCGTATTTCTCGCCTCTCTCGCGATGACTGCCTGGTCGTTCTGGAACACCCACGTTAGAGATAGGGAACCGAGCCACTACTTTCTCTACGCGCATGTGATTTTCGACGTGGCTCTTGTGACGGCGATCGTGCACGTCACCGCTACGCAGGGTGCCGACTCGCCCTTCGTGCCCGCCTACATCCTCGTCATCAGCGAGGGGGCGTTGCTGCTCCCCCTGCCCGGGGGTGTTCTTATCGGAGCGCTGGCGTCCCTTGCCTACTTTGCCGATGCGGTTTGGGCGCGGCCGGGCACATTTTCCGCTGCGATCACGCTGCAGATAGGGCTTCTCGCTCTGATTGCGGTCGTGACCGGATGGGTTGGAGATCGGGTCAGACGCACGGGGCTGGCGCTCGGCAGGGTCCGTTCGGAGTTGAAGGAGCTGCGACTGAGTACGGCAGACATTCTCGGGAACATCAGCACCGGCGTCATGACGGTGGATGGGGAGGGCAATCTTCTCTACCTGAACCCGGCGGGGGAGGCACTGCTTGGGGTGAGCTTCGAGGAATGGGGATCCTCTCCGGTGCTAGGAGCGGTGGAAGCCCATGCCCCCGGAATGGGTGCGGTCCTTCGCAAGGGCCTGGATCACGGCAAGTCGACCGACCGATTCAAGACGGTGGCGCACTTCGGTGGTCGGGACCGGACGTTGGGGGGGAGCACGACGATCGTCGAGCTTGGCGAGGGGGAGGAGCCGTCCGTCACTGCGATCTTCCAGGACATCACCGACCTCGAGCGTCTTGCCGGCCTGAACCGTCGCAATCAGAGGCTCGAAGCGGTCGCCGAGCTGAGTGCCTCGCTCGCCCACGAAATCAAGAATCCACTCGCGTCGATCCGCTCCGCCGTCGAGCAGATCACGAAGCCGCGAATCCTCATGGAAGACCGAGAGCTGCTGGAACGTCTCATTCTGACGGAGTCGGACCGCCTGAGTCGCCTCCTGTCGGAATTCCTCGATTTTTCCGCCATCAGTCTTGGGCCGTCCGAGGAAGTTGATCTGGCGCGGTCCGTGGAGGATGCGATCGCAGTCGTGCGGCAGCACCCCGGAGCTGAGGGTGGCATTCGTATCGAGACCGCGAGTCCCGAGGGCCTGAGGCGGGTGCCCGGAGATGCCGACCTGCTGCACCGCCTCGTCTTCAATCTCGTGCTGAATGCGGTTCAGTTCTCGCCCCCTGAAGGCCTGGTCAAAGTCGGGATGGAGAACTGTACCGGAGAACGCAGACCGAGGGGTGTTCCCTTCGATCATGCGGTTCGCCTTTCGATCGAAGACTCTGGTCCGGGCATCGATCCGGAGGAGGCTGAGCGAATCTTCGATCCCTTCTACACTACGCGGACAGGTGGGTCCGGGCTCGGGCTCGCCGTCGTCCACCGAGCGGTGGAGGCCCACCGCGGGGTCGTGTTCGTAGACGAAAGTCCTCTGGGAGGTGCCCGATTTGTCATCTATCTACCGGGGTCCGCTCAGGTAGCCGCAACCGAGGGAGGTGAGGCATGAACGCTGAACCCGTCCGCATCCTGCTCGTTGACGATGAGCAGAGTATCCTTGCCTCGCTTCGTATTCTCTTGAAGGACGAGGGGTACGCCGTCCAGACGGCAGATGGTGGCGCGGCTGCGTTGGAGCAGTTGGCGACTCAACGTCCAGACATCGTACTCACCGACATCAAGATGCCGGGGATCACCGGACTCGAGGTTCTGGCGCAGGTACGCGAGTTCGATCCCGAGATCGCCGTGATCCTGATGACGGCACAGGCCTCGCTTCAGTCGGCGGTCAACGCGGTCAACAAAGGGGCGTATTACTACCTCCAAAAGCCCTTCGCGAACGACGAACTGCTCGCGATCTGCAGTCGGGCTGCGGAGTCGCGTCTGCTCAAGGCCGAGAACAAGGCGCTCAAGAAGGAGATCCGAAAGAGGGATCGTGGCTCCGAGGGGCGTCCGATCGGAGGGAGTCGGAGCTTTACCGATGCTCTCAAGCTCGCGGAGACCGTCGCTCCCACCGACTCCACCATCCTGCTCAGCGGGGAGAGCGGGACCGGGAAGGAGGTCGTCGCGCGGTACATCCACTCGTTGAGCGACCGCGCCGAGAGTGGATTCAACTCCCTCAACTGTGGGGCACTGCCCGAAAGTCTGCTTGAGAGCGAGCTATTTGGACACATGAAGGGCTCGTTTACCGGGGCAGTGAAGGACAAGATGGGCCTTCTCGCTGCGGCCGAGGGCGGCACCTTTTTTCTCGACGAGATCGGTGAGATGTCGCCGGCTACCCAAGTGAAGCTCCTCCGTGCCCTTCAGGAGCGGGAGGTCGTCCCCGTCGGCGCGACCGAGCCCATCAGCATCGACGTGCGGATCATCGCGGCCACGAATCGGGACCTCGAAGAGGAAATCCGGCGCGGCGCATTCCGCAGCGATCTCTACTACCGACTGAATGTGATCGCCATTCATCTTCCACCTCTCCGGGAGCGGCGGGATGACATCGCCGTCCTCACGGATCACTTCCTTACGAAGACGGCAGACGGCAGTGAGCCGAAGCGAGTGACCGACGACGTCACCAAAGCGCTTGCAGCCTATGACTGGCCGGGTAACGTTCGGGAGTTGGAGAATGCCCTTGAGCGGGCTGGGATCATGGCGCCTGGGGAGGTGCTCCGATTAGCCGACCTCCCGGAACGCGTGCTGAGCACTCCTGCGCCTATGCTCGTCGACAAGCATCTGCCGCCGAATCCGACGATGGAGGTCATCGAGCGTGCCTACATCTCATGGGTCCTCAACGCGGAGGGCGGGAACAAGACGCGCGCCGCCGAGGTGCTTGGGATCGATCCTTCTACCTTGTACCGGAAGCTGAACCGGTACGGCCTTACGGAAAGCTGAGAGAAATCGAATGCGCTTTTTTGACCCGCGGACGGAATTCTCCCCCCGACAAACGACTCAGGACCAGGCGGTCATCCTCTCGGTCGTGATCCCCGCCTACAACGAGTTCCACACCGTTGAGATGCTCCTGCGGCGCGTTTCAGAGGTGCCGCTCAACCTCGAGGTCATCGTGGTAGACGACGGATCGACCGACGGAACCCGGGACCTGCTCGCCCGCCTCAAGGAAGAGGGATTGATCGATCATCTGATCCTTCAACCGGTCAACCAGGGCAAGGGAGCGGCGCTCCGAGCGGGCTTTCAACAAGCCACCGGCGACATCGTTGCGGTACAGGACGCAGACCTCGAATACGACCCCCACGAATTCCCCAGATTGATCGAGCCGATCCTCTCGGGTCGGGCCGATGCCGTATTCGGGTCACGCTTTCTCGGAGGCCCTCACCGCGTGCTGTTCTTCTGGCACTCGATAGGCAACCGGTTCCTCACCTTGTTCTCCAACATGCTCACAGATGTGAACCTCACCGACATGGAAACCTGCTATAAGCTCATCCATGCGGATCTGGTGAAGCGCCTGCCGCTGACCGCCAATCGGTTCGGCATCGAGCCAGAGATCACAGCCAGGCTGGTCCAGGCGGGCGCGCGCATCTACGAAATGCCGATCAGCTACCACGGCAGATCGTACGCCGAGGGCAAGAAGATCAACTGGAAGGACGGTGTCTCGGCGATCTGGCATATCCTCAGGTCCAACCTCCGTGGGCCGCGGGCACATCCATGGGCCCGCCCTACGCTCGAGGCCTGGGACAAGCGTGCCATGGAGGCCGCCCCGGAGAGGGCTGAGCTTGCACCTCCCGATGAGGTGTCGGACTCCAGTGGAGCGGGTGGGGACGCGGGTGGTGAGGATTAGCCAGCCGCGAGCATACGCGCTGGTCCTGGGCATCGCACTGGCGGCTTTTGCCAACTCCCTGGGCAACGGTTTCGCGTACGATGACACCCAGATCATCGAGAACAACCCTGCAGTTACGGACGGAGCGCTCCGGGATGTAATCGGCGCCCCGTACTGGCCCAACTCAGTCTCCGGTACCGGGCTCTACCGGCCTGTTCCGGTGGCGAGCTACGTGGTGGAGTGGAGGCTCTGGAACGGGTCGCCGTTCGGATTTCACCTCGGCAACGTTGTCGGTCACGCCGCCGTGAGCCTTGTGCTCCTCACCCTCCTGATTCGTCTTGTCCCCATCATCCCTGCCACGCTGGGTGCGGGGCTCTTTGCTGTCCACCCGCTCCATGTCGAGGCTGTGGCCAACGTCGTGGGTCGAGCAGAGATCTATGCGGCGTTCTTCTACCTGGTGGGATGCCTGCTCTTTCTCATGGGTCGTGAATCCCGTGGAACGCGACGGATCGCGCGGATGATCGGTATCGGGGGGTGCTATGCACTCGCGCTCGGATCCAAGGAGATCGCCGCCACGCTTCCGGGCATGCTCGTGCTGCTTGGGGTCATGGGCGCTGCCGGCGGACGTTCGGACGACGCCTCGCGACTCGTGGAGGCCGTAGCAGCGGTACTTCGGAGGGGTCGTCGGATCATCATTGAGGATGCGCCGTTGTTCGCGCTGCTTACGGCGGTGCTCGCGGGCTACTTCGTTGCCCGTCTGGTGGTGCTGGGCTCATTCGCCGGGGAGATCCCGGCACCGGAGTTGGTTGGGGTCACCGGAGCCGCCCGGATCTATACTGGGATATCGCTCTGGCCGGACTACCTGCGCCTCCTCCTCTTTCCACTGTCGCTGTCCGCTGACTATGCGCCCGGTGTGCGATTTCCCGCCCACGCATTCGACGCGCAGGTGGCGCTCGGAGTCATCACCATCGTGGGCCTGGCGTCGCTCGCGGTCTGGTCGGCGCGCACCCGGCCTACCGTGATGTTGGGCATCGCCTGGTTTGCCCTGGCCATCCTCCCCGTATCGCACCTGGTGCTGAGGGCCGGCACACTCCTCGCTGAGCGTACGCTCTACCTGCCCTCGGTCGGACTTTCGTTCGCAGTGGCAGGCATTGCCGCTGGCGTAGTCACGAGCGGGGTGGGTACGCGTCGGGGGTGGGGTGTAGCCGCATTGGTGGTCGGCACGGCGCTCTTCGCACGCACAGTCGAACGCAACCCTTCGTGGCTGAGCACCTTCACGGTGCTCGAGACCCTCGCGGCTGAGCACCCCGAATCCTACCTGGCGGTCCGGGCAAGGGCGACCGGCCTCGATCGAACGGGTGACTTCGAGCAGGCGGCAAGTTTCTATGAGACTGCGCTGGAACTTGCACCAGGGAGCTATTCACTTCTCGCCGAGGTTGGGGACTTCTACGGACGCCACGAGGTCTGGGGTCGGGCTGAGGAGGTCCTGCTGCGGGCGACGGAGATACTCCCCGATCAACCTCAGGCATGGCGGCTCCTTTCTGGGCAGCTCATCCTGCAGGGGCGCGGAAGGGATGGACACCGCGCAGCGATGTGGGGTCTCGCCGCTGCAGGCCCTGATGCGGAACTTTGGGGACTCGTCTCAGAGGCCTACCTGACCAAGGGCGATCTTGGGGCATCCTTGCGAGCTCGTCGTGTGGCTCTGTCGCTGAACCCCGACTCCGCACGGGATTGGGGTCGCCTGGCCGACGTCCTGTCTGTGTTGGATCGGGTCGAGGAGGCGCAGGCCGCCCGTACCCGGGCCGACGAGCTTGAGAGAGGAAGGCCATGAGCGGAGGAGTGTGGCGATCCCCCGTGAAGTCGGTACGCTCGGCCGCTGTGCTCTCTGCAGTCGTGGCGCTGTTGATTTCGGCGAACTCCATATGGAACGACTTCGCCTACGACGATCGCGGGATCATCGTCGACAACGTGCGGATCCAATCCGTGGAGACGCTCCCCGAGGCGATTTTCGAACCCTACTGGCCGAACGAGTACGGCAAGGACCTGGGCCTCTGGCGGCCGGTGACTACCGGGGTGTTCGGGATTCAGTGGATCCTGTTTGGTGACAACGCGGTGCCGTTCCATGTGCTTCAACTCCTGCTTCATGCGGGCGTTGCGGCGTTGGTGGTCCTGCTAGCGGCAGAGCTTGCTCCGCTTTCGCTGGCGTTGATAGCCGGCCTTCTCTTTGCGGTTCATCCGGTCCACACCGAGGCCGTCGCAAACGTCGTCGGGACTGCAGAGGTCCTTTCGAGCGTGATGTACCTTCTGGCCTGCCTCCTGATCCTACGACGTGGGCTGGCGATGGGGGTGGCGGGCCACATTGCGGTTTGGGCGCTCTACCTGGGGGCCTTCCTCACGAAGGAGAGCGCGGTCACCCTCCTGGGGGTGGTGGTTCTGCTCGACTCTGCTCGCACCGACATCTCGGTGAGGAAGGTGGGGACATACCTACGAAGGCGCGGTGCGCTCTACGTGGGAATGATCTTGATTGCGGGGCTGGTTCTCTGGGCCCGAGTCCAGGTACTTGGCAGCGTCTCGAGTCCGTTCGGCCCGATCGGGACCGGGCCGCTCGAGGGTGACGTGCCCAGAATCTGGACGGTCGCATCGACGTGGCCCCACTACTTTCGGCTGCTTTTCTTTCCCTACGACCTCAGCAGTGATTACTCCCCGGGGGTAATCCCGATCGCCTATTCATGGACCGCGCCCGGGGTGTTGGGAGTGGTCTTCGTGTTCTCCGCACTCGGGGCTGCGTGGGTTACATGGCGGCGGGCGCCTCTCTCTCACGCAGCGGTGTCATCACGCGCCGTAGGGTTCGGCATCGTCTGGTTTGCGATAACGATTTCTCCGGTCTCGAATGTTCTCTTTCTCTCTGGCGTGTTGCTCGCCGAACGGACGCTCTACCTGCCATCCGTCGGGTTCGTCATCGCAGCGGCATGGATCCTGACGGCGTTCCACCGCGAACGCCCGCGCCTTGCACACGCACTCCTTGCACTGTCGCTCGTGCTCATGGGGGCCCGGACGGTCACGCGCAACCTCACCTGGAAGGACAACCTCACGGTGTTCGACACGCTCCTGAATGAGCACCCGGAGTCCGGGCGTGGACAGTGGCTGCAGGGGGATGTTCGGTACGTCGTGGGAGACCGCGCCGGGGCGTTTCGATCGTACTCGGCGGCGCTCAGCCTCCTCAACGGAGACTATCCGCTCCTGATCGAGATCGGTCGGCATGCCCTGGGGGACGGACGGGACGAGCTCGCCCGTGTCCTTCTTGAACGTGCGTGGGGGGATCGGCCGGAAAGGGGCATCGCCCCGCAGCTCCTGGCGGTGATCTACCAACGGAGGGAAGAGTGGGAGAAGGCGGTTGAGGCTGCGTCTGCTGCGGAGGCCTTCTATGACGGGGCCGATGCGACGACCTCGCACATGTTGGCACAGTCCCTTGCTCAGCTGGGACGTTGGGAGGAGGCTGTGGCCGCTCGGCAGCGCACGATCGAGGCTGGAGAAGGAGACCGATGGCAGCAGTGGTTCTGGCTCGCCGAGGCACAGGCTCACACCGGGGATACCGTGGCTGCTCACACTTCGCTCGTGAATGCGCGTGCCCGAACCGAAGAAGTCGGTGATTTGCGCCAAATTGACAGTCTCGGAGCAATTCTCGATCTCCGGTGATTTGCAAAGCCCTTGCAGAACACAAGAAGTGGCGATGATTTCCGCCTCTTCGGATTCGTGGGACCATCGCCGCAACAGCATGCCACAAAAGACGTTACAAGGTCTTGGTATGATTTGGTCCCGCCCTTGCACTTTCCGGGGCCGTTATGAAACCGTTCTATCGTTCACTACGAATCTGGAGACACCGAAATGCGTAACACCAAGGGTTTTACTCTGATCGAGTTGCTCATCGTGGTCGTGATCATCGGAATCCTGGCGGCTATCGCCATTCCGAAGTTCTCAGCGACGCGTGAGAAGGCCTACTTCGCCGCCATGAAGTCGGACCTCAAGAACCTCGCCAGTCAGCAGGAGATCTACTACTCCGACCTGTACGCCTACACGTCGAACACCACCCAGCTCAGCTTCGTCTCGTCGCAGGGCGTGACAGTGGTGATGACGCCGGGTACAGACGGGTGGTCCGCTGCTGCGACGCACGCCGCGCTGGGCACCACGCGTGGCTGCGCCATCTACTACGGGAACGGAACGGCACCCAGTTCGCCGATCGCTCCTGTCGCCATCGGCGCGATGGCTTGCACCAATTAAAGCAAGCTGATCCTCTCCGGAGGACGTAGGAACAGCGAGGCGTGGTCCGGACTTTCCGGGCCACGCCTCTCGCCGTATGGTAGCCCACGTGGTGTCCCCTATTCCCGCCTTGCCTGAGTGCCCACTTGATGTGGAGAAAACCATGAAATCCAGGACGGACGGATTCACCCTGATCGAGCTTCTGATCGTCGTAACGATCATCGGGATTCTCGCTGCGATTGCGGTGCCAAGGTACTCCGGCGTTCGGGAGCGTGCCTACTACGCGGCGATGCGCTCCGACCTGAAGAACCTGTCGAATCAGCAGGAGATCTACCTCGACGATGCCTTCGCGTATTCCACGTCGCTTACCGACATCGGGTTTGTGCAGAGTGGGGGTGTTACCGTGACGATCAACTCCGCCTCTGGCACGGGATGGGCGGCGATCTCTGAGCATGCGGCGATCCCCGGACAGCAGTGCGGCGTCTACTACGGGAGCGCGGCTGCGGCAGGCGGAAGCCCAGCCACGCAACCAAACACCGTCACCTGTACGGGCGGTTAGCTAGCCGGCCCACCTCCATCCGAAGTCGGCCCCAACAATCGTTGGTAGGCCATTTCCAGGGCCTGCCCCTCTCAATGTGTTTCGTCGATCTCACTTATTGCCAACATCCGGCGAACATTTCCGAATTTAGTCCCAACACGGTAGGACGAAGTGCCTAACCCCCGCGCCGTTATTGGCCTTTTCGGGTGGCATGATTCTCGCGATTCCATCCTTTCAGATTGCCCTTTGATATGGAAGCGACCATGAAGCGGTCCAATGCGGGATTCTCGATGCTGGAGTTGGTGATCGCGCTCACGGTCGGCGCGGTACTGACCGGTATCGCCGTCAGGTCGTTGAGCGGAGTGCAGGGGCGCATCGCAGTGCGTGGTGCCCGATCGACCTTCCAGTCGCTCCATGCCCGGACCCGTGTCCAGGCCATCGAGTTGGGGCGGACGGTCCGCCTGAACGTCGATCCGGTAGGGGACAGCGTCTGGATCAGCACGTCAACCGAGACGCTCG
Organism: Gemmatimonadota bacterium; assembly: GCA_036679625.1. Classification (GTDB taxonomy): domain Bacteria; phylum Gemmatimonadota; class Gemmatimonadetes; order Longimicrobiales; family Gaopeijiaceae; genus JAZDDA01. The sequence goes on along the minus strand of JAZDDA010000199.1, from coordinate 61,374 downwards.
AGACGGTCTACTTCGACGACGAGTTCAACGTCGACATCCAGTTGCGGACCAGCTCGGTGCTTCAGGTGTGCATGACTTCGCGTGGATTTGCCGACACGGACTGCAACAGCTACACCTCCACGGAGCCGATCGCTTTTCGTCGGGGAGATGACGCGTCCTTCCTTGCCGTTCTGGTTCTCGGAAGTGTGGTGATCCCATGACCAGGTACGCCACGTCACCTAGAGATGGATTTTCGCTCATCGAGCTGGTCATCGCCGTCGTAATCCTTGCAGTTGGTGCGCTTGGGCTGGCAGGAACCACCATGTATGTAGTCCGTCAAACCGATATCGCTCGAACGAACACATCACGCGCCAGCGCCGTGCAGTACGTCATGGAACGGATCAACTCGATGCCGTTCAATGGGAATCTGAACGGAGCCGACACACTCGGCGCGTTTCAGGTGACCTGGAGCGTCCTGGACAGCACGGCGGTCACCAAGACAGTCCGCGTAGTAACGCTCGGGCCTGGAATGGTTCGCAGCAGCAATGCGATTCCAAATCTACAGCCGGATGTTGCGGATACACTTGTGATACGGAAGGTGAGACGATGAGTCCTACAGATAGACCAGGGTTCACCATCATCGAACTTCTCATCGTTGCCGTGCTGGGTGCATTTGTGGTAGGAGTCATCTATCAGGTGCTCCTGACGAATCAGCGCACCTACACTATGCAGAACGCCAAGACGCAGTCCCAGCAGGACATCCGTGCCAGCATGAACGTGCTGTTCGGAGAGCTGCGGGAGCTGAGTATGCGTGAGGCCGACATCCTGGCCATGACACCGAACCGACTCACGATTCGTGCGGGTCGTACATTCGGTCTCGTGTGCAGCGTCAACAGTTCGGGGAGTCCCCTTCGCGTCAAGCAGATGGGGCGCTGGTTCGAGGTTGGCGACTCGGTCTTCGTTTTGGCCGAGAATGACACCTTGCGGGTCCTCGACGATACGATTCTCTCGGGTGTGCTCACCGTGGTGGACACAACCGACACCTGCCCCGGCGGCAATCCGGCACAGCTGGTGACCGTGCCCGCTCTGGTTACTGCTCTCGCGGCCGACACGGTCCACCCGGGAGCGCCGATGCGGGCCTATACGACCTACGTGTATGGGATGTTTGCCCTGAGTGGGCAGAATTTCTTTGCCAGGCAGAGTTCCTCGACCATCGATCCCCTGGTAGGTCCTCTTCCCGAGGCTGGTGTCAGATTCGTGTATCTCGACAGCTTGGGAGTAGTGACCACGAACCGAGCGGCTGTCGCGCAGATCGAGGTGACGATCCGGACGGTTTCCGAGGTCCGGAATGATGTGGGAGAGCTCCTGAGGGACTCCCTCACAACCCGAATACATCTGCGCAATTAGAGAAACGAAAACGGACGTAAGTCATGGAACCGGAGACAAATATGATGCGAAAATCAGATGAGGGTGGGTTCGCGCTCCCCGTGGCTGTGTTCGCCCTGGTGATCATCGGAATCCTGGTGACCAACGGGTTCTTCATCGCGCGCCAGGAAGGCCGAGTTGGCATCGCTACCCGCAACGCTGGCTTTGCGCTCTATCTCGCCGAGCAGGGAATGGACGACGCCATCGCGAACTGGTCACCCTCCACCGTGACCGCACTTCCCGATTGGGGAAGCGTAACCTCAACTGTTACCTACGGTGCACTCGGTGAGGTCGAGATCGAGATCACCAAGATGACGAATCGTATCTACTTTGTAGACGCGACCTCCACGATCACGGAGGGCGGGGCGGTCCTTTCAGGTGCCACGCACCGGGTTGGGCAGGTCGTGCGCGTTATGAATGTGGACATCGACCCGCCGGCGGCGCTGACGACGCGCGGACCGACCACCGTCAAGGGAACGGCAGAGGTGCACGGCGCAGACGCGATCCCGACGGGGTGGGGCCCGGTGTGCACGGGTCCGTTGGAGGATAAACCCGGAATCATGAGTGACGACTCCAGCCAGGTGGGAACGGTCGGTCAGGGAACCATTGACGGCTCCCCCGACGTGGACGAGGATGCTACCATTGCCGACTCCACCTTTACTCAATTTGGAGATCTCGATTGGGAGGAGCTCACTCAGCTCGCGACGCTCCACGTCGGCTCGGGCACGCTCAATCAGATAGAACCCGACAGTACCGTATCGGGCGACTGCCTGAACGGCGAAGCGTATCCACTCAACTGGGGGAATCCCGAGAATCCGGGAGCGGCATGCGGCGACTACTTCCCGATCATCCACGCGAGTGGGCTCTTGAGGCTGCAGTCGGGCGGGGTTGGGCAAGGTATCTTACTGGTCGATGGGGATCTGGACCTCCGAGGCAGTTTCACCTTCTACGGCATCATCATCGTACAGGGGAACCTCGGGACCCAGGGAAACGGGAACAAGATCTTTGGCGGAGTCCTCGCGAGCAACGCGGACTTCGACTCGCAGTCGGTGACTGGTGGATCGGTGGTGACCAACTCGACGTGCACGGTGACTCAGGCGTTGGTCAATTCCTTCGCTCTGGCGATGCCGCGGCCGCTCGACAGCAGGAGCTGGGTAGACCTTACCGCATTGGAATCGAACGAGTAACGGAGAGCGCGCCGCGACTGTCGGTGGCTGCGTCGGGCCTTATCGGGCAGGGGGTGGCATGAGCGCCGCGCCCAAGCCCCTCCCGCTCCGGCGCAACATGCTGCTTGCGTTCGGGATCATCTTCGTCGAGGGGATCCTGGTCCTCGTCATCACCCTGATGTTCCTCCTCCCCCGGCTTACGAACGTGAGCCAGATCGTCCTCTTTGTCTCCATCGTGCTCGCCGCGGATGTCGTCGTCTTCGTCGCCTACGGGGCATGGTACCTGAGGCGCCACCTCCTGAATCCCGTAGCGCGGCTCGTCGATGATGTGGAACGCATCGCCCGCGGTGAGTTCAAGCATCGCGTTGCGACCCCTGAGGCGGCCGAATTTCAGGCGATCGGCGACAGCGTAAACCTGATGGCCGACCGGATGCTGCAGGATCAGCGCCGCCTGGCCGAGAACATCGAATCGCTTGAGGGCACCAACCGCGAGCTGGTCGCTGCCAGAAGTCATGTGATCCACGCCGCGCGGCTCGCATCGGCCGGCACGCTCGCGGCTGGGATCGCGCACGAGGTGGGAAACCCCCTTGGTGCGATCATGGCGTATACGGATGTCGCTCGGAAGCGCATGGCCAAGGAGGGCCAGGACACCGAGCTGCTCGATTCGATCCGGGTCGAGGCGTTACGGATCGATCGTATCGTGCGAGGACTCCTGGATTACGCACGTCCCGATGGAGAGGATGTGCTTCCGGTGGATCCGTCGGAGGTCGTGGGTGAGGTAAGGGAGCTTCTTGAAAGTCAGGGGCGACTCGGCGGTGTGGAGGTGGAGTGGGTAGCGGAGGTTGGGGGTACTGGCTCCGTTATCGGGCGGCACCGCCTCAAGCAGGTCCTCGTGAACCTCGTGCTCAACGCAGTAGACGCACTGGGGGAGGATGGGGGCAGGATCGAGGTCAGAGTGTTCGAGGAGGATGGTCCCGGGGCGGAGTTTCCGATCCGCAGGGACGGTGATCCCGACGGGATCAACTACCTGCACAGGCGGCGCGTCTCAGCCGACGACGAGGGCAGTGAGGTCGCTACGCTGAAGACGGCGGCGCGGGTGATTTGCATGTCGGTGTCGGATGATGGGCCCGGCCTGGATCCCTCCACCCTCGACCATCTCTTCGATCCATTCTTCACCACCAAGGACCCAGGCAAGGGTACTGGCCTCGGTCTGTTCATCTGCGCCCGCCTCGTCGAGGGTCTTGGCGGACGCATTGAGGCTGGCCTTTCGAAGGGTGGTGGGGCCATCTTCACCATTCGCTTTCCGGTCGCAGGCGATGAAGTGACCGGCCCTGAGTCGGGGGTGGGCCCCGAGACGGCGAAGCATGGTGCACCCCAAGACCCAGGAGAGGACGTCCATTGAAGATCCTGGTCATCGACGACGATGCAGGCCTGAGAAAATCGCTGTCCCTGATTCTGTCCGATGCCGGGTATCAGGTGCTCAGCGCAGACTCGGGGAAGACTGGACTCTCCACGGCGGCGCAGGAGTCTCCGGACCTGATCCTGTGTGACGTTCGGATGCCTGGGATGACAGGGCTGGAGTTCCTCGAGGAATACCGAGCGGGTGGTGGGGACGCCTTGGTACTGGTGATGACAGCATACGGAAGCATCGAGCTGGCCGTCGAAGCGATGGGGAAGGGTGCCTACGATTATCTGGCGAAGCCCTTCGGTGCCGATGAGGTGCTGCTCGTTGTGCGAAAAGCAGAGGAACGCGAGCGCCTATACCGCGAGGTCGGACGCTTGCGTACGGAGGTTGCAGCCGACAAGCGCTTCGGCGATTTCGTGGCCCGCTCCCCGGCGATGCTCAGGGCGCTCGAGGTCGCAAACAAGGTGGCGAAGCATCCTTCCCCCGTTCTCGTTACCGGCGATAGCGGAACCGGAAAGGAATTGATCGCGCGGCTGATTCACAGGGAAAGCCCCCGAGCGAACGGCCCGTTCGTGCCGGTGAACTGCGGTGCCATTCCAGAAAACCTCCTCGAATCCGAGTTCTTTGGATACGAAAAGGGGGCATTTTCGGGGGCAGATCGCGACAAGGATGGCCTTTTCAAGGCGGCTGAGGGGGGTACGCTCTTTCTCGATGAGATTGGGGAGCTCCCGCAGGCCCTGCAGGTCAAGCTTCTCCGAGCCCTGCAGGAAGGAGAGATTCGCCGCCTCGGCGGCACGGAGCTCATCACCGTAGACGTCCGCATCGTGTCGGCTACAAATCGTGACCTTCCCAAGGCGATCGAGGAAGGAATCTTCCGAGAAGACCTGTACTACCGGATCGCCGTAGTACCGATCCATCTGCCTCCCCTGAGAGAACGGACGGATGAAATCCCTGAACTGGTGCGATTCCTCATGGATCGGCACGGGGAACGACTCGGTCTGAGCGTGCGTGGGATATCTCCCCCGGCGCTCGAGGCGCTTCTCGCCTATGCATGGCCCGGCAATATCAGAGAGCTGGAGAATGTCCTCGAACGGGCCATGTTGCTCTGCGAGGCCGAGGAACTCGATATCGATGATATTCCTACCAACGTCCGGAACCCCACTGCGCTCGACCCCGGCTTCAACCTGGATGGGGACAACCTGTCGGTGAAGTTTCACTCGGCCGCGCTTGAGAAACAGCTCATACGTCGGGCGCTCGAACGAACGGGGGGCAACAAGGCGAAGGCTGCCGAGCTGCTCGAACTCTCCTCACGGGCCCTCCGGTACAAGATCCAGGATTACGACATCGGTTAGGCGGATTTCGCCATCCTTCCGCCCACTCCGACGAGCAAGCTTCCGGGGTGAAAAACGGATACACCCTTCTCGAGCTCATCGCTGCCCTCTCCCTCATCGGGGTTGGGTTGTCGATTCCGGCCACCCAAATCGGGTCGATGGCCGATCGGTGGGCTGTGCAGGCAGCCCGTGAGGGCATGGTGGCTGCCCACTTCCACGCGAAAAGCATCGCCCGGGACGGGGAGGGTGCTCTGCTCGAGGTCGACGTTTCTTCGCAGACGGTGCGGGTCACGAGCGGGGGCACTCTCCGACGCACCATCCCCGTGGGAAAGGATCTCGGCGTGGTGTTCGCGCTCGGCGGAGCCTCGACGACGGCGCAGCTTCGTTTCGACCCTCTGGGGATCGGGCGCTCCATTGGACACACCGTCACCTTTTCGCGCGGCGGCGAGAGTGTGCAGCTGGTAGTTTCGGGGTTCGGACGCGTGCGCCGCCGGTGAGGAAGCTCCGGGAGCGCACCAGGGGTGGGTTTACCCTGATCGAGGTCATGGTCACCCTCGTGATACTGGAGGTCGCCGTCGTCGGTGTGGCCGGACTCCTGGTGCTCGCCTCTCAGACGATCGAGCGGGCACGTCTCCTCGAGTTGGCGCTCGCAGCAGCAGCCCCTGTCGCGGATTCGTTGCTCAGGGCGGACTCCATCATCGCTGGAGTGGACCGGGCGGGGGGTTTTGATCTCGGCTGGGACGCCGTAGGGAGTGAGATCTTCATCCGCGTGGGTCGGGGTGCGGCGGACACGATCCTGACTCTTCGATTTCCACGGGCCGGACCATGAGGCGTGGCTTCACATTGGTGGAGTCGCTGATTGCGCTCCTGCTCACAGTAGTCCTCCTGACGGCCGCAGCTATGCTACTTCAGGGACAGCTGGGAATCGCCCGGCGCATCCGGCTCGATGCCGACCTGCTTTTCGCGTTTCGCCTCACGAGGTCCACCCTCGAAGAGGAGACCCGCTACAGCTACGCTGGCCGGGATTGGGATACCGCTGCGGACACTGTTGGGTTAAGGGCGTTCCGAGGGACAGCGCTGGTGTGCGGTACACCGGCGCCGGGCCGGCTGAGCGTGCGGTACAGTGGGTGGAGGAATCCCAATCCCGCAAAGGACTCGGTGCTCGTGTTGACCTATGCAGGGCGGTGGGTGGCGGTGGAGCTGGTGGGCCGCGCGATGGGGAGCTCCGCAGCGTCGTGTGGGGACTCGACGTGGGGATCTCCCGAGCTCTGGAGTGTGGACCCCTCCGTCGAGGGAGTTCTCGGGCGGTTGTTTGAGCGGGGAAGTTACCACCTGACCGGAGCGGCTCTTCGGTATCGGCGGGGTCGTGGAGGACGCCAACCGGTCACCCCGGAGGTGTTTTCGCTCATGGGGATCACCCGTTCCACAGCCGACTCTACTCTTCGGTTGAGACTCCAGGCGCCTGGCGGCAAAATGCTCCTGCCTGGGTTGTGGAGGCTCACGATCGATGAAGGATTCTGACCTCGCCACGGGGAGGGGTGGCGTAGCGCTTGTCGCGGCCCTCCTCGTTCTCACAGCGCTGACCCTTGTTGGGCACGCAACCTGGTTGGTCGCAACCTCTGAGCTTGCCGCCGCACTTCAGGAGCGACACCGCCTATCCGTCCGCCTTTCTGCCGAGGGGTTGGTAATCCGGCCCCCGTCGGGTGTCTTCGACTCGCTTCCCGGACGACGCTGGAGTGTCGTGACTCGTGGCGTCACAGCGGACGGGACTCGAACTGAGTTATCGGTATGGCCGGTAACTCCCGAGCTGTTTCTGCTCGTTGGGGTTGGAGAGACCAGAGTCGGAAGGCCCAGATGGCGGGTAGGGCGCATGTTCTGGCGATTGAATCCCGCCGAGCGACTTGGTGGATTCTCCTCGCCCCTGGAGGCTGTCCTCGGTCGGGTGGTATCTTCGGCTTCCTCTGTGAACACGCTCGTGGACGGAGATCCTCCAGGTTGGACGACCTGGTGCGCCGCGTTGCCCCAGGCAGACACGACATTTGGGCCTCCTCCGGCACCGGACTCCCTTCTTGACCTGCTTGGCCCTACCGACCCGTTTCAGCTCGGTCGCCTCGACCGAGAGGGTCTGTTTTCTCGGACGCGCCTGCTCGAGGTCGGCTCGGGTGCCCCACAGGCACGGGTACGGGGCGGCGTCTGCACGGATGACGAGTGGAACTGGGGCTCTCCGGACGATCCGGTTGGACCGTGCGGGAACCGCCACATCCTCATGGGTGCCAGTGGAGATCTCCTGGTCGACGGCGGGGCGGGGCAGGGCACCCTCGTGGTCGCAGGCGATCTGACCCTCAAAGGGACGCTCTTCGCAGGCGTGATTCTCGTGGGTGGAAACCTACGCCTGGAGGATGGCGCCACCGTCTTTGGGTACGCCCGGAGCGGCGGATTGACCGAAATCGTCGGCGGTAGTCGGTTTATGGCGTCTTCGTGCGGAGCCCGTACTGCGCTCTCCCATCCCGAGCTGGTCACTCCCCTCCCGATTCCCATGGGGAGTTGGATACATCCGACGCCTACCCTGAGCGGAAGGTGACTTTCCGGCAAACAGGTACGTGGCTCGGAAATAAGTGCCCTCGGGAGAGGGTGGGTTGGTGGGAGTAAGCGGGATCCGCATGGCATGCTTCTCGCTACCTGGGGTTGCATGATACGGATCAGCACGCCTGCCCGTTGGCCGTCCCCAAAGGACCCTGCGTGCCGCTCCGCGAGATCAATTCGCGCCATATGTTTACCAATAAGTCAATATCGCCGTCTCGCATTTTGTTCTTGACAAGCCTCAACTTGTAGTAGTAACGTGATCTTACATTCTGGGAAAAATATGTTTCCCAGTTCCTCTTCTCGTGAGCATGCGATGGCCCTGTTCGGACGGAAGAAACGATCCATCGGCCTGGACATCGGGTCTGGCTTCGTGAAAATGGTCCAGGTGGATCATTCCGGAGACCAGCCCGAAGTGGTCCAGGTAGCGATGCGGCCCCTCGTGGTCGACGCGATCGTCGAAGGCGAAGTCATGGATCCGGGGCTTGTCTCGGATACCATCTCTGGCCTGTTCCAGGAGGTCGGTCTCAAGGGTTCAGAGGTGGTGACTGCCGTTGGAGGTCACGACGTCATCATCAAGAAGATCGACATGCAACGCATGAAGGAGGCAGACGCTCGGGAGGTGATTCGCTGGGAGGCTGAGCAGCACGTCCCCTTCGACATCAAGAGCGTCGAGCTCGATTTTCAGATTCTCAATCCACTTGAGGAGGGCCTCCAGATGGAGGTGCTGCTCGTTGCCGCAAAGCGAGAGCTTGTCGACAACAAGGTGAGCCTCCTTCTGGATGCTGGCATCTCTCCCGGGGTGATCGATGTGGAGGCGTTCGCGCTTCATAATGCATTCGAGCACAATTATCCCGAGGCCATGAAGGGTATCGTTTCGCTGGTCAACATCGGGCACGAGACGACGAGCGTGAGCATTCTCGAGGACGGTCTGCCGATCCTGACTCGGGACATCGCCTTTGGGAGTCGAAAGGTCCGGGAGGACTTGCAACGCGAACGCGGCCTCACGGCCGAGCAGGCTGAGGATGTGGTTCAGGGCCGCGAGCCTCTCGACGATCTCGAGACCTTGATTTCGTCCAATGCCGAAGATGTTGCTGTCGGGATCGAGCGTGCTTCGGCGTTTCTGATGACCCGCCAATCCGGTGCTGGTCTAGGCAAGATCTACCTGAGCGGTGGCGGAGCGCGGATTCCCGGAATGGCTGACGCGATCGCCAAACGAATGAATGTCGAAACACTGCTTGTGAACCCATTTGAGCAGGTCCCGGTGCACGCGGATGCCGCGGCGGGACTGTCACTGGAGGAGGCCGCACCGATGCTGCTGCTCCCTCTGGGGCTCGCACTCCGGCAACTGTGAGGGTTGCATCGTGATTGAGGTCAATCTTCTACCAGGCGGTAAAAAGCGCGCGGGCGGGAGGGCGGCGTTTTCGTTTTCAGCGCCGGATATGAAGGGACTCCAGGTGGATCCCTACATGCTCGCCGCTGTCGTCGCTGTCCTGTTGACGGTCGGAATGTCTGGGTGGTGGTACGTGGGGATGGGCGCCCGAAGGGGCGAAGTGACCGTTGCCCTCGAAGAGGCGCTCGAGGATTCCGCAGCGTTTGCCGATCTTATTCGTGAAACCAGCATTCTTACGGCCCGACGGGATTCTGTGGCGCAGCGCGTCTCCGTGATTCAGGAAATCGACGCGAACCGATTCATCTGGTCGCACATCCTCGACGAAGTCGCACGGGCGATTCCCGACTATACATGGCTCAATCAGGTGATCCAGGTTGCTGGGGGGCCCAACCTCGAGTTCAGGATTCTGGGGCTGGCCGGCAACAATTTCGCCGTTACCAACTTCATGGAGAACCTTGAGGTGTCGCCCTTCCTCCGAAGTGTGCGCCTGATTCAGACCGAACAGTCATTCGGCGGTGACCTCGGCGCTTCGAACCAGCAGATCTACTCCTTCATCCTCGAGGCGGCTTATAACGCGCCCTCGATGGACCTGATCGAGACCGTTCCGCTATTCGAGACCCTGGGCGATGTCGTCGGCGGCGAGGGAGGCGAATAATGGCACTCATACCGAAGGATCCGAGACAGAAGAACGCGCTGGCGATAACCATCTTTTCGCTCGTGGTTCTTTATCTGTTGAACACCTGGTGGTATGCACCGAAGCTTGCCGCGGTCGAGGCAGATGAGACGCGACTCGAAGATGTGGAGCGGGAGAACCGCCGGGCTCAGATACTCGCGGCCCGTGGCGGCCCGCAACTTCAGGAGCGGATGGCGCTGTATGAACGCCACATCTCTCAACTGGAGCTTCTGATTCCGAATTCTGAGGAGGTCGCATCTCTTCTGAATGACATGGCATTTCGCGCCAGGGAATTGGACGTTGAGTTGGACTTCATGTCACCCGCTTCTTCTGAACCGGGGGCCTATTACAGCAAGGAAACGTACGACATTCGGGTGATCGGAGATTACCACAACGTCGGACGGTTCCTGACCGGTCTTGCATCGCTGGAGCGGATCATTACACCAATCAACCTGGACCTGCAGACCTTCGACGATCAACGTGGACTCTATGACTTTGAAGCACCCGTGTTGGCGTCGTTCGAAATCCAGACCTACGTGATTGCGACTCGGCCAGTAGGCGCGGAGCCGGGTGCAGCACCGCCCCAGGAAGGATCGCAATGACCATTCGCACCCGACAGTTGTGGCAGGGCGCTCTCTGCCTGATTGTGGTCGGGGCTGCTGCCCCTGTCGCTGCCCAACAGGGTAGTGGACCTCCGGGCGCGGACACCACGCGGCTCGTGTTCGAGCGCGAGGTTTTCCAATACCCGGAGTACGCTCGAAGAAATCCGTTCCGGCCTCTGCTCACGACTGAGGATGGAGGCCCCCGTTTCGAGCGCCTGCGCCTCCTTGGAGTCTTGTTCTCCGAAGAGCCGGGCCAGAGTGTTGCATTGTTGTCGGCCGCTGGTGCAGGACAAGGCGCGGCGGCACCAGTGGTGGATGAGGACGGAGTTGAAGTACGGCAGCAGCTGACCTTCCGAGTGCGGGTGGGACAGCGAGTGGGAAATACGACCATTCTTCGGATCGAGCCGAAGCGGGTCATCGTCGAAGTCGAAGAGTTCGGCCTCAGGGAGGAGCGTGAGTTGACGCTCCCCATTCGAGGCGCGGGCCAGGGGGGAGGCCCAGAATGACCACGATCCTTACAGTGTTGTTCAGCCTGTTTGCTGGAGCGACGAGTGACGTCACGAGTCTTACGATCGTGCCGAGCCTGGAGCGAACAGAGGTTCTCATTTCGGTGGAGGGTCCTGTAGAGTTCCGGGAGTTCACCATGGAGGGGCCAAGCCGCCTCGTCCTCGATGTAATCAACGCCCAACATCTGCTTCCTCAGGAAGATTTCGTTGGGATAAATCGAGGTGGCATCCGGTCTGTGCGGACCAGCCAGTACTCGGATGATATTGTCCGGATCGTGATCGAGCTCAATCAGCTGGTTGACTACACGGTCACCCAGTACGACGGGTACGTCCACGTCTCCATGGCAAATCCCTTCGGAGCCTTCGAGCCCTGGGATGCGGCGGTCGATGGATCTCCTGCAGTGTCCACGGCGAGCACCGCGAGTGGGGCTGAGGCCGCACCGGTTGCTGAGCCGCAGGCCGCGCCTGCTCGCCGCATCACGATTGCGTTCAACAACTCGCCGATCAGTGAGGTCCTCTTCACCTTCGCTGAGTTCGCCAACCGCTCGATCCTTCCGGCGGCTGGGGTTGACGGAACGGTGAATGCCGAGATTCGGGACCAGGCCTGGGATGATGCATTGAATGCCATCCTTCTGGGGCAGGGGCTGATCGGCATCGAGGACGATACTGGCATCATTCGTGTCGAAAACATGGAGAATCTGAACGCGCAGGAGGCGTTTTCCCCTCTGCGCAGTCGGCCATATCGAATCAACTATGGCACCTCCACAGAGATGGCGGCGTCGATGACGCCGCTCCTCTCTTCCAGAGGCTTGGCTTCGGATGTTCCTGGAATGAACACCGTGATCGTCACGGACATTGATCGAGTACACGAGGCCGTCGATCGCCTGATTCGAGAGTTGGACGTGCCTACCCAGCAGGTCATGATTTCTGCCAAGATCATCTTCGTGAACCGTACCGATCTCAATGAATTGGGAGTTGCGTACGACCTCAAAGACCGTCAGGGGAACCAGCTCAACAAGCTTACGCCAGGTATAGCCGATCTCGATGGGGACGGCATCCTCGACCCGGTTCCGCAGGGGACCAACGTTGTCTCCCTCGGCGGGAGTTCGATCGCGGCACTTGGTAACGCGCAGAACCGTCTGACAAACCCGACGATCACGTTGCTCAGTTCATTGGTGCTTGGGCGACACACGCTGGTCAGCTTCGTTGAGGCACTTGAGTCGATGAATCTGAGCGACATTCAGGCGGCGCCTTCGGTGACGGTTGCCGACAACTTCGAGGCTCAGCTGCAGGTTGGTGAACGCACGCCGATCCGAGTGTTGGACGCCGGTTCCCAGGGTGGCGGGGGCGGGGCGAGCTCTCAGCCTGTTGCGACGGTTCAGTTCGAGGAGACAGGAATCATCCTCCGGGCGACGCCGCATATCACGACCTCGGACCACATCCTCCTCGACATCCATGCGGAGCGGTCCGCCGCAGACGCCGCAGATGCCGACATCGGGCTGCTCTTCCGCACCCAGAACGCCGACACACGGATTCTGGTACGGGATGGCGAGACAGTGGTCGCCGCTGCGCTGACGGTCACGGAGCGTTCAGAGATTCGATCGGGGATTCCAGGGCTCATGAATATCCCGGTACTTGGAGCGCTCTTCCGGACCACGCGGAGGTCCGAGATCCAGCGAGACCTGATCATCCTCGTCACCCCGCATATCGTCCGAACCGACCTCGGCAACTGATCGTGTCGTGGGGCAGAGCCTGATGTTCTTCGGCTCTCGGGGACTACCCCGGCGGACAATCGCCGTCGGGGTGGTCTCTTGCGGGTTGGCGCTGGGTGCCTGTGACCGGGACCCTACCGTGCCGTTGGTGACCAGCGACATCACTCCACCCAGTGTGACGATCCTCAAGCCCACCGGTGACAGCGTCACCACACACGCCATTGGGGATTCCCTCCTTATCTCGGTTCTGGTAACGGATGCCGGTGGGGTGGATTCGGTCTTCATCGTAGGCTTTTCCATCCGCGGGAATGTCGACACGGGTCTCGACGAGGTCATTCCCCGCTTCGAATCCCAGTTGGTTGTGTTGGATGGGTTGCCGGTGGACACCACCATTGCGCGTACCCTTGTTGCGACGCCGGACCGATTCGTCGAGACCGCGTTGATTATCACCACGGCGTGGGACGGAGATGGCAATTCGAGTGCGGACACGGTGTCTGTGTTCCTCGATGTCCCACCCACGCCGGTTCTTCAGCTTCAGGCCGCTGGCGTGCCTCTCCGGCTTGTCAGAGTGCCGGACGCTATCCGATGAGATGTTCAGGCTAACGCCCGCGACTGGCGCCTCGGCGATCTCAACCCCGTTGGCTGGACGGCCACCGGGGTCTTCGTTTATCGTTGCGCGGGTGAGACACTTCAAGAACCTCGTGAGCCGAGGTGGAAGCTGATGAAGACATTGTCATTCAGAACGGCGGGCGAGTCTCACGGACGTGGGCTCGTGGCCATAATGGAGGGATTGCCCGCCGGCCTGCCGCTGGACATCGCCCGCGACGTGGATCCGGAGCTGACGCGCCGTCAGGGTGGGTATGGGCGAGGCCGGAGGATGATGATCGAGTCCGATCGGGCCGATCTGATCTCCGGCGTTCGCCTGGGAGAGACGCTCGGGTCGCCGCTCTCGATGGTGATCTGGAATCGAGATTGGGAGAATTGGAAGGTCGCGATGTCCCATGAACCAGCCCCAGAGGGGGGGAATCCCAAGGCGCTTCGGTCGCTCTACCTCCCCCGTCCTGGGCACGCCGATCTCGTGGGACTGCTCAAGTACGACCGGCGGGACACGAGAGATATCCTCGAACGAGCGAGTGCCCGGGAGACCGCAGCGCGGGTTGCCTGCGGAGCGGTCGCCAAGGCGTTGCTCCGTGAGTTCGACATTCGGGTGGGGAGCCACGTCGTTTCGATCGGCGACGTCACGGCAGCGCCCGCTGAAGACTTGCCGGAAGACCTGAACGCCGCCAGCGACGCTTCGCCGGTGCGGACGCTCGACCCCGCCGCCTCTGAGCGGATGGTGGAGGCCATCGACCAAGCGAAGGAAGCGGGTGATACGCTTGGGGGCGTGTTTGAGGTCGTAGTACGCGGCTTGCCCGCCGGCCTCGGTAGCTATGTCTCGTGGGACCGAAAGCTCGACGGCCGACTGGCTGGAGCGATGATGTCCATACAGGCCATCAAGGCCGTTGAGATCGGGGTGGGCTTTGCGGCCGCCAGGCGACCCGGATCCACCGTCCACGACCCCATCGTGCCGGTGGAGGGTCATCTGCGGGGCGGAGGCATCGGGAGGGCGTCGAACCGGGCTGGGGGGCTCGAGGGGGGCGTTACCAACGGAGAGCCACTCGTTGTGCGAGCAGGAATGAAGCCGATTGCGACGCTGCGGTCCCGGCTGCCCTCGGTGGATATGAGGGATGGGTCAGAGGGAGATGCAGCGGTTGAGCGTGGGGACGTGTGCGCGGTTCCGGCCGCTGCGGTCGTCGGGGAGGCGATGACGGCGCTCGTAGTCGCGGATGCCTTCCTCGAGAAGTTTGCCGGGGACTCACTCGGAGAGGTCCGGCGGAACTTCGATGGCTACATCTCGTATCTGACCGAACGAGGATATGGAGAGCGTTGACTCTGAGGCGTCCTCGATCCGACGGGTGCTACTGGTCGGGTTCATGGCCAGCGGGAAGACAACCGTTGGGCGCGGCGTTGCCGCGTCGCTCGGGTGGGATTTCTACGACTTCGATCGGGTGATTGAGGAACGGGAAGGCGAATCTCCGCATTCGATCTTTCGGAAGCACGGGGAGCGTAGGTTCCGCGAGATCGAGCACGGCGTAGGAAGGTACCTCCTGGGTCTGGATCAGGTCGTGCTTGCCTCAGGGGGTGGGTGGCCACCGGAGGGTGACCACATGGACTCTCTACCGGGTGGCACACTCTCGGTTTGGCTCAAGGTCGATGCAGCGACTGCGGTCGACCGGTCGGGTAGAGATGGCCCGACTCGACCGCTACTTGATGTGGACCAGCCGCTTGCCCGGGCTGAGGAGTTGTTGGGGGTCCGAAGGTGGGCCTATGAGAAGGCAGACCTTGCGCTGTCCAGCGAAGATGGGTTTCCTCATGCGCTGGCAGATTCGATCGTCAGGTGTGTCAGGCAGGGCCCCGACCGTTGTAACCGTCGGGGGGATGAGGCGGCTCATCCATGAACCTCATCATCGAAAACTCAAACTTCAGTGAGTGAACTTGTCTAGACATCTCGTAATCGTCGAGTCACCGGCCAAGGCCAAGACGATCGGTCGTTACCTGGGAGCTGACTACTCGGTGGCGGCCTCCGTGGGACATGTCCGCGATCTCCCTCCCAAGGAGCTCGGGGTGGACGTGGACAACAACTTTGAGCCCAAGTACGTCACGATTCGAGGCAAGGGGAAGATCCTCACTGACCTCAAGAAGAAGGCCAAGGAAGCCCAAACCATCATCCTGGCAACGGACCCCGATCGCGAGGGAGAGGCGATCGCGTTTCACGTGGCGGAGCAGCTCGGATTCCTCAAGCAGCCAGACCGGTTTCGCCGCGTGACCTTCCGCGAGATCACGAAGAGTGCTGTGGAGGAGGCCGTGGCGAGCCCCGGTCCGCTCGATATGCAGCGCGTCGAGGCGCAGCAGGCTCGCCGCATCCTCGACCGGTTGGTGGGATACAAGGTGAGTCCGTTCCTCTGGAAACCGATTCGCCCCGGCCTGTCCGCGGGTAGGGTGCAAACCGTCGCCGTGCGCCTCATCTGTGAGCGAGAAGACCTCATCAAGGCATTCGATGCAGAGGAGTACTGGTCGATCACGGCACGTCTCGAGAAAGACGAACAGGGCTTCGAGGCGAAGCTGCATAAGATTGATGGCAAGGCGTTCACGATCGTGAACGAGGCTGAGGCGAGTGCAGTGCTCGCCGCCGTCGATGGCCTTCCCTTTGCCGTGACGGACGTAAAGCGCCGAGAGAGACGGAAGAACCCGGCTCCGCCGTTCACGACCTCCACGCTGCAGCAGGCGGCAGCCAAACGCATGCGCTTCTCTGCCAAGCGCACGATGACGACTGCCCAGCGGCTTTATGAAGGTGTGGAGCTGCCAGGGCGTGGGCCGACGGGACTGATCACGTACATGCGCACGGACTCGACCCGTGTAGCTCCAAGCGCAGTGGAGGCGGCCCGAAATTGGATCGCCGACGAGTTTGGAAAATCCTACATCCCTGACGCGCCACGGATGTGGGCCGGAAAGCAGGCCAAGGCCTCGCAGGACGCGCACGAGGCGATCAGACCGACCAGCGTCTCGATCCATCCCGAACATCTCAAGGGCATCGTCGACGCCGACCTGGTCAAGCTCTACGAGCTGATCTGGCTCCGCTTCGTGGCAAGCCAGATGTCCTCAGCCGTGTATGACACGACGACGCTGGACTTCGACCTTCAGGGCACGCCGCCGGCAGCCTACCAGTTCCGCGCCACTGGGTCGGTCGTCAAGTTTCAGGGCTTCACGAGACTCTACCTGGAAGCCACGGAGGCGGGGGAACACCGGCGCCTGGACGACCTCGAGCCTCTTCCGGCGCTCGAGACCGGAGACGTCGCAGCGCTGCTCGGAATAGACCCGAAGCAGCACTTCACGCAGCCACCCCCGCGCTTTTCCGAGGCCTCGCTCGTCAAGGAGCTCGAGCGGCTCGGCATCGGGCGTCCGTCCACCTACGCCCAGATTATTTCGACCATCCGGGATCGTGGGTATGTCGACATCGAGGAGCGCCGGTTCTTTCCGACCGCGCTCGGGGACACTGTGTCGAAGTTTCTGGTGCGGGTGTTCCCGGACATCTTCGACGTGGAGTTCACGAGCCGGATGGAGCGTGGCCTGGACCGGATCGAAGAGGGCGAGGTGGGGTGGCGAGCCCTGCTTGGGGAGTTCTATCCGCCGTTCAAGGCACAGTTGGAGGCGGGTGAGGCGCGATCTGACGATATCATCAAGGAGATCCTCGCCGCAGATGGGGAGACGTGCGACCTGTGCGGTGAGCCCATGCTCGTGCGTTGGAATCGATATGGTCGCTTTCTCGGGTGCTCGGCGTATCCCGGGTGCAGGAGCAATCGGCCGCTCGATAAACTCCCAGGGCAGGATGAGCCGATGGGCACCGACCCCGAGTCCGGCCTGGAGGTGTTCATGCGTCAGGGTCCCTACGGGCCCTACGTCCAGCTGGGCGAGGCGACGGATGGTGAGAAACCCAGACGTTCGAGTCTGCCTGGTGGCAAGAAGCCCGAGGATATCGACTTTCCCTATGCACTCAGGCTCCTTTCGCTCCCCCGTTCGCTTGGAATCGAAGAGGCGTCCGGTGAGGAGGTAGTCGCGGGTTTCGGCCGATTCGGTCCGTTCGTGCGACGAGGGAAAACCTTCGCAAGCCTGAAGACCGAGGAGGAGCTGTTCGAGGTGACGTTGGCAGAGGCGACCCAACTTCTCGACGAAAAGGCAGCGGGACGCCCTGTCTTGCGGGAGATGGGGGAACATCCCAAGAGTGGCAATGACGTGCAGATCATAGAGGGCCGTTACGGCCCCTACGTCACGGATGGCTCGGCCAACGCCAGTCTCCCCAAGGGCAGCGACCCCAACGACCTTACGATGGAGCAGGCGGTCGACATGCTGATCAAGGCCGCTGCCCGCAAGAAGGGTCGCGGCAAGGGTCGTCGCCGCTAACGGACGGCGCGAGGCGAAACGCAGATGGCACGTGTAAGAGTCGTCGGAGGGGGGTTGGCCGGGTGTGAGGCAGCACTCCAACTCGCCGAGAGAGGGCACGAGGTCACCCTCACCGAGATGAGGCCCGAACGGGGAACGAATGCCCACCAGACGGATGGCCTCGGGGAGTTGGTATGCACCAACTCGTTGAAGAGCCAGGATCCCGCCAACGCCCATGGGCAACTCAAGCGAGAGATGCGCTCGCTCGGTTCCATCCTCCTCACCGTGGCGGACGCCACCCAGGTCCCTGCTGGCTCCGCTCTTGCGGTAGATCGGACCCTCTTCTCCGACGGGATGACGCGCGCGATCGAGGAGCACCCGAGGATCACGGTTACCCGGGAGGAGTGTTCCAGCCTTCCGGACGGCCCTGCGATCGTCGCCACAGGCCCCCTCACCTCCGATGCGCTCGCAACCTCGATCCGGGGTGAGCTCGGCGATGAGGGCCTCGCCTTCTACGATGCGATCGCGCCGATCCTCGATCGGGAGTCCCTGGACGAGGGAGTGGTGTTCGAGGCGGGGCGCTTCGATGAAGATTCAGACTACCTGAACTGTCCGATGTCTCAGGAGGAGTACGAGGCCTTCATCCAGGCGCTCCTGGATGGGGAGGTGCACGACGGACCCGACTGGGATTCGGTGCCGTACTTCGAGGGATGCCTTCCCGTAGAGGTGATGGCGGCGCGAGGCGTGCAGACGCTTGCCTTCGGCCCCATGAAACCGATCGGACTGATCGACCCGCGAACCGGGGATCGCCCTCATGCCGTGGTCCAGCTGCGCCGGGAGGATCGCGCGGGCCAGATGTGGAACATGGTGGGCTTTCAGACCCGCCTCAAAATCGGTTCCCAGAAGGAGGTGTTTCGCAGCATTCCGGGGCTCGAGAATGCCGAGTTCTTCCGCTTCGGATCGATTCACAGGAACAGCTATCTGAACTCTCCCCAGTACCTTACCGCATGGGGATCACCGCCCAGGAAACGTGACCTCCTCTTCGCCGGTCAGATTACAGGGGTCGAGGGGTACACCGAATCTGCGGCGAGCGGCATCCTCGCCGGCATCAACCTTCATCGGATTCTCAACGGTGAGGATCCGATCCAACCGCCTCCGACGACGGTGTTGGGCGGGCTCTGCCGATACCTGCGCGACGGGAGCGGCAAGCGCTTTCAGCCGATGAACTCCAACTGGGGGTTGGTTGAGCCGCTCAATAAGAGGATCCGGGACAAGCGGAGGAGGCGTGAGATGCTCGCGGACCGTGCCCAGAGCGACTTTACGGAGTGGATCGCGGCGCACGGGATCGCGGCTCACGGGATCGAATCCGCCACGGGAGGCGCCGAGGGAGACGAGGTGGGATAATGACGAGACCTCGTGAGGTCCAGTCCTTCCTTCGCCACGCACGTGACGAGCGGCAGCTCTCTCCCCATACCGTAGATGCCTACACGCGGGATCTGGACGACTTCACCGAGTTCATGGGCGAGCACGTCGGCGCCGTGTGGTCGTGGGCGGGGGTCGAGGCGCGGACGTTGCGGAGCTTCATGGGGTGGCTCGGGCGAAGAGGCGTGGGCCGTCGCACGGTGGCACGCAAGCTCTCTGCTCTGCGTTCACTCTACCGGTTTCTGCATCGTGAGGGTGTCGTCCCCGCGAACCCGACGAAGGGAATACGAGCCCCCCGGATCGAGAAACGCCTCCCGGGCCACCTGACGCGGGGTGATACGGAGGAGGTGTTCCTGTTCGCCGAAGCGGAGGCACATGCGAACACCCTCCAGGGGACACGCAACCTGTTGATTCTGGAGCTTCTCTACGGAAGCGGATTGCGGCTCTCGGAGCTTCATGGGCTCGATCTACAGGCGTTCGACCGAGGACGGCGCCAGATCAAGGTGCTTGGAAAGGGACGTAAAGAGCGCGTGGTTCCGTTGACGCGGCCTTCGCTACGCGCCCTCGAGGGGTATGAGCCGCGCCGGTTGGAGGTGCTCCTCCGGGAACCAGCGGGCGATCGCTCGGCGCTCCTGCTCAATCCACGAGGAGCTCGACTCTCCCGACGAACCATCCAACGCGTCGTGCGGCATCTGGTGGCCCAGGCGGCCTCCGGTGAGGGGCTTTCGGTACACTCGCTCAGGCACTCCTTTGCGACGCACCTGTTGGATGCCGGTGCCGACCTGATGGCGGTCAAGGAACTCCTCGGTCATGTGAGCCTCTCCACCACCCAGATTTACACGCATACCTCCAGGGAACGCCTGCGACGCGTGTATGAGCAGGCCCACCCGCGGTCCTGATCCCGAACGCTGTTCAGCAAGACCTCGGGAGCCTCCCCATCTTTGTGGGGTAAAGATGTCCCGTTAATTTCTCGACTGAGCCACGCTTTCAGTTGAGCCACGCTTTCAGCCGTCGTCGGCATCCCATTGAATCCTGGAAACCATGACCACCGAGCGCATCAGGGCCACAACGATCGTCGCCGTCCGCCATGGGGGCACTACCGCCCTGGGGGGGGATGGCCAGGTCACCATGGGCGAGATGGTGATGAAGGGCACCGCGAAGAAGGTTCGGACCCTCAAGGACGGCAAGATTCTCGCAGGCTTTGCCGGCGCTGTCGCCGACGCCTTCACTCTTTTTGAACGCCTCGAGGAAAAGCTCGAACGGTTCCCTGCGAACCTCACGCGAGCGGTTGTCGAGCTGGCCAAGGACTGGAGAACGGATCGCTTCCTCCGGCGCCTCGACGCACTTCTCGTTGTGGCCGATGGGGAGCACCTGTTCCTCGTGAGTGGGCAGGGTGAGGTGATCGAACCAGACGACGCGATACTCGCGATAGGGTCGGGGGGTACGTACGCTCTCGCTGCTGCTCGGGCCCTCAAGGAACACGCAGACATGAGTGCCGCCGAGATCGCACGGACCTCACTCGAGATCGCGGCCGACATCTGTATCTATACCAACCGCGAAATCACAGTGTTGGAGTTGAACTAACGTGGAATCGAATGCAGATAGCCTTCTCCCAGAAGATGTGGCCGTAGAGTCACCGCCGGCTTCGAGCGACTCCAACCCCGAGGGGGGTGAGACGGGCGATAACGCTCCTGGAGGATGGCTGGACGAGCTGACGCCCCGCCAGATCGTTGCGGAGTTGGACAAGTACATCGTGGGCCAGGAGGCTGCGAAGAAGGCCGTTGCGATCGCGCTGCGGAATCGGTGGCGCCGTCAGCGTGTCTCCGACGACATGCGTGACGAGATCATACCCAACAATCTCATCCTCATCGGCCCCACGGGCGTAGGCAAGACAGAGATCGCCCGGCGGCTTGCGCGCCTTGCTGGGGCGCCGATCATCAAGGTGGAGGCGTCGAAGTTCACTGAGGTGGGGTACGTCGGCCGCGACGTGGAGTCGATGATTCGCGACCTGGTGGATCAAGCTGTGAACATGGTTCGTGCAGACCGGGAGGATGAGCTCATCCAGGTCGCCGAGGAGAAGGTGGAGGAGCGTCTTCTGGATCTGCTCCTGCCCGCTCCGCCGTCGCCCGCAGAGAAGCCTCCGGCCAGGCCAACGGAGGAGGAGGCCGGCGACGTCTCTCAGGTGTTTGTCGTCGGTCCCGAGGGAATTGAATCGACGGCACCGGGAGCCGAGGATGAGTCGATCGAGGGTCGGCGTGCGAGAACCCGCGAGAAGCTCAGGGCTCTCCTCGACGACGGTAGGCTCGACGATCGGGAATTGGAGATCGAGGTCTCCCAGTCGCCCTCACTAGAGGGAATGGTCGTGCCGATGGGCGGAATGGAGGGCATGGACCACAACTTCACCGAGATGCTTCAGGACATGCTCCCGAAGCGCAAGAAGACCCGGACGGTGTCGGTGGTGGAGGCTCGCCGGATTCTTTTGCAGGAGGAGCTCGATCGGCTCATCGATATGGACGAGGTGATTCACGAGGCTCTGCTTCGGGCAGAGGAATCCGGGATCATCTTCCTCGACGAGATCGACAAGATCGCTGGTGAGCGCGGTGGGGCAGGGCCCGACATCAGCCGTGAGGGGGTCCAGAGGGACATTCTTCCCGTGGTGGAGGGGTGCACCGTGCAGACGAAATACGGTCTGGTGCGGACCGACTGGATGCTCTTTATCGCGGCGGGGGCGTTCCATGTAGCCAAGCCCAGCGACCTCATCCCCGAGCTACAGGGCAGATTCCCCATCCGGGTGGAGCTCACCTCCCTCGACGAGGCGGATTTCGTCCGTATTCTGCGAGAGCCCAAGAACGCGCTGATCTCCCAGTTCCAGGCGATGGTCGCCGCAGAGGGAGCCGAGTTGATCTTCACCGAGGACGGGATCAAGGAAATTGCACGCATCGCGGCCGCCCTGAACGACCAGATGGAGAACATCGGGGCGCGGCGTCTGCGGACGGTCCTTACCACGCTTCTCGAGGACTTCCTCTTCGGGCTCCCCGAGGAGGCCGAGAAAAGCGTGACCGTCGATCTCGAGTACGTGAGGACCGGGTTGAGCAAGATTGCCGAGGATCCTGACCTCCGCCGATACATTCTCTGAGTACCGTCAAAAAGCGGTACCATTGCTTGGCTCTGAGGCCGGGCCTGCCTTTTTGGCGCATTCGCCTTCCACGCAGCTTCCCGGGCGGCTAGCTTGCACCGTGGGCGCGCTTGAAGCGCGGTTCGCCCCACTTCCTGAACCATTTTCCAGCGAATCCTTTGCCGTAGCAGGGCTGGAGGCCGATTGAGCGAGAATACCAAGCGGGACTTCCTCGAGATCCCGGACCTGAGCGAAGACGAGCTGCGCGAGGTGCTCGAGTTGGCGGCCCAAATCAAACGCGGCGAGGGTCCCGAGGCTCCGCTCCGCGGGCAGACTCTGGCGATGATCTTTCGGAAGAGCTCAACGCGAACCCGCGTTTCGTTTGAGGTGGGGACCTTCCAGCTGGGAGGGCACGCTGTGTTTCTCTCCGATCAGTCGAGCCAGATGGGGCGTGGAGAGAGCGTTCACGACACCGCCCAGGTTTTGTCCCGGTATGTCGATGGCATCATGATCCGCACCTTCGCGCACGAAGAGGTCGTGCAGCTCGCGCATCACGCCAGCGTGCCGGTGATCAACGGACTTACCGACCTGCTCCATCCATGTCAGGTGGTCGCCGACCTCCAGACGGCCGTAGAGGCCTTCGGCCCCGCCCTCTCGCCGCTGGCCGTCGCCTGGATCGGCGATGGTAATAACATGGCGAACTCCTGGGTGAACGCCGCCTACCGATTCGGCTTCGACCTCAGGCTCGCCTGCCCGGAGGGATTCGACCCAGACGCTGACCTCGTCGCGCGCGCACGGGAGACGGCGACGATCACCCTGACCCGGGATGCGCGGGAAGCCGTGGATGGCGCCCACGTCGTAACCACCGATGTGTGGGCCTCGATGGGCCAGGAGGACGAAGCCACGGATCGGGCCGCGGCATTCTCCAAGTTCCAGGTCGATGGAGATCTCATGGGAAGGGCGGATCCCGATGCGATCTTCCTGCATTGTCTACCCGCACATCGCGGGGAGGAGGTGACCGCCGAGGTGATCGACGGCCCCCAATCAAGAGTGTTCGACGAAGCCGAAAACCGACTGCACGCGCACAAAGCCCTCATGGTGTTCCTGATGGGTCGCGCTGGCTAAAGAGGAGATACACACCGAATGAGTGAAACCCTACTGCGTACGCCCCTATTTGACGCGCATGTCGCGTTGGGGGCGAAGATGGTTCCCTTCGCAGGCTTTGAGATGCCTGTGCAATACCCGGCCGGGATCACGGCAGAGCATACCGCAGTCCGAACCGCCGCGGGACTTTTTGACGTGTCGCACATGGGCGAGTTTTTCGTTACCGGACCAGATGCGTTGGATTTCGTACAACACATCTCGGTCAACGACGCCTCCAGCATTGCGGTTGGACAGGCGCAGTATTCGGCGATGTGCCTCGACGACGGGGGCATTCTGGACGACCTCGTGATCTATCGGTTTCCCGAGTACTTCATGCTGGTGGTGAACGGTGCTCGCCGGAGTGAGGACTGGAGTTGGGTGAGTCTTCAGGCGCAGGCCTTCGAGGTCCAGCTCGAGGACCGATCGGATGAGTTCGCGCTCCTGGCACTTCAGGGCCCCAGGGCCGCGTCCATTCTCGAGGGTCTTGCGACCGACGAAGTGCAAGACATCGGGTACTATCGCTTCGAGGAGGGGGCGGTTGCCGGGATCGACTGTGTGATCAGCCGCACCGGGTACACCGGGGAGGACGGATTCGAACTCTACATCCCCTCTGAGCACGCGAATGCGGTATGGAGTGCGCTCCTCGAATCCGGGAAGGGGGAGGGCCTGATCCCCGCAGGGTTGGGATCCCGCGACTCTCTGCGACTCGAGATGGGGTACGCGTTGTATGGGAACGACCTCGACGAGGGGCACACGCCTCTCGAGGGGCGGCTGGGTTGGCTGACCAAGCTACAGAAGGGTGAATTCTGCGGTCGCTCGGCGCTCCTCGCTCAGAAGGAGCAGGGAGTCGAGAGGCGCCTGGTGGGGCTCCGGTTGACGGAGCGGGGCTTTCCTCGGCCAGGGTATTCGATCACACACGAAGGTGCAGACGTCGGGGTCGTGACGAGCGGCACGGTTGGGCCGAGCGTTGGGCACGGTATCGCGATGGGGTACGTGCCTGCCGAGTTTGCGGCAGCGGGTACTGAGCTCGGCGTCCGCATTCGCGACAAGGTGGTTCCCGCCATCGTCGAGAGCCCGCCGTTCTACCGGGAGGGCACCGTAAAGAAGTGAGCCAACGAGTACGCGGGGACCGGATCTTCATCTCGACGCACAACCTCGAGGTTGCAGGGCATTTGAGGAGCGCGCTCGAGGCCGCGAAGTACGCGGTGGAGTTCGTCACGCCCGATGAGGAGCTTTCCGCGGCGGATCCGCCCCAGATCGTGATTCTCACCGGCGGTCTCGAATCCGGAACCGCCGCCGCGCTAGTGAGGCAGGCACACGAGGTGCTCAGCGTGCCCGTCTTTGGAATGCTCTCCGCGGAGGCACCTTCGGCGGTAAGCCGCTATCTGGGGCTCGATGAGGTCTTCCCCCCTGGAACGTCTGCAGCCGAAGTCGTCGTAGTAATCCGGACGCTGACCGAGCGTCTACGCCTGCAGGAGCTCACTGGGATCGTGGGGGAGAGCGACGCGATCCGGGAGGCGCTTGAACGGGTGGTGCAGATCGCGCCGGTGGACTCGACCGTGCTGGTGATGGGCGAGTCTGGAACCGGGAAGGAGCTGGTAGCCCGAGGCGTTCATGCTCTTTCGAAGCGACGCCACAAGCCCTTTATCGCGGTCAATGTGGCGGCACTCTCTGAGACGCTCCTCGAAAGCGAGATCTTCGGCCACGAGAAAGGTGCCTTTACCGGTGCCATCGCCCTTCGAAGGGGACTCTTCGAACTGGCGAACGGGGGCACGATCTTCTTGGATGAGATCGGTGAGATGCCCCTTATCACGCAGACCAAGCTTCTTCGTATTCTGGAGCAGCGCGAGTTTCTCAGAGTCGGCGGAGAGGAGACCATTCGCGTCGATGTGAGGATCGTCGCAGCCACGAACCAGGACCTCCTGCAGCTCGTCGCAACCGGGCGTTTTCGCAAGGACCTCTATTACCGACTCAACGTCCTCCGGATCGATCTTCCCCCCCTGAGGCGCCGGCGGGACGACATCCCTCTTCTGGTCGATGCCTTCATTCGCGATGTCAGTGCTCGGCACGACCGCGAGTTCATCGGAATATCTCCAGAGGCGATGGAAATCCTGAAGCGGCATCCCTGGCCGGGAAACGTGAGGGAGCTTCAGAACCTCGTGGAGAGCATGGTGGTGCTCGCGCCGGGGCGGGTGATCCTCCCGAGTGATATTCCCACCGATGTGCTGAGCGACCAGACGGGTTCCGCGTTGCTTCCGGTGTCGGTTGCCCCCGTCTCGGTTGAGCAGACCGGCGGTGCGGGGGACCAAAACCTTCGAACCCACCTGGAGTTCATCTTCCGCACCATGGTTGATCTCCGGATGGATGTGGAGGATTTGCGACAGGACTTCGACGCCTACCGCGACGAACGAACCGGGACGCTTGGTACATCAGCGGGAGTCGGTACGACACCGATCTCCGAGATTCGAGGTGCCGAGTGGGATACGGCGCTGGATGCCCGCCGTCTCGAGACGGGGCAAAGCGATGAGTGGCCGCTTCCGCGCGACGAGTCCGTACCCCTGGCCGTAGAGGTCGGGCCGCCTTGCCCTGAGCCACCTGAAGAGGGTGCGGTGGTATTTCGCCCGGGAATGACGATGGACGACATGGAGCGGGAGGCGATCGTCGCCGCGTTGGCAGAGGCGGCGGGGAACCGCAGGAGGGCTGCCGAGCGCCTTCAGATCGGGGAGCGCACGCTCTACAGGAAGCTCAAGAAGTTCGGAGTGGAGTAGGGAACCCTCCGGTTGCCTAGTGTACTGAGTCAGAAGTTCGCCGACATTCGCGGACCGCTGCATCCACCCTCGCGGCGTTGCTCTTTCTCGAAATAGCGTTGCTATTCCTCGTCATCGCTCCTTGCCAGGGCGGCGCTTCGGCCCACTCGGTGATGCGCCGAACTTCTGACTCAGCACACTAGCGCCCGGAAGAAGCTCCAGCCCGCGCCCGCACGCGGGCCCGCTCGGCCCGAAGCCTCGAGAGGATGCGATCCCACCCGGTGTCGCGTCTTTCTCCGTACTCGACCGTAAACCCCAGGTCGAGATTCACCGCGCGCTCAAACCCATAGATCGCCGACTGTGTCTCCTGCTGGCGAAGACGCTGAGATCCCCATCCCGGGGTAATCGGGCTGATCGCTTCGGCACGGTAGTGAATGCCCTGAGCCGAGAGCATAAGGTCTTCAGGCTGGAATGCCACATTCTGCTCGCGACTGAAGAACGAGACGAGCATGGGGTGCACGCCGGGGCCCGCTCGACCCTCGATCGCGTCCCGATGCGCCTCCGCGAGTCCATGGAGCCGCTGGTAGGTGTCAGGTGCGGCGAGGCGGATCACGGATTCCGAGAGTGGTGTCACCTTGATGAGAAGACCCTCGGTAGAGAGGGTAAGGGTGAATTCGTCCTGGGAGAGCCGCCCATATCCGATGGGAACCAGCCCGTCGTCCGCCGACCCGAGCGCGGGGGAGGGCATTCCGCCAGCCGAAGCACACGCCATCATCCACCCGGCCGAGAGAACCGCAAGGCACAAACGAACCAACCTCATGATGGGTCTCCCTCGGGTGTGAGTAGTTCGTCCATCGCCTCGAGCAACCCATCCCTTCCCTCGCTGGTCTTCGACGAAAAGGGGAGGATCTGATCGCGGTCGATGTTCAGCGTGGATGCCGCACGGGCAATGACAGCAGCTCGCCGACTTCGGGTGATCTTGTCCATCTTCGTCAGGACGACGAGGGTCGGAATCTGCACCCTCGCCAGGAAGTCGACCATCTGTACGTCTCCCGCTGTTGGCTCATGACGGGCGTCCACGAGGTGTACGACCCCACGAAGGTGCGTCTTGGTCTCCAGGTACGATTCGATCAGCGTCTTCCACGACTCCCTCACTCGCTTCGGTACCTTTGCATATCCAAACCCAGGGAGGTCGACGAGGAAGAACTCGCCGTTCACTCGAAAGAAGTTGAGTGCCTGAGTCTTCCCCGGTGTCGCGGACACCCGCGCGATCGACTTCTGGGTCCTCCGCAGCACCGTGTTGATCAGGGACGACTTCCCGACGTTGGATCTTCCGGAGAACGCCACCTGTGGAAGGTCGCCCTCGGGTAGGGGGACGCTCGGGGAGGGCACCGAGGCAACGAACTCCACCTTTTGAATCTTCACCTATTGAGACAGGTGGACGCCGAGGTCGGAGCTCCCCTCCACGTGGCCCCGCGACACCGGTGGATCAAGCGGAGCGGGTTGGCGCGTGAGGGCAATCCGAAGCACCTCGTCCATCGTCTTGACGGGAATAAATTCGAGAGCAGACCTGACGTCTTCCGGCAGACGCTCCAGGTCACCAAGGACGGCGGCGGGAATGATGACGCGTTTGATTCCCGCCCGCATCGCCGCAACGACCTTCTCCTTTACACCTCCCACCGGCAGGACTCTCCCCCGGAGTGTGATTTCACCTGTCATGGCAACATCGGGGTGTGTCGGAACCTCGGTGAGCGCGGAGATGAGAGCCGTAGCGATCGCGATGCCTGCCGAAGGGCCATCCTTCGGCGTCGCCCCCTCCGGGATATGGATGTGGAGGTCGATCTCTTTGTAGAAGGTAGGGCTCAGCCCCAGCCGATCGGCGCGAGCCCGGGCGTAGGTCAAAGCCGCGAAGGCGGATTCCTTCATCACGTCGCCGAGCGTTCCGGTGAGCTGGATCTTCCCGCTTCCGGGGACCATCGCCACCTCGATGTCCAGAACCTCTCCACCGACCTCCGTCCAGGCGAGCCCATTCGCGATGCCGGCCTGGGGCCTCACGTCGCGCTCGTCCTCGAGGTAGGGAGGTGGGCCGAGCAATGCTGAGAGCTGGTCGATCCCCACCACGATTTCGGACCCTTCGGCTACCTCGCCCTCGGCGAGGCGGCGGGCGAGCTTTCTGGTGATCCGTGAGATCTGACGTTCGAGCTCGCGGACCCCCGCTTCTCGGGTATACGACCGAATGACGTGGCTGATCGCCTCTGGGGAGATGGAGACGCGGGCGGGGGAGAGGCCGTGCCGCTCCACCTGCTCGTCCCACAGGAACTTGATGGCGATCGCCTGCTTCTCTGTCTCCAGGTACCCGGGAAGGCGAATCACCTCCATGCGGTCTCGGAGCGGCCGTGGAATGCCCGCGAGCGTGTTGGCGGTTGCGATAAAGAGCACGTCCGAGAGGTCGTAGTCCAACTCGAGGTAGTGGTCGGTGAAGGTCTTGTTCTGCTCCGGGTCGAGCACCTCGAGGAGGGCCGCGCCCGGGTCTCCGTGGAAGTCACCGGCAAGCTTGTCGAGCTCGTCGAGCAGAAACACCGGATTGCGCGTTCCCGCCCGCTTCATCCCCTGGATGATTCTCCCGGGGAGCGCCCCGACGTACGTTCGGCGGTGCCCGCGGATCTCTGCTTCGTCGCGAACCCCGCCGAGGCTGACCCGAGCGAATTCCCGCCCCAGCCCTGTCGCGATACTTCGTCCAAGGGACGTCTTGCCGACGCCGGGGGGGCCTACGAGGCACAGGATTGGGCCTCTGAGCTCGCCCACGAGCGACAGCACGGCTATGTGGTCGAGCACCCTCTCCTTGACCTCTTCAAGCCCGTAGTGCGCGTCGTCGAGCACCTTCGCAGCGTGGGCCACGTCTGCGAAGTCGTCGGTCCGTTTCTCCCAGGGAAGGTCGAGAATCCAGTCGAGGTAGGTGCGAATCACTGCGGCTTCCGGCGCAATCGGATTCAGCTTCCTGAGCCGCTCGAATTCCCGGTCCGCTCGCTCGCGGGCCTGCGGTGGCAGCGCCGCTGCCTTGATCTCCCGCTCGAGCGTGGTCCAGTCGTCTGTCTCGTCCGAGCCGAGCTCGTGATGGATCGCCTTCAGCTGCTCCTGCAGGTAGAACTGGCGGCGGTCCTGATCCATCTGTTGTCGAATCTGGGAATCCAGCTTCTCCTCGATCCGGAGAATCTCCAGCTCCCGGACGAGAATTTCCTTGATCAGCCCGAAGTGTTCGGGCGTACTGGGACTCTCGAGCAGCTCCTGCTTCTCGGGCACCAGGATGAGCATGTGCCCCGACATGAGGTGAGCGAGGCGCGTGCGGTCGCCGTCGATGGCCAGACTCTCCGCAAGCTCGGTGGGAATTCTCTCGTTGAGTCGAATGTACTCCTGATAGAGCTTCTCGACGCCGCGGATGATGGCTTCGGTCTCGGTATTCTCCGGACTCGGGAGGTGCCGTTCCTCCGGAACGAAGGGTTCGACCGCCGCAGAAAAACTTCCCCTCGACGAGAGAAAACGCTTGACCCTGACCCGGCCCAGTCCTTCGAGGACGACGCGGACATTACCGTCGGGCAGGTGAGAGGTCTGAAGCACGCGAGCCATGGTCCCGACGCGGTGAAGGTCACCCGTTACGGGCTCCTCTACCTCGACTTCCTTCTGGGCCAGGAGGAGCACCATCCCCTCGGCCGCCTCGGCCGCCTTGAGGGCACCCAGAGAGCGTGGCCGCCCGATGAGCAGCGGCAGGACCATGTATGGAAAGAATACAAGGTCGCGAAGCGCGATGACGGGGAGCTTTTCGGGTATCTCGAGGGTCTGATCGACCCGGATGAGCTTGGCCATAAAGGGCTTTAGAGAACTCCGGCGAAGGACGTGGAAGGGCCCGGGCCTCGGGTCCAATTCCGGGAACTTCTCCTACCTATCGAGACGAGTCAGCGATGGGTATCGCAAAGGGTATCGAAGGAAACATCTGTGGGGAAGTAGCGCCGGGTTTCGAGCAGGCTGTTCAGGCTTCCTTCGGCTGTGCGTCGGGCAGTAATACGAGCAGGGGGGGCACGTCGTTGTGCACGCAATCGGCGGTGACGACTACCTCCCGAACGTCAGTCCGCGAAGGGACTTCGAACATCACATCCCGCATCAACCCCTCAATGACAGACCTCAAACCACGCGCGCCGGTGCCGCGATCCAGCGTCTGCTGTGCGATCGCTCGGAGGGCTTCCTTGTCGAAGGTCAGGCCGACGTTTTCAAGCTCGAACATCTTGGAATACTGTTTGACCAACGCGTTCTTGGGCTCGGTCAGGATTCGCACCAGGGCCTCTTCGTCGAGATCAGAGAGGTGCACCGCCACCGGAAGTCGACCCACCAGCTCGGGGATGAGCCCGTAGCGCTGGAGATCCTCGGGCTCGACGTGCTCGAACATGTCGGCTTCGTCGATTTGGGCACGCTCCGTCTCGTCGGTACCGAATCCGATCTGCCTCTTCCCGAGCCGCTGCTCAATGATTTTCGCAAGACCGTCGAAGGCCCCGCCGCAAATGAACAGGATGTTGCGGGTGTCGATCTGGATGTATTCCTGCTGAGGGTGCTTCCTGCCACCCTGCGGCGGTACACTGGCTACCGTCCCCTCGAGGATCTTCAGTAGCGCCTGCTGCACGCCCTCTCCGGACACGTCCCGCGTGATCGACGGGTTCTCAGACTTCCGGGCGATCTTGTCCATCTCGTCGATGTACACGATGCCCCGCTCACACTCCGCCACGTTGAAGTCCGCTGACTGGAGGAGCCGCACCAGGATGTTTTCTACGTCCTCCCCGACATAACCGGCTTCGGTGAGCGTGGTTGCGTCCGCGATCGTGAAGGGGACCTTGAGGATCCGCGCGAGCGTCTGTGCCAAAAGCGTTTTTCCGACACCCGTGGGACCCACCAGGAGGATGTTGGCCTTGTCGATCTCGACCTCGTCGAGCACTCCCTGGTGGTTGACCCTCTTGTAGTGGTTGTAGACGGCTACGGCGAGGGATCGCTTTGCCTCTTCCTGGCCGATTACATACTCGTCCAACGTCATCTTGAGATCTTCGGGGGTACGACTGGGGACTACGGAGTCCGCCTGTTCGCGGTCCTCCTCTTCTGCCAGGATCTCGTTACAGAGCGCGATGCACTCATTGCAGATGTAGACCGAAGGCCCAGAGATGAATTTCTTCACACTCTCCTTCGACTTACCGCAGAAGCTGCAGCGCAGGTGCTTTTCGCTCGTCATGCCTGGCTCCCCGTCATCCGTTTGTTATTCCTCGCTCTCGGCGTCGTCATCGGTCTTGTCCCGCGAGTCCTCATGGATCCTGACGTCCGTCGTTGAGCCGACCAGTACCTGGTCGATGAGCCCGTACTCCACAGCTTCGTCTGAGCTCATGAACCGGTCGCGATCTACGTCGTCGGCAATCTGCTCGACGGTGCGTCCGGTGTGGTCCGCGAGAATCTGGTTCAACCTCCCACGAGTGTAGATGATCTCGTTCGCGGCGATCTCGATGTCCGATGCCGTGCCCTGGGCCCCGGAGGACGGCTGGTGGATCATGATCCGTGCGTTCGGGAGGGCGTTGCGCTTGCCCTTGGCCCCTGCGGTGGCCAGCACGGCCCCCATCGAGGCGGCGATCCCCACGATAAAGGTGGAGACGGGTGCCCGCAGGTGCTGCATCGTGTCGTAGATGGCCAGCCCAGCGTACACGCTCCCGCCCGGGGAGTTGATGTACATGTAGATCTCTCTCTCGGGATCTTCTGCATCCAGAAAGAGAAGCTGGGCGATGATGATGTTGGCAACGTTGTCGTCGATCGCGCTTCCCAGGAACACAATCCGGTCCATGAGGAGGCGACTGAAAATGTCGTAGCTTCGTTCACCCCGACTCGTGCGTTCGATGACGTACGGTGGGTAGATGGCCATTCTTGTTCTTTCTTCGTAGGAGAAGCGGGCGTTCCCTTTAAATCTATTCGATGTTGGACTGAGCCTTCAAGAACTTGAATACCTTCGACTCGAGAATCTCGCGTTCGATCGATTCCAGGCGTTCGGCCTTCTGCAGGCTTGCGTACACCTCAGCTGGCGTTTGGCCGTTTGCTTCGGCGATGGCTTCGACCCGCTCGTCGATCTCCGCTTCCGACGCCTGAAGGCCCTCGGTCTTTGCGATCTGCTGGATTGCCAGGAAGTGCTTTACCGCACGTTCGGCCTGGGGAGTCACATGCGAACGGGCTTCTGCGATCTTCTCGGGAGGGACTCCCTCGGGGTTACCCAGCACGGAATCCACATACCTGTCGACCATCGACTGTGGCACGGTGAACGGGTTCGCATCCACCAGCGAGTCCAACAGTTGCCCCCGCACCGAACTCTCTGCGCGTTCCTGGGCTTCCCTGGTGAGATCTTCCGTAATCCGGTCGCGAAGCTCCTGGAAGGTCTCGAACCCTCCCATTGAGCGGGCGAAGTCGTCTGTAAGCTCTGCCAACTCGAGTGCCTTGATGCTCTTGAGAGTGAGCTTGAGGTGCTGCTCCTCTCCCCGGCGGGCCTCATCGTTGAAGTCATCGGGAAAGCGCACGACAAACTCTCCCGACTCTCCAGGAGCGAGCGTCTGGATGGCCTGTTCGATATCTGGAAGTGCGTCACCCTTGCCGAGAACGAACTCGTAGGGCTGAGGCTCTGCGTCTTCCTCTCCCTCGCCAAGCCGCAGGATCTCGACATCCACCAGGGTTCCTTCGGTGGGCTGCCCTTCGTCCACGAGCTGCCAGTTCCCGTGTTGTTCCTGAAGGCGTGCGACGACCTGATCAACCGCGTCCTCCTCGAGGACGGCTTCGGGGGTCTCGACCGAAAACCCACCGAGACGTGACAACTCGATCGTGGGCTGCACGTCGAAGGAGATCGCGAACATCACGTCCTCATCCGGCTCGAACTTCAGATCGGCCACCTCGGCCTCAGAGATTGGCCGCAGCTCCTCGCGCTTGAGACCTTCCTGGAGAGCGGTATTGATCACGCTGTCCAGCAACTTACGATCCAGCGACGGGCCGAATTGCTTCTCCATTATTCCGGCGGGAATCTTGCCCTTTCGGAAGCCCGGGAGCTTTACCTGCGAGGCATACTGCTTGGCGAGCACCTGCCGTTCACTCGAAACGAGGTCGGCAGGCACGGTCACGTTCAGCGTTCTCCTCCAACGCTCGCCCTCGAGCAGCACGACGTCGAGTCGGGATGCATCAATGCTCATATCGGTCCTTCACCTCATTTAGATTTCACCCGGAACCGGGAGATCGAGTGCGAAAGGGGGGACTCGAACCCCCACGGCACGAAGCCACAGGATCCTAAATCCTGCGCGTCTACCAATTCCGCCACTTTCGCATAAAACGCCCGTCAAGCGGGGGCTAACGGTTCTCAAAGAAGATAACGGCGGAGCGGGAGACGCAAAGGGCGCGCACTTCTGCTACAGTGCGCGCCCTTTGAGCTCCGGTCCGGTGGGTGGGACGCTAATCCCCCGCAGCACGGATGTGGAAGATCCGCCGGTTTCCACCGGGGTATTCAACCTGAATCGACACGATGTCACCCGCATCGACCCGCGCGAGGATCCGCCGGATGTCTGCAGCCTCAGCGACGACCTCACGGTCCAGCTCTACTACCCTGGCTCCGGGGACGAGCCGACCACGCCCGCTCCTGGCCGCCGGACCGTCCTGGGCCATCTCTGTGATCACGGCGCCGCCGACGCGTTGATAACCAAACCGTGCGGCCATTTCCTGCGTCATGTCTTCGATGCGAATGCCGAGCTTGGTGTCGAGGCGCGCAGGTTGGACAGGACGAGCCACGGCCACCTCGGGCTCAGTCTCGAGGTTTGCCATGCCAAGGCGGACCGTCACTTCGATCGGCTCGCGGTCGCGGTATACGGTGAGTGTGATCCGATCATCTGGACTCCGCCGTGCGATATTCTGCTGGAGTCCGCTCTGCGTCGCGACCTCCTGCCCATCGACGGCAACGATGACGTCGTAGGGGCGAAGGCCCGCCCGTGCAGCGGGTCCGGTGGGGTCGACGGAGGGAATCTCCACTCCGCTGACCGTGGGAAGCCCATAACTCTCTGCCTTGAGCGCGTCGATTGGGTCGAGGGTCACACCGAGCCATGCTCGCCGGACCTTCCCGAACTGGATCAGGTCTTCCATGATGTGCTCGGCCAGGTCGATCGGAATGGCGAATCCGTACCCCTGATAGAACCCGGTACGGCTCGCGATCGCCGAGTTTATGCCCACGACCTGTCCACGGAGATTCAGCATCGGACCCCCGGAGTTGCCCGGGTTGATTACGGCGTCGGTCTGGATGAAGTCTTCAACGGCAAACCCGGCGAGAGCGTTTCCACTCTGCTGGAGGCCGGTTCCGATCAAGCCGAGCGGACGGCTCTTGGCGCTCACGATGCCCGCCGTGACGGTGTAGTCGAGGGTGCTTCCGCCTCCGAATCCGGGGTTCCCAATCGCCACGATCCACTCGCCCACCTCAACGTCATCCGACGATCCGAGGCTGAGGCCCGCGAATTCCTCATCGTCGGTGATCTTGATGACCGCGACGTCCGTGAATGGGTCGGTGCCCACGAGACGGGCAGAGAAGGCGCGTCGGTCGACGAGGAATACGTCGATCTCCTCGGCACCCTCCACGACGTGGTTGTTGGTCAGGATGTACCCGTCCGAAGAAACGATGAAGCCGCTTCCTCCCGCCACCTGAAGCGGAGCCTGCTGTGGTTGGTCTCTGTTCCTGAATAGCTGAAACGGGTCATCGCCGCGCGATGCGGCCCGTTGTGGCCTGCGGCGGGCTTCGATCCGCACCACCGACGGGGTGACGACCTCCGCCACGGCAACGAAGGCGTCGCTGAGCGTGAGAGCCGGCCGAACGGCCTCCTCAGAGATCTGAGGCGCCCGCTGGATGACGGGCATGGCGTGACCCTGTTCGGTCCATCCAAAACCCGACGCGAGGCCGATCCCGATGAGAAAGGCCCCCAAGGTGAAGATTACGAGCTTCGCTTTCGTGCGCATTGGATCGAACATCCCGCCCCTCCTGAGGCCTTCCGGTGACTGTGTGTCCACCCTTCCTGCCCGTTGCTACACGCGGGCCGGTCAGGCAGGTCCGTCCAGTTGATAGTACACCCGTCTGAGATGCAGAGCGGGCGGAAGGCAGTTGCCTCCCGCCCGCCATACCAACTACTGCGAGGCGAGGATCAGTCCTCGTCGACGATTTCGTAATCGGCCTCGACGACTTCGGCCTCGTCGCCGGAATCGTCATCCTCGGACTCGACGTCGGCCTCGGCGTCGACACCCTCGTCGGCCTCCCCAGCGTCTGCTGCCTGCGCCTGGTACATCTCCTGTCCCGCCGCGCTGAATGCCTGCATCAGCTCGTCGCGAGAGGAGTTCAGCAGCTCAGCGTCTTCCTCGGTCTTGAGAACCTCGCGCGAGGCCTCGAGCGCCTGGTTGAGCCGCTCCCGGGTATCCTCGCCGACCTGATCTCCCCACTCCGCCGAATCCTTCTCGACCTGATAGACGAGGCTGTCGAGCTCGTTCTTTGCCTCAACCTTCGCTCTCTTCTCCTCATCCTCTGAAGCATGGGATTCCGCATCATTCACCATGCGGTCGATCTCGGCATCCGAGAGGCCGCTCGAGTCTTCGATGCGGATCTTCTGTTCCTTGCCGCTCGCGTTGTCCTTCGCAGAGACGTGAAGGATTCCGTTGGCGTCGATGTCGAAGGTCACCTCGACCTGGGGTATACCGCGCGGTGCCGGCGGAATTCCGGTGAGCTGGAACTTGCCGATCGTCTTGTTGTCGACCGCCATCTTCCGTTCACCCTGCAGTACATGAATCTCGACGGTGGTCTGATTGTCTTCAGCAGTCGAGAAGACCTCCGCCTTCTTCGTTGGAATCGTTGTGTTCCGGGGAATCAGCGCCGTCATGACGCCACCCAGAGTCTCAATTCCGAGCGACAGGGGAGCGACGTCGAGCAGGAGTACGTCCGTAACGTCCCCGGCGAGTACCCCACCCTGGATCGAAGCGCCGATGCCGACAACCTCGTCCGCGTTGACGCCCTTGTGTGGGTCTTTGCCGAAGAACTCCTTCACGATGTCCTGGATCTTCGGAATTCGCGTTGAGCCACCCACCAGAATCACCTCGTCGATCTGGTCGGCAGTGAGCTTCGCATCCTTCAGAGCCTGCGTCATGGGCTCGATCGTGCGCTGGATGAGATCGTCCACGAGCTGCTCGAACTTCGCCCGCGTGAGCGAGTAGTTCAGGTGCTTTGGACCCTCTTGCGAAGCCGTGATGAACGGAAGGTTGATGTCCGTCTGTTGAGCCGTGGAGAGCTCCATCTTGGCCTTCTCCGAGGCTTCCTTGAGGCGCTGAAGCGCCATCGGATCCGTCGAAAGATCGATCCCCTGATCCTTCTTGAATTCGCCGACCAGCCAGTTGATGACCTTCTGATCGAAGTCATCACCACCGAGGTGGGTGTCGCCATTCGTGGACTTCACCTCGAAGACCCCGTCCCCCAACTCCAGGATGGAGATGTCGTACGTTCCACCGCCGAGGTCGAAGACGGCGATCTTCTCCTCCGCCTTCTTGTCGAGTCCGTAGGCCAGCGCCGCCGCGGTGGGCTCGTTGATGATGCGGAGCACCTCGAGGCCGGCGATCGTGCCCGCATCCTTGGTGGCCTGACGCTGCGCGTCGTTGAAGTAGGCAGGAACCGTGATCACGGCCTGCGTAACGGTCGTCCCCAGGTAATCCTCTGCAGTCTGCTTCATCTTCTGAAGGATGATCGCAGAGATCTCAGGCGGGTTGAGGGTCTTGTCTGCATTGGGGATCTTGACCTGGACCCGCCCCTTGGAGTCGTGCACCACCTTATAGGGAACGAGCTTCTCCTCCTCCTTCACCTCGGAGGCCTTCCGCCCCATGAAGCGCTTGATCGAGAAGATCGTGTTCTCGGGGTTGGTGATGGCCTGTCGGCGTGCGACCTGGCCGACCAACCGCTCTCCGTCCTTAGTGAACGCCACCACAGACGGCGTTGTGCGTCCGCCCTCCGAGTTGGGGATGACGACGGGCTCACCACCCTCCATCACAGCTACGACGGAATTGGTCGTTCCCAAGTCGATTCCGATGACCTTACCCATATTTACTCCTCAAGTCCTCAATTGTGGATCTCTCATGCTTCGGCGTACGTCGCCGCAGAATGTAGAAGTGCAAATGCAACGTCCATGCCCACAGAAAACCCCGCTAAATACGCCATTTAGGCGGACAATTCAGGCAAACCTGCCAATATGGCAGAACTTGGCAGCTCTCTACTGAGGAGCGCGGATCCGAATCACCTGCGACGCGAACAGGCGCCCTGTGCCACCTCTTACCTCGAGTACGTACTCTCCCGGCCCTCTGGGCGTGAAGTCGAAGTCCCTGGTTTCTCCGATGTCGGTCCGCTGATCTGCCGGGGAGCTGAGCCGCTGGTGTTCGGGCAGGTCGAAGCCATCCTTGGCACGGGCGGTCCAGCGGTCGACGTCGCCGTTGCGGACGATCCGCACTCGCACGCCGCCATTTGCGAGCGTGATGTTCATCAACCTCATCCGGTAGCTCTCGCCCGCCGTCATCTCCATCGGCGGGAGCTCCGTCGCTCCGTTCAGCATCACGCCAGGAGCGGACGGTGAGAGGCCGAGCAGCAGGACCTTGTCGTGCTCCGGATCCCACGCTTCGTCTTCCTCGAGGATCACGATCGCTCCGTACAGCCCGGCGCTCTGCTGGCGAAGGTCGCTGACGTGCGTGTGGTACATGAAGCTGCCTGCCCGCGGGGGCGTGATCCGGATCTCGAACGAGTCGCCGGGCATCACCGGTGGCGAGGGCATCGTCGGGTATCCGCCGATTCCGACCACGCCGTCGAAGAGGCTCTCGATCTCGAGTCCGTGCCAGTGCACCGCGCTGGCTTCCTCGGTGCGATTCACGACCCAGATGCTCGTCGGCTCTCCCTTGCGAAGGATGAGCGTGGAGCCTGGGAGGCGAACCGAGTCGGCAGCGGGCTCGTTGGCTCCGTCCTGGAGCACGTACGCGAACTGGCGTCGGTACGGTGCAACGGGGACAAGGGGGTTGGCGCCCTCGGGGGCCGCGGCGGAGTCTGACTGTATGAGAAGCCTCATCTGCCTCCGCTTCGGCTCGTCCACCACGTACCCCTCGGGGGGCCGGATGTAGATGCTCGCCAGCAGGCCACCCATACCCTGTTCGACGTGGTGGGCGGGATCGTGCTCCGGATTTCCGAACAAGGACTCCCTGAACACGGCGAGGGGGTCCGGTGCGACGTCCCCCAGAACAGTATTCGAGCTCACATGGAACGAGAGGTGGCAGTGGAAGATCCACCCGCCTGGGCGATCTGGGCTCCACACCATCGACATCGTGGTGCCGGGTGACATGCCCTCGGTGACTGCCATCCGGCGCTCCGAGGGCCAGTAGAGGGAGTCCTGGGCCATGTCCCCACGGGAGTCGACCCTGAAGTAGAACCCGTGCAGGTGCATCGGATGGCTTCGTTCGGAGGCGTTGATCAGACGCCAGCGGATCGAGTCACCAATGTCGTAGGTCAGCCGCTCGGTGTACGGCCACGGTGCGCCGTTGATGGTGAGGAGCGTCCCTTGCTCCAGCAGGGGCGTATCCGGCGTCCACTTATGCCTGTAGACGTTGATGATCATGATGCGGTCGTCGGGCACATCTCCCTCTGCCGGATCTACGACGAAGGCTCCGCCCAGCGTCTCTTCGGCGTTGAGCCGTTCGCGAATATCGATCGCGGCGGTGCCCTCCCGCGCCTCGGCTCCCCAGTAGTGGTAGGTGCCCTCAACGTCCGCGTCGAACTCAACCGTCTGCGTCTCACCGGCCGCGACGGACAGGATGTCGAGTGTGGGCTGTCGGCGGGATGAGAGCCCCTGAACGACGATCGCCGTGTCGAGCATGTTCGTGATCGAAGCTCGGATGTGGGTCCCCTGCCGGACGCGGACCAGCGGGCCTGGGATCGTCGGCTCCTCGCCGGATTCGGCGAAGGCGTACACGGTCGCACCCGGCTGGTCCGGACCCATCGGACGCCAGTCGGCCTCGATGATCGACAGAGCAAGCACGAGTGTTTCACCGTCCATCGCTCCAGCGGGCGTCCGATTGTCGTTCAGGACGGCGGGCGCCGGGGCGGTGGCCTGGGCAGAGTCGGGGGCAGAAGAAGCGAGCGGAAGCGTCGGCGTGAGTAGTACCGCCATGACGAGACCGGGCAGGAGAGCGGGCATGAACACCTCGAAGGTCGTGTGGGCTGCTGCGATCGGCGGGTAGGCTGGCGAAACCTTGGCTGGCACCGCAGGAATTACAAGAAAAAGATTTTCACGAAGTTTCCGACCCAAGCTGGGCCATGCTGGGTACGGCTCGACGTCCCGCAAATCAGGAGGACCTGGTTGTTCCCGCTTCGTGACGACAATCCGACTGAGATCACGCCGGAAATGAATCGTGGCATCGAAGGTCTCCCTCTCGTCGTAATCGGGGGTGCGAAACCTAGGGTCTGAACCGCGGCGGCGGCAAACCCCTGGGGTTGTTGGAGGCGGAGGACTGGCTGCACGGTGGGGGTTGGCGCCATACATTGCTGGGACCGTAGGTGAACATGCGGGTGACAACTACCTTCACGATTGGAGGAGACGAGATGCGCGCATTTGCCCTCATTGTCCTGGCCACGGCGCTGGCCGCGTGCTCACCCGACTACGACGTCATCATCAGAGGTGGTACGGTCTACGATGGGTCCGGTGACGCTCCCCAGATCGCGGACGTGGCCCTCAGCGGCGATACGGTGGCGGCGGTGGGAGACCTGTCCCACAAAAAGGCCCGCAAAGAGATTGATGCAGCCGGGATGGCGGTGGCCCCGGGTTTCATCAACATGCTGA
Organism: Gemmatimonadota bacterium; assembly: GCA_036679625.1. Classification (GTDB taxonomy): domain Bacteria; phylum Gemmatimonadota; class Gemmatimonadetes; order Longimicrobiales; family Gaopeijiaceae; genus JAZDDA01. The sequence continues at coordinate 21,270 of JAZDDA010000199.1, read as the reverse complement.
GCTGGGCGACTGAATCACTCCTCGAGGATGGTCGGTCTGAGAGTGATATTCGCCAAGGTGTCACGTTGGAAGTCTTCGGCGAAGGTTGGTCCGAAGGGCCCCTCACCGATTCGATGCGAGCGGAAGTACTCCGGCGGCAGGGCGACATCAAGTTCCCTATTCCATGGACGACCCTCGGTGAATATCTGGATCACCTCATCGAGCAGGGAATATCCCCGAACGTGGCATCGTTTGTCGGGGCCACGACCGTCAGAATCCATGAAATCGGTTACGAAGACCGGGAGCCCACCGCGCCGGAACTGGAGCGAATGAAGGCTCTCGTGCGCCAGGGCATGGAGGAAGGAGCGCTCGGCGTGGGTTCCTCACTGATTTATGCTCCCGCATTCTATGCGAAAACACCGGAGTTGATTGAACTGAACAAGGTCGCAGCGGAATACGGCGGTATGTACATCTCGCACATGAGAAGCGAAGGCAACCAACTGCTAGAGGCCGTAGAGGAGTTGATCACCATTGCCGATGAGGCCCACGTCAGGGCGGAAATCTATCATCTCAAGGCCGGTGGTGAGGCTAACTGGCCCAAGATGGAGCAAGTCGTCCAGCGCGTGGAGCAGGCGCGTGCGGAGGGTCTCGCGATCACTGCCGACATGTACACCTATACCGCAGGTGCCACGGGCCTCGACGCCGCGATGCCTCCCTGGGTTCAGGAGGGTGGCTATGACGAGTGGGCCAATCGTTTGAAGGACCCCGAGATCCGAGCTCGCGTCGCTCGCGAGATGCGAACGCCCACCGACGAGTGGGAAAACCTGCTGATCCTTGCAGGATCGCCCGACAATGTATTGTTGGTGGGATTCAAGAACGATGCACTCAAGCCGCTGACAGGAAAGACTCTCGCTCAGGTGGCTGAGATGCGAAAGAAATCCCCTGAAGAAACCGCCATGGACCTGGTCATGGAAGATGGGAGCCGAGTTGGCACGGTGTACTTTTTGATGTCGGAAGAGAACATCAAGAAGCAGATCGCGCTGCCGTGGGTGAGCTTTGCATCCGACGCGGGCTCTCTGGCCCCCGAAGGTGTGTTCTTGCAATCCAATCCTCATCCCAGGGCCTACGGAAACTTTTCGCGTCTGCTAGGCAAGTACGTACGCGACGAGCGGGTTATCCCCCTGCAGGCGGCGATTCATCAACTCACCCAGCTGCCTGCCACCAACCTGAGGATCAGGAAACGCGGCACGTTGCGACCCGGAAACTTTGCCGATGTGGTGGTCTTCGATGCCGGCGAGATCAGAGATCATGCCACGTATGAGGAACCGCATCAGTACGCCACAGGCATGAAGGATGTGTTCGTGAATGGCGTCCAGGTTTTGGAAAACGGCGAACACACAGGAGCCACCCCCGGCCGGGTGGTGAGGGGGCCAGGTTGGAAAGGTTGGAAGGAGAACGCCCGTTAGGGAGAAGAGCACCCATTTGGGAGGAGAAAATGAAGCTCAATATCAGGGCATTTTCGCTGGCTTGTGGGATCATCTGGGGACTGGGACTCTTCTGTCTCACCTGGTGGGTGATCGCCTTTGATGGGGTGACCGGCGAACCCACTTTCGTTGGTAGTCTGTACCGTGGCTATACGATCTCACCGATCGGGAGTGTAATAGGCTTGATGTGGGCGTTTTTTGATGGCCTGGTGGGAGGTGCAGTATTTGCATGGCTCTACAACAAGCTCGTAGGGTCGGTCCCGGCCGCCCCGAGTTCGTAGCCATCCAGCTGCGCTGGAAGACGGCAGACACGTTCCCGCAGAAACGTCGGGGCTGAACCCTCCGGCCCGCTACCAGGTGAGCTTGCCGCTTGCGATCTCGGGATCGTGATGCAGGAAGGGCCTCAGGCGCTTAAAATCATCGGTGGGAGAAACACGAGCCCAGGCTGACAGTTTCCACCGGGCGCGGCGTGGGCGATAGCAACACCCTGTCGCCCCGCGCAGGCCTCCCACATCTTGCCCCATGTCGAAAATCCTTGAGAATTTGACGGACGCTCTCGCCGACCGGTATTCCCTTGAGCGGGAGGTCGGGACCGGGGGTATGGCCACCGTCTACCTGGCTCGGGACCTCAAACACAACCGGCCAGTAGCCCTCAAGGTATTGAGGCCCGAGTTGGCTGCGGTCCTTGGCGGAGCACGGTTTCTAACCGAAATCACCACCACGGCGAACCTGCAGCACCCCCATATTCTCCCGCTCTTCGATTCGGGCGAAGCCGACGGGTTTCTCTACTACGTTATGCCCTTCGTGGAGGGAGAGACGCTTCGTGAGCGCCTCGATCGTGAGCACCAACTCCCGGTAGCGGAGGCAGTCTCACTAGCGGCCGCGGTCGCCAGTGCGCTGGATTACGCACACCGAAATGAAGTAATCCACCGGGATATCAAGCCGGAGAACATTCTCCTGCATGACGGAAACCCGCTGGTGGCCGACTTCGGAATCGCTCTCGCGGTGTCGGCCGCAGGTGGTGCACGCATGACGGAGACTGGGCTCAGTCTGGGTACACCCCACTACATGAGCCCCGAACAGGCGAGCGCCGATCGGGACCTGGATTCCCGCACAGACGTGTACGCGCTAGCCTGTGTTCTGTACGAAATGCTCACGGGCGGCCCTCCGCACACGGGTCCGACTTCCCAGGCCATCCTCATTCGGATCCTCACCGAAGAAGCTCGGTCCGTAACCTCCGAACGCAAGTCCGTGCCCCCGAATGTGGGGGCAGCAGTCGCCAAGGGACTGGAACGGCTCCCCGCAGATCGCTTCGAGTCCGCTGCGGAGTTCGGTCGGGCCCTGGAAGACGAGGGTTTCACGTACGTCACATCAGGACAGAGCACTGGACCGCACGGCTCCGGTTCTACACACGGAGGTGGAGCCGGCCCCGGAAACAAGCACTGGCTCGCCGATGTGCGTTTTCAGGTGGCCATCGTCGCCCTGCTCATCGCAGCCGTTCTCTTCAGCCTCGATCTCCTCCCAGGAGGCGACGCGGTCGAGGCAGGACGCCTCGCGATCCCGGTGACACGCTTCGAGGTGGAGCTGGGCGATGTCGAGCTTCCCTCTGATCTCGCTCTCTCCCCGGACGGATCCGCGCTCGTCTTCGTATCCCAGGTGCCTGGTGGCGTGCCTCAGCTATACATCCGAACGTCGGATGATGTTGCCATCCGCGCGATTCCCGAGACGGAGAATGCGTCCGACCCCGAGTTTTCTCCCGACGGCGATTGGATTGCCTTTGTCGCGAACCATGTTGAACTGAAGCGCATCCCCACGCAGGGAGGGGTACCCCTCACCATCACCTCACTTCAGCCCGTCATCTCTGCCCCTTCGTGGACGCCGGATGGCTCGATCCTATTCGCCGGCCAGGACGGGATCTATAAAGTCGAGCTTGGCAGGGGAGAACCTGTATCCGTCCTGGCGACGTCCCTTTTCTCATCGCGACTACCGAGGATGTTACCGGGCGGGACGACCCTGTTGTATAACCACCAGGCAACCACGTCTACCGACCCCGAAATCAGGTGGCTGAATCTGACGTCCGGTGAGGTGAAGGCGCTGACGCCGGGGCGCGACGCGCGCTACATCGACGCTGGCTACCTGATTTTTGCGACCCTCGATGGATCGATGGTGGCTGCACCCTTCGACCCGGATCGGGGTGAGATCACGGGATCCAGTACCCCGATCATGGATGGTGTGGCCGTCGAGATCAGTACGGACGAAGGAGAGGGTTTCCACTTCGCGTTAGCCAAAACTGGAACCGCAGTCTACGCAACGGGGAGGGCAAATTCACTCGACGAGACGCTGGTTACCCTCGACCTGAAGGGGAATGAGACTCCCATCTCCGGGCTCCTCCCGGGTAACTACAGCGCTCCGAGATTCGATCCAACAGGACGCTATCTTGCATTTGAACTCGAGGGGTCGCTTTGGATCCGCGACCTGGTCCTTGGAAGCCAGGACCAGCTTCACGAGAGCCCTTCATATAATCCGGTGTGGAGCCGCGACGGATCACGGATCGCGTACGGATATTCTTCACCATCTACATCGCGCTCGCGAATATTCATCCGGGACTTCGACCTCGGGTCTCCAGCTACCGCGCTGGTTGAATCGACGAAATTCGTCGCCGCGTCGAGCTGGACCCCAGACGACTCTCGGTTGCTCTTCACCGAGTTCGAGGGCCAGGACGCGAGCGGCGCAGAGGTTTGGACCACCAACACGGATCCACCCGGAAGCCGTGAGGTCTTTCTGCGGGCCGATGGGTGGGATGAGGGCTTTGCAAGCCTCTCACCCGACGGTCGCTGGGCCGCTTATGAGTCGGACGAGGATGGCTCGAAAGCCATCTACGTCATGGAGTTTCCTGAACCTAGCGGCAGGATCAGGGTGTCCACTGGGGGTGGGCTTGGGGCTCGTTGGTCGACAGACGGTCGCCGCATCTTTTACCGTAGCGGCGACACCACCAAGGTCGCGAACGTGCGCACCGCCCCCAGCTTCGAGGTGCTCTCAGATGAGGCGCTCTTCAACGGCCCCTATACTGGAATCGATCCACACCCCGACGGCACCCAGTTGGTGGCCATCAAGCGGATAGATGAGAATGGGAGCGCCGTGGATGACCACCTGTACTTCGTGGTGAATTGGCTCGACGGAGTGCTGGCCCGTTTGGGTGTGGGCAGGTAGAGGTTCCGCTTCGGGGCTGGCTTTGAGTCAGCGTGGGCCCTTATGGTGGGTCCGTCTGAGGGGCACCAAACCATCTGAACCAGAGATTTTCGTGAACAGACCGTCGCTGGGGATCCGCGTGCTATGGGTTATCTGTGCCGCTTTCCTCGTGACCGGAGCGACCGGGACGCTCGGGGGCGGGACCGAGGTCAGATCTGCGTCGCTGTTTTCGGCTGAGGCGCTCGCGGCACCTGCGCTGTTCGCAGCACCCACAGTGTTGGCATCTGCCGAGTTTGAGGGAAGCGGGTCGCCCGCCTTGGAGCGGCAGGGCCAGATCGAGTCCTCTGTCGGCCAAAGCCTCGACACGCCGCTGCTCACTCGCCTGCGTTCTCTGGTGGGATTGTTCTTTCTCGGGTTCCTGGCGTGGCTCATGAGCTTCAACCGGAAGATGATCTCGTGGCGGCTGGTTGCCTGGGGCACGGGCCTTCAACTCCTCTTCGGACTCTTCATCCTCAAGACGCCGATGGGGACCGCGATCTTCGCCGGTTTGAACACGGTCGTGCTCGCGCTCCTCGGCTTCACGGTAGAGGGGGCGCGGTTCATCTTCGGGAACCTCGTGTCCAATACCGTCCCGGTCGGGACGCTCGATGGGACCGGTGGCTTCGTCGCCGTCCCGGGTCAGGTTGCCAATACCGGCGCGCTCTTCGCCTTCAACGTTCTCCCCACAATCATCTTCTTTTCGTCGCTCATGACGGTGCTCTACCACCTCGGGATCATGCAGTGGATCGTAAAGGGCGTGGCGTGGGTGATGCAGCGCACGATGGGGACGTCAGGCGCGGAAACCCTTTCGGCGGCCGGAAACATCTTCGTTGGGCAGACCGAGGCGCCGTTGCTGATCAAGCCCTTCATCGAGGACATGACCAAGTCGGAGCTGATGGCGGTGATGACCGGCGGCTTCGCCACCGTGGCCGGCGGTGTGATGGCGGCGTACGTGGGAATGTTGATCGCCTTCTTCCCGGATATTGCAGGCCATCTACTCGCAGCGTCGGTGATGTCAGCCCCAGCTGCGCTCGTGGTTGCGAAGTTGATGCATCCCGAGGAGGAGGAGGCGGTCACCGCCAACACCCTCGCCATCGACGTGGAGCGGCCCGATGTGAACGTGATCGACGCTGCATCCAGGGGGGCAGGGGAGGGGCTCCACCTCGCGTTGAATGTGGGGGCCATGCTGCTCGCCTTCATCGCGCTCGTGGCCATGCTCGATGGCATCCTCGGTGTGATGGGCGGGTGGGTCGGTGTGGATGGCCTCAGCATTCAGGGCATCCTCGGCTGGGGTCTCGCTCCAGTTGCGTGGCTCATGGGTGTCGAGTGGGCCGACGCGCAGACGGTGGGTGCGCTCTTCGGCATCAAGACGGCGCTGAACGAATTCGTGGCCTATCTCCAACTCTCGAGCATCTTGGGTCCCGGTGGTGAGGGGCTCAGTCCGCGCTCGATCGTGATCGCGACGTACGGGCTCTCGGGGTTCGCGAACTTCTCCTCGATTGCCATCCAGATCGGCGGGATCAGCGGGATTGCGCCATCCAGGAGGCATGATCTGTCTCGATTGGGCCTCCGGGCCATGATCGGCGGGACGATTGCCGCCTTCATGACGGCGACGGTCGCCGGGATGCTGATTTAGGGTGGCGCCATGAACCCCATGTCATTCGATGTGAAGCGGGCGGTAGCTGCTGTCGGGGCAAAGCTCGTCGACCCCCCAGAGGTGTTGCTGGTACTGGGTAGCGGCCTCGGCGGGCTCGTGGAGCTGGTCGAAGACGCGGTCTCCGTTTCGTTCGAAGACGTGCCAGGGTTCCCGCCGGTGGGCGTGAAGGGCCATTCGGGCCGTTACGTGGCGGGGTCGCTGGACGGAAGACGGGTCCTCATCCAGGCCGGCCGCTTCCACCTGTATGAGGGTCTCCCCATGGAGCTGGTATGCGCACCGGTCAGGATCGCTGCCGCGCTGGGTGTTAGGGCGTGCATCTTCACCAATGCCGCCGGCGGGATCTCACGGAAGCTGCACCCGGGGAGCCTCATGCTGATCGATGACCACATCAACCTTCAGTGGAGGAGCGCACTCGCGGGAGCGGTCGTGGAGGGGGACGAGCGCTTTCCCGATATGAGCGCCCCCTACGATGGTGAGCTTCAGCGGATCGCCGTAGCGGCAGCGCTGGAGCTGGGTGAGCGACTCGAGCGCGGCACCTACGCAGCGGTCATGGGCCCCTCCTACGAGACGCCGGCCGAGGTCCGCATGCTCGCCAAGATGGGTGCAGACGCGGTTGGGATGTCCACGGTGCCTGAGGTGATCACCGCCCGGGCCATGGGTCTGCCGTGCCTCGGGTTCTCGCTGATCACAAACCATGCGGCGGGGCTGTCTCTGGAGTTGCTAGATCACGACGACGTGATGGCTGTGGGTGCCCAGGCCCGCGTGAAGCTCTCGAAGATCATCTGCGGGGTGCTGTCGAGAATTCAATCCTGAATCGTCGGAACGACCGCGGGCGCGCCCAGCTCTGGCTTCAGAAAATGATTCACGGGTCCGTTTCCCGAGCCGAGCCCGGGTGCTTGGCGGATCGCGTTGGCCGTGAACTCGACCGCGTGGTGGATGGTGTCGAGGAGTGGTCGGCCATGGGCGAGCCCAGCGGCGACCGCTGCCGACAGCGTACACCCAGTACCGTGCGTCGAGCTCGTGTCGATGCGCTCCCTCTGCCAGGTACGTTCAATGTCGCCGTCGCTGAAGACGTCGATGGCGAGGTCTCCGGGGAGGTGTCCCCCCTTGATGAGCACCGCGCCGGCTCCTGCCTCTACGAGCTCCCGCGCCGCCACCCTCATCTGGGATTCGTCCTGAACCGGATGCCCGAGGAGCGCGCTCGCCTCAGCCAGATTCGGCGTCAGGAGGGTGGCCAGGGGAACCAGACGGCGCAGGAGTACCTCCTCTGCGTCGCGGTCGAGCAGCCGGTGGCCCGACGTCGCGATGCACACCGGGTCTACCACGACGTTTTTCAGTCCGTGAGCCAGGATCCCCTCGACCACCGCCTCGATGGTGGCCGCATTGGCTAACATCCCGGTCTTGGTTGCGGAGGGAGGGAGGTCGGTTGCGACGGCGTCGAGCTGCTTGCGCACGATCCCGGGCGGGACCTCGTGCACGGCGGATACCCCAAGCGTGTTTTGCGCGGTTACCGCGGTCACCGCACAGGTTCCGAATACCTGGAAGGTGTGGAATGTCTTGAGGTCAGCCTGGACCCCGGCCCCCCCTCCGCTGTCACTCCCAGCGATCGTCAGCGCGATGGGGTATGTCACGGCACCTCCTTGTATTCTCTTAGGTCTCACCACCAAACGTACACGCCTGGACGAGGCCCAAACATGTCGCTGAGCATCGTGAAGGCAAAGTTGATCAGGCGACTCTACCTCAGGCGCTCGCGCGAGCGGGAGGGTCTGGTGCTCGTGGAGGGCGTGCGCGGTGTCAAAGAGGCACTCCTGGCTGGTGCCGAAGCGAAGTTCGCTCTCGTTGCCCCGGGCCTCGAGGCGTCGCCGGGCGGCACGGCGCTTTCTGATCGGCTCGAGTCCGAGGTGGAGGTGATCGGCGTCGAGGATTCGGAACTCGCTGAGCTTTCTGCGACGGAGGCCCCACAGGGGGTGCTTCTGGTGTGCGGCGAACCCAGAGGAAGTCTCGACATGCTCCAGGACTCGGTGGCTCCGCTCCTTCTTCTGGACGGCATTCAGGACCCTGGAAATGTCGGGACCCTGATCCGGACGGCCCGTGGCATGGGGTTCGCCGGCGCGATCTGCCTCGATGGAACCGCGGATCCGTGGACTCCAAAGGCGATGCGTGCCTCTGCCGGCGCGGCATTTGGGCTCCCGATCGTTCGTACCCCATGGGACGAGGTTGAACGCTGGATCGTGAGTGAGGGCATCACGCTGCTGGCAGGAGAGGCGCAGGGGAGCGATGTTGCCACCGCTCGTCCGGAGGGGCGCTGGTGCCTGGCAGTGGGCAACGAGGGCGCCGGCCTGCGGGACGGAATCCGAGCCGCGGCCCACCTCGTATGCATTCCGATGCCGGGTGGCCTCGAGTCCCTGAACGTGAGCATTGCCGGGGCGATCCTCATGTACGCTCTCACACAACCCATCACGCCTGCTTCGGAGGGTGAGTGACCGACACCGCCACGATGACGTTTCTCCCATTCTTTTTTGGGATGGCCATCGGGTCTTTTCTGAACGTTTGCGCGTACAGGTGGCCCAACGAGGAGTCGGTCGTGCTCCCCGCTTCGCGGTGCCCGAAGTGTGGCGTCGAGCTCAAGTGGTACGACAACATCCCCGTACTGAGCTGGCTCGCGCTTCGGGGGAAGTGCAGGTCGTGCGGTGTCGGCATCTCGGTGCAGTACCCTCTGGTCGAGTTTGCCACCGGGTTGATCTGGGCGGCGGTTTTCTGGAGGTATGGTTTCACCGTGGAGGCCGCTCGCGGAGCGGTCTTTCTGACGATCCTGTTCGGCATCGCCCTCGCCGACGCCCGCTACTACATCATCCCTGACGAATTCTCACTCGGTGGGTTGGTCGTCGGGCTGGGGGCGGCCTTCCTGCCTGGCGGGATCGAGTGGATCCCGAGCTTCGTCGGTGCCGCGGTCGGATTCGGTCTGCTGTGGACCGTCGCTCGGCTCGGCAAGATGGCGTTCAAGAAGGACGCCATGGGGGGAGGGGACATCAAGATGATGGCGATGCTCGGAGCCTTCCTGGGCGTTCCGGGCGTGCTCCTGACGCTCTTCCTGGGAGCGCTCTTCGGCTCGGTGATCTTCGGGCCGATCTCCTACAAGACCGGCAAGCTCGTCCCCTTCGGCATCTTCCTCGCGGTGGGTGCTGCCGTGACCTACGGGTGGGGCGACATGCTCATCGATTGGTACGTCACAGAGATCCTACGGGTCTGAGCAGTCTCTCTGGTACCCACAGTTGACGCACACCAGCTTGCAGTGCCGGTCGAACATCGGACCCCCGCAGCGCTCACACTTCGTTTCGTGCATCGGAGCTCCGATGCCCTGGGCGAGATACTCCTGCGAAAGCTCCACATAGTGGTTCCCACCGCGGGCGATCCACTCGGCTGCGGACCCGGAGAGTGTCTTCTTCACCTTGCCGGGCACCCCCGCCACCAGGCTCCGGTCGGGGATGACGGCGCCTTCCAGCACCACCGCGTTGGCGGCGATCACACACTCCGACCCGATCTGGGCATTCTGCAGGATTACCGCATTCATCCCAATGAGAGACCGGTCACCGATGGTGCAGCTCTCGAACTTCGAGCCGTGGCCGACCGTCACGTATTCCCCGATGACGGTCGGGGCCCACGCGCCCACGTGGACGACGCAGTTGTCCTGCACCGAACTTCCCTCGCCGACGAAGATTCCGTTGTCGGGGTCGTCCCCGCGAAGGACGGCGCCAAACCATATGCTGGCCTTGGGCCCGATCGTCACATCACCGATGATCACGGCAGAGGGAGCAACGAACGCATCGGATGCGATCTTTGGGGACTTGCCCCCGAATGGAATGATGAGGGCCATGCTCAGGTCGACGGGTCGTCGATCATTGGCGCTTCCCTGGTGAGTCGGACGCGGAGCACCTGGGTCTCACTGGCATCGAGGATCTCGACCTTTACGCCGGGTGTCCAGAGCACCTCTCCGGCCTCTGGTACCTGGCCCAGCTCCTCCAGAATGAACCCGTTCAGCGACCGGTGTTCGATGTGGGGAAGCGCCACGTTGAAGGCGTAGTTGATTTCGCGCACGTCGATGCTTGCGTTCACGATGATCTCGCTGCGCGAAACCCGGAGGATCAGCTCCTCATCGACATCGGTCTCATCGACGATCTCGCCCACCAGCTCTTCGAGGATGTCTTCGAGCGTGACCAACCCGTCCGTGCCCCCGAACTCGTCCGCGACGATTCCCATGTGTGTGCGGCGTGCCTGGAACTGACTGAGGAGGCGTGTCAGGGAAAGGCTGCGCGGGATGAAGAGCGGCTCTCGGGCGAGTTGCTTGAGGGTGACGTCGGTACGGCCAGCTACGACGGCCTCGTATACCTCTCGGACGTAGAGGACACCGGTGATGTCATCGATGCTATCCCCGTAGACCGGGACCCGGGAAAACGGAACGGAGTCGAGGCTTCGGACGATGGCGTCGAGCGTCTGTGAATCCTGCCAGGCAAAGATGTCTACGCGTGGAATCATGGCATCCCACGCCGTGAGCTCGTCCAGCTTGAAGGCGCGCTCCACAAGGAGGTGCTCCTCCTCGCCGACTACACCCTCTTCGCGCCCGATCTCCGAAATCTCCCGCACGACGCGCTCATCATGGCTCGATCCATCCTCGGAGTCGCGTTGCTCCAGGAGGTCTTCGAGGCGCCCGATGGGGTGGAGGATTCGGCTCACGATCCTTTCGACCACGACGAGGAGGGGGGCAAGGCCCAGGGCGATTCGGACGGGACGCCGCGCGGCGATCATGCGGGGAGCCACCTCTGCCAGCAGAATGACCCCTGCCATCGAGACGGCGAGAGGGAGCCCCGGGAACCCAGAGGCGTCCGCAAGCATGGCCCACCAGAGGAGGCTTCCCACCGCCAGGGTGTCGGCGCTCGTGCTCAGGAGGATGAGTGCCGTGTACAGGGATCCGGGATCGGCGCGAACCGCCCCGAGGTCCGAAGCTCCCTTGAAGCCTTCGTCGTTGAGCGTCCTGAGTTGGGAATCTGCGAGAGCGAGCGTCGCCGTCTCAGCGGCGGAGAGGAGCGCAGAGAAAAGGGTCAGCGCGAGTGCGATTCCACCGAGAAGCCAGGTCACTGGAAGGCACTCACTTCGGGTGACCGCCTACTCGGACCTACCTCCATTCATCACTCTCCTGCAGGAGCTCGGTGATGATGTCTCGCGTTGTACGGCCGTCGGCCTCGGCTTCGAAGTTGAGGACCAGCCGGTGGGCGAGTACCGCTGGTGCCACCGCCCGGATGTCGTCGAACGAGGGAATCGGTTCCCCGCGAAGGGCGGCACGTGCCTTCGCCCCGAGCACAAGAAACTGCGAGGCCCGTGGCCCCGCACCCCAGCTGACGTATTTGCGGGTTACCGACGCAGTCTCCTGCTGGCCCGGTCGAGTCGCTCTCGCAAGATGTACCGCGAACGCCACCAGGGAAGGCGCAGCGGGAATGCGGCGCACCAGGTGTTGAAGCTCGATCAGCTCTGTGCTACCGACTACGGGATGAATCTCGATCGACTCTTCACCGGTGGTGCGCATCGCGATCTCCTCCTCCTCGGTCCGACTGGGATAGCCGATCGGCAACTCGAGCATGAATCGATCGAGCTGTGCCTCGGGGAGGGGGTACGTCCCTTCCTGTTCGATGGGGTTCTGCGTAGCGAGAACGAAGAACGGCTGCTCGAGGGAGAGGGTCTCTCCTGCGGCAGTGACCTCGCGTTCCTGCATGGCCTGAAGGAGCGCTGCCTGGGTCTTGGGTGGCGTGCGGTTGATCTCGTCGGCGAGAATGATGTTCGCGAAGATCGGACCCTTCACGAACCGGAACACGCGGCGGCCGGTCGCTCGGTCTTCCTCGATGACCTCGGTACCGGTGATATCCGTCGGCATGAGGTCGGGCGTGAACTGAATGCGGCTGAACTTGAGGTCGAGCGCCTCGGCCACCGTAGAGACCAGCAGGGTCTTGGCGAGCCCTGGGACGCCGACGAGCAGGACGTGCCCGTTGGCGAGGAGCGCGGTCAATAGACCCTCGACGACGTCGTGCTGCCCGATGATCTGCTTCTCGACCTCCCTCCGGAGGGCCTCCGCGACTGAGGCTGCCCTCTCGAGCAGCGCAACATCGCCCCCGTGTGCCTCCACCTCCGCAGATGTCGTCATCAAGCCTTTCGCGCTTACAAATCGTTCCAGTGTTTCCTCTTGCCCCACAACACTAACAGACTCCGTCTACAAGACTAGAGGACTGGATTCCTCATCGTCAAGGAAGGGGCGCCGCTGGAGGCAACTCGCCTCACTCCCCGTGGAGAGGGCGAACTCTCCTCACTCCACAGAAACCGTGATTCTAAGCGCTAAACCGCGCTTGCGTAAAGTTTCACAAGCCTCTATTTTCATCGGGCTGCAGGGCAGCCGGAGCGGAGCACGGTATGCCGGATACGAGAAAGAATACGACCTCTGAGATGCGGAGCGAGGCGATGCGCGCGTCGTCTGAGTATCTGGGTCACGGCTTTGCGATTGCGGCATCCGTAGCGCTTTTTGGGTGGCTCGGTTATTTGCTCGGTGGAGTGATCGGGGGGCAATCGGTGCTCACGCTGGCCGGAATGTTCCTGGGTGGCGCCGCCGGATTCTACCGCCTCTATGCGCACCTCGTTCTCGCGCCGCGGGAGCGTCTCGAGGAGGAGGAAGGTCCATGAGGGCGTTGGGGCGATACGCAGGGTTCGGGCTCGTGGGAATCGGTGTGATTATAGGGGCACTGTGGCCCTTCCTTGACGAAGCGAGCCGCGTTGGCGTTCTTGCGGCGGCTGCGATCGCATATCCGGTCCAGGTGGTGGCCTTTGGAATGCTGCTTCGGGCGAAGCGGGAACCGGAAAGGTTCCTGCTCTGGTGGGGGATTGGGATCCTCATCCGAATGGGAGTGGTGATTGCAGTTGGGATCGTCGTTTCTGCAACGGAGGTGGTTTCGCCGGCAGCGACGCTGTTGGGTGTGGCTGGATTCTTTTTTGGAATGCTGTTGATGGAGCCGGCCTTCTTCAAGGCCGGAAACGAGAGCGCACGGACGACGTAATGAGCCTTTCACGAGCATTACAAGAGCACGCACAGGAAGCGGTTGAGGGTGCCGCGACCCATTCGACGGAGGGTGGACTGCCCTTCGACGAGCTCCCCAACTTCATTCAGCACCATATCGCCGACGCCAAGGAAATCGAATTCGCCGGCGGTCACTGGAGCCTCGAGGGGTTTCATATCGATCCCGTCCACTTCGGCGGGCTGACCTTCGATTTTTCCCTTACGCGACACCTGATCGTGTTGGTACTTACCGCGATTCTCGTCTCGGCTGTCTTCATCCCTGTGGCGCGTGCCCTGACGAAGCGTGGCCCCGCGAAGGCACCGTCGGGCTTCGGAAACGCGATGGAGGCGATGATCCTCTACTTCCGAAACGACGTGGTGCGGACCAACATCGGCCACGACGCAGACGGATACACCCCGTTCATCCTGACGATTTTCTTCTTCATCCTGGGAATGAACCTCTTCGGACTGACGCCGATCGGTATCACCCCGACGGGCAACCTCTCTGTGACGGCCGCGCTCGCTCTCATCAGCTTCGTCGTCATCGAGATTTCGGGATTCCGGGCGCTGGGGGCTGTCGGCTACGCGAAGACGATCTTCTACATACCGCCCGGGCTCCCCGGATTCATGAAGCTGCCGATGCTGGTAATCATGACCCCAGTTGAAATTCTCGGAAAGTTGACGAAGCCCTTTGCCCTCGCGGTTCGTTTGTTCGCCAACATGATGGCCGGCCATACGCTGATCCTCGCCATCATGGGCTTCATCTTTGTCTACCAGAGTTACGCTGTTGGGGTTGGGGCGGTGACGATCGCGAGCGCGATCATGATCCTCGAGCTCTTTGTGGCGTTCCTTCAGGCGTATATTTTCGCCATGCTTACGTCGGTCTTTATCGGGCTGGTCCGCCACGCCCATTAGTCAGGTGAATTCAGTTCCGTCCGCACTGGGCGGGCGTTGATCCACAACCCAAAAGGGATGAATGATGCTGCACGCAATGCTTTCTGCGGTTCAAGATGCTGCCATGAGCCCCGAGGCGGCTGGAGAGTTTCTCAAGCTCATCGGCGCCGGCCTCGCGATTGGTCTTACGGTGATCGGCACCGGTCTCGGAATCGGACGTATCGGTGAGGGTGCGACGCAGGGGATCGCTCGTCAGCCAGAGGCTACTGCCAACATCCAGACGGCCGCGATCATTCTCGCTGCGCTCATCGAGGGTGTGGCGCTGTTCGGGCTCGGACTGACCTTCCTGAAGTTTTAAGAAGCCTCTCCGAAGGCGTGGGTCAACTTGCTGTGGTCCCGGTTGGGGTCGCAGTCGGTGGAGAAATGCAGATGAATCTGTGGAGAAATCGATGATCCTACATCGGGCTCTTGCCGCTACGGCGGCCATGGTCTTTTCGGTGCCGAGTGCACTCTGGGCTGCCCAGGAGGGCGGGCCGGGCGTATTCGACGTGAACCCAGGAACCACGGTGTGGACGGGGATCGTATTCGTGATCCTCCTCGGCATTCTCTGGAAGTTTGCGTGGGGGCCGATCCTGGAGATGGTCGATGCCCGGGAGGCAGGAATCCAGGGTGCACTGGATCGCGCTGCCGAGGAGCGGGATGAGGCTGCGAAGCTCCTTGCCGAGCATCGCCAGCAGATGGCCGAGGCTCGTCGCGAGGCGCAGCAGGTCATCGCAGAAGGCCGCGAGGCGGGCGAGAGGGTACGGCAGGATATCGAAGAAAAGGCCCGGACCGAGGGACAGGCGATGATCGAGCGGGCCCGCCAGGCGATCGAGCGGGAGAAGGAGACCGCGTTGGATACGATTCGTCAGGAGGCGGTTGAGCTTGCTCTCGCGGCAACGGCGAAGCTCCTTCAGGCCAAGATGGACACCGAGGCGGACCGGGAGCTGGTGCTTGGGTACCTCGGTGAGCTCGAAAATTCGGGTGGGAGTGCGAAGGCGTGAGGGACGAGACCGTCGCCAGGAGCTACGCCGAGACGCTCTTTGAGTTGGCAGAGGCGCATGAGGGGATCGAGGTCTACCAGGCTGGGATTCGCTCCGTGGCGCAGCTGATCGATGAGCTTCCGGACTTCAGACGTTTCCTGGAAACCCCACGAATCGACGCGAAGTCAAAGAAAAAGCTCGTGCGTGAGGTTCTCGGAGATTCACTGCCGAAGCTCCTCATGAATTTTCTGCTCATCACCATCGACAAGCGACGGCAACGGCTCCTCCGGAGCATCGCTCGCGAGTTTGACGGATTGGTGGACGAGAAACTCGGACGAGCCCATGTAGATGTGACGCTCGCACGGGAGATGACGGACGAAGGCCTCGAAGAACTCACTTCGAAGCTGTCTTCGCTGCTTGGAGTGGAGGCAATTCCGCACATCCGTGTGCAGCCCTCCATCCTTGGTGGCATCGTAGTACGGGCAGGAGACACGATCTATGACGGGTCCTTACGGCGGAAGCTGGACGGGATGCGTCGGCGACTGATGACGGCGGAGTTACCGGCCGTCGAGAGCGCATGACGATTACACACAGGACAGACCTCAATGGCTAACGAGTCGGGCCTCAGGGCGAGTGAGATCAAGGGGATCCTCCTTAAGGAGATCCAGAACTTCGAAGAGGAACTCAAGGCCGAAGAGGTCGGTGAGGTCCTCGAGGTAAAGGACGGGATCGCGCGCATCTATGGACTCATGCGTGCGATGGCGAGCGAAATGCTCGAGATCACGTCCTCCGAGACCGGTGACAGCGTCACGGCTCTCGCGCTGAACCTCGAAGAGGACAACATCGGCGCGGTCATCATGGGAGACTGGACGCACCTTCGCGAAGGCGATCAGGTGCGCCGAACCGGTCGTGTTCTCGATATCCCTGTGGGCGAGGGGTATATCGGGCGCGTGGTCGACTCCCTGGGTGTTCCGATTGACGGTGAGGGGCCGATTGAAGCTGAGGGCCGCCGCTTCATCGACGTCGTAGCTCCTGGAATCATCATGAGGCAGCCCGTAAGCGAGCCGCTCCAGACCGGACTCAAGCCGATCGATGCGATGATCCCGATCGGACGGGGCCAGCGTGAGTTGATCATCGGTGACCGCGGAACCGGAAAGACCGCCGTGGCCATCGACACGATCATCAACCAGAAGGGGCAGGGCGTTATCTGCGTCTACTGCGCCATCGGTCAGCGGGCGGGGAAGGTCGCTTCGGTGGTTGAGACGCTGAAGCAGCATGGGGCCATGGACTACACCATCGTCGTGGCGTCGAGCGCCTCCGAGCCGGCCCCGATGCAGTACATCGCGCCGTACTCGGCGTGTGCGATCGCCGAGCACTTCATGATGCAGGGCAAGCATACGCTCGTCGTGTATGATGACCTCTCGAAGCAGGCCCAGGCGTACCGCCAGCTTTCGCTCGTACTGCGGCGTCCACCGGGGCGTGAAGCCTATCCTGGTGACGTGTTCTACCTTCACTCCCGGCTGCTCGAACGGGCTGCCAAGCTCTCGGATGAGCTGGGTGGAGGATCGTTGACGGCGCTGCCGATCATCGAGACGCAGGGTGGAGACGTTTCGGCGTACATTCCGACCAACGTGATCTCGATCACCGACGGTCAGATCTATCTCGAGCCGGACCTGTTCTACTCGGGTGTTCGTCCCGCTGTGAACGTGGGTGTTTCGGTCTCCCGCGTAGGTGGCGCCGCGCAGATCAAGGCGATGAAGAAGGTTGCGGGAAGCCTCCGGTTGGACCTCGCTCAGTATCGGGAGCTCGAGGCCTTTGCGCAGTTCGGGTCCGACCTCGACGCGACCACCCAGCAGCAGCTCGCTCGGGGTGAGCGTACGGTGGAGATCCTCAAGCAGGGTCAATACCAGCCGATGCCGGTCGAGAATCAGGTCTGCGTAATCTACGCGGTGACCAACGGGCACCTCGATGAGATCGCGACGAGCGACCTGAAAAGCTGGGAACGGGGGTTCCACGAACACCTCGGCGCCCAGCAGGCGGATCTCCTGAGCGAGATCCGCTCCGGCGGAGCGTGGAGCGAAGAGCTCGGGAATTCGATTGCCGGTGCGATCGGTGCCTACAACGAGGTGTTCATGGCCCAGACCGAGTCGGCGGAAGAACCCGCCGGCGCGTCGGCTTAACCGGACCGGGAGATTCATTAGATGGCCGGTGCCAGGGACGTCAAGCGGCGGATCAAATCCGTAGAGAATACGCGGCAGATTACGCGTACCATGGAGCTGGTCGCGACGTCGAAGCTGAAACGCGCCACCGATCGGGTATACGCGGCGACGCCGTATAGCGAGGCGCTCACGAACATCGTGCGGAGCCTTTATGATCCGGCGCTGTCCGAACAGTTCCCGCTGCTACGGCAGCCGGCGAGTGTGGAGCGCGTTGCGGTTCTGCTCCTCACAGCGAACCGCGGGTTGGCAGGCGCCTTCAACGCGAACCTGATCAAAGAGGCCCGGGAGCTCATCGATCGTCTCGAGGGGGAGGGGATTGCAGTCGAGCTTCATGCCGTGGGCAAGAAGGGCGCTGCCTACTTCCGATTCCGTGGAAGAGAGCTGGCCTCGGTGAACGTCGATATCGGGGATACACCCACCGTCGAAGAGGCGGAGCAGATTATTGGACCCCTTCGCGACGCGTTCATGGGTGGAGAGCTGGATGCGGTGTACGTGGTGAGCTCCGAATTCAAATCGGCGATGTCGACTCCGCCGGGGGTTCTCGACCTCCTGCCGATCAAGCCGGAGGGCGAGTCCGCCTCGTTGGACAGCTTCATTCTGTCCCCTTCAGGGGAGTTCATGCTCGAACGGCTGCTTCCGGCCTACATCAGGAATGCGGTCTACAAGTCTTTGGTTGGGAACGTCGCGGCCGAGCAGAGCGCTCGCCGCACGGCGATGAAGAATGCAACGGATAACGCAGGTGACGTACTCGAGTACCTCACCAGGTCCTATAACCGGGCCCGCCAGGCCCAGATCACGCAGGAGATCGCCGAGATTGTCGGTGGCGCCGCCGCTTTAGAGTAGGTGCGCACAACTCGGGGATTCCGACGGGAGAAAAAGGAATAATGGCAGACGCAAATATCGGAAAAATCGTACAGGTTATCGGACCGGTTCTCGATGTAGAGTTCGACCCGGCCAACCTTCCGCAGATCTATGACGCACTCTCGGTCTCGACAACGACGGACGGCGGCCAGGAGGTGAATCTCGTGGCCGAGGTTCAGCAGCACATCGGCCGAGGTATGGTCCGGGCTGTGGCGATGACATCGACCGACGGCGTGACGAGGGGCATGGAGGTGACCGACACCGGTGCGCCGATTTCCGTGCCCGTCGGTGAGGCGGCGCTGGGACGTATTCTAAACGTGCTCGGAGCTCCGGTTGATGGGGGCGACCCAATTCCGGAGGGGACCGAGTATTGGCCGATTCACCGTGCGGCACCCGCCTTCGACAAGCTCGAGCCAAAGACCGAGATCTTCGAGACGGGGATCAAGGTTGTGGACCTGCTGGCTCCCTATGTAAAGGGAGGAAAGACAGGTCTCTTCGGTGGGGCGGGGGTAGGGAAAACCGTCATCATCATGGAGCTGATCAACAACATCGCTCAGGAGCACGGCGGTCGGTCGGTCTTCTGTGGGGTGGGAGAGCGTACCCGAGAGGGGAACGACCTCTGGCTCGAGATGAAGGAGTCCGGAGTTCTGGAATCCACTGCGCTGGTCTACGGGCAGATGAATGAGCCTCCGGGGGCCCGGCTCCGCGTGGGACTCTCGGGGCTGACGATTGCCGAGTACTTCCGAGACGTCGAGAAGCAGGACGTGCTTCTCTTTATCGACAACATCTTCCGCTTCACGCAGGCGGGCTCCGAGGTGTCGGCGCTCCTGGGCCGGATGCCATCCGCGGTGGGATACCAGCCCACGCTGGGTACCGAGATGGGTGAATTGCAGGAACGGATCACCTCCACGACAGAGGGTTCGATCACCTCAGTGCAGGCGATCTACGTGCCTGCCGATGACCTCACCGACCCAGCTCCGGCAGCGGCGTTCACCCACCTCGATGCGACGACGGTTCTGTCTCGTGCGATCTCGGAGAAGGGGATCTACCCCGCCGTGGATCCGCTCGACTCGACGTCACGCATCCTCGATCCGCAGTTCATCGGCGATCGCCACTACGATGTTGCGGTCGATGTTCAGAGGATTCTGCAGCGGTACAAGGACCTCCAGGACATCATCGCCATTCTTGGGATGGACGAGCTTACTGAGGAAGACAAGGTGATCGTCGGACGGGCGAGACGCATCGAGCGTTTCCTTTCGCAGCCCTTCACTGTGGCTGAGGTGTTCACCGGGATTTCCGGGAAGTACGTAAAGCTCGAGGACACGATCGAATCGTTCGAGCGGGTGGCAGCTGGTGAGTTCGACCACCTTCCCGAGCAGGCCTTCTACATGAAGGGCGGGATCGAAGATGTGATCGCCGCCGCGAAGGACCTCTAGATCATGGCAGAGGGAATGCTGCAGCTGCGGGTGGTGTCGCCTGAAGAGGCCGTGTTCGAGGGCGAGGCTGCCGCGTTGGTCGTTCCTGCATGGGATGGTCGCGTCGGCATCTTGAAGGGGCACGCTCCGCTTGTCGCGCTGCTTGGTAACGGGGAGTTGATCATCGACCTTCCGGAGGGCGGAAGTCAGACGTTCCATATCGCAGGTGGCGTAATGAAGGTGGAGAACGATGACGTCACCGTCCTGACGGAGTACGCTGGAAGTGATCCGCCTTCTGACCTCGCAGATTCCTCGGTTCTACACCCTGAGGATGTGCTGGCGGGTTAGGGGAGCCGGCGAGCCTCTCTCTTATCCGCGCAGGGATTTTCTCACCAGGATAGGCGCCCCGTGAAACTGGACCTGCACATCCACTCGACGACCTCGGATGGGACGTTGCCACCTGCAGAGGTCGTGCGCAGGGCGGCGAAGGGCGGACTCGACGTAATTGCCCTCGCGGATCACGATACGGTTGCTGGAGTTCCGGAGGCAGTCGAGGCCGCCCAACAGTTCCCGATCCAGGTCATCCCGGCTATCGAGGCCAGCAGCTCACGAATCGGCTACGACATCCACATCCTCGGATATTTCGTTGACACGGAATCCCCGGAGTTGACGATCTTCAGGGAGCGGGCGCTCAATCAGCGGCGCGACCGGATGCAGGAGATGGTGGATCGCCTGTGCGAGGGTGGCGTAACCGTCACGATGGAGGATGTCCGGTCAGCGGCTGGTGCTGGGGTGGTGACGCTAGGTCGTCCTCACCTCGCTCGGGCACTCGTCGCCCGAGGGCATGTCTCGGTCTTGCCAGAGGCGTTCGACAAGTTGATCGGCGATGAGCATCCGGCCTTTGTCCCATCTGGGCTTGCCGACCCGATCGAGGTGCTCCAGATGATCGAGGATGCGGGAGGTGTTTCGGTGTGGGCTCACCCTCCGATTCGAATCCTGAGCGATCTTCTCCCCGAGTTCGTCGATGCGGGACTTCGAGGACTCGAGGTCTACCGCCCACGCTCGCGTCCATCCCTGGTACAGAAGCTCAAGCAGGCGGCCCAGAATCACGGGTTGTTGGTCTCGGGCGGTTCGGATTGGCACGGGCCGGAGGGTGGGTCCAAACTCGGCGGTTTCTACGTTCCCAGCGATGACGTTGTGGGTCTCCTCGAGGCCGGGGGCTTTTAACCTCGATCTGACCCGATTTGCGCGTTGACTCGTGGATCGAACTCCGGTAGTTTTCCACGCTACATCAGAGATGGTGTAGACGCTTTTTGACAAACGTTTTCAGGGATTACGTCATACTCCGGCTTCGGTTGGGAGGTGTGGGGTTAATTCGTGGAGATACAGGGTGAGGGTGTGTGTATCTTAGGTGAAGTTGA